>CAZWPX010000134.1:0-1539 GCA_964636125.1 uncultured Desulfobacterales bacterium | reverse complement strand
TCAGTGAAACGAGGAGAGAGAATAGTACAAGAGAAAGGTTACAAACTAATCGACCGTTAACTGCAAAACTAAAGGGCGTCCCCTAAGGCGCACTGGTCTTTCACAGCCCGCAGCCGGCCAGTCGGCAAAACGGGGCGAAAGAAGTGTGAAAGAAAAGCAACTCAAGGTGATGGGATGATCTATATCAATAAATCAATACCTGTCCCCAATAGCCGAGGCGACCCGGGAAATCGTGTATCGCCTCATGCGGCTGGATACAGTGACTTCGATGGAAAGTGCCAACCGGTTGTATGTCATGCTGTGATTTACACTCATAAACGCCTATCTGTTTAATCCTATTGAGGATGCCGTTTATCTTGAATTGAAACTGTAAAATGAAAGAGACCGAAATGATGAGAATCGCCGATGAAACCGATGCCGATTTGCTGGCCGGGATCATTAAAAAAGCGCACACCGACGTGGCCTGCAGGTTCAACCTGACACCGGAGAACTGCCCGAAACATCCCTCTAACTGCACCCCCGCCTGGGTTATGGGCGATCTGGTGCGCGGGGTCCGGTACCTACTGGCCGAACAAGACAGTGAGGCTGTGGGGTGTGTCGCCGTTGAGAAGGCCGACCCCACCATATGCTACCTGGAGCGGCTTTCGGTACTGCCCGGTAATAGACGCAACGGCATCGGGCAGCGGCTGGTGGAACAGGTCTTCCAGGTGGCGGCTGATTTGGAAGTACCCAGGATCGGTATCGGGATCATCGCTGATTATTTAGAACTGAAGGCGTGGTATCTGAAACTGGGGTTTACGGAAGGGGAGACAAAGACGTTTGCACATCTGCCTTTTCGGGTGTTGCTGATGACGTATACTTTGCCGTGAAAGATTATTGTGGTCAGAATATTCGGAATATTGATTTGCCTGTGGCTGGTAACCCTGGACATCCTGCGGGTTCATCATGGCCAACCGCTCTGTCCTGGAGCAGATTTGCCATTTCCGGCAATGGGCACATTCAAGTATTGATGGCTCAAGATTCTGCTAATCAGGAATTTACAAACTCAAAAAGTCAATTGCCCCCTGCCTTGACTATCTCGGAATGAGTTTGTAAATTTCTGGCTAATTGTAAATTGAATTGACAATTAGCCGGATTTCTGGTGATCAGGACAGGCACCGAATTACGCATTTTTAAAAGAGGCCCCTGTTTGAAAGGAACATCGAAAAGATGAAAAAGACCGGCATTGTTATCGGCTGCCTCCTGGTGCTCTTTTCCGGGTATCGGCTGTTTTTGCCTTCGCACGAGATCAAAAATGCGAAGCCCTTCGGCAGGACCATTGTCTGTTTCGGCGACAGCTTGACCTACGGCACGGGCGCCCCCCGGGGGCAGGATTATCCCTTTCATCTGGCCGCCCTGGTTGGGGAGCCGGTGGTCAACCTGGGGGTACCCGGCGACACCACAGCCGGTGCGCTGGCGCGCATCGACACGGTGCTGGAAAAAGAGCCCCGCATTGTCCTGTTGACCCTGGGAGGCAATGACCTGAAAAACCGGGTGCCG
>CAZWPX010000133.1:0-1541 GCA_964636125.1 uncultured Desulfobacterales bacterium | reverse complement strand
GCATGCATGAGATGGTTCAACCCGATGCCGAAAGCATCCCCGTCGCCCACCGTTAAAACCAGTTTTTTCTCCGGCGGCAAAGCAACTCTGAGCCCCCTTGCAATGGCATATACCCGGCCATGGGTGCCGGCAAAATTATCACCCTTCCAAGTGGCAAATGTCTGACGTCCGGCACAGCCGATGGAGGTCCCCCAGACGACATCGTCAACACCATAACCAAGTTCGTCCAGTGCCTTTACAGTGGCCTTGTGGGACTGACCCAGGCCGCAGCCTGAACAGGCTGTACTGGGTATTTTGCGCGCCCTTAATAATTTCTGCGATAGTTTGTCCATTTTACCACACCTCCCTTTCCCACCCTTCTCTTTCCAGGGGCTCATTGTTCAGGAGTTTATCAAAAACAACATGCAGATCGGCAACACTGGGCAGTTCACCGCATTGCCCGAAAAAATGTACTTTGCTCCCGGACGGCACAGCTCTTTGAATTTCGCGTACCATCTGACCATCATAGTTGAATTCCACGGCCAGGTAGGTGGTTTTCCGATGAAACAGCTCATCGGGAAACGGCCATAATGAAATCGGCCGGATCATCCCGATCTTCAGACCGTTGGCCCGGGCTTTCTTGACTGCTGTTTTTGCGGTACGGGATGTACTGCCGTAAGCCACCACGATGATGTCGGGATCATCATCCACAAACAATTCTTCGTGACGCTCGATTACATCCTTATGGTTCCTGATCTTGTAAATCATCCGGTAGGAGTGCTTATGGTGCGCCTCCACAGTTTCAATATCATAGCCTTCTTCGGTAGGGGTCCAGTCGGAACACAGGGCATTTGCGCCACACCCTAAAACCACCGGCGGGATATCAATTTCATCGGTTGGCGGATAAAAATCCGGCCCCATATTTACCTTTCGATCTATGAACCGGAACCCCATGGCAGCCTTTTCTTCATCTGTTTCCGGCACACTTATATCCTCCAGCCCGTCTGTAACCAGCTGGTCAGCCAGGACGGTCACTGGTGTCCTGAAGCGCTCGGAAAGATAAAAGGCCTCCACGGTCAGCGCCATGGCTTCCTGGGCGCTGTTGGGCGCCAGCACGATGGTTTCATAATTACCGCCCTGGGTCGGATAGCGGGCATTATAGAATTCCCCCTGACCCGGAGCACCGGTGATACCACTGACCGGTCCGACTCGTTGTGAGTTAAGTACCACCATCGGTATTTCACAGCCTATGGCCCAGCCATAGGGATCCGCAAATAGGATAAACCCCGGTCCTGATGTTGCGGTCATGGTTTTCATACCGCCAACCGCACCGCCGATGGCAAGGTGCATGGCCGCACATTCGTCTTCCGTCTGGACATAATAGCCACCGACAAGTGGGAGATTCACGGACATGGCTTCGGCAATCTCCGTAGCCGGAGTAATCGGGTACCCCGCGAAAAGCCTGCAGCCGGCCATTATTGCCCCTTGTGTAATGGCAAAATTTCCGGTTTCCAGATAACGTTTCATATGTAACGCCCCCTTAAATATTTAAATTAAAAAAT
>CAZWPX010000132.1:0-1580 GCA_964636125.1 uncultured Desulfobacterales bacterium | reverse complement strand
CATTGGGCACATGGGGATAGACCTTTTGAGCCGACATATCCTCCGTGGTTTCGCGCTCCATTTCGTGGGTCATACCAACTGTTAGTGCCTCAGTCATAGTTTACCTCCATTGTAATTATTTTAAACTTCTAAATAAAAATTATGAAATGAATAATATTTCAATTTTTACACGGTAAGTCAACTATGATTTCATCCAACGATGATTTCACCCAACAGCATTTCCTAACTAACTATATTTGCTTTAAAGGCCGTAAAATCTGCGGGCATTGGCAGCGGTTATCTCTGCCGTTTTTGGGGGGGAATAGTTTAAGAGCTTGGCCAGCCGCAATACAATCGTTTCAACGTAAGCAGGTTCATTCCTGGGATGACCGCGCCGGGGCGAAAGGGCCGGGCTGTCGGTTTCGGTTAGAATCTGCTCGGCGGGAATGCGGGTGACAGCTTCCTGAAGTTCAGTCTTAAAAAGCAAAATCGCTGAAAAGGAAAGATAAAAGCCACAAGCGGCAATTTTCAGGGCCATTTGTTTTGACCCGGCAAAGCAGTGAAACATTACAGGTGTTTGACCGGAAGCAAGAACTTCCAGGGCTTCCGCTTCGGCCCCGCGGGCATGGACTACCAAGGGAAGGTTCCAGGCCTGGGCCCGGTTCAGGGCTTCCTCCAGCACGGATAGTTGCCGTTGTTGCCGGCGTTTGTCTTTAATGTGGTGGAAATCAGGCCCTACTTCGCCCACGGCTACGATTTTATGCCTGAGCCGACCAATGGACTGCCACAATTGCATTCGGTCTTTATCCGAAATTACAGCCGCTTTTCTGGGATGAATTCCGGCAGTTACATAAATGAAATCCGGATATTGGCGTTGAATCGTCAGGCTTTTTTCAAGGCTTTCGGCATCAACTGCTGATATTACAACGGCATCCAGCAGTTTGCGGGCGCGCTGAATTACCAGGCCAAGGTCATTACGGTACTTGTCTGAATAGAGATGGGTGTGGGCATCAATCAAGAGGCGATGACTCCTGACCCGGCCACGATTCCGAAAAGACTTTCTTGTAGATGCGGGTGACCTAATAGATGATCTCCACTGCCGGAAAGAGTAATTTTTCCTTCCTCTAAAAGATATGCTTTGGTGGCCACATTTAAAATTCGGCGGACATGCTGACCGGCCAATATCAGAGTGATTCCGTGCCGGCGGATTGTTTTCAAGGTATTACAGAGGTTGTTTACATCTTTGGGTGCCAGGCCCAAAAAGGGATCATCCAGCAGCAGGACACGGGCACCGCCCATAAGTCCCCGCGCCACAGTCAGCATACGTTTTTGGCCGCCACTTAAGTTTGCGGCCTGACGGTGGCGATTATCCGCCAGAACCGGAAAGATTTCAAACACAAAAGATAGCAGTTTGTTCAGTTGATTTCTGGAAAGATAGGCACCTACTTCAAGGTTCTCTATAACACTCATATGGTGAAAAACTTTCATACCCTCGGGCACATATACCAGACCCCGGCGAACCACTTCATGTACGGGCAAGGTTTGGATCGGTTCCTCCGCGAAACTGACAGTTCCCTGAATCGGGCGCAGCAGCCCTGCCA
>CAZWPX010000131.1:0-1596 GCA_964636125.1 uncultured Desulfobacterales bacterium | reverse complement strand
ATAGCCGAATAGGACGGTAAAAGGGCCTGAGCAAAAGCCAGGCCTTTTGAAGATGCCAGCACCGGACGGATCACGGATGCATCACTGTTGACATCCCGGTGTGCCCCAACCAGCGGCTTGATGACGCTGGACCCCTGAACCTCGTGGTCATACTGGCGTGTAATCCACTCTTTGGAACAGATATTCGGCCGACCCATAAGGTCCTGCAGCAGGGCATTATAATCTCCAGGCTCCTGCAGCACGGGCTCGTTCAGGCCCCGATCTTCAGGCGACTGCCACAGGGCTTCAAATTTCCACTGGGGAAAACTGCCCGTCAAAAGATCCAGATTCACATAGGCGCATGTTTTGCCGTTGTAGGTAATGTGCAGCTTCCCGGTATCCATATATTTCCCGATCACCGTGCTTTCCACGGCATGGCGGCGCGAAAGAGCCATGAATTGTTCAAGATTTTCAGGAGCCACGGCCACAGTCATCCGTTCCTGAGATTCTGAAATCCAAATCTCCCACTGGTCCAGACCGTCATATTTTAAAGGCACCTTTTCCAGCTGGATTTCACAGCCATTGGAAAACAGCGCGCTCTCACCCACCGATGAAGACAACCCGCCGCCTCCGTTGTCCGTGATAAACCGGATCAACCCCTTGTCCCGAACTTCAAGCAAAAAGTCGTGCATTTTTTTCTGAGTATAAGGATCGCCGATCTGTACATGCCCTGCCGGGGTGTTTGCCGAATAGATTTCCGACGATGCAGTCACCCCGTGGATGCCATCCTTTCCCACCCGGCCCCCGCACATGATCACCAACTCGCCCGGTGAGGTTTTTTTCAACTCTGAAGGCAACCCGTTGACCCGGGACGGCATCATCCCGAGTGCCGTTACAAAAACCAGGCATTTACCCATATAACCCGGATGAAACAGGACCTGCCCGAAGGTGGTGGGAATACCGCTCTTATTGCCGCCGTCTCTGACTCCTTCTAGAACACCATCTAAAAGGCGCCGGGGATGGAGCCGCGGTTTAAGCCTGCCGCTGTAATCCCTGGGACCGACACAGTATCCGTAACTGCCCATGATCAGTTTTGATCCCAGTCCGGTGCCCATGGGATCGCGGTAAACACCGACAATTCCGGTTATGGCACCGCCGTAAGCCTCCATATTGGAGGGAGAATTATGGGTTTCACCGGTAACCGTATAATAATGATCCTCGTCAAACCGCCCTACCCCGGCGTTATCCCACAGCACCGATACCACCCATGGCTTTTTTTCCTTCAGAGCCAGGGTTGGAGCCTGAATGCAGGTCTTAAACAGATTGTCCACCCGTTCCGACTCGCCGGTCTCTGAATCACGGTATTCAAACAAGCCTTGAAATGTATTGTGATTGCAATGATCACTGCGGGCCTGGGAAATATACTCCAGCTCGATGTCTGTGGGTTCGGACAGCCCTAGGGCAGCCCTTGCCCGCTGCACCTTTTTATCGATAAAATATGCGCGGACCGTAGGAATATCGGCCGGGTTAAGTGCCAGTGATCGCTGGTCACTGACCTCTTGCAAAGCGGCGTCACTGTCCACCGGAATAGTGGTCACGGTGGGCTCATGGTCGAGT
>CAZWPX010000130.1:0-2076 GCA_964636125.1 uncultured Desulfobacterales bacterium | reverse complement strand
CTGGAAATTCAACCAGTATTACGATATTGTGCCCGGCATGGAGGAGGAACACAATAATTTTGTGAGGGATGAAGCCATTCCCATGATGAAGCAACTGGGCGTCCCGGTGACCCACGGCTGGCGTCTTTCCATCGGCACGGGACCTAGGATCCTGGCGGAATGCACCGCCCGGTCTTTTGCTGACATCGCCAGCGCCGTGGACAGCGCCGAATACCGCAAACTTGCCCGCAACTTGAAAAAACGCTACACCACCAACTTCAGCAGTCGTATCCTGTCCCCCACCGGCCGGATTGAAGTGCCGTATCTGATCAAAGGGATGATGAAGGGGTTTTAAAGGGAAGGGTGTTTGTTCTCCCCTGCCTTGGCATAATTCTGATCACTTTTACAACTCGGCAAAGGGCAGAGCTGTAACCCCGGGAGTAAGGGGTAGACGGACATCTCCTGGATGTACCACATAGCCGGGCAGGACTCTGTCACCATAGTCATCGCGGAATATCTTTATGGAAGAGGCAAAGGCAGGCTTTGGAGTTGCTGACAGTTTTACCTCAATGGGAACCAGACTGCCGGCGGTCTCGATGACGATATCAACCTCGACGCCGATGGATGTACGCCAGAAATAAATCTGTGGTTCAATCCCCTGGTGGGTGAGGGTCCTGACAATCTCAGAGACCACCGCAGTCTCCATGATGGCCCCGCCCATGGGACCTGCTGCCGCATGTTCCGGGTCCTTCAAGCCGGTGAGGTAGCAGAGGGTGCCCACATCGGCAAAATAGATTTTGGGGGTCTTCACCAGCCGTTTGCCGACATTGACAAACCATGGCCTGAGCACAATCACCTGATAGGTGGCCTCAAGTACGGAGATCCAGGCTTTAATGGTATTCACTGCCACTCCCAGATCACGGGCAAGGCCGGTCAGGCTGACCAGCTGGGCCGTTCTGGCCGCCAGGGCACGCAGAAAACTCTGGAACTGGGAAAGATCGCCGATCTGTCTAAGGGAGCGAACATCCCTTTCCAGATAGGTCTGGATATAGGATCCATGCCAGAGACTGATGTCCCGCGTTCTGTCAGCCACAAGCTCAGGATAACCGCCCCTCAAAAACTCCTGCCATAGCTGTTTGCCTGAAACATAGGCCACCCCTTCCTCAAGCCTACCATCCTGCCATATCATCGGTGACAGCGGTTTCCCGGCCGCCTCACGGCGCGACAGCGGCAGCAGCCGCAGCATTGCCGCCCGCCCTGCCAGGGATTCCGTGACCTTCTCAACCAACAGCAGGTTCTGGGAGCCAGTGAGCAGATACTGACCCGCCCGCCCGCGGTCCGCGTCTATCCGCTCTTTGATGTAGGGCAGCAGATCCGGCGCATACTGCACTTCATCAAAGATGACCGGCGACGGGTACATCTCCAGAAAGCCCCTGGGATCTTCCCCGGCTGCCGCCCGCATATCCGGCGGCTCAAGGGAAACATAACCGTATTTATCGGCAAACAGGCGTTTGAGCAGAGTCGTTTTGCCGGACTGTCTGGGTCCGGTCAGCACCACGGCGGGAAACTGTCCAGCCGCCTTCCGGAGCACAGGCTCCAGTGATCTCTGTATATATTTTTCTGTCATGCGGTCACCTCGCCTTGCAATTTTGCATTTTAAGTGCAAAATTGCAAGAGGGAAATTTGACTATGGGCTACCACATTCAAGGATCATAGTCGATACTGGTGGCATGGATATCCAGCACCTTGCGCCAGAACACTTTTTCCGCGAAAGGTAACTTCCAGCCGCGTCTGTCCATCCTCGGTTCGGTAGAGGAGGAATCCACATTCTTTGTGCCACAAAATTGAGCTTTACGACCAATCTATATTTCTCGCCACCAATATCAAAGATAACACATTTGTTTACCACATGGCTCTTTCATTTTGAAGTGGATTGCATAATCTGTTAATGTCAAACATAAAACGGAACGCCCATGATCAAAAGGCAACGTAGCGAGGCGAGAAATCATCAAATAGAGAGAATATAGCCAATGCCGGAATGGAAGCGTAAAATAGGGTCGGGGGATGCAGCACGATTTGATCAGAGAAACACCATGT
>CAZWPX010000129.1:0-2127 GCA_964636125.1 uncultured Desulfobacterales bacterium | reverse complement strand
TTGGTCGTCATTAATTCGGGCAGGTAGAGCGCAATCTCGGGAAATATTGTCAGAATTGCCGTTGTCAGTAACATCAGAAAGAAAAAGGGCAACGCATATCCGGCAATCTTCATGATCGGTTCATCCGTCAATCCCTGTATCACGAAGAGGTTGAATCCCACAGGGGGTGTGATCTGGCTGACTTCCACCATCAAAATCAGGTAAATACCGAACCAGATGGGATCAAAGCCGGCTGACACCACCATGGGCAGGGCAATGGGCAGGGTCATTACCACGATGGAAAAACCGTCCAGCAGGCAACCGAGCAGAATATAGAAAGCGCCCAGAAGTAGCATGAGCATGTAAGGGGAAAGGCCCAATTCCGTGATGGCCGTGGTAATGGCCGCCGGGATGCCCAGAAACCCCATGACCCGGGACAGGAAACCGGCCCCCACCACGATCAGCATGATCATGGCATTTGTCTTGACTGCACCCACCAGGCATTCAAACATAATTTTGAATGTCATCTGACGGTTAAAGAGGGCAAACGCCGTGGCCCCGAAAACACCGATGGCCGCCGCCTCGGTGGGTGTGGCGACACCGCCGTAAATACTCCCTAACACCATGAGGATCAGGAGCAATGTCGGGGCCAGGTCTTTGAGGCCTACCAAGCGCTCCTTCCAGCTGTAGCTTTCCTGGGATTGGGGCGCGATTTCAGGATTTCGAATGCCGCGGTAGATGATATAAGCGGAGTAAATTCCCGCCAGGAGCAGGCCCGGGAGGATGCCGGCCATAAACATTTTACCAATGGAGACCTCGGCCAGGATGGCATAGACAATCATGATCAGAGAAGGCGGAATCAGAAATCCCAGGGTGCCGGCCCCGGCCAGGGAGCCCATGGCCAGGCTCTTGTCGTAGCCCAGTTTGTCAAACTCGGCCAGGGTTATCCGGCCGACGGTGGCGGTGGTGGCGGCACTGGAGCCGGAGACGGCCGCGAAAAGTGTGCAGGATACGATGTTCATCAAAAGCAACCCGCCCGGAAGACGGTAAAGCCAGGGCACCAGGGCCTTGAAAAGTTTTTCGGAAATTCCCGAGCGGTACAGGATTTCACCCATGAGGATAAACAGGGGGAGGGCCACATATTCCCATTTTTCAACGGTTGCCCACACGGACGACCCCATGTTGGGGCCGGGGGGCAGGGGGCTGAATAGCAGCATGCCGAGAAAACCAACGATGAAAAGGGCGAATCCGACCCAGATGCCGCATGCCAGGGCCAGAAACAGAATCCCGAAGACCACGAGTGACATTATCAGGCTTGCGTCCATTATACCACTTCCTCCCCGGTTCCGATGGCCCCATAGGTTTTAATCGTGGTCGCGACCAGTTGAAGTAAAAAGCAGGCCGCTCCGATGAGCATAACCGTCTGGGGAATCCACAGGGGGGTGTTGGTCAGGGTACCGGACGTTGAGCCATAGCGGATGGTGGCCTGCACCATTTTTAAGAGATACCACCACAGGTAGCCCATAAAAGCAGTGGTGATGACTGTGGCCGTAAACGTGATAACCCTTGAAAGCTTTTCCGGGAGAAATCCCAGCACAAGCGTGATCCGGATGTGGCCCCGCTCCTTGAGGCAATAGCCCGCACCGAGAAAAATGATGGCGGCCAACCCGTAGGCGCTGTACTCATCGGCGATGAGGGTCGTCTTTTCAAATAAATTCCACAGGGTGATTTCAGCCAGGATCAAAAGGGTCATCAACCCCAGCAGCACGGCTGAAAGCCATGACATCCAGTTGCTCAAGCTTTCTATGAATTGCACTATTATTTTCATTTAGATATCACCCTGAAGGTCTTTCCCGGTTTCTGATCTACGTTCTTAAAGCACGCGTAAAAAGTCATCCTTTGACTTTTTACGCGTTTCTCATAGCTTTGCCTAGCGACCTACAATCTTGCTGTATTCACCCAGGATCTTGCGGGCGTCGGCGCCAGATTTTTTGGCCCATTTTTCTCTAAGTTTATCGCCAATGGCGTTTAGCTCGGCGCGAAACGGCTTGCTTACCGGGCTAATCGTCATACCGTTTTCCTTAAGTTTGGCTCGGCTTTTACGGTCCATGTCACCGGCCAGGTTCCACATTTCGTCTTCCATCTGCG
>CAZWPX010000128.1:0-2306 GCA_964636125.1 uncultured Desulfobacterales bacterium | reverse complement strand
GAATCCGGACGCGCCATGAACAGGGGTGGGTGGATATGGTGTCCGGCGACCTGGAAGATATCTTTGCCGCTGTTGACAGAGCTGTCGCGGAAAAAAATCCGTTGTCCATTGCCTTTCACGGCAATATTGTTGATCTCCTGGCTTATATTGATGATCATAATATTCATGTGGACCTGCTTTCCGACCAGACATCCTGTCATGTTGCCTATGACGGCGGTTATTGTCCCCAGGGTGTTTCATTTGAAGAGCGTACCCGTCTTCTCGCAGCTGACCGAAACCGCTTTCACGCCCTCGTGGATAAGAGTTTAAAGCGGCATTTTGAGTTGATTCGAATGCTTTCGGAAAAAGGCGCCTTTTTCTTTGATTACGGTAATGCGTTTTTGAAAGCGGTTTTTGATTCCGGGGTCACTGAGATCGCAAAAAATGGTGTTGATGCTAAAGACGGGTTTATTTTTCCGTCTTATTTTGAAGACATCATGGGGCCCATTTTTGACTATGGCTACGGGCCTTTCAGATGGGTCTGCCTAAGTGGAAAACCAGAAGACCTGTCCGGAACAGACCGGGCGGCAATGGACTGTATCGATCCGGACCGCAGCCCGGAAGACTATGACAACTATATCTGGATACGGGATGCGCAAAAGAACAACCTTGTTGTGGGAAGCCAGGCCCGCATTCTCTACCAGGACGCCGACGGCCGTGTAAACATCGCCCTTAAATTTAATGAGATGGTAAGAAACGGCGAGGTGGGCCCGATCATGCTAGGCCGTGATCACCATGATCCAGGCGGGACGGATTCCCCCTTTAGAGAGACCGCCAACATCAAAGACGGCAGTAATGTAACCGCTGACATGGCCACCCACTGTTTTGCCGGAAATGCTGCAAGGGGAATGTCCATGGTGTCATTGCACAACGGGGGTGGAACAGGCATTGGAAAAGCCATTAACGGCGGATACGGCATGGTTCTGGACGGAAGCCCGCGGGTCGACCGGATTATCCGGTCATCTGTTTTATGGGATGTCATGGGTGGTGTGGCCCGCCGCAACTGGGCCCGCAATGCCAATGCCATGGATGTGGCCATGACGTATAATCGGAACAATGATAATGGAGATCAGATCACCATCCCGTATCTGGCGGATGATACAAAAATTTCAGATGGTCTGGACAGGCTGTTTAAGGATATAAAAAATGAAAAAAATTGTTGAATGTGTACCGAATTTTTCCGAAGGCCGCAACAGAGAGGTTATCGATGCCATTGCCGGGGCTATCTCCGAGACAGGCGGATGCACGCTTTTAGATGTGGATCCCGGTGCATCCACCCATCGCACGGTGTATACCTTTGTAGGGGATCCTGAGGCCGTAATCGAAGGAGCCCTGGCTGCGGCCCGGGTGGCAAAAGACCGCATCGACATGCGGTTGCATAAAGGAGAGCACCCCCGCTTCGGCGCCATGGATGTCTGCCCTTTTATCCCTGTGGCCAATACCACCATGGAAGAGTGTGCAGATATTGCCAGGACATTCGGACAACGGGCCGCAGAGGAGCTTCAGGTTCCCTTTTTTCTTTACGAAGAGGCTGCCGAACATGACTATCGGCGTAAATTGCCGGATGTGCGTAAAGGGGAATATGAAGGGCTCAAGAAAAAACTGGAAGACCCCCGCTGGAAACCGGATTTCGGCCCGGACGAATTTGTGCCTGCCTGGGGCGCCACGGCCACGGGTGCACGCATGTTTTTAATCGCTTATAATGTAAATATCCTGGGTACCCCCAACCAGGCCCACCGCATTGCGCTGAACCTGCGCGAAGCCGGCCGGGGATTAGATGAGCCCGGTCGCCTTAAAGAGGTTAAGGGTATGGGTTGGTATGTGGAGGAATACAACCTGGCCCAGGTGACGGTCAACCTGAGCAACTATACGGTAACCGGTATTCACCGGCTCTATGAAGAAGTCAAAAAAGAGGCTGCGGCCCTCAACGTAGGGTTGGCAGGTTCCGAAATCGTCGGCATTGTACCCCTGGCATCGCTTCTCGCAGCGGCGGATTACTACATTGAAAAAGAGAATCTGTTCATTATTGATGAAGATCAGAAAATCCGTCTGGCCATCGAAAGGCTGGGGCTCAATTCAGTGGCGCCCTTTAATCCGAAAGAGAAAATCATTGAATACATCGTTGCCGAACCACCCGATGAACCCCTGGCCGGAATGAGCCTGCGCGGTTTTATCGAGGCGGTAGGTGCACGTTCATCAGCTCCCGGGGGCGGTTCCGTTTCCGCGGCTCTTGCCGCCATGGGAACCGGGCTTACCGCCATGGTGGC
>CAZWPX010000127.1:0-2315 GCA_964636125.1 uncultured Desulfobacterales bacterium | reverse complement strand
TGATATCCGATGAATGTAATGCCAGGGGAATTTCAGTGCAGCCGGCAATGATGCCCTGTGCGCTATTTTGGATCAAATGCTCGGCCGCAGCCTGGAACAGGTCACGGCAGTAGTATCTCTTTTCTCCGGACGAGTCGCCTTTAATTGTATAAATAGCCTCCATCACATTTTGCTGATGAACCGTGTCCGGCACAAGGGTCTGTATGCCATGGGCCGCCAGGGTGTCTGCGAATCCACCGCTTCGAACAGTCCCGTCGGTGGCAAGCAGCCCAATGCGTGTTATATTTGGATAGACACGGATTTCTCTGGCGACTTCCTCGAAGGCAGATAATATCGGAATTTCCAGTTGTGCCCGTAGCTTTTCTAGGAAAAAATGAGCCGATATACACGGAATCACGGCAAAATCGGCGCCTGCCGCCTGCAAGCGTCTGCCGCCTGCAAGCATGGCAGGTAACGGGTCCTCTCCTTTGCCGATGATAAAGGCGGTCCGATCCGGTATCCTGGGATTGCTGTCGATGATCGTGTGCAGATGATCCTGATCTTTGGCCGCACGGGTAAGATGAATGATGTTATCGTACAGATCCCGTGTCGCTTCAGGTCCCATCCCCCCAATGATGCCGATGATTTTTTCGTTCATCAGTTCTCCATCAGTTCACCCAGAATGCGGGCCACAATGGAACTGGATACGATGACCGGAGTATTGCAATAAGAGCGGACTTTCTTACCCAGTTGCCGGTTGAATCCCATGCAGTAAAGCAGGATAATATCACAACGGCTCTCCGAGAACCGCCGGCAGGCGGCCTCAATCGCTTTTTCCCCTTCGTAGGGAGATGCTGCGGCTATCGTCATATCAGGATTGCCGGCTTCCAGCCGCTGACGAACCCAGGCTTTCTGTTCCGGCACCGGGACCAGAATACCCAGCCGATGCCGCTCACGAAGCACGCCGGCCACACAATGATCCACCAGGCGCTGGGGTTCAATCACTATACAGCGGGTATCGAAAACGGGAAAATCGCCATTACACAAAAGAAGGATCAAATCCACACCATCGCCGTCTAAGGCCATCACTATATTATTTAGCCTGGGCAGCAGTTTCTCTTTGGCAACAATCACTTCGGTACCGTCCCGCATGCGGGTCACCAGAGGCAGCATCCCTGGTTCAGGGGCGAAGTCCTTTGCTTCCGTCAGGTTCAGGCCGTCCAAAACTCCGCGTTCGATGACAGCTGCATGGGTACCCAGATGAGCCTGCATTTCCGGAACCACGTCCGTCCGGGGCGACTGTCCGATTGTAACAATTCCGATACGTTTTTCTATCTTCGTTTCCAGGGCCATAAGGCGACTGCCTATATTTTGCCAAGGGCTTTAAGGATTTTATCCGGGGTCAGCGGCAGAGTATGAACACGTTTCCCTATGGCGTCAGTCACCGCGTTGGCCAGGGCCGGAGCAGCAGGCACGGTCGACGGTTCACCGATTCCCTTGGCCCCGAAGGGCCCTATCCCGCCCCCCGATTCAATCACGATAGTCTCCACATCCGGCACATCCTTTGCCGTGGGTATCAGGTATTCGGCCAGTGAAGGGGTTTTAGTGATACCCTGCTCCATTATCACATCTTCACATAAACCGTATCCAAGCCCGTAGACCGCGCCGCCTTCCATTTGCCCCTCGGCGCTCAATGGGTTGACCGTCTGCCCCAGATCAAAGCAGGAGACGATTTTGAGCACATCGATTATGCCGGTTTCGGTATCCACCGCCACTTCCATCCCTATGGTTCCAAAGGTAAAATCCGGAAAGACCTGTCCCTGTCCGGTTTTAAAGTCCATCAATTCCTTGGCCGGGGCATTGAACTGGGCCATGCAGTACAGTTCCACTCCATCTGCCGCACACGCCCTGATGACATCAATTAAGGGAATGACTCTATCCGGATCGCCGTCCGGACAATTTTCAGAACTGATTATATCATCCCGGCTGCCGCCATAGCTGACTGTGCATTCCCTGTTTTCTCCCTCAACCACCATCCACGGCTTCCGTGACTGCTGAATAAATACATTGCGCTCCCTGATATCCAGAAAGCCGGGGTCTATGCCCATCATCAGGCCGGCTTTTTCAAGAAGATTACGGCGTACCGTCGCTGCGGCTTTCAAAGTGGCATTGCCCGACATATACAGCTGGCGTGTTGCGGTAGTGGTGCCGGCTAAAGGCGTCAGGGCGGAGTCGCCATGGAAAACGGTGATATCCTCCAGGGGCACCCCCAGAGCCTCGGCCGTGATCTGGGCCAGAGAGGAGGCCTGGCCCCCGCCGAGATCCTGAACCCCGCA
>CAZWPX010000126.1:0-2324 GCA_964636125.1 uncultured Desulfobacterales bacterium | reverse complement strand
CAGCGCCAAAGGGCTATTTTCAGGAAGTTGCCAAGCTGTGCAAAGAGCATGGAATCCTGTTCGTAGCCGACGAGATCCAGAGCGGTATGGGCCGCACCGGCAAGATGTTCGCCATTGAGCACTGGGGTGTTGAACCGGATCTGATGACCGTAGCCAAGAGTTTTGCCGCCGGTATGCCCCTGAGTGCCGTGGTGGGTAAAGCTGAAATCATGGATTCCGTGCATCCGGGGGGAATGGGCGGTACATATGGAGCCAACCCCGTTGCCTGCGCCGCAGCCCTGGCGGTCATGGAAATTTTTGAAGAGGAGAACCTGCTGGAAAAGAGCATAAAACTCGGCGATACCCTCCTGGCCCGGTTCGAGAAATGGCAGAAAGAATTTGCCGTTGTGAATGAAATTCGCGGCCTGGGCGCCATGCTGGGCCTGGCCCTTACCAGGGCCGACGGAACGCCGGCGGCAGAGGAAGCCCAAAAACTGTCGGCATTTTGCTATGAAAAAGGCCTGATCATGCTGGTGTGCGGCATTTACGGCAATGTCATTCGAGTCCTGACGCCGTTTGTCATCACGGATGAACAGCTTGAAAAAGGTCTTTCCATCATGGAAGAGGGCCTCAAGGCCATCGATCAATAACCCCGACCCGGTGAATTGCCGGGCATCCGGTCAATACCCGGCAATTCACAAAAACAAAGGAGAAAATAATGGGAAAAATTTTTACACGATACGGTGATGGGACTCCCGTGGAACTGAGTGAGAGTGACCTCATGGAAGACCTGCAGGCCGGAACCGAAGACGCTGCCGACCGTGGCAATATCCCTCCTTTAACCGACGATGAACTCAAACATCTGCTGGATATTTTCAAGTTGCCCCAGAAGTTTGTGAGTGTTGACCCGGGCCGGGAGGTGATTATGAGCTACGATGCCGGAACTCTCAAGATCCGGCGGGTGGGAGTCAATGTGGACCGGATTCAGGCGCTTCAGATTTATGAAAAAATCATGGGCGCCGACACCATGGAGCTGTGTCATGTGGATTACAGCTTCAAACCTTTGAAACCCATTGTAACCATGGAACAGCCAATAATGGAACAGGCCCTGCTGAGCACACATGTGCCTCTTTTTTACGGAGCCATGCCCAACCTGGGGCTCTACAGCCAGCCGGACGGCCCCTTTCCGAACCCGGCTGAACTGCTGCCAAGCGGCAAGATCGCAGAGGCCCGGGAATCCCTGGAAAAAACCGTGGAGGATTCAGTCAAGGATATTGTATTTGTTGGCGGCGCCATGTATGAATCCGGTGCCGACGGCATCAATCTTGACTCTGTGGGAGCTGCAGGAGATGCCGACTTTCTGGCCTCCCTGATGGCGGCGGAAAAACTCAAGGAGAAATACCCGGAAATGTGCATTGAACTGGGTATGGCAGGGGAGTTCATCCTGGGTATGCACGGCCAATTGGAGTACAAGGGCACGCGTCTGGCCGGACTCTATGCCCACGATCAGGTTAAGTTGGCGGAACAGGCCGGAGTGACCATCTTCGGCCCGGTGGTAAATACCAATACCAGCGAGTCAAGCCCCTGGAACCTGGCCCGGGCCATCACCTTCATGAAGGCCTGCGGCGAGACGACCACTATCCCGATTCATCCCAATATGGGCATGGGGGTAGGAGCTGTGACGGTCAACGACCATCCGCCCATCGATATTGTATCCCGATCTTCCAAAGCCATGGTGGAGCTGGTCAGGCTGGACGGGTTGTAGGTGGGCGTGGGCGATCCCTTTGCCATGGCGATTACCCATGCGCATGCTTCGGGAATGGGCGGAATGCGGGCAGCCGGAGATCTGGTTGCGCGCGTGCAGATGACCCTGGGCATGAGAATTGAAGATTCAAAAAAATATGTTGCAGACAAGTTGAAAGTCGGGGTATCCGAATTGACCGATCCGGTCATCATGAATGAAGTGCGCCAGGATATGCAGCTCGGTGCCATGACTCCGCTGCCCGGTTGCGCCAAAGGCATGGAGGCAAAAGCCCGGATAGCCGAAGCCCTTGACATCGAGATCAATTGCGTCAACCGGTTCAGGCAGAGGGCTTCATTTTAAAGAACGTGTCAAATAATTCTGTCCGGCACGGAGACCCGGGCCGGACATATCCGGTATCAGAAATTCAATATATTCAAAAAGGAGACACTATTCATGATAGACAAAGAGATCATTGCAGAAGCAAAAAAGCAGCTTATTGACCAGAACAAAGAGAAAGTACTTGAGATAGCAGGCAAAGTCATCGCAGACGGCGGAGATCCGCTGGAGTTGATGAATCAGGCCTTTATCCCCGGCATCAATG
>CAZWPX010000125.1:0-2614 GCA_964636125.1 uncultured Desulfobacterales bacterium | reverse complement strand
CGGCGGCCGGGGCGTGGCAACCCTAGAACCATTGAAACCTGAAACGGTGGAAGCATGATAGAAAAAACGATCGAAGCGGTGCTGGCCGCCTTTCCCAGGATTCGGGACATTGAAGCAGCCACGCTGAAGGACCAGGTTTGTTGCGCCTGGCTGGGGGCCTGGCAGGCCTCGGACTATGACCGGATCGAAGATGCCAGCCAGTGGGAACCGGCCCGGGAAGCCCTGGGCATTTCCAATGTGGATCATACCAACGGGGTGGTCGATTGCGCCCTGGCCATTGCCGATACCCTGAAATCCCATCAATCGGCTAAAATTGACCGGGACATCCTGATCGCGGCCGCCGTGCTTCACGACTTGGACAAAATCTGTCTGTTTCACGCCGCGGATGGCCGTCCCACAGAGCTCGGCCGGCGTCTCGGTCACGTGGCCGCCGGCGTGCATCTTGCCCTGGCGGCCGAGGTGCCCCTCTCCGTGGTGCATGCCGTGGCGGCCCATTCGCCGACGTATTCAACCATCGCCCCCCAGACACCGGAGGCGGTGATTTTAAAGCATGCAGACCATATCTTTACCAGCACCTGGATGCTGCAGCGGGACTGTAAGGTCTGCTTTGATATTGACCCTTAAATACCGGCAGCGTTTTTTCGGGCAGGTTGCACCCCCTTGTCGACGATCCTGCCGAAGGTCCATCCGCCATGACTGTTGATTCAAGCACTTTAGGAACCTATCCCCGGGAAATTGAGACCCTGCGATGCCGGGTGCGCACATTTGTCGATGGTGAGGTGTTCCCGGATATCCTGGCACACGAGACAGCGTCTACTTTTCCATTGCATCTGTTTCGGCGCAGTGGTGAGGAAGGCTTTTTCAATGCGCATCTGCGCTGCGATGACGGCGGCATGGGGCTGGGGACCCTGGCGTTTTGTGTGATCAGCGAAGAGCTGGCCCGCGCCGGGGCGGGCATGATCCATAACGGCCACTTTCAGCTCATCGAGATGCTGACCGAATACGGCAACAGTGTTCAGCGCGAACGCTATCTGAGACCGCTGATCAGGGGCGCGGCCGTGGGGGCTATGGCCATCACCGAATCGGGCATCGGGTCAAGTTTTCAAAACATGCAGACCCGGCTTTCCCCGGCAGGCAATGGCTTTGTTTTAAATGGTGAAAAGGTATTTATCAATGATGCGGTGGCCGCTGATTTTCTCGGGGTGCTGGCCCGCAGTGCACAAGGCAACACCATGGTCATAGTGGCGCGCGAGACAAACGGTTTTCGGGTGACCGGACAGCGGGATCCCATCGGGCTACGCAGTTCGCCTTTAAATGACGTCGTTTTTGAAAACAGCCGGATAACGCCCACTGAAATACTGGGACGTGTGGACGGCGGCCTTGCGGTGTTTTTATCGGCATTTAACTTCAGCCGCCTCGGCAATGCCAGCGCGGCCTTAGGCATTGCATGCGAAAGTTTTGAAAAAGCGCTGGACTATGTCCGGCACCGGCGGGTCGGTAACCACACAGCCGCCGAATTCCAGGGCCTGCGCTGGAAGCTGGCCGAGTTGAGTACCCAGCTGCAGGCTGCCCGCTTGCTGCGGGATCACGCCGCCGCTGATGCGGACAGCGCCGGTAAAAGCCGGTTGCTAGCATCCCAGGCTAAACTGTTTTGTGTGGAAACCGCCCAGCAGGTGGTTGGTGATGCCCTGCAGCTGACCGGTCGTTTCGGATGTCTGCGGGATAGCCGGTTTAATCTTTACCTGCGCGATACCAAGGCCCTGGCCATCGCCGGTGGCACGCTGGAGGTCATGAAAAACAATATTGCCCGCGCGCTGATCGGGTTCTGACATGGACAATCTGCGTACATTTATGGCCGAAAAGGCCCGGTGCAACGGTGCCAAAACAGCCCTCTGGTTTTCGGGGCGGCAATTGGGGTATGACGCGCTGGAACAGACCAGCAACCGGATCGCCAACACCCTGGTCGCTGCAGGTGTCAGGGCGGGCGACCATGTGGCGCTGATGCTGCCCAATGGGCCGGACTATATCGGGTGCTGGTTTGGTCTGGCCAAGATCGGTGCGGTAACCGTGGCGGTCAATACGAATTTTTCGGGAGAGGCCCTGGCCCACCTGCTGCGCCAATCAGATAGTTGCGCGGTGATTCTGGCGGACTGTTTCCGCCCCGGGTGGGAAACCATCGCTTCCAAAGTTCACGGCATACGGTGCCTTGACTGGGACGGGCGCGCCGGCGGCCTTGCCGCTAAATACCCGGGCTGCGACCCGACCTTGTCCGTTGATTGGCCCCTGACCGATATCCAGCCGTTGATTCTGACCTCGACATCCGGTACCACGGGAATGCCCAAGCTGGTCGTCAACAGCCACCGGGCCTATTTGAAGGCGGCTGCGGATCTGGCCAGTGGCACGGCCATGATGCCCGAGGACCGGATTTTCACCGCTCTGCCCCTGTACCATGCCAACCCGCAGGTATACTGCGTGCTCACGGCCCTGGCGGCGAATGCATCCCTGGCGTTGGCCCCGCGGTTTAGTGCCGGCGACTTTTGGCCGCAGGTAAAAAAAAGCGGTGCCACCGCCTTTACCTACGTAGGCTCGGTGCTGCCCATTTTATTGACGCGCA
>CAZWPX010000124.1:0-2650 GCA_964636125.1 uncultured Desulfobacterales bacterium | reverse complement strand
GGAGCGGGAGACGAGGTTCGAACTCGCGACCTCCAGCTTGGAAGGCTGGAGCTCTACCAACTGAGCTACTCCCGCTCGATATAACCGCACAGCCACTTGGCCCCGGAAAACCCGGTGAGGCCCTGAAGATCCTCAAGAAGCGCAGACTTACAGAGGAAGCCACGTAGTTCACCAGCGGCCCCGCTATACCGGAACCTCCTACATACGACTCTCATTGAGGCTGGTGGTGGGGGGAGGATTTGAACCTCCGAAGGCGTCGCCGACAGATTTACAGTCTGTTCCCTTTGACCACTCGGGAACCCCACCATTTTTATACCCATGGAGCCAGAGACAGGAGTCGAACCCGCGACCCGCTGATTACAAATCAGCTGCTCTACCAACTGAGCTACTCTGGCCCGCTGCAGCCGCTTGATAATTTCAAGCCACGGCAAACCATCCGGACGCACAGCGCCCGAAAAGCGTATATATGTCAAACGCCACCACTCCTGTCAAGATTTTTTTTCGTTTAATTCCTATTTTTGGAAATACCCATCCCAGACGGCTTTTATATAAGGTATCCGGACAGCCTCGGCAGCCCCACCCACCGATTCATGCAGGTGCTTTCGATTTGCCAGGCGGAATACCCTTGGTTTTGAAGTTCGGAATTATGGCTTATATTTCAAGTCATTGTAATATTGCCAGCCTTAGACGGACATATATAGCTTGACAATGACAACCGGGGTTGTGTAATTCGAAAGTCAAAATTGCTTTCAGATCCAAACCCTGTTGCATAAGGAACATCACGTGGCCAAAACGGTTAGATTCATCCTGTTCATTTCCCTGCTGACCCTGTTTTACGGATGCAACCAGTCCCTCGTAAAATCCACCCTGCCCGATCAGGAAGTCGTTGCTGAACAGCCGGCACAACCGGCTGCCCCGGAGCCGGCGGCTCCAAGCCCGGATATCAAGGTGGTGCAACCCGCGGTGCCGGATACCCCCCAGCAGGCACACAGTACCCGGATCATCAGCAATGACAGTGCCCCGCCTGCAAACAGCTCTGTGGTGGATGAAAAAAACCAGACAGACACCAGGAAGATTGAAAACACCCTGGACGAATCGCTGGATTTCTGCCAGGCATCCCAGGAATTCTGGCAGGCCGGTGAACTCGACAATGCCCTTGAATCCCTGGATAAAGCCTATTCACTGATTCTCGAAGTGGATACCGCCGACAATCCCAAACTGATCCAGCAGAAAGAGGATCTGCGTTTTCTGATCTCCAAGCGGATTCTGGAAATATACGCCTCCCGCAATATCGTGGTCAACGGGAACCACAATGCCATTCCCATGGACATGAACCGGCATGTGGAAGCGGAGATCAAGCGATTTACCAACGGAGAAAAGAGATTTTTCATCGAATCCTATCGCCGCTCCGGGCTTTACCGGCAGGCTATCGTCGCAGCCCTGCAGGAAGCAGGACTGCCCACAGAGCTTTCCTGGATTCCCTTAATTGAGAGCGGCTTCAAATCCCACGCCCTGTCCAGGGCCCGGGCCCTGGGATTGTGGCAGTTCATCCCCTCAACCGGTTATAAATTTGGCCTCAAGCGCACCACTTACGTAGATGAGCGACTGGATCCGGTCAAAGCCACCCGGGCAGCCGTGGCCTACCTCAAGGAACTGCATCAGATTTTCGGTGACTGGACCACAGTCCTGGCCGCCTACAACTGCGGTGAAGGCCGTGTTCTGCGCGTTATTCGCTCCCAAAATGTAAATTACCTTGATAATTTCTGGGATCTCTACATCCGCCTGCCCCTGGAAACCGCTCGCTATGTCCCGCGATTTCTGGCCACGCTGCATATCCTGCAGGACCCGGCCAAATACGGGATGACCGGGCTGGTGGCCGATCCGCCCCTGGAGTATGATACGGTTAAGATTACCCGCCGGGTACACCTTAAAGATGTGGCCAAGGCCCTCGGCAGTGATTATAAGCAAATGGTTGTCCTGAACCCGGAGCTGCGCTATAAAATCACCCCGGAAGAGCCCTACACCCTGCGCGTGCCCACCGGCCGCGGCGATCTGCTGCTTTCCAAAATCGACACGCTACCGATCACATCGCGCCCGCAACCGGCCTATGTGTACCACCGCGTCAGGCCGGGTGAAAGCCTCTCAGTTATCGCGCGGCGCTACCGGACAAGCGTCAGCAAAATCAAACGGGCCAACAACCTGCGCAGCAGCAATTTCATCCGCGCCGGTCAAAAACTGAAAATTCCGGTCAAAGGCGTGGTTGTCACCCGCACACCCGCCAAAACACCCGCCAAGGTAAAAGGCCCGGTACCCTCCCGGCACGTGGTAAAAAGTGGTGATTCACTCTGGATCATCGCCCGGCGCTATAACACCACCACCCGCAAAATCCAGCAACTCAACGGTTTGCGCGGCAGTTACCTTTCCATTGGCCAGGTCCTTAAGATTCCAGGAAAACCCACTGAGCCGGTCTCCAAGTCCGGCCTGAAGCCCTACAAGGTCAAGGCGGGGGACAGTCCCTTTCGAATTGCACAGCTGCACAATATGGATCTTAAGCATTTTTTAAAGATCAACCAGCTCACCCCCCGGACCATGATACATCCGGGCCAAACGCTGTATGTAGACTGAAAGCACCTTTTTTTCTAAAATGCCC
>CAZWPX010000123.1:0-2710 GCA_964636125.1 uncultured Desulfobacterales bacterium | reverse complement strand
TGCAATGACAGAAGCAACCGCACCGGTCAGTTCTCCTGATGGTCAGGCAGAGACAGCCAAACTCACCCCTCTGGCAATTGCAACTGCAAAGGTGGTCATGGTTGTCGCTGTCAGTTTGAGCCTGTATCAGCTCTACACAGCAGGCATTACAGCGCTGACTGCCCTTATCCAGCGTTCGATTCACCTGGGGGCTATCTTAACCCTGACGTTTCTATTAAAGCCTGCGTTTAAAAAAATCCGCAAAGACCGCCTGAATATCTGGGTGGTAATTGACTGGTTGCTGATCGCGGCGGCCCTCTATTGTACCGGTTATATATGCCTGAACCTCACCGATATCTTTGAACGCCAGGGGGACTGGCTTCCCCGTGACCTGACGGTGAGTATTATCGGCACGCTCCTGGTACTTGAAGCGTGCCGTCGGGTCATCGGCAATATCATGACCGGGATCTGCATCACCGGCATGTTGTACGCCATGTACGGTCCCTATATGCCGGAATTGATAATCCATAAGGGTTACAGCATCGAACGGATAGCCACCACCCTGTGGCTGACCACCGAAGGGATATTCGGCCTACCCATCGGTGTGGCCTCGACCTTTGTCTTTGTGTTTGTCCTGTTCGGTGCGTTCCTGGAAGTCACCGGGGGAGGCAATTTCTTTATAGACCTGGCATATGCCCTTACCGGTCGTTTTTCCGGGGGACCGGCCAAAACCTCCGTGGTGGCATCGGGTTTCATGGGATCCGTATCGGGATCCGCCGTGGGAAACGTGGTCGCCACCGGGTCTTTCACGATTCCCATGATGAAAAAGGTGGGCTATCGCCCGCATGTGGCCGGGGCCATCGAGGCCGCAGCCTCAACCGGTGGGCAGCTCATGCCGCCTATAATGGGCGCCGGCGCCTTTCTCATGGCCGAGTTTACCAACACCAGTTACCTGACCATCATCAAAGTGGCCCTGGTGCCGGCCATCATGTACTATGTGACTGTTCTGTTTTTTGTCCATTTTGAAGCTAAAAAGCACGGTCTGCTGGGCCAGCCCAAAGAGAATCTGCCCAAAATGGGCAACGTCATCAAGGAAGGGCTGCATTTCATTATCCCTGTTCTGATTCTGATATACGTATTGATGGCCAATTACTCGCCCATGATGGCCGGGTTTGTGGCCGTGGTCAGCACCCTGATGGCCAGCCTGGCAGCCAATGCAGTGAGATGGGCCTTGCAGGGAGCCGGGCGCCTTACCGCTGGACGATTTATCCTTTCAGAATCAAGCATGGTCCTTGAGGCCCTGGAGAAAGGGGCTAAAAACGCGGTCATGGTATCTGTGGCCTGTGCTGCTGCGGGAATCATCGTCGGCATGGTGACCCTGACCGGCATGGGGTTGAAATTTTCAAGCCTGGTGCTGGAACTCAGCATGGGTATCAAGGTCCTGGCAATCTTATTGATCGGAGCCGCTTCACTCGTGTTGGGTATGGGGCTGCCCGTTACCGCCAGTTATATCGTCCTGGCAACCCTGGCCGGCCCGGCTCTTTTGGACATGGGGGTTCCGTTGCTGGTCTCTCACATGATCGTCTTCTGGTACTCGCAGGACGCCAATGTAACCCCGCCGGTGAGTCTGGCCAGTTTTGCCGGCGCCGGGGTGGCCGGAGCCAACCCCATGCAGACGGCTTTTACCTCCTGGAAACTGGCCAAGGGGTTGTACATCATCCCCATCATCATGGCGTATCGGCCGCTGCTTGGGATGGGCAAAACATACGAAATGCTGCACTGGGAAGTGGGCCTGACCATGCTGATCACCACTTTGGGACTGGTGGCCTTTGCCGCCGCCATCGAGCGTTACCTGTTTCGCAAAGCTACCTGGCTGGAAACCGTGTTGTTGTGGATAGCCGCCGCCGGTCTTTTCTGGCCATTGTACTGGGCGGATGTTACCGGAGTGATTCTCTTTATGATTGTGGTAATTATGCAGAAATTCAGCAGGCCGGTTCAGACTGCCTTAAAATCAGAGGTTTAGGCTGCAGGAACGGGGGGGAGATTGCCGGTTCCCGGGCAGTATATAGCAGCAAAGTATTGTATTGGGTTATCGATAGCTTGATAGGGCCTGACAAAACGTACGCAGTAGCGTACTTTTTGTAAAAACAATTGAAGTGCAATATGCCCACACTATCAGCCACAGAGGCGCGAACCAAACTATACCGCCTCATCGATAAAACCACACTATCCCACGAGCCGGTTGTCATAACTGGAAAACGGGGCAACGCCGTGCTCATTTCAGAGGAAGACTGGCGATCAGTCCAGGAAACCATGTATTTACTGAATGTTCCGGGAATGCGTGAATCCATTCGCGATGGGTTGGTAACCCCTGTTGAGGATTGCTTGGAGGAACTTGACTGGTGAGCTGGCGAGTCGTGTTTACCAAGCAAGCTCAAAAGGATGCTAAAAAACTATCGTCCGCACCAACCCAGAGCGTCACCATAATTACCTGTGGCACCATGATTCTTCACCAAAGCATAAATTACGCCTTACATTCTCAGGAATAGAATTACCAGAGCCTATAGGCAAAGCCGGCAGTTTCTATTTTTCACATACATGACTCTATGTTTTAAGGTACAGGGTATAAATTTTCGATTTCAATCTCAAGAAAATATTAGGTGGGATCTAAGAATTCGGGATGATTGATAAAGCTAAGATGTACGATGCCGCTTCGCGAACTTGATGGCAC
>CAZWPX010000122.1:615-2750 GCA_964636125.1 uncultured Desulfobacterales bacterium | reverse complement strand
TTTCCATATCCTCAGCGGCGCCTTTGGGCAAAGGAGGCGGCTTATGATTGTTGAGAATATCTATGGCTGCGGCATATGCTTTTTCCTGTATTGATTCACCATCTGTGGCGGCCAGCCAGTCTTCTCTTGATCTGCGGTCAAACAGTTTTGTACCGGATTGCTCCCGCATGTGCTGATACGTGTGCTGATGGTCAATATAGGACCCGCCGGGGCCTACATCATGGATAACATCCACAGCCAGGGTCTCGTCTGAAACAGACACACCGCCTGTGGCGGTCTGAATCATCCGGATCATTTCGGCATCCATGAGCAATTTGGCATAATCCATGGTCAGTCCCTGCTCCAGAACACCGCAGCCAAACAGAAAGTTGGCGCCTGACAAGGCGCCGAGGGTAGCGCTCAGGGTTGATTCATAGCCGGACTGGATGTCCGGCACCTTGCTGTCCGCGGCTCCCGCACCTATCCAGCACGGGAGGCGGTAATACTGCGCAAGTTTGGCGATGGATGCATTGATCATTCCATATTCCGGAGCGCCAACGGCGGCAGTGCCAAGCTTTAAATCAAGAATAGAACTGGTGGAGGCGTAAACGCAGGGGGTACCCCTTTTTGTGAGCTGGGCCAGGGCAATGGTGCCCAGCACCTCTGCGTTGTGTGTGACCAGAGTGCCGGCCAGGGTGGCGGGGGCTGTGCCGCCGGAAAGTCCCATGGGAATAATTGTGACCCCCAGGCCGATGCGTGCAGCTTCAATTGTGACCTGGCATACTACATCCGGCAGCATCAGGGGGCTTGCCGGACATACCAGGGGTGTGAAAATAGGTTGCTGTGAAAAAATTTCTTTTCCGCCGGCACAGACGGCCGCCAGTTCGGTCATTACCTGCAGTGCTCTCGCGGAATCCGCCCCTTGAAAAATATGCTTGCCGGTATTGGAAAGCATCTCCCTGATGCTGAGGATAAACATCATCCCGTCCGGCACATCGGGCGCAAGGACGCTTCTTTCAGTCACGGCTATCTCATTGAGATAGTCGCAAACCCTCGCAAATCCGGCGGTATCTTCAAGTGTTCCCCTGCGGACTTTTCTTGTGAAAGGATCAATGACATTGGGGCAGGCGCCAAAGGTGGTAAATCCCACCCGGTTAGGCTCGGCCACAAATGTATCTTCCGGGTTGCGGCCATGGTAGATGCCGCTGCCGGGACTTACGCGAATAGATTCTTCGATTATATGCGAAGGTATTTTAACGATCGCACATCCATCAAAACGCTCGACAAAGGCCCCGGCGCCGTGGAATATCTCCATGGCCTTTTCATTCATGACCTTTATTCCGGTTTGCCCGAGTGTCTGGAGCGTAGCGTAATGAATCGAATCCAGTTCATCTTTTGAAAATGCGTGCAAACCAAACCCGGCAGAACCGGTGATCCCATTTTTTAAAATTCTTTTCATGAATTTTTTTTCACCTGTTCCCCCGAAGGCGTTTAATACAGTTAATCTCTATATCCAGCACCTTTGCGATATTTGCCTTTGCCTCCAGGCCCTGTGGATGGTTCGCAATCGGGTGTAATGTGCCGATTTTAAGATTTTCCCGGACTTCACTCATGATAATAGGATCGGTCAGATCAGTTACGGATACGCCAAGTTTATCAGCCACATATTTTTTGGCCTCTTTAATTTTCATGCCACGGGTCATCTGCATTCGAGCAACCAGATCTCCGGCTGCCCTCATTCCGCCCATTCCCGAAGCAATAGCATGGGTGACCGCCATACCCAGCGGATCGCCCACGCCAACCTACAACCCATCCAGCCGGCAAATTTCAACCATTCCCTTGGATGCCCTGGAAACAATATCTATGGGCGGATTGTCATGCACCGTTACCGCACCGACGCCCATTCCCATGTTGACATGGATCGGGATATTTGCAACCTCACCGCAGGCCTTCATAAAGGTGATGGCTCTGGACAGGTTCCAGGGGGCTGTCTGATTGGTGTTGGTATTGCAGACCGGACCGAAAATGGTTGCCCCGGCCTTTTCGGCAAGCTTTACCTGGTCCTGTGCATAGAGCCCGGCCAGACGTACGCCGTCATAGGTAAGATCCCCATGCATGCCTAATACAAATTCACCGGCCATGCCGAATTCAATACA
>CAZWPX010000122.1:0-605 GCA_964636125.1 uncultured Desulfobacterales bacterium | reverse complement strand
TCAGGATACTTTTCTTTGAGTATTTCGGTTGCCTGAAGCCCTGCCAGAAAATCGGCATCACCTGCAGCCCCGACTGTATCCAGTATTATTCCATCGGCCCCGGATTCATATAAGGAACCGGCCACAAAAACGATATCCTTGACGGCCTCTTCCACGGCTGCTTCGTGGGCCTGGCGGGCCTCATCGATCTTTCCCATGGGCATTAATTCGGCGGGATTTGGAAAGGGACCGTCAGGCTGGCTGTAAAGTCCCAGGTTGGGCATCGCCCCGTAAAAAAGCGGCGAGGTTGTTGTCATCAGTGCCTTTTCCAGGAGGGGCTGCTCAAACCCGACAATGGGCTTGATCGGTTTATAACTGTAATCAACATGTCCGAGTTCAAGGGTATCCGCCCCCAGAAGTTTTTCATAGATTTCAAGGCATTGAATGCGGTTTACGCTGATCTGTGTGCGCCACATCTTCAAAGGGGCACCATCATAGCTTAATACAACTTCATTCCCCGGTTCGACGCTGACAAATCGATAGGGATTGGTGAAAATATCTTTCAGATGATTGAGTTCCTCTCTGGTAAGAGGGTCGATCCGGCCCCGCTCGGCCGCATCCGCGGT
>CAZWPX010000121.1:0-2821 GCA_964636125.1 uncultured Desulfobacterales bacterium | reverse complement strand
CTGCGGTCATTGTTAACAACTTTGGCTGGCCGTCCAACAAATTACCTTTTTATTGAAAATTGAACCGCTTGTCAAGAATACGGTTCCCTGTTTAAGGTTCCGGGTTCCCCGTTCAGCGTTCCCGGTTAAACGCCTTTAACTTTTTAACCCTTAAACTCTTGAACCCCGGTCCTTCGCCTATGCCCCAGCATAAACAATCAGATGAAAAAGCCCGCCGGATTTTATCTGCGGTCCGGTCGATCCTGGCCCAGAAAGGATATGCCGGAACCACCATCAACCTGGTCGCGGCTGAAGCCGGGGTCAGTCGCGGGCTTTTACATTATTACTTTAAAAACAAAGAAGAAATGCTGGCGACGGTAATTCAGGACAATATGCAGCTCAGTGTTCAGCTGGTCTCCAACCTGCTGGAGAAAAGCACTTCGGCCGCCGATTTTGCTAACCGGCTGGTGGCCGCACTGCAGCGTGTCCTGCAAAACGACCCGGACTTTTTTCACCTGTTTTTCGAAGGTTGGGCGGTGGCCCGGCAAAGTCCCCTGGTTCGGGAAACCCTGGGCGCACTGTATGGAAAATTTCGCCTGGCCATGTCGGATGGGCTCAAAAAAGCTCAGGAAAACAACATGATACACCCGACCCTGCCGATTGCCAGCACGGCCACCTTTCTGACCGGCCTGGTGGACGGACTGGGCCTGCAGATGATGACCGAGCCCGCTCTGGCCAATGACATCGACCTGTGGCAGGACATTGCCCGGGGCATTACCAATTTACTGGAGGGCAGCCCGTGCTGAAATCCAGGTTTTATGGAGTGACCAGCCTGCTGCTGGTTGGCCTGGCGATGGGGGTTGGTTTGGCAGCCATCTGGCAAATTGATAAATCGGCCGCGGCGCTATATGTGCTCTGCATCCTGGTGGGCGTACCCCTGATTCTGTATGCCTATTGTGCCAAGTGCGAGATCCGGCTGACCGGCTGCCGGCACGTCCTGCCCGGCCAGGTCACCCGGCTTTTGCCTGCCAGGCAAAATGAACCCTACACTTTTTTCGATTACATGGGTTTGGGCCTGCCGATGCTTGTCCTGGTTGTGTTCCCCCAACCCTGGCTGCTGGGAATCACGCCTCTGTTTATGCTCTTCTGGGCCTGCCTGGCCGGCGGCCTTGTCCAAATCCTGCTGCGGGTCTGCAACGGATGCGGCAACCGCAAGTGCCTGCTGTGCCGGCTGCGCAACTAGTCCCCATCGATTAATGGAAAGGTGTCGTCCTTTCGTTCGCCGCCCTCAGTGTTTTTGCGGGCTCGCCGGCCGGCGAATAATCCTGGAGTAATCGGGGTGCTGTTCATCCTGGGGGGCGACATCTTTGATGAGCGCATTGCGTTTGATTTCCTCAAACGGCACAGAGGTATCAATCAGCTCCAAATTGTACGCCAGCCGATCCGAATAACCGGGCAGCAGCACACCCAGCCGCCATGGCACCCGCTGCGGAAAGAGCTGATTGATGTGCCGCACGATACTCGTCATGCAGTTGTTACTGAGCGTGTGGTAGAACTCCGGGCGCTCCGCCAGCTGGTTGATTCGGCAAACCACGTCCAGCAACAGTCGTTTGGCCTGTTCGGGAGTGGCGAGGGTCGGGTAGAGGTAAACCTCAAGCTGCCGATGCCGGGTTCTGAGCGGAATGACGTCGCGTTCGTCCGCTACAACGTACATCAATTCGTACTGCCGCAGGGCACCCCAGAAGGGAGAGTAGGACTGGCCTTGCTCCAGGCGGACCTCGGCGGACACGGCCACATACCGGTCGTTTTCAAATCCAAAGGTGATCATCGTATGCGCCAGTTTTTTGGTTTGCTTGAACGGGGCAACGATGAAATCAAGGGACTTCAATTCACTCAGCAAACAGCTTCGGCTGTGGTAAGCCACCGTGTATTCGTTCTCGGATTGGTAGGTACAATGGCGGACGTTTCGAATGGTGAGCACATCGCCTTCCAAACTTGCCTGGGGCAGCCGGACCATGTTCGGTCGCCAGTTGCGATCATTCGAGGCTTTCAGTGCTCGTTGCAGTCGTTTCAATATTATCATTTCGACTTTGAATACCGGACACCGACGTTGTTGTCAACGCGGCCTGGTGTGCTTGTCAGGCTGAAGAATGCGGCGCTGAAGTCTTCCCGTCATCATTGAGGCCTTTGAATAAATACGCTTTGCCCCCAGATCAGTGCCTGCACCTGATTTTGGTTGACAACGGTTGGGATTTTTTTTATTGGTTCGTATACGAAGGAGTTTTCTTGAGTCAGCTGCCCCCGAATGTCCCGGACTGTACCATTTTTTTATTGGCCAAGGCCTACCAGAAGGCTCATGGTCAGTTCAAGAAAGTGCTCAAGCCGTTTAAACTGACCAACTTGCAGCACCTGGTCCTGGAAGCCCTCTGGTACCAGGAAGGGTATACGGCTGCTGAACTGGGTAAGTTCCTGGTACTGGACAAGGCGACCCTTTCGGGTGTTCTGGACCGTCTGGCGGATGCCGGCTGGATCACCAAAGCACCCGATCCGGAAGATCGGCGGGTTGTCCGGCTGCATACTACCGCAAAAGCCGAAAAAATGAAAGCGGAGCTGATTGCCCTGCGCCGGGTGGCCAACGACAAACTGCTGGCCGGTTTCAGTCCCGAAGAGCAGGTCCTGCTGAAACGATTTTTAAGAGATTTGATGTGAGTGAGGACAGGCTTCGAGGATTCAAGGGGCCGAGGAACCAAGTGAAAACAAAGAGCGCTTTCAAGACCTTAACCCCCTGGAATCATTGGACCCTTTTTTACAACACATAGAAATAGATCAAAAAAATTTAACC
>CAZWPX010000120.1:0-2858 GCA_964636125.1 uncultured Desulfobacterales bacterium | reverse complement strand
GCGTCCCAGAACTTGCCTATCATAATAATAGTGCCGGCCATACCGGCTGCGATGCCCACCGTATCGGTCAGGTAATTAAGAAGCAGAAAGGCAATCACCGTGAAAAAAAGATTGCCTCCCAGGTCACAGATGCCGAACCCCAGCTTAGTCTTCAAGGTTAATTTTGTTGTTTCCACAGGACAGGTTCCTTTTTATTTATATCCCAAAAACACTCCTCAGCTTGAGTCCCAGCTCTGCCTTGCCTTCCAGCTTCAGTTTTCCCTGGATCAATGCGGTTTCTATCCTCTTTTTCCCCAGCAGGATCGCCGCCCATGTGCCGGCCGGCATCCTGAGAACAAGCTGGGCGTTTTTCGGAAGCCGGCCTTTTTCGATTACGGCCCGGCCCTCTTTTATCGCAACGGCAAACCGGGTATCGGGAACACTGCCGTCGGCTGAAAGGAAAAGACCGATGTCAGCCTCCCAGTTACCGGCTACATCCGGGTTGAAGCGGGCCGTAAACTCTTGGGTCAGCTTCACTGCCTGTGCTGCATACCGGGAATCGTTCGAACCCGGTCTCAGCCGGGATAGCAAGCCTTTACCCCGGTTGTGCTTTTTTTTATCCTTCAAGATTCTCTTTAATGTATGTATACGGGGAAAGGCGGCATCCATCTCATCGACATATACCTCCCGGCGAGCCTGAGCGGATCTGGCAATTGCAAGGTTTATCTTCAGGATGGTTCGTCCTTCCCGTCCGGTTAAAAGGGGCGGGACCTCTCCCCTGACGGCAGCTATAAAATTGTGTACAGAGCCGATAAACCCCTGTCCCCAGTCGGTCTCAATATCAGTATAGTGCCGCCACCTGTCGCCCTTGAAAAGAGAAAGTGCGGGGCCCTCTTTTATATTCCCGGTGCAGCGATTTATCAAGATGATCCCGCGCGATCCGGTAATCTCCAGCCACTCGTCGTTAGCATAGTATCTGGATGGAATCGTCATTTCAGCGGCATGCGCATACTCGCACATGCCGTATTTGACGCCTTCTTTATATTTCCATATAATGACCGCCGGGCTGTCAATAATGCCGTCAATGGAATCGATCCAGGCACTGACCCGTTCAATGTCCCCGAGCAGGAACCAGGCAACCGCCCAGAGGTGGTGGCCGTGGTCAAAGGTCTGCATGCCCCGGCCGGCCTCTTTTTCCGCCAGACGCCACTCCCAGGCTGACGGCGGCACATCCCACCCTCCGGACCCTCCGCTGATGAGCTTCATCCTTATGTTGGAAGGGGTGCCGATCTCGCCCTGGTCGATCATTTTTTTTGCCTCTGTGATCGGCGGGTAAAAAAGGTAGTTGTCGGTCACCTTGAACACGACCTCTGCCTGCGCCGTGCTTTTCAGCATGCGGTCCGCCCCGGCAAGACTGATGGTCATCGGCTTTTGCAGGGCAATGTGCTTGCCGGCCCCGGCCGCATCTATCACCATGGTTTCATGAAGGGTCTGGGGTGTGAGAATTTCAACGGCATCGATATTTTCATCCCCGAGCATCTCCCTGTAATCGGTGTAGGCCCGCACGGCGTTCCACTCTTTTTGCCTTGCCCGTGCGATCTTTTCCTGAGTATCGCAGACAGCGTAAATCCGGGCTGCCGGGTTGTCTGCATAACCGTGATAATGCAGATCGGATATACGCCCGCAGCCGATAATACCGATGTTTAATTTGTCCATTCAAGTCTCCGGTTTTGACATGGTAACTAAAGCCCGATGCTGTGCCGCAATTCCTGGGTCTCTTCACACCAGCTGCCGACGTTCCATCGTCCGAAAACCCCCATTCCACCCAGGGGATGGTCCCCGGAATAAACCCGAAGGTAGACCAGAGAAAGACCGTTGTGGCGCTTTGCCCGGGTCAGTGCATCTGTCAGGGAGTCCGTGGAAGTGCCTCCTTCAAATGCTTTAACGCCCTTTACCGCTTCAGCCCAGGCCATATAATCTACTTCGACCGAATCCCCCGTGGCATGGACGGCGTTGTACTGGGCAGTTTGAAGACCCGCGATAGCGCCCATCCTGCGGTTGTCTAGAAGCAGGATACACCCTGTCGCGCCGTGTTCGACACCATCGATCAGTATCTGGGGATTCATCACAAAAGAGCCGTCCCCGCTCAGGGCAAGCCCGTAAAACGGCCGGACTGCCATGGCCGTGGCCAGCAGCGCGGAAACAGAAAACCCCATGTAGCTGGCCCCTGTTTCCGTAAAGGTGCGCCCGGGCCGGTCATCCTCGACGATCTGGAACCCGTTGGCCTGTACATCCCCGGCATCAAAAAAGGTGACGGCATCGTTTCGGCGCGCCCAGTCGGTGGCGGCCTTTATGGCTGCCGGCTGGGTCAGCACGCACGCCTGCCAGGTCTCATCATAGAGGCACGGATTACGGTAGCGCTCCTGCCTGAATTCATCCCACTCCTGCCGTTTTTGCCTGCAGGCGCGGAACCATTTAGATACTTTTGTATTTTTCAGTCCCGGATTTTCGATTAGCGCCCGGTTCAGTTTCCTTAGGGTGGCGGGAATGTCGCCGATCAGGGCGGTGCTGCGGTTGTAGTGCATGGCCGCTTCCACATCACCGTTGATGTTAATGACCATTTTTACATTGGGATAACCGCTGCGGGAGCAATCGGACTGACAGACAAAGCGGGTTCCCACCGCAAGCAGCAGGTCCGCTTTTTCCATGGCATAATTGCCGCTTATAGAGCCCTTTGAGCCCCCCACCGTCATGTTCCTGGGATGGTCAAAAGGAATAGCTCCTGAAACCAGCGGACTGGTTACTGCCACTGCATCGGCAAGGTCCAGCAGTTCGGCCAGTTCAGCTCCGGCTCCGCGACTGCCGCCGCCGGTCTTGAC
>CAZWPX010000119.1:0-3106 GCA_964636125.1 uncultured Desulfobacterales bacterium | reverse complement strand
GCGGGGTACAGCTACTGCCTTGTCGGTTTTGAACTGTCAACCATTATATCTAGATAGCCGCCCTACAGCCTGGGCCACGTCATGCCGTAACCCGATGGCTTGCGCAGGGCGGTTTGAATCTGCCCCCGATCCGGTAACGCGATCCAGGGTAGATCAGGGTATTGCTGGTGGCGACAATATTTCGCGACCAGGTTTTCCGGTATAGGATCAGGCACGGTTCAAGCGCTTCCATCTCAAGCAGGTCCCGAACCGTCTCATCCGGCAGGGCGGACTCTATGATATGTTCAACCTCGGTAATCGGCGCCACGCTCAGAAGGTATTCGCTGGGGGTTATGCTTGTAAAATCCTGGTTGAGATACCCGGGTGCCACCACCGGGTTTACAAAGCGCTCCGCGTACTGGATGGGTACACTGTTTTCACGATGCACCAGAACAGAGTGATACACGCTGGAGCCAGTAGGCACCCCCAGAACAGCCGCCATACGTTCCGTGGCCGGCAGCTTCTCAAGTACTTTTACTTCGCTGCGGTGCCGCCCTCCCCGGGTTTCAATCTCCCTGGAAATACTTTTTATTTCCAGCAGGGCCGACTGGTGCTTTTGCCGAGCTACGAAAGTGCCGACCCCCTGCAGTCTGACCAGCAGGCCTTCCAGGGTCAGCTCCCGCAAGGCCCTATTTACAGTCATGCGTGAAACCCCAAGCGTCCGGACCAGTTCGTTTTCCGAAGGAATCCGGGCATCCGGTTTCCAGGTATCCCGGCTAATTTGGGTTTGAATATACTTTTTCACCTGTTGGTAGAGGGGCACGGGTGACGAGGCGCTAAGCGCTTCAACAGGTTGCAGCTGGGTAACCATAAAACAATATCTCCACGGCGGGTTGACAAATCCGGGGCACTTGTATATACATGTCACTACAATTAAACCCAGAGGTTGTCAACTCATAAAAGGAGCTAAAGCCATGGCTTCCAATGCAGACATTGCCGCCGCCATGTCGGTTAAAATTGAAAATATCTTCAACACCCTGCCCCCGGCACCGGCCTTCCAGCCACACGTCCGGCGGGCACCCCGCAGGAACCTGACGCTTTCCAGAACGGAAACGGAACTGGCCCTGAAAAATGCCCTGCGGTACATACCCGCAAAGTGGCATCCAGCACTGGCCCCGGAGTTTTTGGACGAACTGCTGACCCGCGGCCGCATTTATGGCTATCGTTTCAGGCCGCAGGGCGAACTCCACGGGAGACCTGTGGAGGGCTACCGTGGAAATTGCATCGAGGGTCGGGCTTTCCAGGTCATGATTGACAACAACCTTGATTTCGATATCGCGCTCTACCCCTATGAACTGGTCACCTATGGCGAGACCGGCCAGGTTTGTCAGAATTGGATGCAGTATTGTCTGATCAAGCGCTACCTGGAAGTCCTGACCGGAGAGCAGACCCTCGTGGTGGCCTCCGGACACCCGGTGGGACTCTTTAAATCCTCGCCGCAAGCCCCCCGGGTAATCATTACCAACGCGCTCATGGTGGGCATGTTCGATGACCAGGACAACTGGCACCGGGCCATGGCTCTGGGGGTAGCCAACTACGGGCAGATGACCGCCGGTGGCTGGATGTATATCGGCCCCCAGGGCATTGTCCACGGGACCTATTCCACGCTGCTGAATGCCGCCCGCGCCAAATTGGGAGTCCCCGCGGATGCCGACATGCAGGGAAAGCTTTTTGTGACATCGGGCCTCGGGGGTATGAGTGGCGCCCAGGGAAAAGCCGTGGAAATTGCCAACGGGGTCGGTATCATCGCTGAAGTTGATTATTCCAGGATCCAGACCCGCCATGAGCAGGGCTGGGTCAGCCAGGTCACCGAGGACCCGGCGGCGGCCTTTGCCGCAGCGGCGGACTGCCAGGTAAATAGGGAAAGCGCCGCCATTGCCTACTACGGCAACATTGTCGACCTGCTCGAGTACGCCGTTGACAACCATATTCCCATTGATCTGCTTTCCGACCAGACCTCCTGCCATGTGGTTTACGATGGCGGTTACTGCCCCCAGGGACTGACCTTTGAGCAACGCACCGAAATGCTCAAGACCGATCATCCTCAATTTGTAAAGCTGGTGAACAAATCTTTAAGACGTCATTACGAGCTCATCAAAGTCCTGGCAGAAAGGGGCGTCTATTTCTTCGATTATGGCAACAGTTTCCTGAAAGCGGTCTTTGATGCAGGGGTTCCGGAAATTTGTAAAAACGGCCGGGATACCATTGATGGATTTGTCTTTCCCTCCTACGTGGAAGATATCATGGGGCCGCTGCTGTTTGATTACGGATACGGCCCTTTCCGCTGGGTCTGCCTCAGCGGGAAACCGGAAGATCTGGAAAAAACCGACCGGGCCGCCATGGCATGCATTGACCCGAACCGCCGCTTCCAGGACCGGGACAATTATGTCTGGATACGGGACGCCGGTAAAAATAAAATGGTGGTGGGCACCCAGGCCCGCATTCTTTACCAGGATGCGCTCGGCCGGATGAAGATTGCCCTGCAATTCAACGCGATGGTGCGAAACGGCACCATCGGACCTGTCATGCTCGGTCGGGACCACCACGACACCGGCGGCACGGATTCACCTTTCAGAGAAACCGCCAACATAAAAGACGGCAGCAGCATCATGGCCGACATGGCGGTGCACTGTTTTGCCGGCAACGCCGCCCGGGGTATGAGCCTGGTGGCCCTGCACAATGGTGGCGGTGTCGGGATCGGCAAGGCCATTAACGGGGGCTTCGGGATGGTGCTGGACGGCAGCACGCGGGTGGATGAGATCTTGGAACGCGCCTTCCCCTGGGACGTCATGGGCGGCGTGGCCCGTCGGGCCTGGGCCCGTAACGAAAATTCAATCGAAACCGTCATCCGGTATAACCAGACCCGCAGGGAAACAGATCACATTACCCTGCCGTTCATTCCAGACGCGGACCTCATAAAAAAGGTGGTGACTGCCGGGTATAAGGACGAGGATTAAACCCAAAACCGAGATTAAGAGTAAGAGCAAGAAAGGGCAAGTGAACTTCGAACACTGAACATTCAACATTGAACATCGAACTGTGGTCGCCTGCGGCGGCTGTTTTGATG
>CAZWPX010000118.1:0-3262 GCA_964636125.1 uncultured Desulfobacterales bacterium | reverse complement strand
TGCCGCCTGAGACCGGCCAGCAGCATGGAGTAGAAGATGCCGATGAGCCCGTAGGACAGGTTAAACGACAGCCCCTTGAAGCTCAGGACGGTGGCTCTTTGGCTGGAATCCGCCATCTGGTTCAGGTATTGGCTGGTGAAAAAAGTGGTCAGATACATGGCGCTGGACATTATCACGGCCGGAACCAGTCCGATAACGGGCAGAAAATAGGTCATGCCGGTCATACCGATCATGGCCAGGGCAGCCATTACGGCAAAATTAAAAAGTGGTGTGTGATCCCGGGTCATTTTCAGGGCCAGTCGGGGAATAAAAATGCCCAGCATCGACACTGCCGCACCGATGAGGCCGAAGGAGGCTTCGGGCAGATCAATCAACCGGTAATACTGGCTGTTAAGGGTGCCGACCATGCGGATCATGCCGTCAAACAGCAGACCCGTGGCAATGACAACCAGGGCAAAGGGGGTTTGCAGAATCCAGCCCCCGGCCTGAAAAGTCAGGCGCAGGGCCTGAATGATGGAGGTGGTACAGGATTCTTGTGTGCATTCCGGCAGGTCCGGGGATATCGCTGTTTCACGCATACCCAGCGTGGCTGTCAGGGTTGCAATGGCCATGATCAAAGTCAAAAACAGGGGCAACCGAAGGGTGACATCCCGGGTAATCATCACATTAATACCGATGAGATCGGCCACCGACTGCATCAATACCGGATCATAAACGGCCGCACCAATGACCACGGCCAGGATATAGCCCATGGCCCGGGTCCGCATCTGTACTTCCAGGACCCGGCCCCAGTCTTTTTCATCGCCCTCCAGTTTCAGGGCATCATAGGCCAGGGCCTCATCTGCGCCGCTGGCTGCGGCTTCGGCAATGCCGCTGAGTATCCGATTCACCATAAACAGGGCAAACAGGAGGTCCGGGTTTCCCCGGGGGGCAAAACAGAGCAACAAAATTTCAATTACCATGATCACACCGGCGCTCACCACCAGGCGTCGGCGACCGATGACGTCGGCCAGGGCGCCCGAAGGAACTTCGGCAGCCACAATGGTGGCGGCCCAGACCGCGTTGAGCACGACAAACTGGGATACGGTGAGTCCGAAATCAAGAAACAGGATTGTAAACACGGGATAATAAAACCGCGAATTAAAGCAGATCCGGAACAAAATAAACAAACGAACGTTCCGAATTCTGAAAGGCGATACTGAAGTTGAGCCGGCGGTATTGGTTTTCACTGTTTTATCTCCCTGTTTGCTGAAAAAGTGTACTCCAATACCATTAGACGCCTGGGCTGAATGTCAAGCATTGAGGAATGCCGGAATTGAGATAAGGTATTCTGCCGATGTTTTTATTAACTGCAATAAAAGGAGGAAACCATGTCTTCAACCAATGTACTGGAAATACTGAAAAGCGCACTTTTACTAGAAATTAGAGGCAAGGCCTTTTATCGGAAAGCGGCCGATGAAGCCAAGAGTGAGCTGGTGAGTGATTTTTTTAAACAGATGGCCGACGAGGAAACCAGCCACATCAAAATGCTGTCGGAACAGTATTCGGCCTACAAAAAAAATGGAACGTTTGTATCCCAGGCCCTTGGTGACATGGCAGATGCCGGTGTGAACAAGGTGATGACCGAGGCCTTTAAAAACACGGTTGCCGCCGCCGGCTTTGAAGCCGCCGCCGTTTCCGCGGCCATGGGAATGGAGCAGCGGGCCATCGATCTTTATTCAAAGCGAGCCGGAGCAACAAACGATCCTGAAGAGAAAAAGCTCTACAAATGGCTGACCGAGTGGGAATCCCGTCACCTGGAGGAACTGGCTGAAATTGACCGTCAAATCACCGAAACCATATGGAACGACAACAACTTCTGGCCTTTTTAACCAAATTCCGGTATGGCCGGGTAAGAGTAAATATGCCCCTCACATCCATCTCTTTGTTTCAACAACGCCTTCTTGACTGGTACCGGGAGCACCAGCGTAACCTCCCCTGGCGGGAGACAAGCGATCCCTACCGCATCTGGGTCTCCGAGGTCATGCTCCAGCAGACCCAGGTGGCCACGGTCATCGATTATTATCACCGGTTCTTAACCCGGTTTCCGGATATAGATGCCCTGGCAAAAGCGCACCAACAGTCAGTACTTAAAATATGGGAGGGCCTGGGCTATTATGCGCGGGCCCGCAACCTGCATCGGGCGGCGTGCCGGGTGATGACCGATAACAGGGGGCACATACCATCGGATTACAACCGGTTCCGCTCGCTTCCCGGTGTCGGGGGATATATTGCAGCAGCAGTCCTGAGCATTGCCTTTGACCAACCCTATGCGGTGGTGGACGGCAATGTAAAACGCGTTCTGGCAAGGCTTGAGGGCCTGGCCACACCGGTAAATCAGCCTTCGGCCCACAAGGTTTTCCAGAAAACAGCAGAGACCCTGCTCCATCGAGCCGGTCCGGGTACCTTCAACCAGGCCATGATGGAACTGGGTGCGCTGATCTGCACCCCGCGCCGGCCAGACTGCAGTCACTGCCCGGTAAACGCCCTCTGTACAGCCTTTGGCACTGATACCGTAGAAAAATTTCCCCACCGCATCCGGCGAAAACCGGTCCCTGAATATCCGGTTGCCGTGGGGGTCATATACAAAAAAGACCGGGTACTCATCACCCTCAGGCCCCCGGACGGCCTCCTGGGCGGGCTGTGGGAGTTTCCCGGCGGCAGGCTGGTGGCGGGTGAAACACCCCGGGCGGCATGCCTTCGGGAAATCCGAGAGGAAGTCAACCTGGACGTGGAGATTATTGAGCATCTGGCCCACATCAAACACGCCTATACCCATTTTAAAATCCGAATGGATGTCTTTGCCTGCCGCTGGATCAGCGGCCGGGTTCACCGCAATGGGCCGACGGCCCATAAATGGATCAAAATCAACACCATTGACACCTACCCCTTTCCCACGGCCAATCGCAAATTCATTCCCCTGATCCGCCCCCCACACGAAGTTGCACAGTAATAAAGAGAAACAGTTTTGAAATTTCAGGATGGACTGTGCAATTAGGGTCTGACCAACCTATCTATCTTAATTCAATGTAGAAACGTTCCATAAACTCCTCTTATGACAACGATGGCTAATGTTGTTAATTACAATTTTATTTCACGAACAAATTATGAATTATTATGGCCGAAGGACCCAGGTAAAAAGGCCTTGTTCTCAAAAATAGAATTCGGATCATGAATTTTTCTTTGTATTTTCATTGAAAACAGAACCATCAAAACACACCGG
>CAZWPX010000117.1:0-3580 GCA_964636125.1 uncultured Desulfobacterales bacterium | reverse complement strand
GGCCAGATGATAGGCGGCTGAAAGCCCTGCCGGGCCGGCCCCGATGACGGCAACCCTCCGGCCGTTGGCAGGCGCCGGGGTCTGCGCCGAACGCCGAATGCCGGTGGACATGGTCTGCCGGGCGGCAAAAGCTTTCAGGTCGCGAATGGCCACCGGTGTATCCATCCTCCGGCGGACACATTCGGTTTCGCAGGGATGGCCACATATCAACCCGCAGACCCAGGGAAAAGGGTTGTCCCGGCGGATCAGGTCCACGGCCTCATCGTAGCGTCCCCAGCCGATCAGGCTCACATAACCGGCCACGTCGATCCCGGCCGGGCAAGCCATCTGACAGGGCGCGGGGGTAAGCAGGTCACAGTCGCCCGCGGGGCAGTTGCGACTTTCAATATGACTTTGAAAAACCTCCTGTTCGTCGGCCAGGGTATTTAAAAACGCCTGCCCCAAAGCTGCGGCGACATCCTTGTGGGACGTCGCCAGCCTGCCGGCCAATGTTTCCATTTCGACCAAATGCGCCATCCCCCCACGGCCCATGGCAATCTCTTTCAACAGGTGGAGCAAGCCGGCTATATGCCGTCGCAGTTCAGGGTCCAGGACGGTCCGGGCGGATTGCACCGCGGTGAGGGTATCAATAGTTTGTTTTACCGGACAACGGTGGTTTGCGGGTATGGTTTTCCCTATTTCAGCCATTTCACGCCATCGTCAAAAAAAAATTGTGATCTGAAATTCAACGGCCTCTCCTGGTGGAATTTAATTTTTTCCGATATGCGTCTAATCCGAAGAAGAGCACTTTATTTTACCCACCTTTTTTTCAACGGCTTCAATGATCTTGCCGCTGCGAATAAGAGCAACCATGGTTTCAATATCTCCTGAAATAACCCGGTCTTTCGACAGATAGGGTATTTTTTCCCGGATGACCCGGTACGCTTTCATAGTTCCCCGACCGGCTTCAAGAGGATTATTCTCGGTGATCAGATCATATGCCTGGGCCGCGCACAGCAACTCAACCGCGATAACATGCTCGACATTGTTCAGGATCTCCCGGCACTGACGAATGGCAATGGTACCCATGCTCACATGGTCTTCCTTGTTGGCCGATGTGGGAATCGAATCCACACAGGCCGGATGTGCCAGTACCTTGTTTTCAGACACCAGGGCCGCCGCAGTATACTGGGCGATCATGTAGCCGGAGTTAAGGCCGCCGTTTTTAACCAGAAAGGCCGGAAGTTCACTCAGCTGCGGATTGACCATTCTTTCAATCCGGCGTTCCGACACATTGCCGAGTTCGGCAATCCCCATGGAAAGATAATCAGCGGCCATGGCAACGGGCTGGCCGTGAAAGTTTCCCCCAAGACGGACCTCTCCGGTGTCCGGAAAAACCAGCGGATTGGTGGTCGTAGAATTGATTTCGATATTGACGACACGCCGGGCATGTGCAACGGAGTCTTTACTGGCGCCATGAATCTGGGGGGAACAGCGCAGTGTGTAGGCATCCTGAACCCGTGCACAGCCGGCATGAGAGAGAATAATCTGACTGTTTTCAATCAGTCGGAGCATATTGTCCGCCGATGCAATCTGGCCCGGATGGGGGCGTACCTGATGAATCCTGGGATCAAATTCGCTGTTACTGCCCATGAGTACTTCAAGACTCATGGCGCAGGCAATATCGGCCAGCTTTGAAAGCCGGACAGCATCGCGAACCACCAGTGAAGCAATCGCCGTCATAACCTGGGTGCCGTTGATCAGAGCAAGGCCTTCGCCGGCTTCCAGAACCAGCGGTGCCAGCCCGATCTTTTCCAGGGCTCGGGCCCCGGGGATCTTCCGTCCCCTGTAAAACGCCTCACCCATACCCAGGAGGACAAGACCCATATGGGCAGTAGGCGCCAGATCTCCGCTGGCGCCTACCGAACCCTTCTCGGGAACCAGCGGCGTAACGCCCTCATTTAAAAACGCCAGCAAATAACGCAGGGTTTGAATACGGCAACCGGAATGGCCCATGGCAAGATCATGTATGCGAATCGCCATAATTGCCCGCACAACCTCTTCGGGCAGAGGATTGCCTATTCCGGCGGCATGGCTCATGATAATCTTTTCCTGCAGTGCACGGGTATCGGACTCTGAGATGGTAACATTGCACATGGCACCAAACCCGGTGGTGATACCGTAAATAATTTTCTCCTGCCCTACCCATTTGGAAATCAGCTTCCGGGCCCGCTCGACACGTTCCTCTCCCGCACTTGTAATCCCCGCCGGAGCACCATGGCGAGCCACTGCTGCAATATCATCAATCGTCAGGTTGTTTTTATCCAATAATATTTTTTTCATATTTAAATCACCAGCTCGCCCTTTTTATATACCGCCTTCACCGGTGACACTCCCGCATGATATGCCAGAATCGCCGGAGACTCCCCATCCAGCAGGATAATATCCGCCTGTTTGCCCACATCCAGACTGCCGACCTGCTTTTGCATGCCGATTGCATAAGCAGCATTCAAGGTGGTCCCAACCAGGGCCTCCTCAACGGTCAGATCCATATTCATGACGGCCAGGCCGAAGATAAAAGGCATTGATTCGGTGAAACTCGATCCGGGATTGCAATCCGTTGCCAAGGCTACCGGAACACCGGCCGCTATCATTTTGCGGGCCTTAGCATAAGGTTTACGAAGACTGTACGCCGTAGCCGGCAACAGGTTGGCGATCACTCCCACCTTTGCCATGGAAGCGATATTGCCATCGCCGGCAGCCAGCAGATGTTCAGCCGATCGAGCTCTCAGTTCCGCTGCCAGACCGGCACCCCCCAAATCGTGGACTTCGTCGGCATGCAGTTTGACCGAAAGCCCGGCCTTTTGAGCAGCCTTGAGAATGCGACGGCTCTGATCAACGGAAAACACACCCTGTTCACAAAATACATCGCAAAAGCGGGCAATGCCCTGATCGCACACGGCAGGCAGCATCTCTTCCACCACATTATCTACAAATGCATCCGGCCGATCTCGGAATTCTCCCGGGACGGCATGGGCTCCCAGAAAGGTTGGTACAATATCAAGGGGCGTTTTTCGGCCCACCCGGTCGATCACGCGCAGCATCTTGAGTTCGGACTCGGTGGAAAGGCCGTATCCGCTCTTGATCTCCAGTGTAGTGGTGCCAAGCCGTAAAGCCGCCAGCACGTTTTCAAGAGTTGCCTGATACAGATCCGCTCCGGATATTTTTCGGACCGCCTCAACCGATGAAAGAATACCCCCGCCCCTGCGTAAAATTTCAAGATAGGGCGTCCCTCGAAGGCGCAATCCGAACTCCGCCTCTCTTCTTTCGGCAAAACACATATGCGTGTGAGGGTCAACAAACCCGGGCATCAGACACATCCCGCCGCAGTCAACTTCCATATCGATGGATTCGGCATCCGGGGCCTGCCTGACGTCTGCCTCCGTTCCCACTTTTTCGATGAGCCCGTTACGACAGAGCAGCGCCCCTTTCTCATAACAGGCAACCTTGCCCTGCTGCTTCCCGTACAGGGGAATACCCATATCGGATGCCGTAAAAATCCGGGCGTTATAAAACAGTCTGGTGATCATTATACCTTCTT
>CAZWPX010000116.1:0-3824 GCA_964636125.1 uncultured Desulfobacterales bacterium | reverse complement strand
GCGGGATTAGATGTTCGATCTATTTATCTGTCTTCCTTACACCGTTTGCCGCCATAAATTTTTCCAGCATCTCATAGGGCTGTGCACCAACTAATTTATCCTGATTGATCACGAATGTCGGAACAGCCGTAATCCCTCTCACTCTCGAAATTGCCCAATCCTCATCCACCGGATCCTTAAAGGCCCTTGTCGAAAGAACGGTCTCAGTCTCTTCTCGAGGAAGTCCGACCGATGCAGCCAAATCTAAAAGTACCGGAATTTTTGCGATGTTTTTGCCATCTACAAAGTATGCTTTGAAAGCCGCCATATGAAATGCATCTCCCCTGTTTTTTGATTCGGCCCAGATCCCCAATTCCTGGGCAAGACGGCTGTTATAGGTTTTTTTTCTCTCGCCGAGAGGGAACCCCAGTTCCTCAGCTTTGTTTTTCAATCGGCGCATAATTTGATTCACATCTACGGGGTAGTTCGCAAAGAGTTTTTCAAGAGAAAGGCCTTCCTCCGGTGTGTCCGGGTGAAGGGGAAATGCCCGCCACCGTACTGTGATGTCGTATTCATTTTTGAGCTGTTCAATACTCCCGGTAATGAAATAGCACCATGGTCAGATGTAATCGGAAAATATTTCAAGTGTTAAAGGTATGGGCATGTCCCATACTCCATGTGTGAAAAGGGGTCTACTTTTTTAACCACGGATGACACGGATTTCCCGGATAAAAAAGCTTCCTATATGTGCGATCTGTGGTTCTTGTCTTTTAAACGCGAGTCTACAATCAGGCTGCTATCCGCTCAAGATGAGCAATATCTACATTTTATTTAGCCCACTTCCGGTGCCAGATTGTACAGGTGGGATTCCATGTGCCTGAATTTCGGGGCTACTTTCGAAAACCTCTCGGGTTCGCGGTGGTCGTTTTCTCCCATTCTTCCAGCAATTTTACCAACTCAGCACCTTTTTCAGGGTAGGTATTCAAAACGTTGTAACTCTCCTGCGGGTCGAATTCTAGGTCGTACAGAAGGGGCCAGCGGTTGCCCAGCTGCTTGCTGCCCAGGCGGTCGGGAACCGGCGCGGCATCCATAGGAACCGGCCAGGTATAACGATTAATCTTCCGGAAGTACTTCCACTTTCCGGAGCGTACACCCTCCAGGAGATCGTAGTGGTAGAAAAAAATCGCCGTGCGGGGAACTGTTTCGGCTTTACCGGTCAACAGGCTGGAGATGTCCGTGCCGTCAATAACCCGGTCTTCCGGGGAACCGACACCGGCCAGGGTCAGCAGGGTGGGAAACAGGTCCAGGTTCATCACTGGTTCCGTGTTCACATGCCCTTGAGAAATCCTGTCCGGCCACCTGGCGATAAAAGGCACCCGGAAACCGCCTTCGTAACTCTGGCCCTTGCGGCCCCTCAGGCTTCCGGTGTTGCCCTCGAACCAGGGACCGTTGTCGCTGGTAAAAAAAAGAAGCGTATTGTCCTCGATTCCGGCGCGTCTCAGGCAGCTGACAATCTCGCCAACGCTCCAGTCAATTTCCTCCACTGCATCACCGTATTTGCCTGCTTTTGATTTTCCGGCGAACTGTTTTGATGCAAACAAAGGCTGATGGGGAAACGTGTGGGCAAGATAGAGGAAAAAAGGTTTCTCTTTTGAGGTTTCAATAAATTTCAGCGCCTCCCGGGTGTAAAGACCGGTCAACCGCGCCTGGTTGTTGCCGATGTCGGCTTCAATTTCCTCCTCATTTCGAAAAAGGGGAAACGGCCGCATGTCATTGCTGTGGGGTACACCGAAATAGAAATCGAAACCGTGCCTCACGGGATTGTACTCAGGCTGACGGCTGTAGTCCCCCAGGTGCCACTTGCCGATCATACCGGTTCGATAACCGGCTGTCTTCAAAGCTTCAGCCAGGGTAATTTCCTTTTTCGACAACCCGCTGGCCGCATAATCCTCCCTGATGTCAAGGACACCAAGACCTTTCAAAATACTACCCAGTTTCCTGACCATTCTCCTGGAAAGTGCTTCATCGCCGGGGTAGGGATTTCCGATAACCCCCGTTCTGAACGGATAGCGTCCGGTGAGCAGCCCTGCCCTGGAAGGCGCGCACACGGCGCTGCAGGCGTAGTAACTGGTGAAGCGGCTGCCGCCTTCGGCCAGGCGATCCACGTTGGGGGTACGGATGGCTTTGCTGCCGTAAACGCCGAGGTCGCCATACCCCAGGTCGTCACAGTATATGATGATCACATTGGGCCGGGGCGCATCGGGGTTGACGACCTTTAGTCCTTTGAGATGTGAGGCATCGGGATACGGCCCATACAGGTCATCCACAGAGTTCATCCTGAAAAGCGCGTAGGCCAGATTGCCGACAACGATGATGACAACCAAAGTGATTAAGGTATAGATAATTCTTTTTTTCATCTTGCGGCTGCCGTATTTGCCCATATTAGCACCCTTTTATTTAGCCTTGTAAAACCCCGTCCTTTGGGCCTGACTTCTTTACTTATAAAGCGTTCACCTCTCAGCTGTATGATTTATTGATTTCAAGCAAGGCTCCTTGTTTCGGCCATGAATGCCATTTGGCCTGCGGAATTTGCCGGGGGCATGCGGCGCATAGCTTCAGGTTTCGGGATCAATTGAATGGCCTCCTCCGGGCAGGCCGCTACGCACAGGCCACACCCTATGCACCGGTCCAGGTTGATCTCGGCCAATTCATCCTCATTCATTTTAACGGCTCCCATCTGGCATTTTTCCAGACAGGTTTCACAGCTGCTGCATTCATCCTGGTCCACCACAGCGTAATAGTTGGAAAAGACCATTTCCGCGGGTTTGGGGTGCCTGTTCAGTGAATTCAGGACGCCGCAGCAGTCACTGCAGCAGTTACACATTCCTCCCGGATTCACGGCTGTAGCCGGCTGGGTAACCAGGCCGGCCTCCTGGGCCTCGGTCAGTATCTTTATTGCCTCATCAGCCCCTATCTCACGTCCCATACCTTTGTCCACATAGTACTGACCCATGGACCCGAACATGAAACAGGCCTCAAGCGGTTTGCCGCAGCCATGGTCAACCAGCAGTTTCTGCTTTCTGCAGATACAGTCGGTAACCACGATCTTGTCGGCTTTCCTGAGTATCTCACTCGCATCCTCGTATGCAGCCACATTGTGCAGGACCTCTATTGTGCGCTGAACAGGGACCGTGCGCAAAAAAGCGGCCGCCCCAGTGGATATGGCGTTATGGAATCCCTCCTCCATGTATTTGTCCACCAGGCCGGCCATACGGCGGCTCAGATTTGTTACCTGAAACTCGAACAGGCCGTGTACAAACGGAATTGCCCCGAATTTGAGTATATCCCCTTTCTTCAAACGAAACACGAGACCCTTTTTGTACATGCTGTTCAGTTGTGCGGCAACTTCATCAGACGGCCTGTCTATACGACGAGCCACATCTTCCGGTGTCTCGAGGTTCTGTGAAAGGTTCAGGAACATTCCGGCATCTTCTTCAGTGAAAAGTTCTTTCAAGATCTCCATCTCAATACCGGAATCCGTGGCCGGAAAACCCAGCGAATATCCATCCAGCCGTTTCTGTAATTCCCTGAAAATATTGTCTGCCATTTTATTCTCCGTAAAAAGGTTCATGCCTACTCTTGATTTCCGATTTTCAATCTGTTCTTCTCCTTTGCCTCTTGCATACACTGCACTGGGTTCCCCTTAAAAATCTCGTCAAGGCATTGGTTGCAAGAGATACAGGCCGGTCTGTAATGGTTATCTTTGCTCCATTTGTTCACGATGAAGGGTTCTCTTATGAAAGGCCGACACAATGAGACAAAATCCGCCTCACCACCCTTAACAA
>CAZWPX010000115.1:0-3991 GCA_964636125.1 uncultured Desulfobacterales bacterium | reverse complement strand
ACCCTTACTAATCAAGGGTTTACGATAAAATATAGGAAAAATTTTTGACAAAACTAAACAGCATGAAAGGAGCCAGGAATGAAAAATCAAAAAGAACCAGGTAAAATTAAAAGACGTGATTTTATCAAGAAAGCAGGCGTTGGAGCAGCTGCAGTGGCAGCAACAGCCGTAAACGCACCCTTTGTGCATGCGGCAAAAAAAACCACTATTAAATGGAGAATGCAGACATATGCCGGTGCGGCTTTAGCCGCGCACGTCTGCAAACCTGCCATCGATGCGTTTAACAAAGTGGCCAATGGCGAGATGGTGATCGAATTGTATAACGGCGACCAGTTGGTACCGACCGGTGAGCTGTTTCGAGCCATGCAGAAGGGCACAATTGATGCCGTGCAGAGTGACGATGACTCCATCATGGCGCCTGTGGACGTGTCCGTATTCGGCGCCTACTTTCCCTTTGCATCACGCTATTCTCTGGATGTTCCGGTGCTGTTTAACTGGTACGGTCTGAACGAAATCTGGGAGGAGGCCTATTCGGAAATAAAGGGTGTTACCTGGCTGAGCTGTGGCGCCTGGGACCCATGCAATTTCGCCACTACCAAACCGATCAGAAGCCTTGAAGACCTTAAGGGGCTGAGAGTTTTCAGCTTCCCCACCGGCGGCAGATTCATGCAGCAATTCGGCGTTGTTCCCATGGCTTTACCATGGGAGGACATTGAGATGGCTGTCCAGACAGGTGAACTGGACGGCGTTGCCTGGTCCGGTATCACGGAAGATTACACGGTGGGATGGGCCGATGTCACCAATTACTATTTGACCAATCCCATATCCGGCGCCTGGGCAGGTTCCTATTATGCCAATTCCGATTCATGGAATGCACTGCCCGAACACCTGAAGACGTTATTCAGGCTGTCCATGGACAGTTCACACTACTACAGGCAGCACTGGTACTGGTGGGGTGAAGCGCACTACCGCACCAAGGGTGGAAAGCTGGAACTTACCTCCATCCCGACGGAAGAGTGGAAAATCGTGGAAGATGCCGCACTCAAATTCTGGGACGAGACTGCCAAGAAGAGCCCCAGGAGTGCCAAGGTCGTCAAAATACTCAAAGAATACGCCCAAACCATGAGAGATGCCGGACCTCCCTACCGGTACTAATGAACCGGGTAACAGGCGTATTGAACATGAACGCGGTTGGCCTTTCCGGTGTAATTTCAGCCGGAAAAGGCCGACCCCAAAACTTCACCTTCAATCGGCGTTGAGCGAGTAGTTGCCGGGATTGTACTGAAATATTGATGCATGAGGATTCACGAATACCTTCCCGTATCGGCAATGGTACAGATTGGAGAAGGCTTTCCAGCGATCCGTTGCCGCGCAATAATCCTGTTTTAACCTGTAATAAATCGCTCAATTTAGTTTAAGAAAACAAAAAGAAAGGGGCTGAAATGCCTAAACCGATAAAAATTTTTGTGCGATATGTTGAAGCAATGAACAGGGCTATCGGCAAGTGCACCATGTACCTGGTCTTTCTTATGATCGGACTACTGCTGTTTGAGCCTATATCCAGGACTATCTTCGATAAGCCGCTCATATGGTCGATGGAGGTATCACAGTTCACGATGGCCGCTTATTGGCTGCTTGGTGGTGGATACTCCATGATGCTCAAAGGGCATGTCAGAATGGATCTGCTCTATGGCCGGTGGCCGGAAAAGAAAAAGGCTAAGGTTGACGCTATTACCGATATTTTCCTGATCTTCTACCTGGTGTTCCTCCTCATCGGCGCATATTCCAGCATTGAATATGCGGTAATGTACGGGCAAAAGAACCGGACGGCGTGGGCTCCGTATATGGCTCCCATCAAGATTATTATGGGGATCGGCGTCCTGTTGATGCTGTTGCAGGCAATTGCGACATGGTTCAAAGATCTGGCAAAAGCGAGAGGGGAAAAGATATAGCATGAGTTATGAAATGATCGCCGTACTGATATTCACCTCGATGATGCTCATGCTGCTCACCGGGCAGCGTGTTTTCGGCGCCATTGGTGGTGTGGCTACACTGTTTGCGTTAATGCTGTGGGGAAAGGGTGCTGCGGAGATGCCCTTTAATGCGGCCTTTGGTTTACTGAACTGGTATGTGCTTCTGACCCTGCCGTTGTTTATCTATATGGGGTATATGTTTTCCGAGTCGGGAATAGCCAGTGACCTTTACAAGATGTTCCATGTCTGGATGGGTCCGGTCAGTGGCGGACTCGCCATTGGAACCATGGGTCTCATGGTTGCCGTATCCGCTATGAACGGCTTGAGTGTCGCCGGCATGGCCATTGGCGCCAGTCTTGCTTTACCGGAAATGCTGAAGCGAAATTATGACAAGGTCATGGTCACCGGTGTCATCCAGGCGGGCAGTTCTCTTGGAATCATGGTCCCGCCCAGCGTGGTTCTGGTTCTCTATGGCATGATTGCCAGGCAATCCGTTGGTCAGCTATGGCTGGCCGGTGTTTTCCCCGGCCTCTTGTTGGCGGGCTTGTTTATGGCATACATCTATATCAGATGCAGACTTCAGCCCCACCTGGGTCCGGTATTATCCCCGCAGGAGCGGGCGACAATAACCTGGGGGCAGAAGATACGATTGCTTAAGGCCGGGATCATTCCCCTGGCCATTATTTTTTCCATGACAGGACTTTTTTTATTGGGGATCACCAGTCTCGTTCAATGTTCTGCGGCCGGTGCGGCTGCAACGACCATCGCGGCTATTGTCAAGGGCCGGTTAAACCGGCAAGTACTGGATGAGACGTTAAAGAATACACTGAGTGTCAGCTGCATGTTCATGTGGGTGATTCTGGCGGCACTGTGCTTTGGTGCCGTTTTTGACGGTCTTGGCGCCGTGCATGCGATCCAGTCCCTGTTTATCGACAGGTGGGGTCTCAGTCCGTGGGGCGTGCTGATCATGATGCAGTTGTCCTACATCCTGATGGGCATGTTTCTGGACGATACAGCCATGCTCATCATTGTTGCGCCGCTGTATGTTCCCCTTGTCATCAACCTGGGGTTCAACCCGATATGGTACGGTGTCCTCTATACGATAACCTGTCAGATTGCGTACATGACGCCGCCTTTTGGCTACAACCTGTTTCTCATGAAGGCGATGGCGCCTCCGGAGGTGTCGCTGGCGGATATTTATCGTTCGATTGTGCCGTTTGTACTGGTTATGCTGGTCGGGCTGATCATCGTGATGTTGTTTCCCGGGATTGCTCTGTGGCTGCCCAAACTATATTTCGGGCACTAAGGGCCCGCGCAAAAATAACTTCACATTTTTAGCGCCGATGCATCCCACCCGGCTGCGTTGCAAAAACTCGGAATATACCTGATATTCCTGCGTTTTTGCGCCTTGCCGGCTGGGCGCCTCAACACTAAAAATTTGTGAACTTATTTTTGCGCGAACCCTAAAATCCGGCGGTGATTATATCTTCGGGAACTATCCCGGACAATCGATCCTTTGCTGATAAAAAAGACATATCGACTTGACGCTGCACCTGGGGGAGCATTATCGTATGCTGCCCCAGGCACAACGTGAATACAGCCCAGGCCGACTCGAAACGCTGATACGCTGCACCACCTGTTCCATGCCTAATCAATTTCAATACGTCGGCCTAGGCATAATTCTGATGTTCAAGTGCACGATACCCTTTAATTACAGCTAATTAGATCACGAGCTCCACCTGTGCAACCCTGAAAGATTCTATCGTATCGGCGAAATTAATCATATGCAATTGTGGCAGAATAAAGCATTTTTTTATGCGTTCAACATCGAACATCCAGCGTTGAATATCGAATGATGAAATCAATTTAATCCACTGGATTATAGTTGATAAAAACAGACAGAATACCTTTTATACCAGCTTTTGAATCATATCTATCGAGAGGCCAGATCCTCATGCAACACACATAGGGCTCGCGCAAAAATAACTTCACATTTTAAGCGTCGATGCATCCCGCCC
>CAZWPX010000114.1:0-4752 GCA_964636125.1 uncultured Desulfobacterales bacterium | reverse complement strand
GCTGTGACCGGCGACACTGTAGGCGACCCCTACAAAGATACTGCCGGCCCGGCCGTTAACCCGATGATCAAGATTCTGAATGTTGTTGCGCTTCTGATGGTTCCGTTCCTCATGTAAGCTGGAACCCGACAGCATTTAAATCTGTAAAACCTTAAAAAGGATTGGCGTGTTTGCACGCCAATCCTTTTTTATTGATTGTCCTTCTAAGGTATGGTATAGATCACTCATATTGTACCGAAATTTGAGGATATTTCATTCAGCAGCACTCAACCGCCGGTTGGTCTTCTGCAATGTTAGACACCCTGTTGCAGCAACTTCTATTAACCGAATTTCACGGGTAATACCAAATGGATAAACAAGATGCCGGCGATCAGACTCCCGAGTCGCCAGTCGAGATAAAAAAATTCAACGTTGGAGATCTGGCTGTCTACCCTGCCCATGGGGTGGGGAGAATCGAATCAATCGAGAGTCGTGATGTGAATGGTGAGACCCACGATTTCTATATCATGAAAGTGCTTGAAAACGGCATGGTCATCATGATTCCTACCTGGAATGTGGCCTCTGTCGGGCTGCGTGATATCATCGATTCCGAGGATGTTCCCAAGGTTTACGATGTCATGAAGGGAAAACGTGACAGTAACCTGGAAAGCCAGACCTGGAACCGGCGTTACCGCGAATACATGGACAAGATTAAGACGGGCTCCCTTTATGATGTGGCCGAGGTGTTCCGGGACCTGTCACTGCTCAAATTCACCAAGGACCTCTCTTTCGGGGAACGCAAACTCTATGATACCGCCCAGATTCTCCTGGTCAGGGAGTTGTCCACTGCCAAGAATACGAACGAAGAGACCATTGCTGCCGAATTAGACGCCCTGATCGAAGCGCAGAGACCCGTAGAACCAGCCGAAGAATCAAAAGAAGATTCTGCCAAATAACAGGCTATCCCTACCCGAATCCATCGAGAAATTGAATACTACCCAAAGGTTTCCAGATAGCGCCCCCTTTCCTATCCTAATCGCTACTCCTGATGCCGGCTTGCGGCTGGATGCCTGTGTCAGCGCTCATGCGCCGGACTTTTCCCGATCCCACGCGGCCAAACTCATTCGCCAGGGCCTCATCCGGGTAAATGCCATCGTGAAAAAACCGGGCTACAGGGTCAAGCCGGGAGACCTGATAGAGGGCCGGATACCGGAACCGGAGGCAGTTTCATATGGGCCGGAAGCCCTGGACCTGGATATCCTCTACGAAGACAGCGCCATCATCGTGATCAACAAGCCGCCAGGCATGGTGGTGCACCCGGCGCCGGGACATTACTCCGGGACCCTTGTAAACGGCCTTTTGCACCATTGCCCGGACCTGGCACCCATTGCCGGGGAGATCCGGCCTGGAATTGTCCACCGCCTGGACAAGGATACCTCCGGAACCCTGATCGCAGCCAAAAATGCCGCTGTTCTCGGGCACCTGGCCGGGCAGTTCAAGGCCCGCACCGTTCAGAAGACCTACCTGACTGTCGTGTATGGGAACCTGCGCGTTGACAGCGGCGAGATTGACCTGCCTGTGGGGCGTCATCCCACCGATCGCAAGAAAATGTCCACCCGCAGCCGCAGACCGCGCCAGGCGCTGACCCGCTGGAAGGTGAAGGCCCGTTTCCCGGCCTGTTCTTTTTTAGAAGTGGAACTGATGACCGGCCGGACACACCAGATCCGGGTGCACTTTGCGTCTGGCGGACATCCCGTGATTGGCGACGCCCTGTATGGGGGGCACACCGGCCGCCAGTACCAGCGGCATGACCCCCAGCTGGCTTCCCTGGTGAAAGATGTCGGACGGCAGATGCTGCATGCCTGGCAGTTGACTGTTGCCCATCCTGAAACAGGCGTACGTCAAACCTTCGAATCGCCCCTGCCTGAGGACATGCAGGCTCTTTTAACGGGCTTAGGGTATCCGGTCCCACAGCCGCTTGAATATTAAATCAGCCGGTCAAGAAACAAAAAAGCCGCAGTCTAAGAGACTGCGGCTTGCTGTTTTTGGTGTTGCTTAGAGTTTCCTCAGGCAGCCCGTTCGCTGTCTTTGTCATAGCAGATCCGGCAGCAGTTCAGGCAACGGTTGGATTCGAATTTAGCGGCTTCCTCGCTGATAACCAGGTCGGCCTCTTCAAAACACTTAATGCGGGTGGCCACATCCATTTCAGGCATGGGTGTGCGCTCTGTCTTGCCTACGCCCGGGACCTCGTCAAACAGGGATTCCGGGATATGCTTTTTAAGCAGGGACTTGGGTACCGGCGGGATGGTGACTTCCGTGGGCTCTTCCGATTCCTCATCCTGACCCATGAGATACAGGTGGATGGACCGGGCGGCCCGGCGACCGCCACCGATGGCTTCAACCACCAGGCTGGCGCCTGTGGCCGAATCACCGGCTGTAAAGATATAGGGGATGTTCGCCTGGAGGATTTCCGGATCGTTGTCAATGGTGCTCCAGCGGGTCAGCTCCAGGTCGGCCAGGTCTTCGTCCTGGTCTTTGAAGGAGGCATCCGGCCCCTGCCCGATGGCAGTGACCAGCATGTCGATATCCAGCAGGGTTTCAGAACCTTCAACCGGCACCGGGCTCCGGCGGCCGCTGGCATCCGGTTCTCCCAGTTCACATTTAAGGTATTCAAATTGGGTAACTTCGCCGCTTTCATCCCCAATGACGCGGGTGGGGGCAGCCAGGAAGAGGAAGTTGACCCCTTCGTGTTCGGCGGCTTCAATTTCAACCATGTTGGCCGGCATTTCCGCCCGGGTCCGGCGGTAGACAATGGAGACTTCTTCCGCCCCCAGGCGTACCAGGGTGCGCACACAGTCGATGGCGGTATTGCCGCCGCCGATGACGACACACTTTTTCCCAATGGGGAATCCCTGGGGGTTTTCAGATTGCTGGTCGCTGGCAAACTGGGTCAGGAAACTGATTCCGGTATAGCAGCCGTTAAGGTCTTCACCCTCCACTCTCAGTGAGTAGTCCTTCCAGGCGCCGATACCCAGGAAGATGGCGTCATATCCAGCCTCTTTCAAGGTGTTAACGGTAACATCTTCCCCGAACTTCACATTCAGCCGGGCTTCAATGCCCAGGTTTAGAATGCCGTCCGTTTCCCACTTGAGGACCTCTTTGGGCAGGCGATACTCAGGGATGCCGTAGCGGATCATACCGCCGAGTTCCGCCATCATATCAAAAATGGTTACATCGTGGCCGAGGCGTCTGAGAAAAAACGCACAGCTTAAACCCGCGGGCCCACCGCCAACCACCGCCACCTTCTTACCGGTTGCAGGGGCGCAGGATACGGGCAGCCGGGATCCGGAGTTCATCTCGTAATCAGCCACAAAGCGTTTGAGCTGGTTGATGGAGACCGGTTCCTCGTCCTCTATATCACGGCGGCAGTAGTCTTCACAGGGATGCGGACATACCCGGCCGCAGGAGAGCAGAAGGGGATTACGCTCCCTGATAGTATGGACTGCACCGGCATAATCGCCTTCCCTGATCTGCGAAATGTATTTGGGAATGTTGATCTCGGCCGGACAGGTCTGGGCGCAGGGTGCCAGGGCATCATCTTCCTGGTTGAAATGGAGCAGGCGCTGGGACATGGTCCGCACGGTGAGAATGTTCTTGGGGCAGGCTTTCTCACAGGCGCCGCAACCCACGCATTTGGTCTCATCGACAACCGGGAAACCATTTTTACCAATGGCAATGGCATCGAAGATACAGGATTTGACGCAATCTCCCATGCCCAGGCAGCCGACCTGGCAGACCCGTTTTCCGCCGTACAGGGTACTCAGGGCCGCACAGGAGTTTACCCCCATGTAGGCATACTGGTTATCAGCCCGGTCACCGCCTTCGCACAGGTTCCGGGAAATAGAAGGTTCGGCCGTGCCCGGATCCATACCCATGACACCGGCGACATTGGCTGCGGTTTCGGGGCCGGCCACAACGCAGACCGTGGGCAGGGCTTTGCCTTCGACAACTGCAACCGCGGCGGCTGAACAGCCGGCGAATCCGCATCCGCCGCAATTGGCCCCGGCCAGGCAGTCCTCCACTTCCGCAATCCGAGGGTCTTCATAGACGTAAAAGACTTTGGATGCCACACTAAGTACTGTGCCGCACAGGGCACCTACTCCCATCAGAACGAGAACGGCTTCAACCAAAACAACCTCCCTATTTTACAACACTGATAATCTATACTCAATGACCGGCGGTGCGTTTGAAAATATCTGCTTATCAAGACCGCTGTAGCGGTTAACAATCCATTCCTCCGGCCTTGCCGAAGGTCATTGAATTACACCATGCCCTTGAATGCGTAGAAGGCCAGCGACAGGACCCCAGCGGTTACCAGCGCAATGGAGGTATCCTGAAGCGGACGGGGAACTCTTGCCAGGAGGGTCTTTTCACGCAGGCCGGCAAAAATGATCAAAGCCAACCCGAAACCGACCGCGTAGGCAAAGGATGCCACGATGGCCTGCATGAAACTGTATTCCTGATCGATATTAATGACGCAGGCACCGAAGACGGCGCAGTTGGTGGTGATCAGGGGCAGGAAGATACCCAGTCCGGCATACAGGGCCGGGATACTTTTCTTGAGGAACATCTCCACGAATTGTACCAGCGAAGCGATCACCAGGATGAAGGCGATGGTCCGCAGATAGACCAGCCCGGCGGGTACCAGAATCATATGATAGGTGATATAGGAGATCACCCCGGCCATGACCAGTACAAATACCACGGCCATGG
>CAZWPX010000113.1:0-4873 GCA_964636125.1 uncultured Desulfobacterales bacterium | reverse complement strand
TCATAAACAGCAGGATCAGAAAGAGCCAGTCCGACATCTCGGAATAGCGATGGATCGCCTCTTCTTTCCTGAGCCGGCTGCGGAACATTTCCACCGTTATCAACAGCAGGACAGCGGTGGCGTAGTACCCGAAGATGCTGGTGAAATGCCAGCTGCTGTCATCGACCTGGAACCAGCGGATAAAGACAATGATCAGCGTCATCATGGTCAGGTAGCCGCTGACCAGGATAAGGTGTTTCACCCAGCGGCTGCGGTCTTCCCCGCATTTGCGCCAGCGCCTCTGGGTTAAAAAATGCAATACAAAGGTTCGGGCCTCCTTGACATAAACCAGCGGCGATATTTTTGTATCAGCCATGATGTAGCGGTACATCCGGAACGCATTCGACATGAGAAACAGGGTCAGTATCGCCGCCATGGTCAAATCGCCGATCTCAATCCACAAAACCGGTACGAAGGTGTTGACGGCCACCCGATCAGTAACAATCGGTCCATGCCCCACTATAAAAAGGGCAATTACGGTCAGTGCCACCAGAAGCAGGGCGCCCAGTTCCCAGGCATCCGAAAGATAAAAACGCCGGGCCAGGCCGGTCCAGTCATACTGGGTGGTCAGCCAGCGACGAACCGCCATCATTGTTTCGGCCGGTTCGGCCCCCCGGGGGCAATCGATATTGCATTCGCCACAATAGTAGCACAGCCAGGGTTCCGGCGATTGCAGCAACTTGTCTTTCAGGCCCAGTTGCAGGTAACGATAGATTTTGCGGGGAAACGTATTCGTTCCACTCGATAGGGGGCAGGACGCGCTGCAGGTGGCACACTGCATGCAGATTTCCATGTCCCGGGCACCGAACTGGGCTACGTCGCGGTAGAGATTCGGATCAACACTGTGTTTGAGGGCGTGGCCATTCACTTTTTTATTTCCCGTTTAAAAAGGGTGATCCTGCTGAGGGAATCGCCTGCGACTGTTCCGTGGGATCAGTTTCGGAAAGTTTTTTTACAGCCAGCAGGAGTTCCTCGGCTTCAGGGGGGATTCCCAGGTAAATATCGGGCTCTGATTGTTCTAAATGGGGACCGGCACTACGGATTTTGTGCCACTTAAAAAAGGTTTTCCGGGCGATCGTAGAGAGCATGATGACGGGTATCTGCTGAAAGCGGGGGTTGCGCTTGAGATCACTGTAAAGCTGGATGCCCCCCTCATTGGGTATCATCATGTCGATAATAATCACGGACGGATTCTCTTGGACAACCTTCCGGAATCCTTCGGTTCTGGTTTCGGCGACAATAGTATCGTATCCATTTGCAGAGAGCAGATTGGAGATAAAAAGACGCGTATCCGGTTCGTCATCAACGATTAGAATCTTTTGCACTGGTGTTGGGAGCATGCATCACCTCCGCGCGGTCAAAAGAAACGCTATTGTCTGCTGATCTGTATGCTACTGAATTAGTAGCACAGGGTGTGCCATAATATTGAATTTGGCATTTAATGTCGTTATTTCTAATGGTTAGGCCCAAAGGGGCTGATTTTGTTACGGTAAAAAGGGCCCATGATGTTGCACATGGTGAAACGCGGTTTTGGTAATTTTGCACTATTACAGGAAGTTGAAGCGTTGCGCAACGGAATGCAACGTATTTGCAACGTTTATAGAGACAGGCGATCCTGAATCGCTATCCGGTTGTGATGAGAGTGGCTACAGCCCCTGTATAAAAAAGCTACAGTTAAAATAACCCGTAATATTAATTAGTTGCTTCTGTTTTACCCTTCCCTGATTTTTTTGTGTAGCCATATTAAGCACCCGGATAAGTATGCGCGGGATTTCTCAGAATTTCTCACGACGGCATTTCCTGAAAAAATACAATAATTTCAGTGTGAAAGAAATTTTTACAGCGGGCAGGTTCCGGAGGCACCGTTGTTGCAGTAAGAAAGAATGCGGGCTTTGAATTAACCGGAAACAGGGGGGCGAAAAAATGAAACATTCCCAAAAAAAGCAAAAGCGGGTTCAGGGTTTTCAGGTGCTGGAAAATGAATGTATCTGGATGAAGGGCGGGGTTGTCAATTTCCGGCTATGTGACAATGACTACGACTGCAACAGCTGCCCTTTTGATAAAGGCATGCGCAAGGCCATGGGCATCGGCAAAGGCGTGCAGACAGAAGCTGTGGCCCCCCGGTGGGTCGAACACCTGCAGAAAAAATACGTGGGGGGGTCACGCCCCTGCCGGCATGCCCTAACAGGGCGAATCGATGCACCGAAAATCTGTACCCAGAATTATGAATGTTACCACTGCGCTTTTGACCAGATGCTGGACGAAACGGATCTGGCCGGCGAGATGGTTCCGCCGACTTACAGCCTTGCGTCCGGTTATAGAGTGGCCGATGGTTATTATTACCATATGGGGCACAGCTGGACACGGTTCGAACATGGCGGCCGCGTCAGAGTCGGGTTTGATGATTTTTTTGTTAAAGTGTTCGGTGCTGTCCGGCAGTTGACCCTGCCACCTCTCGGTGAAACCTTGCAACAGGGCCGGGTCGGGTGGGAATTTGCCCGTAATGGTCATCAAGCGGCCGTTTTGTCACCGGTTACCGGTACGGTGCTGGCGATTAACCACAATGCCCTGGCGCATCCGGAAATTATCACCGCTGATCCTTATCATGCCGGCTGGTTATTTATTCTGGAACCGGACATGCCCAAGCGAAACCTGAAGGGGCTGTATTTTGGTAAGGAGAGCCTGACGTGGATTGACAACGAAGTTGGCGCATTGCTGTCGCTGATGGGGACCGAATATGATCGTATGGCGGCTACCGGTGCCGAACCCATCGGTGACGTGTTCGGCCGGTTTCCCGAAATCGGTTGGGGCAGCCTGGTAAAGCGGTTTCTAAAATCATCGGGTTCATGATTTCTCCACCCGCATGACAAATAAAATCCTAATAATACTACCCAGGATTGATCGCTCAAAAATTAAACACCTTTGCCTCAGCAGCCATATCAATGAGATGTGGGCCGCCATCCAATTGCATATTCGTGAAAAATTCAGATTCATCCAACTCACGGTTTTTTGCACATGGCGTGCAAATTCCAGTCTCGACTTCATTTTCGACCAAATAAGGCAAATAATCTTCTGGGCGATCACCGGTCGTTGTTTTGATTGTTAGATCACGCGTTATTCTATCTACTATTCGAACGCCATCTCTGTTTTCCATTCTTTCCAGACATTGCCTACCAGGTCTGGACCTGGTTTAAGCGTTAGCTTTCCAGGCTTCCAGCCTGAAGGAGTTGCTTCCTTACCTTTGGTTTCCCGGACCAATTGGAAAGCCTGTACTTGGCGAAGAGTTTCCAAAACATTACGGCCCACTGGCGGCGTAAGCACTTCATAACCTTGGACCACACCATCCGGATCGATAATGAATCGCCCTCTGTTTTCTACTCCTGCAGCTTCATTGAATATACTAAAGAGTTTTCCCACTTTCCCACCGGCATCGGATAGCATGGGAAAGGGGATACCACCGTCAACCATTTTGGACAGTTCGTGGTCATCCCACATTTTGTGAACGAACATGCTGTCAATGCTCATAGCAAGCACTTCCACTCCCAACTTCTGGAACTCTGCATATTTTTCGGCGACCGCCGAAAGTTCGGTTGCTCATACGAATGTGAAATCACCCGGATAAAAACAAAGCAGGGTCCACTTCCCCAGGTAGTCGGACAGTTTTGCGTTAATGAATTTACCCTGTTGATATCCCGGTGCCACAAAGTCTGGTGCCTTTTCTCCCACGTGAATCATTTGCCTTTCCTCCTTGATTAGTTCGCTTGACTCGATAGTCGTCTCCTCAGCCGGCTCTCCGACAGGGCCTCCGGTTGGTCGGGCACACCCGACATCCAATTCTTCTGCCATCGTATCTCCTTTCGCTGGTTGTTATATCGGTTGTCGAATTTTTATCAACATTATGCGGTTGGGGATTATCGCACTAATTTTTAGTTTGTTAGAAACGGTGCTTCATGGAACCAACATATCACACATTGTAAAATATGGTGATATTCAAATTCATATATCAATATTTCTGAATTCAAATACCGCCGCGGAAGGCCGGCGTCTGACCGGGTCATGCTTCATTAAGCGTATCTTTAAAATAGGTCCGGCAATACCGGCACAGATTAAAAGAGAGGCCGTCAAGGTCTGCCAGGGCACCGGAAAAATGCATCAGGCATTTTGGATCATCACAGTGCTGCAGGTTAAAAAGATGCCCCAGTTCATGCAGAGCGACTTTGGCCGCTCGATCGTACAAGCTGGTTTGTGCGACGGAGGAACCATTCAGGTTATGGCTCAGCCTGTAAAGGGAGACGATCGCATCCCGGCTTCCCTGGCGGGCCTCGCCGTAGACATGCTTGAATATCGGCATAAAGATATCGACACTCAGAATTCCCACGATTTTGAAATAGTCTTTAAAGGGGAGGGTTTCAATATTTTTCAAAATGGTGCCGGCATTGTACTGCAGGCGCTGTTTGTCAAAAGCGTAAGCCGGGTGTTCCCGCGGCCCGAGAACCCGGGCCGGCAGGTTATAATAGCCGGAGATGTGGGCGGCAATCACTTTCGGCACAAGGGCCGGTATTTCTCCCAGTGACACAACGCCGATGATTGCGGAGTTTGAATCCATGCGCTGCCATTTTCTATTGCCCATCCATAAACGGCATCTTTCGGCCCAGAGCGGTGTTTTCGCTCTTTTGAAATCCTCGGAATAGCGCGCTATGCCTGCGGTCTCAAAATCGCTCAAGCCTTGCACCACGATAGGCATTTGCTTCGCGACGCTCTGAACCAAAATCTACCATTTATGGACGGACACTGATATGGTTGACAGTTGTCAAGAGAAAAAAGCATCCTGCCA
>CAZWPX010000112.1:0-5113 GCA_964636125.1 uncultured Desulfobacterales bacterium | reverse complement strand
CAAGCGGGCTGATGGTCTTTTACGAAAACATGCTGGCCCTGAACAATGTCAGCATACGCTGCGGTGAAAACCAAATCGTGGGGGTCTTTGGGGCCAACAGCGCCGGCAAATCGACTTTGATGTACGCCCTGTCCGGTATCATGCTCGACATCAGTAAAAAAGAAGACATGGCCGGTGGTGAGCGGATCACCCTGTCCGGCAGTATACGGTACGCGGGAGAGGAAATAAGCAGCATACCGCCCAGCCGCAGGGCTAAAATGGGCATCGTGCTCTGCCCTGAGCGCCGGCGGATCTTCAAAGAGAGCACCGTCCTGGAAAACCTGAAAATTGGGGGTTACCTGGCCACCAAAGCCCAGGCCAAAGAAACCCTTGACTACGTTTTTACGGTATTTCCTGCTCTGGCCAAGCTAAAAACAAGGCTGGGTGGCTTTCTGAGCGGCGGGGAACAGCAGATGCTGGCCATTGGCCGGGCCCTGATGGCCCAGCCTAAAATCCTGCTCCTGGACGAACCGCTGCTGGGTTTGAGCCCCTTGATGCAGACCCTGCTCATGCGCACAACCCGGGAAATCCGTGATGAACGCCAAATATCGATCATCGTGACCGAGCAGTACGCCCGGCCGGTGTTTCCCATTGTTGATTACGCGTTCATTCTCGAAAATGGGTCGGCCGTTCTGGAAGGCACGCACACCGATTTGATGGATAATCCGGATGTACGGTCAGCCTATTTTGGGGTCTGAGAAATAACAAGTGCCCATCCAGAAATCCAAGATTTCAGGATGGAGCTATTGGCCCTTAGCCGTTAAAACCTATGTAATACACTGTATTTTATGTTTTAATCTAAAACCTGATGCGAATAGCTAACACCTTCCAGCCATGACTTCCAATCATGGCTGGGCCCTAACAAGGAATCGGACTGAACATGCAACATACCCCCGATAATTTGCACGCGGAACTGACCTTTACCCGATTTGACCAGATGTGTGACCGCTACCCGGATCACCCGGCGGTAATCTATCTCGGCGAGCGTTTTACCTACCGTCGCCTGCATGACTTGAGCGAACGTTTTGCAACAGGTCTAAACACGCTGGGCGTCGGCAAGGGCGACCGGGTGATGGTCTACATCGCCAACTCCATACAGTGGGTTATCGCCTTCTTAGGCATTCAGAAGATCGGTGCAGTGATCGTGCCCGTGGCCCCGATCTACACCTCCCATGAAATTATTTACATGATCAAGGACGCCGAGGTGGACACCGTCGTCTGTGCGGATACGAATTTTTCCTACATCCAGGAGGCACTTGACCAGACTGACCTCAAGCATGTCATCGTAACGAACCTGATTGACCTGCTGCCGAGGTGGAAAAAAATCCTGGGATTTCTCTTTGACCGGATCCCCACCGGGAAAATTGCCAAAGACGACCGGGTACACCATTTCAAGACGCTGCTCAAGCACCCACCTTTGAAGCAGGCTGTTGAAATAGACCCGGCCACAGATCTGGCCTACATTCTTTACACGGGTGGGACTACCGGTTTTCCCAAGGGTGTGCCCGGCTCCCACATCGGCATGACTTCGTATGTAAACGATGTCACCGAAGACATTGCCGGAGAGCATATTCACGAAGGCCGCGACACCTACATCGCGGTGAATCCACTGTTTCATATCATGGCCCTTGGTTTTTTCATGGCCGTGGGTTTGAATAAAGGCAATGCCACCGTACTGATGCCCACACCCCACGTAGATGCTATCCTGGAAACCATCGAACGTTACAAAATCAGGTGGCTGCTGGGCGTGCCGGCCCTGTACCGGATGCTCCTGGAAAATGACCGCCTGGACCGCTATGCTCTGGATTCACTGCGCTACTGCTACTGCGGCGGGGATGTGCTACCCGGAGAAGTCAGGGAACGCTGGCGGACACATTGCGATATCCCGATCTACCAGGTGTATGGCTCCACGGAAGTGGGGCACGTCACCTACAGTAAGATCGGTATTGAGCCCAGTCCGCGGGCTATCGGCTTCCCCCTGAAAAGCCGGGAGTGCCGGGTTGTCGACCCGCAAACGCTGGAAGCGGTCGCCCAGGGGGCCAGTGGCGAACTGCTTGTCACGTCGCCCTATACGCAGAAGGCCTACCTTAAAAAACCTGAGGAAACCCAAAAGACATTTATTGAGCTCGATGGAAAAACCTGGTGCCGCATGGGAGATTTTGTCAGCGCCGAACCTTCCGGCGAACTAATCTACGTGGAACGTTCGGCAGACATCATCAAACACAAAGCGTTCCGGGTTTCAGCCTCCGAAGTGGAAGCGACATTACAGGATCACCCCACGGTAATCGGGGCCTGTGTGGTCGGTATCCCGGACCCAAAGGTAGGCGAGCGCATCAAAGCCATCGTGGTCCTCAAGGAGGATGCCCGGGGTGTGGGCGGCACCGAGCTGACCCGGTTCTGCCAACAGCGCCTGGCAGCCTACAAGGTGCCTTCCTACATTGAATTCAGGGATATGCTGCCCAAGTCAAAAGTCGGTAAACTGCTGCGCCGGGAAGTCCGGGACGATGAAGCCCGGCGGGCGTCTAAGGATAAAAAAATTGTATAGGGACTGATTCGAAAGGAGCCGACCATGGAACTCTTTACCGCGCTTGAAACCAGGCGCAGCTGCCGGACTTTCTCCAGCGCACCTGTCGATCAGGCGGACATCGATCGCATTCTGGCCGCAGCCACCTGGGCACCCTCCCCGCTCAATACCCAGCCGTGGGAGTTTATTGTCATTACAGCCGCTGATAAAAAAGCAGCCCTCTGTGCGGAGGCTGAAAGATGCAAGGCCTGGGCGATAGATAAGAGCGGATGGAAATGGCTCAAAGGTTATGGCCTCGACTTTCTGAAACAGGTGCCGGTGGTCATTGCGGTGGTGGGCGATCCCCGCAAAACCGGGGTAGACATGTTTCAAACCGAAGGCAGTGTGGGTTACCAGCTGGCCTGTGCCGCGGCTATCCAGAACATGCTGCTGGCCGCCCACGCTCTCGAACTGGGTAGCCTCTGGTTCACCTTTTTCGATAAAAGTGAGCTGCGCAGCGTACTGGATATTCCCGAGGGAAAAACACCTGTTTCGCTGGTCTGCATCGGAAAACCGGAAGCACCGGCACCCACAGTGCCGCGCAAGAGCGCGGACAAAAAAACCACTTATATCAAGTAGCGAAAGTTTGTGCCCATTCAAAATGGCAGATTTCATTAAGCGGGAGAAAGCATCATGACCGCAAGCATACTGGACGGTAAGCGTATCCTGGCCGTGGACGATGAACCGGATGTTCTCGACACCCTTGAAGACCTGCTCGAAGACTATCCCGGGCTGATCTTCGAACGGGCGGAGGATTATGAAACCGGCTACCACCTGCTCAGATCCTGGACCTATGATGTCGTGATTCTCGACATCATGGGTGTCCGGGGATTCGACCTGTTGAATGCCTCGGTCCACCTGGGGTTCCCCACCGTCATGTTGACCGCGCACGCCTTCTCAGCCAGGGACCTGCAACAATCTATCGAGATGGGTGCCAGGGCCTACATTCCCAAGGAAAACATGCTTGAGATCGATGAATTTCTCGAAGATGTGCTGACCTTCGGGCACGAGTCGGGCCTAAAACGCATGTTCCAGAAACTGGGCAGCACTTTCGACAAACGCTTCGGCTCCCGCTGGATGGAAAACGAGAAAACCTTCTGGGAACAAGTTACCGCCGGGACCTACAAACCGGGGCCGGTGATTCTGAAGAAATAAAAATCCTTCAAGTCCACCTAAAACCGTTGCGGGCTGTAGGGCGTTGGATCAATATCCGGCTGAATACCGCAGATGAGGTCCGCCACCATTTTCCCGGTTCCCGGGGCCAGGGTGATCCCCAGCATGCCATGACCGGTAGCCAAAAATAGGTTCTTGTGGTTTTTAGGCCGGCCAATAATGGGCAGATCATCGTAGCTCATGGGACGCATGTCGCTGCGCTCCTCCAGCACGGGAGTACCGAAGGGCTCCTTCAGGTAACGGGCAGCTGACGCCTTAATCCTGGCGATTCTCCTGGGATTGATATCCGTATTGTAACCGGAAAACTCCATGGTGCCCCCCAGCCGGAAGTCCTCTTTCCAGGGGGTGGCAACCACGTTGGTTTCATACATATAGCAGGGAATCTGCAAGCAAACGGACGGCCTGCGCATGGTGAGGGTATAGCCTTTACCCGGCTGGACCGGAATCCGGACCTTAAGCCGCCGGGCCCACTGCCGGCTCCAGGCACCCAGGGCTACAACGAAATTGTCGGCCGTAAATTTACCCTGCGGGGTGACGACGCCACCCACAGCGTGCCCCTTGCCCAGCAGTCGCTCCACAGGGCAATGCGACTCTATAGCCACACCCATCTTCAGCAAGGCCCTGTGCCAATCGGCCACCATGTGCTCAGGCTTCAGGTGAAAATCCTCCGGATGGTACCAGGCCCCGTGCAGGTCTTTCCGTAAAGCCGGCTCAAGCTCAGCCAGGTCCTGTCCCCGGAAAGGCGTTGCTTCCAAACCATAGGGTCTCAAAAGGTCATTGGTTTTACCATAGCGTTGCATGCCCTCACGCGAGCGGCATACCATCATAACCCCTTTTTGTTCCCGCCCGCCGTCGAAGTCCGGGCGTGCAAACAGCTCGGCATACAGGGCCGCCGAACAGCGCAGGATAGCTTCGCGGGCCGCAATTGCATGCTGCAGGTGGCCCTGGTTGGCTTTACCGGCAAACTTCAGCAGCCAGATCATTTTTTCGAGATCCAGCTCTGGTTTTATATGCAGGGGCGATTTGCCCACCAGCATCCGTCTCAGTTCGTAACTGACCGCCCCGGGGGCGCACAGCGGCGGTAAATCGCTGGTAAATACAAAGCCGCAATTGCCGGAAGATGCCCCGGCGCCGATTTCGTCCCTTTCAACAATCCGGACCCGCGCACCGGACTGGGTCAGATAATAGGCACAGGCCAGGCCAATGATCCCGCCTCCCAGGATCAACACGTCGCTATGTTTGCTTTCTGTTATGGGGACCACTTTAGTCCTTTCAGGTGCTACTAAGGGCTCGCGCAAAAATAACTTCACATTTTCAAAGCCCAACCATCTCAATCAG
>CAZWPX010000111.1:0-5555 GCA_964636125.1 uncultured Desulfobacterales bacterium | reverse complement strand
TCGATCCAAGAAAATATACCGGTGTACAGGTAGCCCTGGAATATCCGAAACAGATTCTGAAGTGGTCGCATGGTGAAATCAAGAAGCCGGAGACAATCAACTACAGGACTTTCAAACCCGAGCGTGATGGCTTGTTCTGTGCCAAGATATTTGGTCCCACTAAGGACTATGAGTGCAACTGCGGAAAATACAAACGCATGAAACACAGAGGGGTTATCTGTGAGAAATGCGGCGTTGAAGTGATCCAGTCAAAAGTTCGACGTGAACGCATGGCACATATTGAACTGGCTACGCCCTGCGCGCATATCTGGTTCTTGAAGAGTCTGCCCAGCAAGATTGGAAACCTTCTGGATCTTACCTTGAAAAACATTGAGAAGGTTCTCTATTTCGATAACTATATCGTGATTGATCCGAAAGAGACGCCTTTGACCAAAGGGCAGCTGCTCTCGGATGAGGCCTATCTTGACGCCCGTGAAACATACAACAACCAGTTTGACGCGGGCATCGGGGCCGAGGCGGTCAAAGCCATGCTGGCGGACCTTGACCTTGAAGCAGAATACAACCAGCTGCGTGAGGATATCAAGGCCACCGGATCAGTGGCCAAGCGCCAGAAGCTTTCCAAACGGTTGAAGATCGTAGATGCTTTCCGGCGCTCCGATATCGACCCGACCTGGATGATTATGGATGTCATTCCGGTGCTTCCTCCGGACCTGCGGCCCCTGGTGCCCCTTGAGGGCGGGCGGTTCGCCACCTCCGATTTGAATGACCTTTACCGACGGGTTATCAATCGCAACAATCGCCTGAAAAGACTGATCGACCTGAATGCGCCTGACATCATCGTTCGAAATGAGAAAAGGATGCTTCAGGAATCGGTGGATGTTCTGTTTGACAACGGCAGGCATGGGCGGGTGATTACCGGAACCAACAAGCGGCCCCTGAAATCGCTTTCTGATACCCTCAAGGGTAAGCAGGGGCGTTTTCGACAGAATTTGCTCGGCAAGCGGGTCGACTATTCAGGCCGGACCGTTATCACGGTGGGTCCCAATCTCAGGCTGCATCAGTGCGGGCTGCCCAAGAAAATGGCGCTTGAACTGTTCAAACCTTTTATTTACTACCGCCTTGAACAAAAAGGCATGGTTTCCACTGTGAAAAGCGCTAAAAAGATGGTGGAACGCGGGACCCCGGAGGTCTGGGATACACTGGACGAGGTCGTCCGCGAATATCCTGTGATGCTCAACCGGGCGCCGACCCTGCATCGGCTGGGTATCCAGGCCTTTGAGCCTACCCTCATCGAGGGTAAAGCTATCCAGCTGCATCCGCTCGTATGCACCGCCTTTAATGCTGACTTTGACGGTGACCAGATGGCCGTACACGTGCCGCTATCCGTGGAAGCCCAGATTGAGGCGCGGGTCTTAATGTTGTCCAGTAACAATATTCTCTCACCGGCCAACGGCAGTCCGATCATTGTGCCCAGCCAGGATATTGTTCTGGGTATCTACTATATGACCCGGGCCACCATAGGCGCCCCGGGCGAGGGCAAAACCTTTGCCAACCCCGAGGAAGTTCGGATTGCCTATGATGCCGGCGCAGTAGAACTGCATGCCCGGATCACGGTACGGTTTGGGGACACCCGGGTGGAAACAACGGTGGGCAGAATCTTCCTGTGGGAGGTGATTCCCCAGGACAACCTCGTGAAGCTGCGGCGCATTATGGTGCATGAAGAAGTGGATGCGGTGGCCGCCCTGGACGCCTTGAAAAACGGGATGGATTTTACCGACGCGGTCGCTGAATTCTCACAGAGCCAGGACAAAGAGAAGGACGGTTACCTGGGTTTGTTCCGTAAAGATGAATTCAAACGGGTTTTTTGTGAAAACGATGAAGACGAGGAAATCGTCTTTTCCCTGGCTGCTGGCGACTCAAGTAATATTGTCTACGACGGGCAGACCTACAACATCTTCCAGGTTATGGACCGTCTGCCGGAAATTCCGTTCGATGCGGTGAACCATGTGATGGACAAAAAGAGGCTGCGGGAACTGATTGACTATGCCTACCGTAACCTGGGTCCCAAGGCCACTGTTATTTTGTCAGATCGTTTGAAAGATATCGGCTACCGGTACTCAACCGAAGGCGGCCTGTCTATTTCCATCGACGCGATGATCATTCCGCAAAGTAAATCGGATATCCTGAAAACCGCTGAAAACAAAGTCAATGACATTGACAAGCAATATATAGAAGGTTTGATCACACCGGGTGAAAAGTACAATAAGGTCGTCGATATCTGGGCCAAGGCCACCGACGATGTGGCCAACGAAATGATGACCTCAATGAAGAACGAGGCGCTTGTGGATGGCGCGGGCCAGCCTGTTCTGGATGATGGCGGCACACAGATTTTCACCGAAAGCATGAACCCGATTTACATGATGGCCGACTCCGGCGCAAGGGGCAGCAAAGACCAGATGCGGCAGCTGGCCGGTATGCGCGGTCTCATGGCCAAACCATCCGGTGAAATTATCGAAACCCCGATCCAGGCGAATTTCCGCGAAGGCCTTTCAGTGCTGCAGTACTTTATTTCAACGCATGGCGCCCGCAAGGGACTTGCGGATACGGCTCTGAAGACAGCCAACTCCGGTTATCTGACCAGGCGGCTTGCGGATGTGGCCCAGGATTGCGCCGTGACTGAATTTGACTGCGGAACCATGGGCGGCGTGGTGGTAGAGCCTCTGATGGAGGGCGGCGAAGTCATCCAGCGACTGGGTGAAAGGATTCTGGGGAGGGTTACCGCGGAAGACGTGCTTGACCCGTTTACGGATGATGTCCTGATTAAAAACGGCGTTGAACTGGATGAGGATGCGGTCAAGAAGATTGAAGACGCCGGTATCGCCATGATTAAAATCCGTTCGGTGTTGACCTGCAAAACCAAAACCGGTGTGTGTGTCAAGTGCTACGGTCGTGACCTGGCCCACGGTGAGTCCGTGGAGATGGGACAGGCGGTCGGTATTCTGGCTGCACAATCAATTGGTGAGCCCGGCACCCAGTTGACCATGCGGACCTTCCATATCGGCGGTACCGCGAGCCGGCGGGTGGAGCAGGCCGACATCAAGGCCCGGGTCGATGGCAAGGTCAAATATATCGATATGAACGTGGTGAACAATGCCCAGGGCGAAACCGTTGTCATGAACCGTCGGGGTGGTGAATTTGCCATTATCGGGGAAACCGGACGTGAGCGTGAGCGCTTTCCGGTGATCTACGGGGCGCACCTGGTGGTGGCAGACGGCCAGGCAGTAACTGTCGGTGACCTGCTGGCAACCTGGGACCCCTTTGCCACCCCGATTATAACTGAAGTCGACGGTGTCGTTAAATTCGGCGATATCATTTCCGGTAAAACCCTGCATGAGAAGGTGGACCCGGTTACCGGGAAGTCCAGTCGGACAATCGGGGAATCTAAAAGCGGTGAGGAGCGGCCTCGGATTTCGATCAAGGACACTGAATCCAAAACGGCCTCCTTGCCCAAGGGCTCCGGGATGGCACGTTACATGCTGCCCACCGATGCGATTTTGCTGGTTGAAGAGAGCGATGCGGTAAGGGCCGGCGACGTGGTTGCCAAATTGCCCCGGGCCACCACGAAGACCAAGGATATTACCGGTGGTCTGCCGAGGGTCGCGGAGCTGTTTGAGGTCAGAAAACCAAAGGAAATCGCGGTCCTGAGTGAAATTGACGGGTATGTCTCCATTGCCAAGGCCACAAAAAAGGGAAAACAGAAGGTGACCATTACCCCGGTGGATGTCGGGGATGCCAAAAGCTACCTGATACCCAAAGGCAAACATATCAATGTGTATGAAGGGGATTACGTGCGCGCCGGGGAACCCCTTATCAGCGGTTCTGCGATTCCCCAGGACATCCTGAATATCAAAGGCGAGATTGCGCTGGCCCGTTACCTTGTGGACGAAGTCCAGGAGGTTTATCGCCTCCAGGGAGTCCGCATTAATGACAAACACATTGAAGTCATCGTGCGCCAGATGATGCGCAGGGTTAAAATCCTGGATCCCGGAGATACCGATTTCATTATGGAAGAGCAGGTGGACCGGGTTCGTTTTGAAGTGCTGAATCAGGAGATCATCGACAAGGGGCTGCAACCGGCCTCGGCCGAATCACTGATTCTGGGCATCACCAAAGCATCTCTGAGCACGGACAGCTTTATTTCCGCAGCTTCGTTCCAGGAGACGACCAAGGTGCTGACCGACGCAAGCATCGCCGCAAGGCAGGACTATCTTAGCGGCCTGAAAGAGAATGTAATTATGGGGCGGCTCATACCCGCCGGGACCGGGGTGCGCAGATTCAGGGATGTGAATGTGGCTTCCAGGAGTGTCGCTGTAACGGAATAAGAACTAAATCCAGAAACTGGTATAAAAAGCTTGACAAGTTTGTCAGGGCTGTATACATATCGGCTTTTTAGCAACCCGCAGAAGCCTGTCGGATCCAACACGGCACCGTAATAAAAAATTGAGGATTTAACGAGGAAAGTATGCCGACCATCAACCAACTAGTACGCAAGGGTAGAAAACGCGTTAAGAAAAAGACTAACACCCCGGCTCTTAAGGGCTCTCCCCAGAAGAGAGGGGTTTGCACGCGCGTGTATACATCAACCCCCAAAAAGCCGAACTCCGCTTTGCGCAAGGTCGCCAGGGTCAGGTTGACTACCGGAATTGAAGTCACTGCCTACATCCCGGGCATCGGGCATAACCTGCAGGAGCACTCAGTTGTGCTGGTGCGCGGCGGACGTGTCAAAGACCTTCCCGGCGTCAGGTACCATATCGTAAGGGGCACGCTGGATACGCTTGGTGTTGAAGACAGGCGCCAGGGGCGGTCCAAATACGGAGCCAAGAGACCCAAGTAGTTGACGCTTAAAACATAAAACACAACGTAACAGTTTAAAATAAATGGTGTAACCTATGCCAAGAAGAAGAGAAGTTCCCGTACGGCCCGTTGTCCCGGATGCAAAGTACGACAATAATTTGGTAGCTAAGTTTATTAAGTCGATCATGCATGACGGGAAAAAGAGCACCGCCGAGAAGATTCTGTATGGCGCCTTTAACATCATAGAGGAAAAGACCAAGGAATCTCCGGTCAAACTTTTTGAGCAGGCCGTGGACAATGTGCGCCCCCAAATCGAGGTTAAATCTCGTCGGGTTGGCGGCTCTACTTACCAGGTGCCCACCGAGGTGAGGCCTTCACGGCGCACCGCTCTGGGGATCAGGTGGATCATTAGTTTTGCCCGCAAAAGATCAGAGAAGGGCATGGCCCAGAAACTGGCCGGCGAGTTGATGGATGCCGCCGGCAATCGCGGCGCTTCCGTAAAAAAACGGGAAGATACGCATAAGATGGCAGAGGCCAACAAGGCGTTTGCCCATTTCAGATGGTAGCTGCTTTCGGGCAGACGCAATAATCTGTTAACAACTGAACAAATCAGCATAATGACCTTATTTATAGTCCGCTTAAAATAGGGAGGACGGGAAGATGGCCAAGGAAAAATTTGAGAGGACCAAGCCCCACGTAAA
>CAZWPX010000110.1:0-5705 GCA_964636125.1 uncultured Desulfobacterales bacterium | reverse complement strand
GCAAGGCCGGCATCAACCCGGTGGTCTGCATCAACCGCTTCTACACCGACACCGATGCCGAGTGCGCCGTCATACGCAAGGCCGCCGAGGCCGCCGGTGCCCGCTGCGCCGAGTCCAAGCACTGGGAACTGGGCGGCGACGGCGCTCTGGAATTCGCCGATGCCGTCATCGACGCCTGTGAAGAAGAGAACGATTTCAAATTCCTCTACCCGCTGGAGATGAAGCTGCGCGACCGCGTGGACCTCATCGCCAAGGAAGTTTACGGTGCCGACGGCGTGGATTGGGCTCCCGAAGCCAACGCCAAAGCCGCAATGCTGGAAAACGATCCCAAGTACGCCGACTTCGCCACCATGATGGTCAAGACGCATGAGAGCCTCAGCGCCGACAAGACCATCAAAGGAGCGCCCAAGGGCTGGACACTGCCCATCCGCGACGTGCTGATCTATTCCGGCGCCAAATTCCTCTGCCCGTGCGCAGGTGTCATCAGCCTGATGCCGGGTACAGGCTCCAACCCGGCCTACCGCCGCGTGGACGTGGATACGAAAAACGGTAAGGTAACCGGCCTGTTCTAATGGCTTGACCAAATAAGCACAAAAGGGGCCCGAATGCATATTCGGGCCCCTTTCTTATTGGATGAAATAAACATGCGTGTACTGCTCGTTAATCCCTTCTATCCCATTGACGAAACGCCTTCACCACCACTGGGTCTGGCCTTTATCGCTGCGGCCCTCGAAGCCGCGGGTCTGGAAGTCAAAATCTGTGACTACGTGCTGTTCCCCTACGACCGGGAGATCCTGGCCACTGAAATCCGGGCTTTCAAGCCTGCAGTTGTAGGCCTGACATCCGTGACCATGACCCTTGATGCCGCCATGGAGGTGGTGCGGGATGCCAAGACGATTGACCCGACGGTCATAACCATAATGGGAGGCCCCCATGTAACCTTCCGAGCCGAGGCCACCCTGACGGAAAACCCCGAACTGGATGCCATCGTACTGGGCGAAGGCGAAGAAACCGTCGTGAAACTGGTACGGGCAATTGACCAGGACCAGGCCTGGCATTCCATTCAAGGGCTTGTCTTCAGAGACACCACCCGAATTATCCACACCGGCCAAAAGCCGCCGGGAATCGACATCGATCAGCTCCCCCTGCCGGCTCGCCACCTTTTGCCGCTCGGCAGATACAAGGCGCTTAACCTATCCATCAGCATGACCACCAGCCGGGGTTGCCCCTTCAAATGCATCTTCTGCGTCGGACGCAAGATGGTGGGTGCTAAAGTTCGTTATCGCGACCCGATCAAGGTGGTGAATGAAATGGCGGCCCTGGCAGCCTACGGTTTCTCCCAGATCAATCTGGCCGACGACCTGTTTACCGCAAACACCGCGCATTGCAATGCCGTATGTAACGAAATTATCGCCCGGGGACTCAAGCTGAAATGGACCTCCTTTGCCAGGGTGGACACGGTTACACTGCCGGTCCTCCAAAAGATGAATGCCGCCGGCTGTACCGCGGTTAGCTTCGGGGTAGAGACCGGCAGTCCGGCCATCCTCAAAACCATCCGCAAAGGCATCACCCTGGATCAGGTGGTGTCCGCGGTCAAGCTTTGTACCCGTGCGGGACTGCAGCCCCACGCATCGTTCATCCTGGGTTTGCCCGGTGAAACCGAACAGACCCTGGCAGAAACACTTGCTTTTGGGGAGCACCTCGAAAAACTGGGCGTCTCTTACGGGTTCCACCTGCTGGCACCCTTTCCAGGAACAGAGGTCCGGGAGAATTGTGCCGGCTACGACATCCGGATAACCACCGATGACTGGCGCGAGTACCACGCCAACCGTGCTATTGTGGAAAATGGAGGCATCCGCCCGGCCATCCTGGACAAGGTCGCCAGCGGCTGGATGGAGCGCTTTGACCTGTGGCTGGGCGATGTGGAAAAACGCATGGCGGAGGGTACCGCCCGCCCGGATGAGGCCGACCAGTTGATAAACCTGAAGCACACGGTCCTGGTCTATGACCTGATGATGGGTCGCCTGATAGAACAGTACGCGGTCCTGCCGGTGAATTTACGATCGGCCAAAGAGGACGCCTGTATCCGGCACCTGGCCGGAATTCTGGCGGCCCACGTTAATAATCCTGAGGAAGAAGTTCGCGATACACTGCAGCGGGCCCTGCAAACCGGGGTCCTGGTCGGGGAAGATGTAAACGGGCAGAAAAGACTGCGCTGGGTGGATTACCTGCCCGGTTGAGCCTCACTCTCAGGCCGGCACAAGAGTTTCGCGTCTGCAAGCAGTAAAGTTAACGAGTCGCTGTGCTCCGCTGATTTTATCAAATTGGCAGAATTCCTTAACTTTAGTTCACAAGGCACTTACATCAATTTTTTACGGCAACTATTCAGGCTGCTGTAGGATCCACTCGGACAGGGTTGGCGGAGCGGCAAAACAGGTCGGTGCTATTTCCAGGGCACATTGCGCATTCAGCTCGACCCCCTCCACGATCACCGAAACCGGTCTGTCCGACGACACCACCACGACTACAAGCCCGGGATTATCCGCCGTGAAACGCAGGGCTGAATTGTACCGGGCGCCACGGGCGCGATCTTCACCGACAATGGCCCGGCCATCCAGCAGACAGGCAAATCCGTGCAGCCGGAAATCTGCACCCAGATGCAGGGCGCCATCGACGTGCGCCAGGGATCTGGCCAAAGAGAGCGATTCAGGGCACCGTAAATCCGGTGGATCTTTGAGGCTCTGGCCGGATATCATTACCGGCTGGCGGTTCAGATCTATCACCAGAGTAGCCCCGTACTTGTGGGTCTCAGCTGAATGGACAATATCAGACACGATCCTGAAAAGCTCACCACTCGCTTCCGGGTCAAGGTCGGATTCGAGGAGAAGCTCTTCAACTTCAAACAGTTTAGCGCGTCGAATTGTGGATTTGAAATTCCCGTCAAAAAAGCTGCAAATCAGGACGCCATTGAGTTTTAGAAAACCATGCCCCCCCCTGAAATCGGCCACGATGCTGAATTCCGGCAAGGTGCCGTTGGCGATCCCGACAATGAACCTCCCGTCCGAGACCAGTTTGCGGGTAGAGTTTTCCACTGCCAGAAGAAGTTTGCGGACATGTTTAAAATTATCAAGTGCCGGCCTTTCAGCTTCCGGGAATTCCGCCACCAGTTCCATTTTGCGGATGGCCGCCGCTTCCACAAACGCCAGCTCACCCCGGGCCCAGGAACCTTCTTCCCTCGTTCTCGAAATGCCTAAAATCGCATCCAGGATCGGATAGACCCGCACCTGCGTATCCCACCCCAGCACCCGGTTCATTTCATCCACGATGCAGTCACGCACCGCGTGGGTTGCATATTCACGCAGGAAACTACCGGAGATCGCGGTGTATAATTGCACAGGGCTGGCCAGGTCATGGCTCAGCCGGTAGGATGCATGCTCAAGCCACCTCTCAACCGGTACAACCGAACAGATATCCGGATGATGCTCTGTGAACCACATCTGGTAAAACAGAGACCGGGAACGGCCGCCAAAGGAAATGAGGCCCGCCATCCCTAGGTTTTTCTCCGGGTTAATGTGGCCGTGTTTCTGCAGTTGGCTATAATCCGGTGCGGCATCCCGCCACCGCTGGGAATCGATATACAACTCTTTGAAACGCAGTTCGTGCCCCTGCAGCAAATTCTGGGGATCGTAGACCCGGATAGGGTCGTCCGGTTTGATTGCGTAGATAACGGCCGCCCGGCTGGGATGTGAAAAATGCGAAAGGCCTTCACACAGCCCGTCAAGCGTATCGGACAGGCACTGGCAGGCAAAGATATCGGTCACGGTTCCAATCCTCCTTGCGGCGATGGTACACTTTATCTGCTGCTCTGTCGAGACGCCATTGCCGGTTGCGGCAATTTATGGGAGGGGACTATACCCGGCTGGTGCCGTTGTATTCCAGATCTTTATATCTTTGATAATACTGCATGACCTTGTCGATGTAGGAGCGAGTTGCTTTATATGGGGGCACGCCGTTATACTGCCTCACTTTTTTCGCACCGGCGTTGTAAGCCGCCAGGGCCAGGCGGGTATCACCCTCAAAACGGTCCAGCAGGTGTTTGAAATAGCGGACCCCGCCGTCAATGTTATGCTGTGGGTCAAAACTGTCCTCGACTCCCATGGAGTCCGCAGTAATCGGCATCAGCTGCATCAGCCCCACAGCCCCCCGGCTTGAAACCGCCCGGGGATTATAGCTGGATTCCGCCATTATTATCGCCTGGATCAACGCGGATTCTACACCGTACTGCTGGCCGACCTGGCGAATGATCGCATGGTATCCGGTTTTCACTTTCACAGTCGGCCTCACAGCCTCTGTACGCTCCTTCACAGGGGCTTCGGCCCTCTCCGGCGACGGGGCCGGCGGCGTCACCAGGCGCTGTTGAAATTTGACCTTGAAAACAGGCGCGGGCGCGCCGGGTTCAATGGCACTCCGACTGCTGTCCACCAGCAGTACAGCAATGCCTGAACAAATCAAGACTATATACGCACACAGCCGACCCGGTGTGACCGGCCGGCTGTACAAATGAACAGTTTCGTCCATTGGATGCCTCCAATTCAGGGAATATTCCTCTATTTTCAGGGCCCGCTTATAAAATAAAGCCTCTGGTCTGTCAACACTTCAACAACTACAATATGTAGTATGTGGAAAAAGTAAAGTGCGGATTGAAAAAAGATAATGGTAAGTATTGCCTGTTAAATATCTGAAAGCTGAATTTGGCGAATACATTGAGCTAATTGCCCTTGGAACCAATGCAATCGCAACGACACAAATGCTGAAAGCCGGAGCTAATAAAGGGGCTTCCGGCGAAAATGCGATTTGCCAAACGGTAACTAAAGCTGACTGTATAATAGGCACAATTGCCATCACTTGGGCTAATGCCATGTTGGGTGAATTGACCCCTAAGATGGCTGAAGCCATAATGTCCAATCTGGCTGTAAAAGTACTTCTTCCCCTTTCCCAAGAAAAGGTTGAAATAATCGGGCTGGCAAAGGAACCATTACCGCATCTGGTAATGGCGTCGCTTGAGAAGGTAAAGGAGGTGATGAAAAATGTGTGAGGCCAGTGCATACTGGATCGAGGACGGCTCAGAGACCCTAATTATGGAATCCGTGGATATTATGGAACCCGAAGGTGCTGATGTATGGTGCCTGGTGGATATTTTTGGTGATCAGAAAAGTATCAGAGGCCGGATCAAAGCACTGAATCTTGTCAATCACAAGGTTATTTTTGAAAAAATTATTGATTAAGACGTACATTCTGCACCTTATTAAATGGTATTTTAAGCATTTTCCCTGATCCGCTTGGGTTTTTAGAACAACTTCTCTACAACCTACGGTACGGTGAATACTTCTTCGGTAACTCCCATTGCTTGTAAGTACTCGCGTTGAAAATCTTTTGTATAGTTTTAGCAGCTCAGGAGCTGGCCAATCCTCTTGTTGCCCAACCAGATTGGTAAGCAAAACAAAACAGCCAGCTTGAAGCCTTAAAGGATCCACTTTTTCCGGTGCTTCAGCGATGTCGGCCGTTAACATATACTCATAGCGCAGCGCTGTTCGCGGTTTGCCTTTGGCGGCAATGCACGACAATGGCCCGGTATGATTTATCGTATAGCTCTACAGTACCTTCGTAAGCTTTATAGTGCGCCGTCGGTCGTTTGGGACGGCTTC
>CAZWPX010000109.1:0-6383 GCA_964636125.1 uncultured Desulfobacterales bacterium | reverse complement strand
TGACAGGGGAAAGTGCGGGCTGGGTATTGAGCCGCGAAAGAGGGTTTGCTTCGGGATGCCGACGTTGTCAACTTGAACGGAAGGCAAAATGGAACACATCGCTCTCGCAAGAGGTGTTTCGATCCCGCGTGGTCGTAGACCCCATGCACGTACGGAAACTTTCCGCACGGGAACCGGGAGATCCCATGTCTGGCCATGACCTGATGGCGTCAAGGTCCGCGCAGTGAATCCCAAGGGAGCACTACTGCGATGTACGGACGTGGGAAGTCGGACAGGCCAATATGTACCTGAGAAGCGGCCGAACAAAGGCAGGTGTGATTCCTGCCGGCGGAGGTTGTGGAGGGAAGGGGCCTGGCCGAGGGAAATTTGTTCCGACAAAACAAGTTCCGGACTCAGCGCCGGAAAGGATTTTTCATGAAGGACTTGCAAAATGCGTTGGAACGGATACGACAGGCAGCTTGTCGAGACAAGCGGATGCGGTTTACCGCTCTGTGGCATCACGTTTACAATGTCGACCGTCTCAGGAAAGCCTACTACAGCCTCAAACGTAGTGCGGCACCCGGGGTCGACGGCGAGACGTGGGCAAGTTATGGTCAAGACCTTGAAGAAAACCTTTTGGATCTGTCGAGTCGATTGCAACGCGGCGCTTACAGAGCTAAACCGGTGAAAAGGGGATATATCCCAAAGCCGGATGGCAGACAAAGGCCGCTGGGCATCACCGTGCTTGAGGATAAGATAGCACAAAGATCCACAGTAGAGGTCCTTAACGCGATATACGAAGAGGACTTTTTGGGGTTTTCCTATGGATTTCGACCGGGACGCAGCCCACACAGTGCGTTGAATGCACTTTATGCCGCGATCATGACAAGAAAGGTGAGTTGGGTACTGGATGCAGATATTCGTGGGTATTTCGATACCATCGACCACGAATGGCTGATGAAGTTTATCGAGCATCGCATAGCGGACAAGCGGGTTCTTAGACACATTAAGAAGTGGCTTAACGCTGGGGTGCTTGAGGACGGAGGCAAGACATTCAGTGACGAAGGGGTCCCCCAAGGGGGAAGTGTCAGTCCCTTTTTGGCAAACATTTATTTGCACTACGTGCTGGATCTGTGGGCGAATAAATGGCGGAAAGAGCACGGCAGTGGAGATGTCGTTATCGTCAGGTTCAGTGATGACTTTGTGGTCGGCTTTCAATATCGCAAAGACGCCGAGCGGTTCTATAAAGACCTGGTAGCGCGTTTTATAGCGTTTAACTTGGAACTCCAAAGCGGCAAAACCCGAACCATTGAGTTCGGGCGGTTTGCGGCAAAGAACCGTAATCGTCGAGGCGAAGGTAAGCCAAAGACATTTGACTTTCTGGGTTTTACTCATATTTGCAGTAAGACTGATAAGGGGAGGTTTATTGTACTTCGGCACACCATTAGCAAGCGGTTGATAGCGAAACTTAAAGTTCTCAAAGACGAACTCCGGCGACGACTTCACTGGCCGGTACCTAAAGTGGGTAAATGGCTTCGGGTGGTGGTGCTCGGGCATTGTCGGTATTATGGATTGCCGGGCAACAGCCGCAAACTGGAGTCTTTTGTGTATCATCTTACCCACTTGTGGTTTAAGACCTTACGCCGCAGAAGCCAACGGCACAAGATCAACTGGGACAGGATGAACCGCCTTGCAGCACGCTGGATACCTTCGCCACGAATTTGCCATCCTTGTCCCGACTTTAGCCTGTACGTTACTACCCGAGGCAGGAGCCCAGTGCGTTAGTAGCGCTCGCTGGGATCTGTGCGGGGGGTGCCGGGCAACTGGCATTCCTACCGCGACCATAAACAACATGGCAAGGCGGAGATAAGCGTTTGTTATTATATCAAATATATAGACAATTAAAAAGTTACCTGGAATCGACCCCCAGTGGATTCAAAGGATTGGGCCAATTTTGCCATGCTGCTTACCTGTCGGTAGCGCCACCGGTGGCGCTACTTTGTATGAGTGCCACCATAAGTAACGGACTACTCGCTTGTCAATTCCATTTTTTTTGGGGTGAAACACTCCCTGGGAATATTATTTATAACTGTTATTACAGCTGGTTATAGAAAGCAAGGGGTCCCGTCCAAAATTTGGCATGATTGTTGATGTTACTCTTTATAACTCAGTTAAAAATGCGCATTGGCTGGGAAGGAAAAAACTACAACACTAAGAAAGGAGAATAACAATGGGAAAATTAAATAAATACATGATGGTACACAACAACCCCGGCATCGACTGTGACGAAGTGCAGGCGAACTGGCGAAAACTGGCAAACGTTGAAGCCGGAACCTGGGTAAGAACCTATTTCAACGAAGAAAAAAGTGTTCGCTATTGTATCTGGCTGGCACCCAGCGAAGAAGATCTTAAGGATATTTTTACTGAAATCGGCATCAGCTGGGATTCAATCATGCGGGTTGAAGAAACCGTTCCCGATCTCTGGGGCGAAAAGTGGAGTGAGCACCTCCGGGAAGATGCCACGGCTGATAACCTGGGTGACTGATGCGGGTTTATGGGAAGTGCAGGCTACAATACTTCCGGCCTGCACTTTAACCGCTAAATCTTTAAAAGAAAAACCATCCTGCAACAAAAAGGGAGGTAAGATCATGTATAAGAAAATTCTGTTCGGGTCCTGCCTGACCGGATACTGCGACCATATCTTTAATTTTGCTCTCAACCTGGCTAAAGAGAACAACGCAAAACTCTGGATCTACCACGGGCTTGGCAAACTTACCGGCAGTGAGGCAGAGGTAGACGAAGCGATAAAGGCAGCCGAGGCAAAAGTGGCCGCGGCATACGTGGACAAGATGAAAAAGCAGGGCGTCAGCGAATACGCCATCAATGTATCCGCAGGGGATGAGGCCAGCGAGATTTCGAAATTGGCCCGTAACGCGGGGATGGACCTGATGGTCATGGGCACCTCCGCCAAGGTTCCCATCGCAACAGGCGAGAGCGTTACTGTGCGCCCCCTGGGGCCGGTTGCCGCTGAAACCCTCCTGTTGGCACCCTGCCCGGTGCTGGTTGTCCCGCCGTCCCTCATCCCGGGCCTTGCCAGCGGGTAGCAGATCCTCTGGGTCCTGTGAACCCAAACGATTCTGCCCGCTTATTGCGCGAGTTGAACGCTTCCCGCAATAAGCGGGCTTGGCTGTCAGGTGTGACTTGACGCTTAAAATGTGAAGTTATTTTCGCGCCAGCCCTTAGCACAGGGGAATGATGTTATGAAAAAAACACAAAAAATTTCGAATATACTGTGGCCCAATGATTTTTCAAGATACTCTGAACAGGCGCTGCCCCATGTCCGGTCGCTTGCAAAACAATATGGTGCGGTCGTGCACGTCCTCTACGTTGCTGAAGATCTCGCCCACCATGAATCCTGGTACGGCGATTTTGATTCCGCGCACGTTGACCGGGTAATGGACTGGCAGATAAAAAAGGCGCAGGACTATCAGGAAAAATTTTGCAGCCGACACCTTGAGGAGTGCGCAGCTTATACAAAGCACATTGAAGTGGGCAACCCGGCTCAAAAAATTCTTGAATTCATCGATGATAAGCAAATCGATATAGTGGTGATGTGCCGGAAAGGGAAGACCGGCGATTTTAATATGGGGAGTGTTGCCCAGAAAGTCGTCGCCAACGCCCCCGTCCCGGTTGTCATTGCACCGGGCGTTAATAAGCAGCCCTGAAGCCCGGAGGAAAAGGAGGTGGCAGACGAAAATTCTGGAGAGTAAGGATGAGAAAAAAAAATTGTGCCAATTGTGGATACACGTTTGACGGTGAATTTAGGGGTGATATCTGCCCCAGGTGCGTTCTGGCATACTGGAAATGTTCTGCATGCGGGTTTCTCATTACCGCGGAGACGCCGCCGGATATCTGCCCGGAATGCAATGAACGGTGCGCCTTTGTCAATGTTACCTGTTACACACCTGACTGTGGGGGGCCCGGCCATATTGATCCACGCTTGTAGCAAAGGGGAAAAGTCGCCATGTATCGTTACCTGTTCGGCCCGGTACCTTCCCGAAGACTGGGGATTTCTCTTGGAATCGACCTGGTTCCCATGAAAACCTGTACGCTGAACTGCATCTACTGTGAGTGCGGCCGGACAACGGACCTCGCCGTGGATCGAAAAGAATATGTGCCGCTTGACACAGTCAAAACCGAGTATCGCCACTATCTCGCCCACAACCGGAAGCCGGACTATGTCACCTTTTCAGGCTCCGGTGAGCCCACGTTGAACCGGCGTATCGGGGAAATCATCCGGTTCATTCAGGCTTACAAACAGAGGGTGCCGGTTGCGGTACTGACCAATGGCACGCTCTTATTTGACCCGCAGGTTCGCCAAGAACTCAAAGAGGCGCCGGTGGTCATTCCTTCCCTTGATGCGGCCACCGAAAGAGTGTTCCGTAAAATTAATTGCCCCCACCCGCGCCTGAACATGGATGCCATGATTGACGGGTTGGTCCGTTTTCGCAAAGAATACAGCGGCCAATTGTGGCTGGAAGTGTTCATTCTGCCAGGGTTGAATGATACCACCGCAGAGTTGACCGCTTTAAAACAGGCCATAGAGAGAATTGCACCCGACCGGATACAATTGAATACGCTGGACCGGCCTGGTACGGTCATTGATATCCGGGCGGCCGACAAAACGGAATTGGAGCGGGTGCTGAATTTCTGGAATTTAAAAAACACCGAAATTATTGTGCACGCACCGGAGCGTAGGAAACTGGCTTCTTACCGTGAAGATACGGAATCTGCTATTTTGGAAACCATTGCCAGGCGACCGTGTACCCTGGAGGACTTGACCCAGATAGTAGGTCTGCATGCCAATGAAGTGAACAAATATCTGGATGTTATGGAGGCTGACCGAAAGATCGAAGTCGTGAAGCAGGAGAGGGGTTTCTTTTATCGCATAAAATAGAGCGTAACTACTCAGGCTGAAGACTGTTAGGGGAAACGCATGCTGGAACTCATACCTGTTATTAAACACGCATTGATGATCACCTTTTTCGTATTCGTGATGATGGTCCTGGTGGACATTATCGACACGACCGGAAAACGGTGGCTTTCGCGAATGCTGAAAGGCGGGCAGTGGCGCCAGTATACGCTGGCTTCTTTTTTGGGCTCCACCCCGGGTTGCCTGGGGGCATTTATGAACGTAAGCCTGTATGTACACGGCCTGCTCAGCTTCGGGGCCATTGTCGGCGGCATGATCGCCACCTCCGGCGATGAGGCCTTCGTGATGATTGTGCAGTTTCCCGGCACCGCCCTGGCACTTTTTGGGCTGCTTTTTCTGGCGGGGATAATTTTTGGCTGGATCAGTGACAAACTGGCACCTGTTTTCGGGATTACCCCCTGTGAAGCGTGCCAGGATCTGCAGTGTGAAGAGTGCGCGCCGGATCAGGTCGGCGATAAACACAGCGGCGCTGATTTGCATATCGCAAACGTCAGAAAAAATCTGCAGCTGCTCTCTTTTACACGATTTTTACTGATGGCCCTGATCGGCAGTTTTTTAGCCCTGGTGATCGCCGGCATTTTAGGGCCGCCCGACTGGAACTGGAAAAGGGTGACATTTTCAGGACTGTCTGTTTTTGTATTGTACATTGCCCTGGTTGTATCTGAACACTATCTGCAGGATCATATCTGGGGCCACATTATTAAAAAACATATCCTGCGGGTCTTTTTATGGACCCTGGGGGCCCTGCTGATCTTACATTTCGGTTTGAAGTTCTGGGACCTCAACCAGTTTATTCAATCCCATATGGTCTGGGTGTTATTCATTGCGGCGGTTCTGGGCATCATACCCGAATCCGGTCCGCACCTTATCTTTGTCATGATGTTTGCACAGGGCCTGGTGCCGTTTTCCGTCCTTTTTACCGCCTCGTTTGTGCAGGATGGACATGGCATGCTGCCCTTGCTCTCATACAGCCTTAAGGATGCTGTGCTGATTAAAGTCTTTAACCTTGTTTTTGGACTGGTTGTGGGGGGTACGCTTTTTGCCTTAGGTTTATAAGTACTCGACAGTCAAAAGTCCCTGTAATAGGTTGAGATGGCAACAAGTAAAAAATTGACCGCGTCATTCCGGTGAAAACCGGAATCCAGTGTTTTTTCAGAGTCTTGTGAAGTCTGGATGCCGGATCAAGTCCGGCATGACGGAAGAACTATGGACTCTTAAGATAAGCAATGAACAGGTTTAATTAGTGTCCATCCATGATTGGAAATCATGGATGGAAGGTGTTAGCTTTTAGCCATTAGCTTTTAGATAAAACTGTTAAAATACAGTGCATTACCTAATTGCTAACCGCTAAGAGCTAATAGCGCCATCCTGAAATCTTTGATTTATGGATGGACACTGATATGGTTGACAG
>CAZWPX010000108.1:0-6539 GCA_964636125.1 uncultured Desulfobacterales bacterium | reverse complement strand
CTCATCATAAGGCTTCCCCAACGTGGGTTCTATGTATATCAATTTACCAAAGAGGATATAGAAGAGTTTTTTGTGATCCGTAAGGCCTTGGAGGGCTATGCGGTTGAAAACATAGCTACTAAAAAACTGGCAATAGATATCAGCCAATTAAATAAACATCTGGAGGGACAGAAAAAAGCGATTCAATCAGATAATTTTGCAACTTTCATTCAGGAAGATAGAGCGTTCCATGAACATCTCATCCACGTCTTAAATAACAAACGCCTGGCGGCCATTTATTCCGATTTGAGGCAATCGATTGAACTTCTTGGTCTGCAAAGATTCAAAATAAATAGTCAACGCAATTTATCAATCGCCGAACACAAAATGATTATCGAGGCTATAGTAAAAGGTGATCCGCGGGCAGCCAGGGAAGCTGTCTACAACCACCTGGATTCTGCATTGCGCTTATTGCTCCAGAATTATGCCCATTAAAAATGACGGTCTCGTAAAAAGTCCAACTCCATCGTTGTGCTATATTTTGTAATCCTTCAACGTACGTTAAGTACTCCTCATGATTACAAAATTTGTACGCCTTGACACGCAGTGACACGAAGTGATACGCAGTGAAGCGTAGCGCTAACCGTAGCGCTCATTTGTCCGCCTGAGGCGGACTACGAAACCGTCTAAATTAGCCTTTTTACGAGTTCATTAAAAATAAGATTATAACAGGATGAATTTGAATACTTTTAAAATATTCGGGTTAAACCATCTCATTGTCACGACGCTTCAGCTTGAACAGGGAGCGACGGGCGTGATACCCGTAAAGGGCCGAAGCAGGATTGTTTCCCAGTAACCGGTCTTTTACGATCAGTGTCGATACCGGTGCTTTCGAATGTTGGGTAAACAGGATATCATGGCCCATACACAAGCCGAGGGTGAAATTCAACTGCGTGTCCGTTTTGTTCAAAATTTCAGCCTGGGCCAGAGGATTGCATCCGGAATTCAGATATTTCCCAAGTTCAGGTAAATCGCGGGCTTCGGCTGTCACACGGCCGATGGCACACCCGGCAGTGAACACCTCGAGCCCGGCATTCTCAAACAGCGTCTTGATGATCTCAAGCTCGCTGGAAAAAGCGGTGCAGGCGGCAAAACCGATCCTGGCAAAATCCATCTGCTGAGCAAAATCCAGCGCCTCTTCAATGCGTGGGCGATACCCGTCATTGACCGCGTTCACTATGCAGGCTGCTTTATAAAGATCGACAATTTCCGGGTTTGTGTAAGCTTGCCGGCTGGCCTCAATCTCTTCGGTATAGCTGTTAGCCTGGCAATAGCCGGGTATCCCCTCTTCAGATCCCCGCCAACAGCCTTGTTTCTTGCATATACAGGTGACCGTTTTATCCTCGTTCATGTTTATGTTCCTCTTATTGAACGACAGATCATTGCGGGCCGGACGCCAGGCCGTAACCACCATGGATCAGTTCAGTCCTGCCGGTCCGCAGTTTTTTGCAGCGTCGGCAAAGATTTAAACTGCTGATTTCAATGTCGTTTTTATACAACTGCCGATTCAATTTATCAAACTGTGGGAGTGGCGCGAAGCGGTCTCCGCACTGCTCACACGCCGTCAATTCAACCTGCCTGATTTCCCGTTTTGAGGCGATCTTCCACAAGTTAACCAGCCCTATCTCATGACATAGCTGCGCTGCCTGTTCCTGGCAGGCATCCACACAGGCCCCGCAGCAAATGCACTGGTAATGGGAATATTTGAAAAAACGAAAAGCGCCTTTGTCGTAAAATTCGAGGGTTTCGGCGGGACAGTTTTCCACACATGCCCCACAGCCCACGCAGGTTTCCTTTTTTAGACGGATTCGGCAAAACAGAAAGACAATCATGACCAGCATGATTTCACCGCTGATTACATGGAAATACCACATATAACTTTCAAAAAAGGGATAAGCGTCCAGGGTGCCGTGCGTGAAAAAATAGCCCGTGAGAAACGGCAGGCCGGTGATCAGGATGAGTAAAAAATCTGAAATTCCGGCATTGAGCCTGTCTTTAAAAATGATACGCCGGGCAAAAAAAAAGGCACATGCGGCCAGAACAGACAGGGTTATCCAGTCGGCCCACGCATCGGGCAGCGGGGTCCAGTACCATGCAAAGCCCGACTCCTCCCACATATAAACATGCCCTGAAAACCATATGGGCACAATAACGATCCCTGCATGGAAGGCGTAACGAATGGTCGTATACACGGGCTTTTTTGCTCCGGCCCGGTGAAACGGAGCAAAGATGCGAAACAGCGTGACTAAACGGTGAATAATACCGTGCCTGCCGGACGGACGCGCGCGGAGAATGCAGAAAAGAAAAGAAAGGCTTCTTAAGACAATTCCTGCCAAAAAGAAAACAGCCACCATCCACAGCAGTGTTGTCTCGACAAAATATAAAAGCTCATTCATCATTTTTCAGCAGTTATCTACGCCATTTGTAAACTCGGTCGTCCCGCCAGCCTCTCTCATCATCTCTCTGGCCGTGATCAGGCGATGGGCCGCACCTCGCTTGAGGGTGATGCTGACCTGATCGGCCCTGACATATGAGAGGGCGCCGGACGGACAGACATTAACACAGGTAGGGTCACCGTCGCACTGTGAGCAGACCATGGACTTTCCTATATTGCGATCTACAAAGCAGGCCCCGAACGGACACGCATAGCTGCACGAACTGCATCCGATACACTTTTTTTCATTGATGATTCTGGCGCCCGTCTCAGTATCCCGGCTGATTGCATTTGTCGGGCAGACCAGTTCACACATGGCGATCTCGCACTGCATGCAGACCGATGGGATAAATTCGAGCTGACCGTCCAACTGGGATTTGACGACGCGAATCCTTGATCGCTCGGGGTTACACTCCTTCATGTTACGGAGAGAGCAGGCGACCTCACACATCTGGCAGCCGCTGCATTTTTCCGCGTTAATGATAATCACATAACTCATTTTTTCGCCTTTCATGCCGGTATCAATTCGTCGGTCTTCCAATTTTTTCCAGATCAGATGCCACATCGGACAGGCCATGGGCCTCAAGTGTTTCCCGCGTGGGGACACCGCTTTTTACATCCCATTCCATTGCCGCATAATACTCGTTTTTCATAATCTCGATATCTTCAAGATCGATCTTATCTTCAGGCCATGTGCCCGGCATCCTGTAATTGATAAGCTTTTTGGGCAGGGTGTCATTTTCTCTGTCAAACCCTTCCCTAACGGCAAAGGCCCTTTCCTGGCATGCTATCCTGGAGGCGGTTTCGATGAGATCATCCACTGTTATCTTCCGGCCCAGGCCCGCAGAGAGAGCCGCGGCCTGGAATTCGATACCAACCCCGATGTTCAGGAAAAGGGTGTTCCATTTACACTGTCCCACCGAATCGGTTACGTTGATGACCCGGTTTGCAAGAGCGGCCAGGTCTCCCCTTGATTCGCAGTCGAACTGTGTTATCCGGGCTTTTTCACCCTCTTTCTCTCTCTTTTCAGCAGCAGCGTTTTCAACAATGGCCATGGCCGTTTTGGCCTCCCAGCTGTCCGGGCTTGCCATGGCGGTCAACTTTGAACCGGCACCGGTTCCAAGGTTGTCAAAGGAGCCTGCCCGGGCACGATACTCGTCTACCCCGCGGGGGTTCACGGCTGCGCCCAGGGCCCGTGCCCTGAAATTCATGATGTTGGTCTCTCCAAGCGGTGAGCCCTTGACGTTTAAAGCCGGAACTATGTCCTTTCCAAGCTTTTCAGCCGCCTCCTCCGGGAGACAGGCCAGAATTGCACCGAAACCCTCATTTTTTGCAATCTGGTTCAGTACCTGATCAAGGGCTTCCCGGTTTCCCCACTCCAGGGGAATGCCTCCGGTGTCTGAAAGGGAGATGATACCTTTTTCATAAAGCTCCGAAGCCCAGGCGATCATCCGGGTTGCCGACAGCACATCTATTCCCATTCGATGGCATTTGGCGGCAACAGCATACCAGGTCTTTATATCAGCGTTCTTTATAACCCAGGTGGCGGAACCGTAAATGTTGCAGCTGGCCACCAGCGGGCCCATATCGGTCTCTTCAAAATAGTCCATGCATCGAACCTGGCAGTTAAAGCAGCCCGTCCGCCCCTCACCCTGCCGGTTTTTATGCTTTTCCCAGAACGGTTTATGGCCTCCGGCCAGCTCTTTCTGCTTGTCCCAGACATTGGACTCATAATTTCCCAGAACAACAGCCCAGGTGGAAGGAGGTGTGTTTTCAGCCATGTCCACGGTGCGGGCGTTTCCCAGAAGCGGTTTCTGGGCCTCCAGTGCTTCAAGGCATATTTCCAGAAACCTTTCCGGATCCGCAACAGTCACCCCTTTAGTGCCCCTTACCGCAATGGCCTTGAGGTTTTTGGATCCCATGACGGTTCCCATGCCTGTTCGCCCGGCCGCGTTGCCCATTCTTGTCTGGATGGAGCCATAGACCACCTGATTTTCACCTCCCGGCCCGATGCAGACTACTTCCACTTCCGGATCGTTGAGTTCTTCCTGCAGGGCATCCTGTACCCTGTAGGTATCCATCCCCCAAATGGCGGATGCGTCCTTTATTTCGACGCTGTCATTATTTATGGCGATATAGACAGGACTGGGCGCTCTGCCCTTGACAATAATGCTGTCGTAACCGGCATATTTCAGCTCCGGACCCCAATACCCGCCCATGTTCGACATCCCCTGTATCCCGGTTACAGGTGATTTTGCCGCCACTTCCACGCGCCCTGAGCCGGGAAACATGCTGCCGCCCAGGGGGCCCACACTGAATATCAGTACGTTTTCAGGAGAAAGGGCATCGATGCCGGGCTGCAGCTCCTCATAAAGAATCCGGGAGTTGAGCCCCCTTCCGCCTAGCCACTTGTCTGCATATGCAGCCGTTGGCTGTTTTTCAATTTTACCGGTACCCAGATCGATCCTGAGAATGGTTCCTCCATATAAATAAGCCATTTTTGTAACCGTTCACGGCCTGTATGGCCGTATCAAATGTAAATTACGTGTAATCTGTCGAGTGTAAGCGTTTGCAGGGTGCCGCAGGTGCGGCGCCCTGTGAACGATTACCCATTTTTTTATCTCTTTACCTTACCCAGATCAAACATGATCATCTTGATTTCACTGAGTTCGTTCAATATCGAGTCTCCCAGCATCCTGCCGACACCGCTTCGCTTCACTCCGCCAAAAGGCGCCATCTCATCCCAGCAGCTTGTTGCCTCATTGATATAGATGCTTCCGGCTTTGATGTTCTCCGCCAGGTAATAGGCATTGGCCAGACCGCTCGTAAATGCGCCGAATTGGAATCCGAAGCGGGTTGAATTGGCCATTTCTACAGCCTCATCAATATTTTCAAAGGTCGTGACAGCGGTAACCGGCCCCATGGTGACCTCCTGTGTAATCGCCATATCTTCCGTTACCCCGTCGATCACCGTGGGTTCGATGTAGAGCCCTTTAGTATTGTTTCCGCCGGTCAGAAATTTCCCCCCCTTCCCGCGGGCATCTTCAACCAGGGCCATGGTGGTTTCAAGAACCGTTTGGTTGTTGACCGGCCCCACATCGGTTTTCGGGTCAAGGGGATCTCCAAAGACCAGGTTTTTTGTTTTTTCAACAAACAGATCGATAAATGATTTGTGCACATCCTTGTGAACCAGTATCCGGCGGGTGGAAATGGGAGACTGTCCGTTGTGCCCGTAGCATCCGCCGATGGCGGCATTGACGGCCTCCTGGATATTGGCGTCGTCCATAACCACCAGCGCATTATTGGACACGATGGCCATCAACAGTTTTTTGAGAGCCGCTTTTCCGGCAATGGTCTCGCCGATTTTTTCCTGACCGAAAAAATTAACGGCATCGACACCGGGGCTTGACACCAGTGCATCACCAACCTCTGATCCGGGTCCTGTCAGCACATTGATGCTGCCGGGCGGAAATCCTGCTTCATGCAGTGCCTCCGCAATAAGGATCGCACTGAAAGGGGAGCCGGAAGAGGGTTTGACGATCACGCTGTTTCCCAGGGCCAGTGCATAGGGTATGGTGCAGTTGGGCATCTCGGAGGGATAGCTGAATGTCGAAATATTCGCCACAACCCCCACCGGCTGAAAAATCTGCACGATTCGTTTGTTGTTGGAGTCTTCCGTCACATTGGGAAGCGTCTGTCCGCGATGGGTTTTCACATTGGCCGCGGCCACGTGAAAATTGCTCCAGGAATAACCGTTTACGGGGCTGGCTTCGCTGATGGACTGCTGCAGGGGCTTGCCCGTTTCCATACAGAGGATACGCGATGTCTCCGTATCGTTTTTTCGGGCGATTTCCACGGCTTTGTGCAGCATCTCGATACGCTTTAAAAGAGACAGTTCAGCCAGGGCCCGCTGTCCTTCCCGTGCCGCTTCAACCGCATTTTGCACATCCTTCCGGGTGCATTCGGGTACTGTTCCGACTACCCGTCCATCACCCGGATAACACACTTCGAACCGATTTCCTGATTCCGATTCAACCCATTTCCCGTTGATCAACGCATTTTTTTT
>CAZWPX010000107.1:0-7112 GCA_964636125.1 uncultured Desulfobacterales bacterium | reverse complement strand
GGTAAAATGGGTATGTTCGGCGGTGCCGGCGTTGGCAAAACCGTTATCATGATGGAAATGGTTAACAACATCGCCATGCAGCACGGCGGTATTTCCGTGTTTGCCGGCGTGGGTGAGAGAACCCGTGAAGGCAACGACCTTTATCACGAAATGAAAGATTCCGGCGTACTGCCCAAGGCCGCCCTGATTTACGGCCAGATGACAGAACCTCCGGGAGCCCGCGCCCGGGTGGCCCTTTCCGCCCTGACCTGCGCTGAATACTATCGCGATGTAGAAGGCCAGGACGTGCTGATCTTCATCGACAATATTTTCCGTTTCACCCAGGCGGGATCCGAAGTGTCCGCGCTTCTTGGCCGCATGCCTTCCGCGGTTGGTTACCAGCCAACCCTGGCGGTTGACCTTGGTGGACTCCAGGAACGAATCACCTCAACCGATAAGGGTTCCATTACCGCTGTACAGTGTGTCTACGTGCCTGCGGATGACTTGACGGACCCCGCTCCGGCCACCACTTTTGCGCATCTTGACGGAACCGTGGTGCTTTCCCGTCAGATCGCCGAGCTGGGCATTTATCCCGCCGTGGATCCTTTGGACTCCACCAGCCGGATTCTGGACCCGTCGGTTATCGGTGAGGAACACTACCTGACCGCTCGCCGGGTACAGGTAATGCTGCAGAAATACAAAGAACTACAGGACATCATTGCGATTCTCGGTATGGAAGAGCTTTCCGATGAGGACAAACTGACCGTTGAACGGGCTCGGAAAATGCAAAGATTTCTCTCTCAGCCTTTCCACGTTGCTGAAGTTTTTACCGGTATGGCCGGTAAGTATGTAAAGGTGGAAGACACCGTTCAGGCCTTTAAAGAAATTTGCGACGGCAAACACGACGAGGTTCCAGAGCAGGCCTTCTACATGAAGGGCGGCATTGACGAAGTTCTCGAAGCGGCCAAGGAGATGGCAGCCGCGTAGGTGATGCCCAACCCTTTCAGGACGGATAATTAAAAGTAGAGGATACAATATGGCTGGAAATATTCAACTCGAAATTGTTACACCCCAAAAGGCTGTTGTCAAAGAAGAGGCGCAGATTGTTATGGCCCCCGGCAGCCTGGGTGAGTTTGGTGTTCTGGATGGCCATACCCCGTTTATGACGGCACTGAAAACCGGCGATGTCCGCTACACGGATGCCGGCGGTACTGAAAGGCACGTGTTTGTCAGCGGTGGTTTTGCCGAAGCCTTGCCGAATAAGGTAACTGTACTGGCGGAATCAGCTGAGCGCAGGCGCGATATTGATCTTGAGCGCGCCAAAAGTGCCCTCGAGCGTGCCGAACGCAGACTCGCCGATGCAAAATCGGATTTTGACCTTGTAAGGGCCAAAGCAGCCCTTGCACGTGCCATTATGAGGATGCAGATGGCCAGCAAAAAGGGTATTTAGTCGGTTGGTGCTGTAGCGGCCTTGAGACACAACCGGCTCGCTACCGCCAGTTTGGTTAAACGGCCTTTGCCCGACAATAACGGGCAGCTTGCTTAGTACTGATAATAGGGCGGACCATTTTCTGGTTCGCCCTTTTTTTAGACATAGTCCGCGATGGTGATAAATGACCGATATTACGTCCGAAACAGCAGTAATTGTCCTGGCTGCCGGCAAGGGAACCCGGATGAAGTCCGACCAAGCCAAGGTGCTGCATGAACTCAATGAAGTCCCGATGATTAATTACGTGGCCCGGACCGCGCTGTCGCTAACCAGTGCGCACCTGTTTGTTGTGGTCGGTCACCAGGCAGAAAAAGTCGAGCAAGTGGTCGGAGAGCACTTCTCGGCTCATTTTGTCCGGCAGGCAGAACAAAATGGCACCGGGCATGCTGTACAATGTGCCTTGCCGTATCTTCCTGCTACCGTGCAGCAGGTGGTTATCCTTTGCGGTGATGTGCCGCTGCTGACTTCCGCTACTGTCAAGGCGTTGCTCGGCGGGCATTTGCGGGCCCAGAACGATATCACCGTTTTGGCCGTGAATGTCGATAACCCCACCGGGTACGGTCGGGTGCTTGTCAACGCGTCCGGACAGATGGAAGGGATTGTTGAAGAGGTAGATGCCAATGCCGTCCAAAAAGAACTATCTCTAATTAATTCAGGAATATATTGCGTCAATAGAGTTGTCCTGGAAGACGCCCTTGGTCGAATCAAGGCAGACAACGCCCAAAAAGAATTTTATTTGACGGATATCGTGAGCATTGGTTACCGCAAAGGGCTGCGAGTGGGCGTTGAAATAGGAAAAGACCCGCTTGAGGTCATTGGCATTAATACGGCTGCCGAGCTGGCCCGGGCGGAAGGGATTCTGCTGGGAAAGTCTGGGGAAACCGCTTGACTTTCAGCCGGGCGAACGACTATATTGAAAGTCTAATGTAGAGGAGATAAATTGGATAACCAGTTGCTTCTGACACAATTTGAGGAAATAGAAGGGAAAATTGAACGCCTTATCGGCGTCAACAGAGCCCTTGAATCGGAGAATGCCGAACTAAAAAATAAAATAGAGAGGCTGGAAGGGGACCTCCAGGAAAAAACTGTGCAGGAAAGCCATTTTAGCCAGGAAAGAGAACAAATCCGTGATCGGATTGGAAACCTCCTGACCAGATTGGCAGAGCCTGACGGTGAGTAAATGAAGACCAGACTGCTATAAGACTCGATGGGGTTATTGAGCCACTTTGGATCAACTTGTAACCATAAACATATTTGGGCAACCATTTTCATTTACTTCTGAGGCCGATACCGAGCAAGCCAGGGTCGTGGCCACCCAACTGGAAAATGAAATTGCCCGGATTGATGAGCAGCAACCCGGTAGAAAGTCAGAGAAAGCAAAGGTTGCGATACTGATTTCGGCCGCTTTAAATATAGCTAATGAAAATATCGAGTTAAAGACCAACTACTCGGAATTGCTGCACACTGTTGAGACACAAGCAAGGCGGTTGTTACAACTGCTTGAAGCTGAAAAGGCTTTACTATAGGGCCCGGCCAGCTGGTCTGTCGGCTCGATGGTGTTTGACCCCATGTTCGGTTGCGGAATATATCCGGGCTGGACAATACTGGATTGGGATGCCTGTTTAATTGAGCGGAAAATCCCTCCAGATGTTTGATGGCACGGAGAGATATGCCCCTGCCGTGCTCGTGATTGGAAGATGTTCTTTGTCCCAACACTTAACGAACGGGAGCTCTCACTGGCTTTGGTGAGCAGGTTCTGCAGGTACAGAAAAGCCTAAAGAAGCTACAGGGCACCCACCTTTGGTAAGCGGTTTCAAAGACCTGACAACACGGCACCCTGGCAGGGGCTAATCCCGCCGCCTGGTACTTACTGTCCCCCGGTCGGCAGCATGGTTGCCATTGGCAGCAGTTGCAGGACCACTTCTCGTGGATTTCCTTCCCACCTTTCATCATAAATTTCAGTAACCCGTTGAAAATTGAACCGGTTGTGGCGATGGTTTTAACAATGGCTGCTGTGGGCAGGCGCGTAATTTTGTAAAGCGCCGGTCACGGTAACCTGCCGTCGATACGAAGCGAGGCGTAGGGCCAACGCGCAAGTGCCTGCCCGATGCGATTTGTCGGAAGAGCAGGCTGGATTGTACATCTGCTTAATATCCCAGGGAGAATCTTGATGACCATATATTACGTTGTAACAGGACTGGCTGCTTTTGCTGCCGGAGCAGCTCTGTCCTACTGGCTAAAGAGTAAAAGTGTAACCCGGCGCATAAAAGTTGCGGATGAAGAAGCGCTGCGAATCATTGCAGATGCTGAAAGACGGTCTGAAACCCTGGCCAAGGAGGCCAAGCTCGAAGCCAAAGATCGCATGTTCAAAATGAAAAATGAGTTCGACCAGGAGACCCGGGAGACCCGGGCGGACTTGAAAAGAAGGGAAAAACGCCTGATCGAGAAGGAAGAACACCTTGACCGCAAAACCGAAAAGTTTGAAAGGCGCGACCGGGAATTCTCGAATCGGGACAAGAATTTGAAGCGGCGCGAAAGCGAGATCGAACGTAAGGAATCAAAATATGACCGGCTGCTCGAAGAGCAGCGTGAACAGTTGGAAAGAATTTCAGGCCTTACCGCAGATCAGGCCAAAGAACTTTTACTCAAGGCCATGGAAAATGATGCCCGCTACGAGGGTGCCAAGCTTATCAAGAGAATTGAAAACGAAGCCAAGGAGCAGGCCGACAAGAAAGCCAAAAGGATCATGGCGACTGCTATCCAGAGATACGCGGGAGATTTTGTGGCCGAGAGGACCGTGTCTGTTGTCCAACTGCCCGGTGATGAGATGAAAGGCCGCATCATAGGGCGTGAAGGTCGCAATATCAGGGCTCTTGAGGCCGCCACCGGGATTGACCTGATTATTGACGATACCCCGGAAGCGGTGATCCTGTCCGGATTTAACCCGGTGCGCCGTGAGGTTGCCCGGCTTTCCCTGGCGACCTTGATATCCGATGGCCGTATTCATCCGGCCAGGATTGAAGATGTTGTCAAGAAAGTTACCAAAGAGGTTGATGTCACTATCAAGGAGGCTGGCGAGCAGGCGGCTTTCGATCTCGGTGTGCACGGCATTCACGGTGAGTTGATTAAATACCTCGGACGGTTGAAATTCAGGACCAGTTATGCCCAGAACGTGCTGCAGCACTCTGTGGAAGTCGGTTCCCTGTGCGGGGTAATGGCTGCGGAACTCGGGCTGAACCAGAAACTGGCCCGGCGGATGGGGCTTTTGCACGACTTGGGCAAGGCTATCGACCATGAGGTCGAAGGGCCCCACGCAACTATCGGGGCCAACCTGGCCAAGAAGTTCGGGGAGTCCGGCCGTGTGGTCCACTCCATCGCCGCTCATCATGAGGATGTGCCGCCCGATTCGATCTATGCCTTGCTGGTGCAGGCCGCAGACAGCCTTTCAGGGGCGCGGCCTGGGGCCCGGAAAGAGATGCTGGAAAATTATATCAAGCGTCTTGAGGATCTTGAAAAGATTGCCAAGTCGTTTCGTGGGGTTGCAAACACCTATGCCATCCAGGCGGGCCGTGAGCTGCGTGTTCTGGTCGAGAGTGAAAAAATTACCGATGAGGATGCTACCTTGCTCAGCCGGGACGTGGCCAAAAAGATTGAAGAGACATTGACTTTCCCGGGGCAGATTAAAGTGACGGTGATCAGGGAAACCAGGGCAGTCGAATACGCCAATAAGTAAGAGGTGGGTTAACTATATGAAAAACGTTGTTGGGACACTCCGGGAACGGGGGTTTATAGAGAGCACCACGCATGATGAAGAGTTGGACACCTACTTCAGTGAAAAGAACAGGAAGTGCTACATTGGATTTGACCCAACGGCTTCAAGTCTGCATATTGGCAGCCTGGTACCGATTATGTCACTGGCGCATATGCAGCGCTGCGGCCACATCCCCATTGCCCTGGTAGGCGGCGGAACAGGCCTGGTGGGGGACCCGAGCGGTAAAACGGAAATGCGCAAGTTCCTGACTGTGGAAGATGTGAACAGCAACGCCCAGGGTATCAAGAACCAGCTGGCCCGGTTTATCGATTTTGATGCCGATCGTGCGATTATGGTCAACAATGCCGATTGGCTGACCAAGCTCGAATACATCCCCTTTCTGCGTGACTTTGGCCGCCACTTCTCGGTGAACCGCATGATCAAGGCTGAAAGCTACAAGATGCGGCTCGATAGCGAAGAGGGCCTCAGTTTTATCGAATTCAATTACATGCTGCTCCAGGCATACGATTTTCTACAGCTTTATCAGAGCCACGACTGCCGGCTGCAGATGGGCGGCAGCGATCAGTGGGGTAACATTGTGGCCGGGATAGACCTGATCCGGCGGGCCAACCAGGGTACCGCTTTTGGTATCACTTTTCCGCTGATTACCACTAGTAGCGGTGCTAAAATGGGTAAAACTGCCAAGGGGGCTGTTTGGCTGGATGCACAGAGGACCTCCACCTATGATTATTACCAGTACTGGATCAATTCCGACGACCGGGATGTGGCCCGCTTCCTGGCGCTGTTTACCTTTCTGCCGATGGATGAAGTCCGGGCGGTTGCAAAGCTGCAGGACGCGGACCTGAATTCAGCCAAGGCCATTCTGGCATTCGAGGCCACGGCCATTGCCCATGGGCGCCCGGCCGCGATGAAAGCCTACCAGGCCGCCGCCAGTATGTTCGGTAAAAGGTCAATCCCGGGGGATCTGCTGCCGTCCAGCCAGATACCCAGGGGAGATTCTGCCCAGGGCGACCTCGCGGTTCCCCAGAGTGAGATGACGTTGAGCGAACTGGAAAACGGCATCCCGGCCTTTAAACTCTTCCCAATGGTCGGCCTGGCAGATTCCGGCGGTGCGGCTCGCAGGTTGATTGCCCAGGGGGGCGCCTATGTGAACGGCCACAGGGTTGCAGCCTTTGACCAAGTTATAAATAATAATGATATCAAAGAGATGGAGATTGTTTTGCGCGCAGGGAAAAAGCGTTTCCACAAAATTAAGATTGAATCGTAAGAAAGTTTTAAAAAAGTTAAAAACAGGGTTGACATAGTCATCCAGAGAATGCTAAAAGTACTTTTTCGTTAAAACACTGCGAGGGCAAATTCGCGGTGGCTCTTTCTTAAAAAAAGCTGAAATTAAAGATTGACATTAGAGTACATAGAGTGTACATAATGGGGTTTCAGCAACTTGATCTTTGAAAACTAAATAGTGACAGCTCGTCGAGTTGGGTCTTACAGTTAATTCCGCTGCTTTTAGCAGCGAACCAATTTAATTGGAGAGTTTGATCCTGGCTCAGAATGAACGCTGGCGGCGTGCTTAACACATGCAAGTCGTACGAGAAATCTTTAGCTTGCTAGAGAGAGTAAAGTGGCGCACGGGTGAGTAACGCGTGGGTAATCTACCCTCAAATCGGGGATAACGTTGCGAAAGCGACGCTAATACCGGATAACATCATAAAGGCTTCGGTCTTATTGATTAAAGATGACCTCTACATGTAAGTTGTTGTTTGAGGAGGAGCCCGCGTACCATTAGCTTGTTGGTAGGGTAATGGCCTACCAAGGCAACGATGGTTAGCTGGTCTGAGAGGATGATCAGCCACACTGGAACTGACACACGGT
>CAZWPX010000106.1:0-7496 GCA_964636125.1 uncultured Desulfobacterales bacterium | reverse complement strand
GATGTTCGACGTTCATCTCTTGACCTTCCGTCCCTGCCTTTCATTCAAAGTTCGAAGTTGGACGTTCGATGTTCGACGTTCATCTCTTGACCTTCCGTCCTTGCCTTTCATTCAAAGTTGGACGTTCGTCTCTTGACCTTCCGTCCTTGCCTTTCATTCAAAGTTCGAAGTTGGACGTTCGAAGTTGGACGTTCGTTTTTCGCCCTTCCCCCTCCCTCAGTCCCGAAAGGGTAAGCAACATGGCAAAATTAGCCCAATCCTTTGAATCCACTGGGGGGCGGTTCCAGGCAACTTTGTAATTGTCTGTATCTTTGATATAATAACAAACGCTTATCTCCGCCTTGCCATGTTGTTTATGCAACCCCAGGGTCTATCTACCTGCGCCCTGCTTTAGCTGGCGAGGCTTGCAACGCAATAAAGCGGCAGTGAACGGATATTATCCACAGTATGCGGCAATCCTCCGTAGAATCGGATGCCATAAGGCGAATCCAGGTGCGTTTCCAGAAACATCCGCATACTTTTCAACGTCCCTTCCTTACCGCTTTTAATTTCGACCGGGATAATCATGTCGTTGATTACGGCCAGATAGTCTACCTCGGCATTTGAAGATCGCGCCTCTCGGTGCCAGTAAAATATCTGCGGCTTGATGTTTACATCCGTGTTGGCCAATAATTCTAATCCTGCAAAGGATTCGGCGATGGCCCCTTTGTTGATTATCTGCTTCATGGGGTTTAATATCCATTTGGCCATGTCCAGGTGCAGTAAGGTCTGTGAAAGGGCGATATCAAGAAAAAGCAACTTGAATCGATCGTAATTTGTGCCGGTGCCTAAAGGCAGACCCTGTCCGGATGTATGCCGGATTTTATGGACAATACCTGCATGATGAAGAAGATCCAGAGCCGGTGCCAGTTCCCTTTTTCGATATCCACCAGAGACAGTGGAAAATTTGAATTTCCGGCCAAGCATATTGGGTATTTCGCCAAATAGCCGGTCTATGTATTTAATTTGATGTTTTTTCGAATATTTGTGGAAATCCTGGCGGTAGGTTTCAACAAGACCTCGATGGATTTGAAGGCACTCTTGGAACTCGCCCGTTTCAACCCAGCAATTGACAGCTTCAGGCATCCCGCCGACAGCAATATATTCACCCAAAAGTTTTAAAATCCGATTGTGTATGGCCAGGTTTATAGTGGCGTTTTTATATACATCATCGATAACAGGAAGGTAATCAGCGAGCCGGTTAGCAAGCAGAAACTCCCGGAAAGAAAGTGGATGCATATACATTGTTGTAACCCTTCCAACAGGCAGTCCTACCTTATCAATCTGGAACTCAAGCAAGGATCCAGCAGCGATAACATGCAACTCCGGCATGAGTTCAAAAAAGTATCGCAGTGCAGTAATTGCTTGGGGGGCCTCCTGGATTTCATCCAGAAAAAGCAATGTTGAACCCGGGTCAATTCGGGTTTGAGTCAGCAGGGAAAGGTCGCGGACAATTCGGTCGGGATTCAGGTCAGTTTTGAAAATTTCCTGGGCGTCCTTTAGAAGCTCAAAATTAATTTCCACATAGCTTTTAAACGTTTTTCCAAATTCTCTGACAATATAAGTTTTACCGACTTGCCGAGCACCCTTAATCAGGAGCGGCTTGCGGCGTTTGCTACGTTTCCACTGATCAAATTGTTTTTCAATCAATCTTTCCATGATTTGAGCAGCCTATAGACCATATGGTCGAAAATCAATGCAAAAGTTTTGAATTGTGTTCAAATGTCAAGGTGGAAATTAATTATCGTGGCCAATTATCAAGCAAATTCGTGAAATGTCCGGGTTAAGGCGTAGACTCTTTCAGGGATGAACCAAGCATCTGCTTGGGGAAGATGATGCATTGCGCTCAGAGAAACAGATCCTCCAACAAGGTTCCTATTCCGAGTTTTAACACAGGGGGGCAGGGTGTTAGGAGAAATAAATACCTGAACTTCGAACGTCGAATGTGGCTGTCGCTGCGCTCTGCCGTTTACAACCATTAACGAATAACAAATAACTATTTTTGTCGTTCCGCCCTTTCCCTTCATTCAAAGTTCGAAGTTGGACGTTCGATGTTCGATGTTGGTCTTTTGGGGCTTCCCCCTCCCTCAGTCCCTCCCACCAGGGGAGGGAAGTTTTAAGTGCCATCGGCGCTAATTTTACAGTACTTGGTTTTCTTCGCGCCTTTGCGTCTTCGCGCGAGAACCGATTTTGACCTTGACCCTTCATTCATATTTCGATGTTGGACGTTCGATGTTCGATGTTCGTCTTTTGACCTTCCGCCCTTCAAGCCTACTTCGACGCCACCCGTATCACCTCTTCAAAGGTCGTAGTGCCTTCCAGCACCTTGCGGATGCCGTCCTGCTGCAAGGTGACCATTTTCTGCCGCCGGGCTTCGGCATTGATTCGGCTGGCATCAAAAGCGGTGAGAATCATGCTTTTAATTTGTTCATCCAGCAGGAGGATTTCGAAGATGCCGATGCGGCCCCGGAATCCGGTGTGGAAACATTTTTCGCACCCCACCGCCTTGTGAATACGGCTTTCTTGCAGTTGGCTGTTTGAAATCCCGAGGCTTTCGAGGATGGAAGGGTCAGGTGTGTAAGGTGTTTTGCAGTCTTTGCAGAGCACCCGGACCAGGCGCTGGGCGATAATGGCCAGGACAGAGGAGGAGATCAGGAAAGGCTCCACACCGATATCCACCAGCCGGGTGACGGTACTGGCCGAATCATTGGTGTGCAGCGTGGAAAATACCAGGTGGCCGGTCAGGGCGGATTGGACTGCAATTTCGGCAGTTTCCTGGTCACGAATTTCACCCACCAGGATAACATCCGGGTCCTGGCGGACGATGGAACGCAGTCCCTTTGCAAAGGTGAGATCGATCTTGGGATTTACCTGGATCTGGCTGATGCCGTTGATCTGGTACTCCACGGGGTCTTCCACCGTAATAATGTTAATGTCCGGATTTATCATGGAAGACAATATGGAATAAAGGGTGGTGGTCTTACCGCTGCCGGTGGGACCGGTCACAAGAATGATGCCGTTGGGGGAAGCCACCAGTTTTTCTATGTGTTTCAAATCGCCATGGGCCAGCCCCAGATCACCTAACTCGAGCAGGGAGCTGGTCTTGTTGAGCAGGCGCAGCACAATCCGCTCGCCAAATGAGGTCGGCAGTGTTGACACCCGCACATCTATTTTCTGGTCAGCCATGCGGACATCCAGGCGGCCATCCTGGGGCAGTCTTTTCTCGGCTATGTTCAGTTTGGCCATGATCTTGATTCTGGAAATAAGCGCGGGCTGGATCCACTTGGGCGGTGAGACGAGGTCGTGCAGGATGCCGTCGATGCGGCTGCGGACTTTGAATCCGTCCTGGTAGGGTTCGATATGGATATCGCTGGCCCCGGCTTTGATGGCCTGGGAGAGGATGTTGTTGACCAGTTTAATAATGGGTGCGTCGGATGCATCGTCAAGCAGGTCGGCCGTATCTTCGATATCCGCAATGATGGTGGTCTCAGAGGCCTCCATATCCTGAACCAGTTGTTCGGCGGAGTCCTGCTTGAATTCATACATCATGCTGATGGCCGATAAAATTGCACTGCGAGTGGACAAAACCAGCTGATAGCGATCTACGCCGACGATGCGTACGAGATCATCGATGGGCAGCAGGTCAAAGGGCCGGTTGGTGGCCACAATAAGCTCGACGTCAGCGGGCGGTTTTGCGCTGCCGGTGCTGTTTGCCAGGTCCGCGGCGTCACCTGCCGGTGCGTTGGCCCTCAGGGGAACCATGAGGTGCTTTTTTAAAAAATGGATGGGAACCCGGTCGGAAAGCTCACTCTGGATGCTGTTCAGGGCCAGGTCCGGCCAGAAGGGCAGTTCATACAGGGTGCTGAAAGTTTTAAGCAGTTGCGGCTCGGTAACAATATTTTTTTTTATTAGAATATCGCTGAGCTTTTCATTGCCTTTGGGCTTAATCTTCCGTGCTTCGGTTAGAAGATCAGCGGGAATACCCGAATCACTGCTTAATGCGTCTAATAGGTTCATGTTCATGTTTTCATTCAAAGTTCGATGTTGATGGCCCCGTAAAAAGTCAAAATCCTCTTAGATTTGTCATCCCGGCGAATGCCGGGATCCAGTGATTTCAGGTACTTCTGGATGCCGGATCGAGTCCGGCATGACGGTCTTGGGACTTTTTACGGATCCATCGATGTTGGACGTTCGATGTTCGATGTTCGTCTTTTGACCTTCCCCCTCCCTCAGTTGTCAGGGAACTCGCTTTGCTCGCACCCTGACCTACAGGGGTATCCTTAGCCTTTGGGTCGGGCGTCTTTACGGATCATTGGCACCCTCGGGCGCTGTGGGTGCTGATTTCACCTTGGCCTCGGGATTGTCCTGTTTGTACAGCTTGATACTATCGGGCGTTACACTTTCTATGTGGGCCCTTTTCTCATCCAGGATGTTGATGGCATCCTCGGGTTCATACAGGATGTGGGGTGTCAGGAATACAAACATATTCGTCTTTTCAGAGGCCTTACTTTTGGACCGGAAAAGGGCACCCAGCAGGGGCAGGTCACCCAGTACCGGCACTTTGGTAATCGTTTCGGTACTGATGGTGTCAATGAGACCTCCGATAACGATCGTATTTTTATCTTCCACCACCACCGTGGTATCGATGGTGCGTTTTAAGGTGGTTGGGCGTTCGGCCGTTGTGATGGTGGTGGCGATTTCATCGATCTTCGATATTTCCTGGGCAATCTGCAGACTGACAAAACGGTCCTTGCTGATCTGGGGGGTGATCTTCAGGGTTATGCCCACATCCCTGTATTCGTAAGAGGTGTATATGTCTGTGGAAGAGCTGGTGGACCCTGATTTGGTCTGGAAAGGTACATTTTTGCCCACGTAGATCTTGGCCTCTTCATTGTCTTTGGTCAAGATCTGGGGTGTGGAAAGGATATGGACATCCTTGTCTTTCTGGAAGGCATTGATAACCGCTGAGATGCTGGGAAAAGTGACGCCCCCTACAGTGATGACATCACCGATGACGCCCATGCTAAATCCGCTGGGGTAATTGCCCGGTGTCACGCCCGGGGCGGCGCCGCCTTTGCCGCTGCCTACTGAAACTCCAAAACCGTCACCTTGTCCGGCGGTCTGCCACTCGATACCCAGGTCAAAGTCCTTGTCAAAGTTCACTTCCATGATCAGGGCCTCGATGTAGACCATGGATCGGGGGATATCGAGTTTTTTGATGATATCTTCAATGACCTTGTAATCGTCTTGACTGGCCATGATAATCAGGCTGTTGGTTGCTTTATCGGCTGTGATCCTGACATTTTCGGAGATGATCGGGAGTTTCTTTTTACCCTTTTTAGCCGCGGTACCCTGCTTCGAGAGGATGGCCGTGAGTACCTTGGCCAGCTCTTCAGACGTGGCGTTTTCCAGGTAATAGACCCGCAGTTTCTCTTTTCCTTTAGGCGCCTCTTTGTCCAGCAGGGATATCAATGCCCGGACCCGGGTGGTTTCAACTTCACTGGCCAGCACCACTACTGCGTTGGTTCTTTCGTCAGCTACGAATTGCATTGTTTTTGCGGGAACGCCTTTGGCGGCCTTTTTCCTGGCCTTGAAAACAGCGGAAAGGGTTTTAACGACTGTTGAAGCCTCAGCGTAGTTCAGGGGTATCACCGAAATCTCGTGCCCCATGCCTTCCACGTCGATGGCCTTTATGATGCGCATCAGGCGCAGAATGTTGGAGTAAACATCTGTCACCACCAGGATATTGGTCGGCGAATAGGAGAGGATGATACTGCTCTTTGAGATCAGGGGGGCGAAAAGCCTTTTGATCTCGTCGGCGTTGGCGTAGGTCAGATGGATGAGCTGGGTGACCACCTTGTCCTCGGGCACGCCGGACTCTTGTTTGAGTTTGGTTTCAATGTTTTTTGAACGGGCATCCGGGGCCGGGATGACCTTGGTGATCTCCCCGGCCTCAAGGGTGGTGAAACCGTGGACTTCCAAGACAGATTCAAAAACCCGGTAGGCCTCTTTGATGGATATCTTTTTGGGGGAGATGATCGTCACTTTGCCTTTGACCCGATTGTCGATGACAAAATTTCGGCCGGTCAATTCACTGATGAATTTAATGAAGACATTGATATCCACATTGTTAAAATCTATGGTGACAAACCGGTCGGCACCGGCGCTCTGGGCGGCACCCGGGTTAGAGGTCGCCAGCAGGCTGCTGCCGAATAAAATGAGAACGCACAGGGTGACCTGAAAGTGACGCCTGAAACCGTTAAACAAGAATTTCATATTTGAATACCGTTTTACCGAATCCTGTAAGTTATAGTCTGTTGTTGATTCCGTCTTTTAATTGCAAGGTTCACATTTGAAGATGACTTGAGCTTTTCATAGAGACCGATCACGTCATTCACTGATTGTATTTTTTTACCTTCAACGCCTGTTAAAACGTCGCCGCTTTTCAGGCCCATTTTGCTGAAAATGGAATTCGCCTGAATGCCCGTCATGCTCAAGCCCGCAGGCTTGCCTTTTTCAAAATGGGGCCGTATGCGCACCTGCCCCAGAAGGCTGCCGATATTCTGGATGGCGTCATTCACAAACGCCCTCTCCAGGGTGATACTATTTCTGGCCGGGGGTCTGCGGGCCGCCTGTCCGGCGGCCTGGCCTTTGGTCGGCCCCCTGTTCGCCAAGGCTTCCGACATTTCAAGGATCTCATCTTTGCCGTTGACACTCAGGATTACCTTTTCGCGCAAGATCGCCTTTACGGTGGCATTTTGAATTGTGTCCCCCGCCCGATACAGGCTCTGCTTCCGGGTCTTAACCTCTTCTATTACCGCAAATGCCGAACTTCCGGTATCGCCGGCAACAGTTCCCCAGAGTTTCAGGTTCAACTCGGTGGGCTTCAGGGCTTCCACTTCAATGGGGTCGGTTTCGGGCGCAATCACCTTTTCAGTGCGGAAAAGGTCACGCTCAACAATGGGTTTATAGTGGGCATATGGGCTGACTGCTCTCTGGTTTTGAACCAGGCGGGGGGCATCTGATTTTTCCATTACCCGGGGTATCACCATATTGGACTCAACCAGTTTATAGAAGATTTCAACGCCGTAATACACCGCGCCGGTAAGCAGCAGCAGGTTAAGCAGGATGAAGGATTTTTTGACTGAAATCATATAGTGCGTCACTCATATTGTTCTGTGCATTTAGCTTTTAGCCATTAGCTGTTAGCTTTTGAATAAAACCGTTCAACATTTTCTTTACGTCATTGACCTGTTGGTTAAGTTCTCTATATAGTTGACTTTGTATATACTTGAGATCGCAAGCGAGAAGCAGTTGATATTCAACCTCACTTGCAGATCCGGCAGCAATGCTCATGAATCTGGCAAGCTCTCGCTCACTATTTCTTCCGCAGCCTTCAGCGATGTTCGTCGGAACGGATGCCGCAGCCCTGCGTAGCTGAACCGTAAGTCCAAATC
>CAZWPX010000105.1:0-8154 GCA_964636125.1 uncultured Desulfobacterales bacterium | reverse complement strand
TGGATCGATCGGTTTTGCGAAGAAATCGTATAAAGTTTCCATTATCTATCCCTGTGGTAAGGTTAGTCTTCCAGTAGTGCTACATCCAGTCCCAGAGCCTGCAGCTCCTTGGTAAGAACTTTGAACGACTCAGGCAGACCGGGTTCAAGCGAATTCTGACCCTTGACAATTTTTTCATACATTCGGGTCCGCCCGGCCATATCATCTGATTTGACTGTTAAGAACTCCTGCAGCGCATTGGCTGCGCCGTAGGCTTCCATGGCCCACACTTCCATTTCACCGAGTCGCTGGCCGCCAAATTGGGCTTTACCGCCCAGGGGCTGCTGGGTAACCAGCGAATAGGGCCCGATGGAACGAGCATGTATCTTGTCGTCCACCAGATGGTGTAACTTGAGCATGTACATCGCGCCCACAGTGATCTGCTTGTCAAAAGCCTCACCCGTGCGGCCGTCATAGAGGGTTGCCTGGGCGGTTCTCTCCAACCCCGCCTCTTCCAGCAGATCTTTGATCTCCACCTCTTTGGCGCCGTCAAACACAGGGGTGGCCATATGCACACCCTTACGGTAAAGTCCAGCAAACTCAGTTAGTTCCGAATCATCGAAGTCCGCAATCATTTTCTGCGTATCGGCATCCGTGAATATGTTCTTCAGCTTGGCGCGGACATCCTTGAGTTTCTGTTCCTCGAGCAATCGATTGAGTTGATCCCCAAGGCCCTTGGCTGCCCGTCCCAGATGGATTTCCAACACCTGGCCCACATTCATTCGTGACGGTACCCCCAGCGGGTTCAACACCATATCCACCGGAGTCCCGTCCGCAAAATAGGGCAGATCTTCCTGGGGCAGAATCCGGGAAACGACGCCTTTGTTACCGTGCCGACCGGCCATCTTGTCGCCGACGGACAGTTTACGTTTCATGGCCACGTAAACCTTGACCATCTTGATAACGCCGGGGGGCAGGTCGTCACCCTTTTCAAAACGGCTCACCATCTGGTCGAAATTACTGCGTACGGTGTCACACTGTCTATGGTACTGATCAATGATGTTGTGCACCCGATCCGCAAGGTCCACATCTTCAATCACCAGGTTCTCCAACTGTGCAACGGGTATACCGGTCAGGGAATCCACAGTAATTTTATCACCCTTGGCCAGCAGCGTCTTTTTGTCTTTTTTAAGTGTCGAGCCGGCCAATTGGCCTTCAAGGGCCTCGGCGATCATACTGCCTGCTACATCGCTGATGATAGCGAGTTCGTCACTCATATTTTTTTCATAAACAGCGATTTCAGAGTCTTCTATCTCACGAGCACGGTCATCTTTATCCGTTCCCCTTCGGGAAAACACCTTGGCATCGATGACGATGCCCTGGACACCTGGCGGTACCCGTAAAGATGTATCTTTGACATCACCGGCCTTCTCTCCGAAAATGGCCCGCAGCAGTTTTTCTTCCGGTGAAAGCTGGGTTTCGCCTTTGGGGGTAATCTTGCCAACCAGGGCATCCCCGGGACCCACCTCCGCACCCAGACGAATAATGCCGCTTTCGTCAAGATCTCTGAGTGCCTCTTCACCCACATTGGGAATATCCCGGGTGATTTCCTCTTTTCCAAGCTTGGTGTCCCGGGCAACCACTTCAAACTCCTCGATATGCACGGAAGTGTAGACACCCTCCCGGTGGAGTCGCTCCCCAACCAGAATCGAGTCTTCAAAGTTGTATCCACCCCAGGGCATAAAGGCCACAGTCACATTTTTCCCGAGGGCCAGTTCGCCTTTCTCTGTTGAAGGCCCATCGGCGATAACTTCGCCGGCCTCCACAGCCTGGCCCTTGGCGACGATCGGCCGGTGGTTAAAACAGGTATTCTGGTTTGAGCGAATGAATTTTTGCAGGTTGTAGATCGTAACCGGTTTTTCAACCGCGCCATCTTCTTCCGCAGGGTGCCGCAGTACGATCCGGGTGGCATCCACATCCTCAACCACGCCTTTGCGCCTGGCAACAATGGCCACGCCGGAGTCCCGGGCCACCACGCTTTCAATCCCGGTCCCCACCAACGGGGATTCATTTACCAGCAGCGGAACAGCCTGACGCTGCATATTAGAACCCATCAGGGCCCGGTTGGCATCGTCGTTTTCCAGAAAAGGAATCAAAGACGCCGAAACACTCACCAACTGGTTGGGGGAAACATCCATCAGTTCAATGTCTTCGGGTTTGACCATCATAAATTCACCGGCAACTCGCGAAGTCACCAGCGGATTCACAAACTTCCGGCTGTCGTCCAAAGGTGCGTTCGCCTGGGCAATGGGATGTTCCTGCTCCTCAAATCCACTGAGAAATTTCACATCTTTTTTTACCGTCGAATCTTCCACAACACTGTAGGGCGTTTCTATGAAACCGTACTCGTTGACCCGGGCGTAAGTACTCAGGGAAACGATCAGACCGATATTGGGTCCTTCCGGAGTTTCAATCGGGCAAATCCGGCCATAATGGGATGGGTGGACATCCCGGACTTCAAAGCCCGCCCGTTCGCGGGTCAGCCCGCCCGGGCCGAGAGCGCTCAAGCGTCTTTTGTGAGTGGTTTCAGATAGTGGATTGGTCTGATCCATAAACTGGGAGAGCTGACTGGTGCCAAAAAACTCTTTTACCACCGCTGAAACCGGCTTGGGGTTCACAAGGTCGTGCGGCATGAGGGCATCCACTTCCTGGAGGCTCATGCGTTCTTTGATGGCCCGCTCCATGCGCACAAGCCCGATGCGATACTGATTTTCAAGCAACTCGCCAACCGCACGGACCCGCCGGTTTCCGAGATGATCAATATCATCCACCAGTCCCTGGGTGTCACGCAGTTCAACCAGGGTCTTGGCCGTCAGCATGATATCTTCTTTGCGCAGCGTTTTCAGGTCGATCTCTGAATTAATCCCCAGGCGGTTATTAATTTTTAGGCGTCCAACCCCCGAAAGGTCGTAATAGGCAGACTTGAAAAACAGGTGATCCACAAAGTCCTGGGCCACTTCAGGCGTCGCCGGATTACCCGGCCGCAACCTGCGGTAGATGTCAATCAGGGCATCTTCCTTGGTTTCCACCTTGTCAAGCAAAAGCGTTTTGTGGATGGAATCACTGCTGGATACACCGTCGATAAGCAGGACTTCGAATTCCTTGATACCGGCCTCGAGAAGGGTTTCCAGGTTCTCCTCAGTGATCATCTCGTTGGGCTTGAGAACGGGTGTTTCCGGATCTGTCCCGGCCACGGCCTGGGCTGAGACCTTCCCAAGCATCTCATCGGTCAGCATGGGAATCCGTTCAATACCGGCCGCCACCATCTTTTTCATCGCACGGGCACTGAACATACGGCCCTGTTTCACAAAAATCTCGCCTGTCTGCGGGTCTTTTATGTCCTGGCTGGTGCGTTTACCTTTAAGCAGTTCCGGCACAAATGCCCTGGCAAAAGATTTGTTTTCAATATAGATCGTCTCGGTCTTGTAAAAATAGGCGAGCAGATCTTCAGTGGTATACCCGAAAGATTTGAAAAGAATCGTAATGGGAAACTTACGCCGGCGGTCAATTCTGATCTGGACGATATCTTTGGGGTCAACCTCCATATCGATCCATGAACCACGCACCGGAATAATTCTGGAGCTGTAGATAACCTTGCCGCTGGAATGTGATTTACCTTTGTCATGGTCGAAGAAAACGCCGGAAGAACGGTGGAGCTGGCTGACAACAACCCGCTCGGTACCGTTAATCACAAACGTTCCTCTTTCGGTCATGAGAGGAATGGTTCCGAAATAAATTTCCTGTTCTTTGATATCCCGAATATTGGAATAACCGGTCTCTTTATCCGTATCGTACACCACCAGCCGGACAGTAATCCGGACTGGAATCTCGTAGGTCATGCCGCGGTGAATACACTCTTCAACACTGTGCTTCACGTCGGCAAACCGGTAAGATACAAATTCGAGGCTGGCACTTCCTGTAAAATCCTTGATAGGAAAAACCGATTTAAACACGGCCTGCAGCCCGACATCCCTACGGTTTTCAGGAAGGATATCCATCTGCAGAAACCGCATAAACGATTCCCTTTGAACACCGATTAAATCGGGAATCTCAACGATTTTACGAATCTTGCCGAAGTTTTTCCTTATGCGTTTGCCTGCCAAGGGACTTTCCGACATAGTATCTCCATTATTAAGAGGGTTAATCAATTGCGAAGCCATTTTTTACAACGACAGGGGGTTCCCGACATTCAGCGGCAGTTTCAGACTGCTCTAAATGACCGGGAACCCTTGCTTGTTTACTTGCTCCAGGATGGCTGGGGTAAGCTACTTGAGTTCAACCTGTGCGCCGACTTCTTCGAGTTGTTCCTTGATTTTTTCAGCATCTTCCTTGGCAATACCTTCTTTTACCGGTTTAGGGGCTTCGTCCACCAGGGCTTTGGCATCTTTGAGGCCAAGACCTGTAATCGCGCGAACTTCCTTGATAACCGCGATCTTTTTGTCGCCAATTGCGGTAAGGATAACGTCAAACTCAGTTTGCTCTTCCTCAGCGCCGGCACCGCCGTCAGCAGGACCGGCAGCCATCATTGCCACAGGTGCCGCCGCAGATACGCCGAATTTTTCTTCCATCTCCTTGACCAGTTCCGAAAGGTCCAGAACTGACATATTCGCTATAAACTCAATTACATCTTCTTTGGTAATATCCGCCATTTTATTTATTCCTCCAAATGTTTACAAATAAGCTTTTGAATCAGGCCGTTTCTGCAGGCCTGCTACATAGTATTAGTGAAATGAATTGATCAGGCCGCTTCTTTCTGGTCCTTCAGCGCCTGCAGAACGTTGACAAAACCGGAGGGAACAGCATTGAGCGTTCTGACCAGTGCGGTCGGCACGCCGTTGATAACGGACAGCAGCTGTCCGATCAGCGCTTCTTTGGATGGCAGCGCCGACAACGCAACAATGGCGCTCTGATCCATCACCTTGCCGTTCATGACGCCCAGTTTGATTTCGAGTTTTTCGTTCTCCTTGGCGAAATCAGTCAGCACCTTGGCAGGCGCCACTGGGTCATCATAACTGATGGCAATAGCGTTGGGCCCTTTGAAGCTGTCTTTAATCAGATCCACGTCTGTGTTTTCAGCAGCCCGGACCATCAGGGAATTCTTGGCAACCTTGAATTCCACGTCCGCTTCCCGCAGTTTGCGGCGCAGGGTATTGATGCTGGTAACATCCAGCCCCTTGTAATCGGTTACGATCAGGACTTTCGATTTTGAAAACCGTTCGTGAAGATCTTCAACAATACTTTTTTTATTATCTAAATCCACGTTTGCTTACACCTCCTTCCTCATCTGTAAAAACCGGAGGTGAGTGTCATATCACACCCCCATCTCGGTAGGCCGGCGCAAGCCGATTAAACACACACTGTGAACCTACGGTCTTTGACAGGTTATTAGACTACTTTATTAAAATTGGGCTTGAAGCTTTATATAGATGCCTCTAACAGGGCACCTCCATCCTTCTTGGTACACAAGAATCCAGGCGGCGCCATCTGCCTGAATTGCCGTGGCCGCTGCAAACAGAGGGTAACCCTTATTTGGTCAGATCCTTGATGCTGCCGGTGTCGACTTTAAAGCCGGGTCCCATGGTAGTCGATATGGCAAGTCCTTTGAAGTAGACCCCCTTGGCAGAGGCAGGCTTAAGGCGCGTCAGCTTATCAATAAAGGTCGTGACATTTTCCAGGACTTTCTCGGTACCAAAAGAGACTTTCCCCATGGGAACATGCACGATCCCGGCCTTTTCAACCCGGAAATCGATTTTGCCCGCCTTGAGTTCATTGATGGCCCTGGCCAGGTCAAAAGTGACAGTCCCCGTTTTTGCGTTGGGCATCAACCCCCTGGGTCCCAGAACCCGTCCAATTTTACCGACCGATCCCATCATGTCCGGGGTTGCCACGGCTTTATCAAAATCGAGCCAGCCACCCTTGATCTTTTCAATGAGTTCATCGTTGCCAACATAGTCGGCACCGGCATCAAGGGCCTCTTTCTCTTTTTCGCCTTTGGCAAAAACAAGCACCCGCACCTCTTTACCAAGCCCATTGGGCAATACAACCGTTCCCCGAATCATCTGATCCGCATGGCGGGGGTCAACGCCCAGCCGAACGGCCACATCGATGGTTTCATCAAACTTGGCATATGAGGATTCAATCGCCTTTTCGACAGCCGTGCCCACGTCAAGCCTGGCCTGAATGTCGTTTTTTTTCTGTGCTTCCAGATATTTTTTACCCCGTTTCGGCATCTTTCTCTACCTGCTCCTTAATGAGGTGCTGTGCACCCTCTGATTGTCCCGGCCGTGGCCGGTCCGCAAGATTTATTCAGCCTACATCGATCCCCATGCTTCTGGCCGTTCCCGCAATAATATTGCAGGCTGCGTCCAGATCGTTGGCATTCAAGTCGGGCATCTTGATCTTGGCGATCTCCTCAACCTGTTCCCGGGTAACCGAACCAACCCTGTCCCGTTTGGGATCCCCGGCACCCTTGGCAACTTTAGCCGCTTTCTTTAGAAGTACAGCTGCCGGAGGTGTTTTGGTTATGAATTTGAAGGTCCGGTCCTGGAAAACTGTAATAACAACCGGTGTAATCATACCTTCTTCATTGGCAGTCCTGGCATTAAACGCCTTACAGAAATCCATAATATTCACCCCATGCTGCCCGAGAGCGGGCCCAACCGGGGGCGAAGGATTTGCTTTGCCGGCTGCGATCTGCAATTTTATCTGTGCCATTACCTTTTTTGCCATTAGCTTTATACTCCTAACACGTCCTATAGCTTTGTAACTTGTACGAAATCGAGTTCTACGGGTGTAGAACGACCAAAAATGCTGACAAGTACCTTGATTTTGCCTTTTTCCGGGTTCACTTCGTCCACTGTGCCGTTAAAGTTGGCAAACGGGCCGTCGATAACGCGGATCTCATCACCCATTTCAAAATAGAATTTTGGTTTGGGTTTAAGCTTTCCGGCTTCCATCCGATTGAGTATCTGGGCCGCCTCTTCATCAGAGATGGGCGCTGGTTTTGAACGCCCACCGAGGAACCCACTGACCTTGGCCGTGTCATTGACGATGTGCCAGGTCTCGTCATCCAGTTCCATATTTACCAGGATATAGCCCGGGTAAAATTTCCGAGATGATTCTTTCCGTTTACCTTTAACAAGTTCTACGATCTGTTCTGTCGGAACGAGGACTTCACTGAATTTTTCGGGATGTGCGTATTGGGAAATGCGTTCTTCCAAGGCCATTTTGACCTTATTTTCAAATCCCGAATAGACATGGACTATGTACCATTTTAACGCCACTGTTCCCGTCTCCTGTAGTTATTGAAGAACAAGCTGTATCAAGCTGGAAAGGCTCATGTCGACAACTCCGAGAAAAAGGGAGATGATCATCACAAGCACTATGGCCACGATGGTAGATCCGATGGTCTGTTTCCTGGATGGCCAGGTTACTTTTTTCAGCTCTACTTTAACTTCTCTCAGGAACTGAATACTTTTTTGAAATATATTCTGTTTCTGGATCCCGGATACAGACCGGGCCTGGCCGGACACCTTCTTGGGCAGCGAGATTGTTTTAGGTCGTCCTTCCTTTACAGCCACCCCGCCGTTTTTCATGGCAGCGGCCCTTTTTGCTGCTTTTTCTCTGGACCTCTTTTTGGAACTTGGTGATCTCTTTTGCTGTAACCGTCCCATTGTGCTCCTATAAATGTGAAAGCTGAAACCAGTTTGTCCGGGCGTCGTGCAAGCCATCAGAGTGTCAGGTTCATGAATGGCAGGCCAGGAGGGAGTCGAACCCCCAACCCTCGGATTTGGAGTCCGATGCTCTACCAATTAGAGCTACTGGCCTGCAAAATCCTGATTCTCTGAACATAGCGAATAATATTCGCTGTCCCGGATGAAACTTATTTGGTCTCTTTATGCTTGGTGTGCTTTCTGCAAAATCTGCAATATTTGCTGAACTCAAGTTTGTCCGGCGTTGTCCGTTTGTTCTTGGTCGTCGTATAGTTTCTCTGTTTGCATTCAGTACATGCAAGGGTTACGATGATTCTCACCTGGTGACTCCTTCGCCATTATTCAATAATTTCGCTCACCACGCCGGCGCCGACGGTGCGGCCACCTTCGCGGATTGCGAACC
>CAZWPX010000104.1:0-8802 GCA_964636125.1 uncultured Desulfobacterales bacterium | reverse complement strand
GGTGACCGGAAAAGCTATGTAAACCCCACCCGGTGCAAGACCAAATAGGGGAGTGTTCGAGGGCTGCCCGCCCGAGCTCCCGGGTAGGTCGCACGAGATTCCGGGCAACCGGAATCCAATAGATGAATGATCATCGCCCCGCATGCGGGTAATCGCAGTAGGGAACAGAATTCGGCTTACGGGTGGCTCCGACCACCTTTCGATGGCGTTCAGAAGCGGCATCTTTTGGCCCCAGGCGGCGTACTCGCTTTATTACAGTCCTCGACGTAGACAACCACGACTGCGGCTGTAATAAAAGCTCGGGCCTTGCCTGGAACCAAAACCTACCGCTTCTGAGCGACATCGGCAAAAATAGAAGTGGCATCTAATGGGCCTGTCCGTCATACCGGCGAAGGCCGGTATCCAGCTAAAACCCTGGATGTTGGATGGAACCCTGTCTGATGCCTGTACGGGGGGCAACGATTTTTTATAAAGGTTCAAAAAGCGATATGCAATTTCAAAATGCGGCCTGTGACATCTCCTTTTCCGAGAAAGTCAGAATTTTCTCACACGATTATCTCAAATGCTGTGTCTACATTACGAGTTTTGACAACCCTCGCCATCTGTTTACCAAAAAGTTGTTTTCCGAACTGATCGCTTCTTCTTCCGTCCTTGAAGATTTCCTTGATTTCCACGGGGCCAAGAACAACAAAAACTGGTTTTTCTACCGGGAAATGTCTGCGGCCGTGCGACATTTGAGCCTGGCAGGGTTCTCCCAGACCCACATCTCGACCCGGATTCAGTTTTACGATGTGAGCGATGAGGAGGATTTTGAAAAACAGGGGACTGCCACACTTTTTCAGCTCAGGAAGACGCTGATGAAACTTGCCCCAGTGATTATTGATGAAGCCAAACGGCTCTCAATACCCTTACCGGAGGAAAGATACTGGATATCTGATTTCCCGGGCATTACCACCAGCGAAATGCTGGCTTATGACATTGACGATACCGATCATGAGCAGGAACAGAAAAGCATCGTCAAGATCGCCAGCGAATTTTTGAATATTGCCCAGAATTTCGAACAGCTGGGAATATATGAACCGCTTATACCGGAAGAGTTTGCGACCCTGATACCTGGAAAAGTCAACGAAGTGGAGATCAGAAGGTTTGAAATGCTGGTGCATAATCTGCAATCCTCTTTTGACACCTATGTAAAGCCAGGGGGGTATCGCCTGCAGAACAGCAAGTTGAACCGGCTGAGAGGTTTCTTTTCGGTGGTTTTTCATCTCCTGCAGATGACGGGCCGGCTACTGCACTTTTACGAGCGCCACCTCTACCAGGCCGGGTATAAGAATATCTATCGAAAAGTAAACGAAAGGATGTCCTCGCTGATTAACCCCGAGGCGCTATTGGACCGTACGATTAATTACGGTTTTTTTTATGCCTGCTATTTTTTAAACACCGGCGTGGACCTGGCCAAAGAAATTCTTAACGATCACATTGAAAGGGGTTCCATTACCGTGGGAATTCCAGTCAAATTGGGGTTTCACAGCCGCCCCAGCCTTCTGGTCGCCAAGATTGTACAACATTACGGCGGCCAGGTTGAACTGTGCGTCGGTGCAGATCGTTTTGATGCCAGCAGTGTTCTGGATATCCAGTGGGCCGGCGGTAAAATTCACAAAGAAGCGCTTTCCCGGGTGACCTTTGAAGGGGATCTGCGGGCCCTGAGGGATATTGAAATTCTGGCCAGCGTGAATTACGGCGAAGATACCATGGGCAAGGGGGTGCCGTTACCCCGCGAGTTACGATACCTCCGGTGAGGCGGTTGAGAAGGGGACCCTTTTGCCCAATCTCTGCATTGCATTTCAACCCGCAGCGTTGGGTTCGTACAAACAGTGTGGGAGCGGTATCTTGCCGCGAAAAGCGGTTATGAGTTTTGAATACTAACCAGTAACAGTGAGCAACCTTGTGAATACAGCCCTTATAGTCGCCGGTGGCCAGGGTTTGCGGATGGAAAATAAACAACGCAAGCAATACCTGGACTTAGAGGGGATGCCAATTCTAAACCGGACCCTGATGGTATTCGCTGCCGCTGAAGTCATTCAGCGGATAGTGCTGGTAGTCCCCGAATCAGACCTCACCTTTTGCAGGGATGACCTGCTTGGCAGAATCACCCCGGCCAAACCCGTTCAACTGGTCGGCGGGGGACCTTCGCGTCAGGCTTCAGTTTATAACGGGCTGTCTGCCCTTGATTGTGAAGATGAAGATCTTGTGGCCATTCATGACGCGGTGCGTCCATTTGTAGCAGAGCAGGACCTGCGGGCCTGTCTGCGCGCTGCTGGTGAATTCGGTGCCTGCATCCTGGGCCTGCACGCTTTTGATACTGTCAAGCGAGTGGGTTCCAACAACCAGATCGAGGCCACCCTGGATCGGGAGTCGCTCTGGCTGGCCCAAACGCCCCAGGTTTTCAAGTATCGCCTTATTCAGAATGCCCATGAACTGGCTCTTAAAAATGGGCTCAAGGGGACAGATGACGCATCTTTGCTGGAGATGACAGGGCACCCTGTTCGCATCCTGCCAGGCAGTCGCCTGAATATGAAAATTACCACGCCTGAAGACCTGCCCCTAGCCAAAGCAATAATAAACCTGAAATTGATTTGACATCCCGCCTCATATCTAATATAGAGAGGGCATAATTATCACTGTTAAAACAACGGCCTATGGGATGGGGCCCCACAAGTGATATTTTGCTCAGACAGCCAGTCTGCGCTAAGCATCGGAATAATCACTTGAACAGTTCGGGAGACACCTGTTCAAGACGGGTACCACCTATTACCGACAAACCCTGCATCTGTATTCTAACAGAGAGACATTATGACCAGAATTTGCAAAGGCGTCTTAGCTACGTTGCTTGTCCTGTCGTTCGCATGGTCGTTGTCGGCGGAGGATATCATCTCCATTTCCCCGCCCCAAAAAGCGACCGTAACAACTCTTGACGTTAATCTTCACACTGCCCCTGGGGAGGACAATCCTGTCGTAGGGAGCATCAAAGAGCAGGGGCTTGAAGTAGAAGTCAGCGCCCGGAGCGGGACTTGGTTCCGGGTTACTGTGGCCGGTACCGAAGCCTGGGTCAGCGGAGAGTTTCTTGATTTTGGAACAGCTGCTATGGCTGCATCTGATGAAGATGATGCGATCTTTGATGACGAAAGTGATGCAAAGCCGGATGGCGAAGAAGATGGCGATGGGATCCTGATCAGTAGTATTGTATTTGAGGGCAATACTGTCATCGCTTCCGAGGAGCTGTCTGCGGCGGTTCAGGATTATGTCGGTCAGCCCCTTTCCATGGAGGAAATGGGAGAATTAACCGACTTGATCACACTGGTCTACCAGGAGAAGGGGTATGTTCTGGCCCGGGCATTTCTGCCCGAGCAGGAGATAGCGGATGGTGCTTTGAAAATTGCCATTGCTGAGGGGCGTATTGGCAAAATTAAAGTGACTGGCAAGACGCATTATCATGAACGTGTCGTCAAGCGCTACTTTGGAGCCCAGGAAAAACTCGGAGTTGTCAAGGAATCCGCTCTTGAGACAGGGCTGGTGCTGTCCAATGAGATCCCGAAGCTAAAGACTGACATTGTACTCAAGGAGGGTGAGAAAGCCGGCGAAGTCGATATGCTGGTCAACGTGAAGGATTCCAGCCTGGTCACTTTCGGATTGGATGCCGGACTTGATTACAATAATTTTGGCTCGGTTTACACCAGTCGGAACCGATTCGGTGCTACTGCCAACATCTATGACCACGTTTGGGGCTCAGAGCTGAAAATCAGGGGGGTTGTGGGCGATAACATTGAGGACAGCGCCCTGATTACCGGCGATTGGCAGGTCCCGGTGAACCGATACGGGACCTACGTGGCCGCCAATTATGTTACGGCAAATTATCTCATTGGCGAGGGGCTGGAGTTTATGGGACTTGGTGGCGACACCGAAATGTATGGTGTCAGAGTCGCTCACCCCCTGATTACCAAAAAGAACAAGCGGCTCGAGCTGGCAGCGGGCTACCTGCATAAAAATGTAGAGAGCCTGATTTCCGGGAGTAAAAGAATTGATGTTACCAACACGTTCAATGTGGGATTCAGCTTTGATAACCTTGACCGCTTCCTGGGCAAAAACATAGTATTTGCAGAGTATCGGCATGGCGCTCTCAAACCGCTGGATGAATACCTGTGGAGTGACCCGGATGCTGCGCCAAGTTACTCGATTGTCAAGGCTGATGTTGCCAGGATCCAGAAAATTTATGGCTATACCAGCCTGCTGGCGCGGGGATCGGGACAGTATACTGCAGAGAGGCTGGTCTCTTCCGAACAATTTGTCATCGGTGGTTACGGGAGTGTACGCGGGTGGGAACCAGCCACGGACATCGGTGACTCCGGGTATACGCTTTCAGCCGAGTTAATGTTGGCCCCGCCTTTTGTGGCCGAAAAAAAAGCATTTGGACTCCGGGCCAGCCAGATGTTTCAGCTGGCCGCCTTTTATGATTTCGGGCAGGTCTATAGAAATGATCCGGATGCTGGTGTGTTAGACACCCGAACTCTGGCGGGTTTTGGAGCCGGGGCCAGAATTTTTTATAAAGATCGATTTGTATTCAAATATGACATTGGCTTTCCAGTTAATAAACTCGATGGGCAAGACGGTGTTATTCACTACTTCCTGGGATCGCTTAGTTTCTTCTAGGTCACCAGATATATAAAATTACCAAAACGTATGGGACCAATAAAGACACTACGGGTGTTAGCCATAGACGACGAGCCCGGGGTTCTCGAATTATATCGAAAATCTCTGGGGAACGGAGCTTTCGGCACCACCTCTTTTAAAATAGAATACGAAGCCTGTGAAACCGGTGACAGTGCCGTCCGGTCTGTTGAAAAGGCTCTGGACATCGGCCGGCCATTTGCCGTTATATTTCTAGATCTTGACTTGGAATGCAGCATGGGCGGGTTGGCCTCCGGGGTGCGTATTCGCGAACTGGACAAAGATGCCAATTTTGTTATCGTGACCACCGGCACTACGCGGACTGATCCCCGGGATATTGGAGTGCGGATTCCGCCCTTGGACAAGTTGCTTTATCTTCACAAACCGTTTCATATTCTGGAGGTCCGGCAGTTTGTGGCCGCTCTGGGAATCAAATGGGAATCGGAACGGATGCTCAAAAAAGCCCATCTGGATCTGCAACAGAAGATCGCTGAACTGCAGACCAGTGAAACCTCCCTTAAAGAGCACAAGGCCGAACTGGAAGACGTTAATAAAAAGCTTATAGAAACAAACAGCGCTCTTTCCATCCTGGCTCGCAATCTGGAAAAGGCCCGTAAAGTTTCCGAGCGGCAGCTGCTGCACAGCAGCCGGACCCTGATACTGCCCATTGTCGACAAATTGAGACAATCCCGCTATCTGCACAGTCACCAGACCGATCTGGATCTACTGAGCAGTTACATCAGAGACCTCAACCCGGGCCTGGCAGATGAAATCGGTATTGCCGGCTCCCTGTCGGCTACTGAGTCGCGGATTGCCGCCATGATTAAAGTGGGTATGACCAGTCACGAAATTGCCCGCAACCTCTACATTTCCACCGAAACCGTCAAAACTCACCGCAAGAACATTCGCCGAAAACTAAAATTGCAGGGTTCCGGTGTGAACCTGCAGTCCTATCTTGAAAGCCATAGTGGGTAGAGGGCATACCCAATAGGTACCCACTAAATTCCTCCTTGTTTTTTGACCCCAATGTGAAAATATGGCCAGACTGTCATAAGTCCCCCTCTCAAAATGAGAGGTTTGTGATCAGGGCTTGGCACAACGACTAAAATCACACATTCTTATTAAGAAAACAGTAAGATAAAATTTCAAGTGCCGCCCAGGTTTTGGAGGCATTAAAATGGCGCACACAGATCGCAGGGGAGCCCACAGGTTCCTGCCCAGCAAAAGCACATTCGTCGCGTTGCGGCCGGAATTTGTACGACTCGGTAAGGTAATGGATATCAGCAGCAGTGGTTTAAGGTTTCAATACCTGATTCCAGAAGACAAACAGGCAGAAAAAGGCCGGATAGCCCTGGATCTGTTCATCGGCAGCGAGGGATACTACTTGCCTGACATTCCCTGTGAGGCCGTTTACGAGAAAAAGTTGAAACAGCGTGGTTCGGATGCCATGGGCTTGGAGTATCGCCAGTGCGGGCTGAAATTCGGAGATCTCAATCGAAAGCAGGCTGATAAACTGGACGTTTACCTGAGACATCACACATCCGGTTTAGAATGATATAGCTATTCGTAATAGTTTACACTGCATAGTAGATAAAGGTTTTGCAAAATGAAGCTCTCTTGAAACTTCAAATTATGGTTTAGAATGTCTCTACTGTGGTTATGAATTCAAGGGCGCTAATATCCGTGGAGGACGGAAGACAATGCAAAGATCAAATTTGAGAAATAAGGCAACTGCGGTTCTGGTGGCGATTATAGCCTACAGCCTGATCTTTCCGGTACATATATTTGCTTTGCCTGCGGGTGAGCAGGTAGTAGCCGGACAGGCGGATATCACAAGACCGGATGCCCAGCACATGCAGATCAACCAGGCCACTCAGAAGGCGATTATCAACTGGCAGCAGTTTTCCATTGCCACGCCCGAATCGGTGAATTTTACACAACCCAATGCTGCAGCCATAGCCCTGAACCGGGTTGTGGGGATAGATCCGTCTTTACTATACGGCACCCTGTCAGCAAACGGCAACGTCTGGGTGATCAACCCCAATGGCCTGTTGGTAGGCGCCAGCGGTAAGATCAATGTCAATTCCTTTGTAGCCTCCACGCTCGATATCCTGAATGAAGATTTTCTTTCCGGGAACTACACCTTTTCCCAGCAGGTCAATGCATCACTGGCCTCTATTGTCAATCAGGGCACCATTTCTGCAGCCTCCGGCGGAAACGTTTCCCTGATTGCGCCGGGCGTCCAGAATCAGGGCACTATTATCGCCAGCCTGGGCACAGTCAACCTGGGTGCCGGTGAACAGGTTACCATGAGTTTCGCGGGCAATGAGTTGATCAGCTTTGCCGTAGACAAAAGTGTTATGGGCGAAGTAATTGGTCCGGACGGCCAACCGCTTGAAGACAGCATTCTCAACACGGGCACTATTTCAGCCGAAGGCGGAGAAGTCGTTCTCAGTGCGCGCACTGCATACGATGCGATTAAATCGGTTGTCAATAACCAGGGCATAATCGAAGCACAGACAATCGAAGATAATGAGGGCGTTATCCGTCTCCAGGGAAATGACCAGGGCATTGTCTACAACTCAGGGGTTTTAGATGTCTCCGGTTTGGATGGAGAAGTGACCGGCGGCGAAGTAGAAGTCACCGGAGAGAAAGTTGGGCTGGTGCATTACTCCCAGATCAAAGCCAGGGGTAGAAGAGGCGGTGGTACTGTTTTAATCGGTGGTGATCTGCAGGGGCAGAATCCGAAGATAGTGAATGCGAAGAGAACTTACGTTGGCAAAGATACCACCATTGAAGCGGATGCTATTGAAACTGGTGATGGTGGAAAGGTGATTGTCTGGGCGGATGAGGTGACCCAGTATTACGGTGATATATCCGCCAGCGGTGGGGCTGCCGGCGGCGACGGTGGGTTCGTAGAAGTATCTGGAAAGGAATACCTTGGTTTTCACGGCACGGTGGACCTGCTGGCCTCCAACGGAAATAACGGAACCCTGTTGCTGGATCCTGCTAGTATTGAAATTATCATCGGTGCTCAAGGCGGGGGAGATACTGGGGCGGAATTCGGCGACGGCATCTGGGCCTGGGACGAGGTGGGTGCTAACCCTGCCACAAGCCAGATTACCATCGGTGACTTGCAGGCCATCACGGGCGCGATTTCGTTGCAGGCGACCGATGACATTACGACGAGCACGGGCGGTACCACCATAGCGTTGACCAATGCGACCATCTTAAAACTGGAAGCCAACGACCAGATAAAAATCAATGACCCGATTACCACCAGCGGCGGAGATATTTCCTTAAACGCAAACACGAGCAATTTCGGAACGGCTTCCGGAAGCGGGAACGTGTCTATCATCGCTTCCATCAACACCGGTGGGGGCAATTTCGCCAGTTATGGTGTGGGATTTGATAACACAGGAGGTACAATTACCACCGGTGGTGGCAACGTTACCATCGATCACACGGGATCCGCCACCATCGCCGCTGCACTGAGTTCTGGCAGCGGGGCGGTGGACATAGATGCTGGCGACACACTGGGTCTGACGGCTGCGATCAGCACAAGCACGGGCAACGTGACGCTGGATTCGACAAACGCGATGACCATTGGCGGCGGTGGGGACATAACGGCGAGTTCTACCGGCGCGGTGACCTTTGGCGCAGCCAAGGCCGGGCTTTTAACCACCTCCGGTGATGTGACCACGGCCGGCGGGACGATTACGTTTAGCAATGACACGAGCCTTGGCGCCGGGGTTTCGCTCAGCACGGGCGGCTTGGCAGGCGGGAACATTGTCTTTTCGAACAAACTGGACGGCACGCAGACCCTGGGATTGACAGCTGGAACGGGTGTTATCGAGTTTAATGGCGTAGTGGGGGGCGGGACGGAGTTGGGTGCGGTCACGATCAACAGTGCAGTTCAGGCGGATTTACTTGCGGTGACGACGTTAAATGCGATTGATGTGACGGCAACCGATATCAATATAGACGGACTGTTGAAGACCACAAGCGGTGCTACGGGCACTGTGGATTTGAGTGGTGCGAGCTTGTTGAGTGCGGGTATTACGACGGCTGGTGGAG
>CAZWPX010000103.1:0-8938 GCA_964636125.1 uncultured Desulfobacterales bacterium | reverse complement strand
GGATTGATGTCCAGTTCCATGATCTCGGGGTGGTTGTTCACCATGTCGGAAAGGCTGACCAGGGCCTTTTCCAGGGCCTGGACATCCGCGGGGGCACTGCCCCGGAAACCGGTCAGCAACCTGTAGCCCCGGATGCTCCGCAGCATCCGGCGGGCGGAGTTCCGGTTCACCGGGGCGAGCCTGAAAACAACATCCTTGAAAATTTCAACAAAAATCCCCCCCAGACCGAACATGAGCAGGGGGCCGAATACCGGGTAGCGATTGGTGCCCAGAATCGTTTCCACGCCCTCGGGGGCCATTTTCTGCACCAGGACACCGGTGATATCCGCGTTCGGATCGTACTGTCGGGCGTTGCTGACAATGGTATCATAAGCCATTTTAACAGCCTGTTCAGAATCAAGCCCCACTTTAACGCCACCGGCATCGGATTTATGCACAATCTGGGGTGATACAATCTTCAGCACCACTGGCAGGCCGATCTTACCGGCAATCTCGGCGGCCTGCTCGGCTGACCCGGCCAGTTCCGTGGCCAGTGTGTGCAACCCATAGCATTTTAACAAATTGAGTCCATCCAGCTCACCCAGATAGGTCTGCCCCTGTTCCAGACAGCCGGCCACGATCTCCCGGGCCTTGTCCACATCATGCTGGAACTTGAATTTAGCCAGGATTTGACGGTTGAGCCATTGTGAATAGCGGTAGAGCGCGCCGAAGGCCTTGGCCGCGTTTTCCGGAAACCGGAACACAGGGATGCCGTTAGCCTGCAGGTATTTAGCCCCGGAAGAGACATCCACGATGCCCATAAAGCAGCAGAGGATGGGTTTGCTGGACCGGCGCGCAACCCGGGCGATGGCCTTAGCGGTTTCCAGGGAGTTTGTCATGGACTGGGGCGTCAGGATCACCAACGCGCCATCAACCCCCTCATCCTTGATAACCGCGGACAATGCGTTTTCATACCGATCCTGGGCTGCATCCCCGATCACATCCACGGGATTGTGCAGATTGGCCGCCGACGGCAGGTGGCTGGCCAGCACTTCAATTGTGTCCGGATGAAAATCAGCCAGCTGCAGACCGGAAGAAACGGTCATATCCGTGGCCACAATCCCGGGGCCGCCGGCGTTGGTGACAATGGCCACCCGGTTGCCATTGGGGACCTTGCGCCGGAGTTTTCCCAGGGCACTTTCGTTTTTGTAGGCAAAGGCCGTGGCAAAATCAAACAGCTCATCAATGGATTCCACCCGGATAATCCCGGACTGCTGAAAAATGGCGTCGTACACGGCTTCCGTACCTGCCAGGGCGCCGGTGTGCGAGGCCGCCGCCGCGGCCCCGGCGCTGGTCCGGCCAGACTTGATCACCAGCACCGGTTTGGGATTCTCACCAGACGTGATCTCCTTGACTTCCTCGATGAATTCCGGACCGCGCCGGAGCTCTTCAACGTAAATCATGATGACTTCGGTATGCGGGTCGGCATGCAGGTAGCGCAGCAGGTCGAGTTCATCCACGTCGGCCTTGTTGCCAATGGAGATGAACTTGGAAAACCCGAAATCCCGATCCGCGGCAAAATCAAGCACCGCGGTACACAGAGCCCCGCTCTGGGAAATAAACGACACATTCCCGGATTCCGGCATCCGGGCCGAAAAGCTCGCATTGAGCCGGATGTCCTGGCGGGGGTTGATCACCCCCAGGCAGTTGGGGCCGACCACTCGCACACAGGCCTCCCGGCAGCGCCTGACAATTTCGTCCTCGATTGCCCGCCCTTCGTCACCCACCTCGCGAAACCCGGCGGAGACAATCACGATGCCTTTGACCCCCTTGGCGATGGCATCGTCAACAGCCTTCACAGCCAGAACCGGCGGCAGGATGATCATGGCCAGATCGACATCATCCGGTATATCCAGAATTGTGGGATAAGCTCTAACGCTGGCCACAGACCGGGCCTTCGGATTCACTGGGTACAACGTCCCAGTGTATCCGCCTTTTAGAATATTCACAAAAATGTCATGCCCCACTTTCCCGGGGGTTGTCGAAGCCCCCACAACTGCCAGCGACATCGGTGCAAAAATCGCGTCTAACCTGTCCATAGCTTAGTCTGCCTTTTAAATCATTAATATGTTTATGTTTTCCATTAGGGGCAATTTGGAATGCCCCGCCCGTATCTGACGTATCAAGTATTTTTATTAGTATAACAATGAAACCCAAAAACGCAATCCGCATAGACTATGAGCAAGATTACGGGCCCAACTTCTGAGTTATACCCTATATCAGTGCACTCACCCATAATGAACGATTAGCAGGGGTCTTTCGATAAATAACGAGATTGCCAATTCAGCCAAACCGCTTGACTCTTGCCCTCCTCTCTTTATTGTTTTAGGATACGTCGTGCGATAAAACAAGATCTCCAGGAACATTGCATTACTATATCAACAGTGGGACCGGAACTGGCCGTTCGCAATCGCAAGCAAAGCTGAGGGTTTACCGATGATTATTACAAGGATCAAAAGGAACTATGCAAGAAAATGAAAATTACAAGCTCGAACAAATAGGCCGTATAAAAACGCCATATCAAGATAAGGCACCTTATCAACCTTTAGACACGGACAAGGGCGAATTTTATATTTCAATCAACAAACAATATGTTGAGGGCCTAAACGAACTGAGGAAATTCAAATATATTTATGTTATTTATTATGCACACCGCATAACCCGTAAAATTGAAATGACAATATCTCCACCATGGGTTGAAGGGAAAACCGTGGGTGTTTTTTCCAGCAGATCTCCTGCCAGGCCTAATCCTATTGGGTTAAGTATTGTTTGCATTAAAAACATTACTGGAAATCGAATTTATACTTCAGGATTGGATGTATTCGATGGAACACCGCTGCTTGATATCAAACCCTACATAAAAGATCTCGATAATAAACCTGATGCGAACTATGGGTGGATTGAAGAAATAGATGACATGGCGCATCTATCTTTACATATTAAAGGTATCCCACATGATTATTAATTGAAATCGTCATCGTTGCTGATTTTTGATTGAGCGTCTTGGGAAGAGAGATAAATATTAAGAACCTCGATATACAAATTCAATGGCAGGAAGGCCGCGGCGAGACCGTCGAAACCGGCTATTTCAATCCTAACGACCAGCAGTGCTGCGGCCATTACGGAGTGTCTGGAACCGATCACGGGTAATATGCATACAAGACCGAAAGAATAAAGGGGGCAAGAATGCCGAACACAATTAATCAGGAAACTTGCAAAAAATGTAAATTGTGCATCGAAGTGTGTCCCTGCAATATTCTTGGAATAAATGAAAAAGAGGAAGTCTTTTTTATCCCTGAAAGAGAAGCTATTTGCCTGGAATGCGGACAATGCATGGCTGTTTGCAATACCAAATCAATCCAAATTGACGCGTTTGCATATGATCGTGAACTTTTTGATTTGCCCGAAAATAAAGTTGCCTATGCTGAATGGCTTGATTTTCTGGCCACCCGTCGTTCCATTCGAAATTTTAAAGATAAAGCGGTAACAAAAAAAGTCCTCCGGCAAATAATAGATTCGATATCATTTGCACCTTTTGGGTCAGCGCCCAATGAAGTAAACATTACGATTGTAAACAATAGAAAAACCATAACCTCGGCATTGCCGCTAATATCTGAATTTCTCGACAATATAGTCAAATGGGTCGAGAACCCGTTTATGCGTTTTATGATTAAGCGAAAAAAAGGTCTCGAAACATTTAACACCATCCAAAATCATTTATACCCCATTGCAAAACTGGGTAACTATAAGTTGGCGTATGGCGACAGAATAACGCGAAACGCACCTGCTATATTGATATTTCATGCGAATAAAGGCGCTGAAGAGCATACCCATAACGCTCTCATATACGCTACTTATGCAATGCTTTCAGCACATTCTCTGGGATTGGGGGCGACCATGCTAAGTCTTGTTCCCGCTGCAATAAATAAAATTGAAAAGGTTAGAAATATTTTTCAAATACCAGAAGATAACGAAGCCATCATATCCGTTATAGTAGGGTATCCCAAGTTTAAATATAAAAGCGCCGTAAAAAGAGAAAAGACACACATCACTTGGATTGAATAAACTATTTTGGTCCATCGCCGCGGCAACCATGGCCTGCACGTTCACAAGCTTTGCATTGTCCGGGATATCGCATCCTGACTGCAGAATGCGGTCGTAGTCTTCCCGCGTCATGAGTTCGCTTTCAAACACCTGCCACATCTCGTCGGCGGCAGGTCGATACCGGGTACCCGGATCTCAGGGCTCGCGTAAAAATAACTTCACATTTTTCTGTTCCTCTTTTACTTTCAAGACCAAAGCGTAGGCTTCTTTTTTGGGAATATTGAATTTGCGGGCAACCTGTTTTGAAATCTCAGCTGTCCCCGCTTCTCCGGAGGCCAGCAATCGGGCGATCTCCACCCTGATTGTCTCCGTATCGGCCTGAGACCCCGTCGTGTTACCGGAAACCAGCAGGGTACACTCGCCTTTCACCCCGGACCGGTCCTCCAGTTCGGCCAGAACCTGCGCCACGGGGCCCCGGATAAACTCCTCAAACTTTTTGGTCATCTCCCTGGCCAGGACAACCGGCCGGTTGCCCATAGCTTCTTGAATCTCTTCCAGCAATAAAATCAGGCGCCGGGGGGATTCATAAAAAATGAGTGTTTCCCTTCGGGCCGCAAGGGCCGTCAGCTGTTTAAACCGTTTCCCGGCCTTTTTCTCGGGAAAACCGATAAAGGTAAATGCATCGGTGGGCAGCCCTGAGGCGCTCAGGGCTGATGTTGCGGCAGACACCCCGGGCAGCGGCACCACTTTGATGTGGTTGGCCACGGCGGCACATACCAGACGGTAGCCCGGGTCTGAAATGGTCGGCGTCCCCGCGTCCGAAACAAGTGCCAAGGCCGCGCCGGCCTGCATTTTTTCAATAAGTACCGGCGCGCGCCGCTTCTCATTGTGTTCATGATAGGATATCAGGCGCGTGCTGATATCGTGGGCCCTGAGAAGAACCCCGGTCTGCCGGGTATCCTCGGCGGCAATCATATCAACCGATTTGAGAATCCCGATCGCCCGCAGGGTGATATCAGTCAGGTTACCGATGGGGGTTGCGGTTACATACAGGGTTCCAGGATCGGCCTGGAGTGCTTTGGTGCTAATAGACGAGTTCGAAGGCATTTTTCACCACTTCAATATCGGGAGGATCGTATCTGGCATCTATAGCCACCACATCAAAACGCGCCTTGCTGCGCAACTGCCCGGCCGCTTTCAGGTAAACCAGGGCTGTTTTGGAGATTTTTACCTGTTTTCCATACGTCACCGCGGTTTTCGGAGTCCCGAAGCGGACGCTCTTGCGCGCTTTGACTTCAATAAACACCAGGACCGGACCGTCTTTGGCGATAATATCGATCTCTCCAATCCGATTCCGGTAATTCTGTTCCAGGATGCGATAACCGCTCAACTTGAGATAGTTGGCGGCCAGCAATTCACTCTGTTTGCCAAAGGTCTGGGCACTGCTTGGCATGTTTGCTCCTGGAAGTAAGCATTGTAAGATATGTGGATTGCAACTCCAGATCTTTTGCTAAAGACCAACGTACTCTTTCACCCCTTTGAAAGTCAACCGGTGTATCGGGCAGATACCGTGACGGGCAATCGCTTCCTTGTGGGCCCGGGTGGGATAGCCTTTGTGACGATCGAAACCGTATTCGGGATAAGCAGCATGATATTCCAGCATGAGCCTGTCGCGGGTCACTTTGGCGATGATAGACGCGGCCGCAATGGAGACACTCAGGGAATCACCCTTGGTGATGGCTTTCTGACGGGTGTCTGAAGGGATCTTGAAAAGTCCGTCAATGAGGAGAAAATCTGGCGCAGGGTCAAGTTCACCGGCGGCATTGGCCATGGAAAGCAAAGCCGCCTGAAGGATGTTGATCTTGTCTATCCGGGCCGGATCGACCCGGCCGACACCGACGGAAAGCGCCCCGGCCTTTATCTGGCTGTACAGCTTGTCCCGTCTGGCGGGAGTCAGTTTTTTGGAATCTTTGATACCAGCCGCGTCAAATCCATCCGGCAGGATCACGGCCGCAGAAACAACCGGGCCGGCCAGGGGACCCCGGCCGGCCTCGTCAATACCGGCAATGCACTTGAAACCCTGCCTGCGGGCTTGGTTCTCAAATGTCCACAAAACGTAGCCCCTATACGAAACGGCGCTCTTTTATCCTGGCCGCTTTACCCCGCAGTTTCCGGAGGTAGTAAATCTTTGAGCGGCGTACCCGGCCGCGGGTTACAACTTCAATTCTGTCAATTGCGGGTGAATGCAGTGGGAAAATCTTCTCAACCCCCACGCCATAAGACACCTTGCGGACGGTGAAAGTTGCACTGGTCGTCCCTTTGCGCTTACTGATGCAAACACCCTGGAACGCCTGGATCCGCTCTTTCTCCCCTTCCCTGATTTTTACATGGACTTTAACGGTATCCCCCGGCGCAAACTGCGGCAGGTCCATCCGCATCATTTCTCTTTCGAGCTGTTTGATCTTCTGCATAATTCCCCCGTATATAAAACTTGCTTTATTTACGAAATGTTACAACGTTGTTGCGATCCAAATCGCATTTGGTCCATAGTTTAAACTGGTATTATATATTGGATTAGGCGATAGAACACAAGGGAAAATTTACTTTTTAGACAAAATCTCCCCGGAGGCGGTCCAGAATGATCGCGGTGGCAGATCGGACAGAGAGGTGGTTGTAGTTCCCGGTGCCCCAGACAGGATCCAGGATGACATCGGCCCGGGCCATGCATTCCGGTGCCAGCCCCCAGGCTGTCCCGAATAGCAGCAGCCAGGGCATCCCGTCCCCGAGCATTTGCCGAAGATCCCCGTAGCAGACACTTTCCTCCTGGGGCCGAGCACAGGTTACAATTGTTTTGGGGCGCTGGCCGTTTGCTTGCTCAAGTTCCGTTATCACCTGCTCGAGGTTGTCCCGAATCTGGACCAGTTCCATGGCCTCCCGGCGTTTGGGGTTGTAGCGTGCACCGCCGCCCTGGGTCCAGTGACCCACCAACTTCGTAGCAAGCTCCTGCTGATCCGCCAACGGCGTGACCGTGAAAAAATTCCGAACCCCGTAGGTTCGGGCGGATCGGGCCATATCATGCAGGTCCAGGTTGGTAACCGCTGATGTGATCAGGTCCCCGTTTTTATTGGTAACCGGGTGGTGCAACAACGCGATATTAAGATTGGGACTGGATGATGTCTGTGATGTCATGGCACCATTTTTCTAGAATATTAATCTCGGCCTTATCCAGCGGCCGATCCTTGAGAAGATCGGGCCGTTTTAAAAACGTTCTAATCAGTGACGCTTCCTGTCGCCATTTATCAATGGCGCCATGGTTCCCCGACAACAGGACCTCCGGAACGCTTTCGCCGTTGAAAACAGGCGGCCGGGTGTAGTGGCCGTGCTCCAGGAGATCACCTTCAAAAGAGTCCATCAGCGCGGAATCCGAATTGCCCAGTACACCGGGAATCAGACGCGTGACCGCATCGATCACAGCCATGGCCGCCACCTCCCCCCCGGTCAGCACATAATCCCCGATGGATATTTCTATATCGATATAGTCACTGCAGATCCGTTCGTCTACACCTTCGTAACGGCCGCAGACCAGGGTCAACCCGGGCTGCCGGGCAAGTTCTGCGGCCAGCACCTGGTTGAAGGGGCGGCCCTGGGGCGTCAGCATAACCGTCTGCGCAGCAGGAAATTTTTTCCTGGCCGAGGCCAGGGCTGCAGCCAGCGGTTCAGGTTTCATCACCATACCGCAGCCCCCGCCATAGGGGCGGTCATCGGTCACCTGGTGGCGCCCTTTGGCATACGCCCGGATGTCCACGGTCCCGGCCGAGACTTTGCCATCCGCCAGGGCGCGCCGCACAATGCCATGCTCCCAAAAAGCAGTGAACATGTCCGGAAAAATTGTCAATACCGTATAGTCCATGGGTCAATCGTCTCTTTCACGGGCAGGTTCTGCGCTCTGCGGGATTATAATCCTTCCGGGAGATCAACCCGCATATTGTTTTTTTCCAGGTCAACGCTGAGAATCACGGACTTGAGGGCCGGCACCAGGGTCTCGGCGTGTTCATCCGCCACCACGTATACATCGTTGCTGCCGGTAGGTATGATGTCCGTAAGCTGCCCCAGGTAGGAGCCGGCAATGGTATAGACATCCAGACCAATAAGGTCCACCCAGTAGTAGGTGCCCGCCTCAAGCAGCGGCAGTTCCTCCCGGGCAATGACAACCTGGGCTTCTTTCAGGGCCGCAGCCTGGCTGCGTGATTCAATCCCGGCCAGGCTGACAACATGGTTGCGTTTATGCGGACGGGCCCAGACCACCGGGTAGCACGTTTCTGTACCGCCGGGCGAAATGAGCCTGAAACTATCTTCCGGGGTTGGGCAGCTGTGCCGGGCATCATAAAAATGTACCTTGACGGCACCTTTGACACCATGTACGCCGACCACCTTTCCGATGGGCATCAGGGGATTTTCAGGCATGGGATATGATCTGTACGTGAAACTCCTGGTTGGCAACGTGATCAACAAGACTTGGGCAGCGGCACGGCTGTGCCATTGGATCGCCCGCCGTGCGACAGGCAACAACCACCCGCTTTGCAGGTGGTTGTTTACTCAATAATTTCCAGGACGGTTCTCTTTTTTATCTTGGCGGAAGCGGCACTTAAGATGGTACGCATGGCCCGCGCCGTGCGCCCCTGTTTGCCAATAACTTTCCCCAGATCCTCTTTTGCTACTTGAAGCTCTAATACCGAGGTCTGATTGCCTTCAACCTCTGAGACCACCACTTGATCCGGATTGTCAACAAGCGCCTGTGCAATGTAACCGATCAGATCTTTCATAGCTCCATCTCCTTATAGTGGCAATTGAGAGT
>CAZWPX010000102.1:0-9276 GCA_964636125.1 uncultured Desulfobacterales bacterium | reverse complement strand
TGAAAAAGAATAGTTTTTAGTTCGATTGTATTGTGCCCCGCTGGCCACCCGGCCGGCGGGGCTTTTTTTTGCTGTTGTGAAAGCATTTATTCGATCTTAAAATCTGGTCAGGGCCAGGTCAGAGATAATTGGCTATGCCCTGCCGACTGATGCAAGTGCCAGGATTCTTTACTGCAGTATGAGTTGTTCGGGCCAGCGGCTGAGGCTGCCCGGTACTGCGTTTCAGGTGTTCGCCTTAATTGCCTCTGTCGCCAGTTGGTCCGCCCTCTCGTTCCCCGGGTCGCCGGCGTGCCCTTTGACCTGGTAAAACCGAACATCTCTAAAAAACGACAGCAGCGTCCGTATTTCGGCCACAAGCTCCAAGTTCTTTCTGGCCTGCCAACCTTTTGTCAGCAGGCCGAATGCATAGCGGCTGTCCGTGTATATTCGGACCTGTTTCTGCCTGTTTTTAACCGCTTCCAGCCCGATCCGGATGGCTTCTAGCTCGGCAATATTATTGGTGGCAATGCCGATAAACCGGGATATTTCCTTTTCATGGGACCCGAACTTCAGGCGAACCCCGATTCCCGAAGGGCCCGGGTTGCCGGCTGAGGCACCATCTGTGTGCACAATGATGGCCCCGGGCGGGGGGGGCTGGCCGGCGGCGGCAGATGAAGGCTCAAGAGTGGATGCCGGTGCCTCGGGGGAGGCTGTGTCCGCCGTCTCCATTTGATCAGGACCGGGCAGGGGCTGCAGGCTGGCCGGATGTACCCGGTATTCATTGGCCTGGTTGAGTTGATACTTGATCAGGACGCGGTTACCCAGAACCGCAGGCAGGCCTCCGGCCCCTAAGGCGACCCAGACTTTATTTTTTTTAAAGCGCATGCGCTTCCAGTCAGTCACTAATTCTACCTGTACAGTCTAAACACCCTGCTTTGACGGGTGTACGCGTCCAGGCCCGGCTGCCATCGGGACCGGAGTTCCGCCAGGGGGTGATTGGATTCAAGCCCCTCGCGGATGTGCTGATTGCCAATAATCAAGTCGATAGGGCGTTTTTCATATTCGTATTCATACGGGGGGGGGTTCCATTTAAAATCAGATGGGTACAGCTTAAGAAGGACCCTGAGCAACTCAAGCGTGGTTTCAAACGGCCGGAAATGATCGGTGTTGGTGACGTGGATCTGAAAACCGTTGCAACGTTCACCCTGCCACTTGTTGCTGGTGGGTTCAAAGCTCACAGGTCGCAGCACCGCCCCCTGGATGGGTACAGCCAATGCGTCCAGAACCGCCGGTGGGTCTATAAAAGGGGCGCCAAAAATTTCGAATGGCTGGCTGGTTCCCCGGCCTTCGGATACATTCGTACCTTCCCAGACAACCTGGCCGGGGTAGACCAGGGCGGCTGCCGATGTGGGCAGATTCGGCGAGGGGGCGATCCAGGGCAGTCCGGTATCCGGGTAATACATGGATCGTTTCCAGCCCTGCAACCGTATAACCTCCAGATCACAGCCTATGGCAAACGCGTGATTGAACATACCGGCCAGTTCACCCATGGTCAAACCGTGGCGCATGGGGATCGGGTAACGACCGACAAATGAAGTGAGAGCTGCATCCAGGCAGTTGCCCTCAACCGTAGTCCCGTTGATCGGGTTGGGACGATCCAGGACGACGACTTTACAGCCGTATGCACGGGCGGATTCCATGCAGTAAGAGAGGGTGTACATGAAGGTGTATACCCGGGTGCCGACATCCTGCAGGTCCACCAGCAGGACATCGATTGGTGCAAACATCCGGCGGTCAGGAATTCGGGTTTGCCCGTACAGGCTGAAGACAGGGAGCCCGAGATCCGGATCGACCATGTCTGCCGATTCAATCATATTGTCCTGCTTTTCAGCAAAAAATCCATGCTGGGGTGCATACAGGGCCTTCAGGCGGCCGGGTAGCTTTTGTTCAATGAGATCACGGGCGTGCCGGAATCGTCGGTTGACCGAGGCGGGGTTGCACAACAGGCCCAAGCGGGCCTTGCCTGCCCAGGCGGGCGGGGCGGCAATAAATTGCTCCAGGCCCGTTGTAACCCGGGGGTGCGTTTGTTGGTCCGGTGCTTTTGTCAACATCCTGGAAGCCAAGGGTTTGTTGCCTTTCATGAAACCACGGGTTCTGTTTTTTGTCATTCCGGAATTGATCCGGATTTACCATATCGGCCCGGTTTTAAAAAGATAAAATATATTTCGAATACCTTGACAAAAACAGCGGCTCACCATAAACAGGTTCAGCATCATTGAAAAGAGTGCAGGGGTAATTGAAAGATTTGGATATAAGCGTTAAAGGCATAGTTGTCATTGTAGGGAATTACGGCAGTGGCAAAACCGAAGTGGCCGTGAATCTCGCCGTTCGTCGCAAACACGACGGGATTGATGTTCTCCTGGCAGATCTGGATCTTGTAAATCCGTACTTCCGAACCCGGGAGGCACGGGCCAGCCTGGCCCATCACGGAATCGAAGTGATCCTGCCCCCCCGGCAATACCGCAATGCGGATTTACCGATTCTCAGCCCGAAAGTGGGCGGTTTGATAAAGAATCCGGCCGCTTTATCAATCCTTGACGCCGGTGGTGACGGGGTAGGGGCCACGGTGCTGGCAGCTCTCGCCGATATGTTTAAAGGCAGACAGGTTGAGATGTTACAGGTGATTAATCCCTTCAGGCCGTTTACAACCGATGTGAACGGCTGCCTGGGTATGCGCGACAGGATCGAAGCGGCCTCCCGTTTAAAGGTCACGGGATTGGTAGGCAATGCCCACCTGCTGGACGATACCCGTCCGGGGGATATTCTGAAAGGCTATCAACTGGTGGCAGATGTTTCCGCAACAAGTGGTCTGCCGATCGCGTTTGTTACGGCTGCGGCGGATCTGATCCCCGCCCTTGCACAAGAACAACTGGCCTGCCCGATCTTACCGATAAACAGACAGTTGACGCCTCCTTGGAAAGCGGCGGCAAAACTGGGCGGGGAATAGAAAAGGAGTTGAGTTTATGGCATATGAGCATGTGATCGATAACGACAGGTGTAAAGGCTGCGGACTGTGCGTGAATGTCTGCCCCAAAGAAGTTCTTGAAATAGCTGACCGGGTGAACGCTAAAGGATATTTCCCAGTTTTCCAGGCCCGGCCGGAGGACTGCATCCACTGCAGCTTGTGCTGTGTCATGTGCCCGGATGTGGCCATTACCATAACAAAGACAGCCGACGAAACAGTGGACTGATACAGACGGAGGAAACAATGGCAAAAGTTTTGATGAAAGGCAATGAAGCTATCGGCGAAGCCGCCATTCGGGCAGGCTGTCTAAATTATTTTGCCTATCCAATCACCCCGCAATCTGAAGTGGCGGAATACCTGGTAAGGCGGATGCCCGAAGTCGGCGGTGTTTTTCTGCAGGGTGAAAGTGAAGTGGCCGTCAGCTATATGATTTTTGGGGCTTCCGGGTGTGGTGAAAGAGTGATGACCACCTCTTCCAGCCCGGGCGTAAGCCTGATGAGCGAAGCGCTCAGCTACATTACCTGCGGTGAGTGCCCGGCGGTGTTTGTCAACATCATGCGCGGCGGTCCGGGACTGGGTGGGATTCTGCCTTCGCAGGGCGACTATTTTCAGGCGACCAAGGGCGGTGGCCACGGAGACTACCGACTGTTGGTCATGGCGCCGGACAGTGTGCAGGAGGCCGTGGAAATGGTCATGAAAGCCTTCCCTCTGGCCGAAAAATATCGCAACCCGGTGATGATTCTCGGAGACGGGCTTATCGGCCAGATGATGGAACCGGTAGAATTTCCGGATGACCTTGCCGTGGAACCTTCTAATAAGGACGACTGGGCTACCAATGGAATGGATACCCGCGGCAGCCAGGAGCGCAACCTGCTCAAGACGCTTTACCTGGATCCCGAAGCTTTGAATGCCCAGAACCTCAAATTGAAGGCCAAATATGAAAAAATGCAGGCCGACGAGGTCCGCTACAAGTCCTATAACCTGGAAAGTGACTACCAGGCTCTGATAGTCAGCTACGGCACCATGAGCCGGGTTTGCCGTACGGCCATTGACAATTTTAAGGCCCAAGGCCTCGAGGTTGCCATGATCCGGCCGCAAACTCTCTTTCCTTTTCCTCTGAAAGCTATTAACGCGGCTGCCGGCAAACAGGGCTGTCAGGTGGCGGCCAGTGTGGAAATGAGTATGGGCCAGATGGTGGAGGATGTCGAACGCGCCGTTTGCGGGAAATGCCCGGTTGAATGGTATGGCAAATGCGGCGGTGAAGTTCCGACCCCCGAGGAGGTCATGGAAGCTGTGAGGTCATTCATCACGGAATAAGCACCTGTCATTCCCTGGAATAGAGACAGACATTACAGATCCCTTGAGACGATTATGATTTGAATCAGGTCGGCGTGCCGCAGCGGCACGACGCAAGCGAAGGAGCCAAGATAATGGGAAAAATATTCACAAAGCCTCAGGCGCTTTCAGACCAGCCCACACACTATTGTCCGGGCTGTACCCACGGGGTTATCCACCGGTTGGTGGCTGAAGTGATCGATGAGTTGGGGATCCGGGGGCGTACGGTCGGTATTGCCCCGGTGGGGTGCGCGGTCCTGGCCTATAACTATTTTAATTTTGATTTTCAGGAAGCTGCCCATGGAAGGGCGCCGGCCATGGCCACCGGGATCAAACGCGTGCGTCCCGACCTGATGGTGTTCACCTACCAGGGTGATGGCGACCTGGCCAGTATCGGGATGGGCGAGATCGTGCATGCCGCCAACCGGGGTGAAAAATTTACCACAGTATTTGTGAACAACGCCATTTATGGTATGACCGGCGGCCAGATGGCGCCGACCACGATGCCGCAGCAGCGAACATCCACATCTCCAATGGGCCGTAATGTGGATGACGTCGGCATGCCGATTCGGATGGCCGAACTGTTGGCAGCCCTGGCCACACCGGGTTATGTGGTCCGCCAGACTGTCTTAAAACCCAAATATATTACGAAAGCCAAAAAGGCCCTGAAACAGGCCTTTACGTACCAGTTGGAAGGCAAATGCTTCAGTTTCGTAGAGATTGTCAGCACCTGCCCGACCAACTGGGGCATGACGCCCCAGGAATCACTGGATTGGTCGGAGAATACCCTGCTGGATTACTATAAACTGGGTGAATACAAAACACCAGAGTAAAGCATTATGGCCCAGAGGGCCAGGCTTTTAAGGCTGAATAAATGTCAGCGCAGGCTACGGATTAAGATTGGTTGGTGAGCCAACTGCCAGGACAATTGACACGGTGCCGGATGATCCGGGCCGGGAGGATAGCGTATGCAGAGCGAAGTGATGTTTGCCGGGTTTGGCGGCCAGGGTATTTTACTGAGCGCCAAGATTCTCGCACATGCGGCAATGGAGCAGGGATTTGAAGTGGCCTGGATTCCATCTTATGGGCCTGAAATGAGGGGCGGGACCGCCTATTGTACAGTGGTTGTCAGCGACCGGCCCATTGGTTCGCCGATTATCCGCAACCCGGGCCACCTGGTGGCCATGAACCGGCCGTCCCTGGAAAAATTTGCCCCGGTGATCAAACCGGGAGGTGTTATTCTGGTCAACAGCACGTTAATTTCGGTTCCGGCCGGGCGTGACGATGTGGATGAACTGCGAGTGCCGGTAAATGATATAGCCAAGGATCTAGGAAATGTAAGATCCGCCAATATTGTGGCCCTGTCGGCTTTTGCGGCCCGCAGCAACATTGTTGATTTTGAAATGATCAGAAAATGTGTTGAGGATGAATTTTCCAGGAAACCGAAGCTTATTCCGCTGAACATGGAAGCCGTAGCCGCCGGTAAAAAAGCTGCGGCCTGACGGGCGGATCACGAATGCAAGCGCTGCTTATTACCATAGACGGCCCGGCTGGTGCGGGCAAAACAACGGTCAGCCGCAAACTGGCGGACCGGCTTGGGTACCGGTATATTGACACAGGTGCGCTCTACCGGGCCGTGGCCCTGCATGCCCTGGAAAGAGAACTGGCAGCAGATGATGATGAGGGGCTTATAGCGCTTTGCAGCAACCTGGCCCTGCGGTTCGTGCGGCACGCGGGCGGGGTGCAGCTGGAAGCCAATGGCCGGGATGTGTCTGGTCGGATCAGGAGCCCTGCAGTGACCATGATGGCCTCCGCGGTTTCTGCCCGCCCTGTGGTCAGGCAGTTCCTGCTGGCAGTTCAAAAAGACCTGGGCCGGGAAAAATCAGCTGTGTTCGAGGGGCGTGACATGGGCACCGTTGTTTTTCCGGATGCGGATGTCAAATTTTTTCTTGATGCGGATGACAGCACCCGTTCCCTGAGACGTTACGCGGAACTTCCCGAAAACTCGGGCCTGACCCTGGAACAGGTGCAGCGGGATATGCAAAAACGTGACCGTGATGACAGTTCCCGAAAACTGGCGCCCCTGAAACCTGCTCCGGACGCCATTTTGATCGATTCCACCCACCTGACCATCCCCGATGTCATCGACCAGATGATCGCTCAAATCCACTCGCGCTTTTAATTTATTTTTTTAAAAAAATATGTGCCTAAAGGATTGTATTTTTCAATCGGGTCTGGTACAAAGCCCCGTTATGCCGATGATATAATTCGGCAAAAAAAAAGGCCAAGGGGGATACTCGTTTAATGGAAAATTTAGAAAATAACAATTCAACAGAAGATTTAGAACCGGAAGACATGGAAGATGCTGAAATGATGGACGATCAGGCTGCTGACGATGAAGAAGATGAAAGCATGGAAAGCCTGATGGAGATGTATGAAGAGAGCTTCAAGCGTTTTGCCGAAGGGGAAGTGGTCAGTGGCAAAATCATCTCTGTGGACAAGGACTACGTCCTGGTGGACATCGGCTACAAATCCGAGGGGCAGATTCGGATTACCGAATTTCGGAATGACGAAGGCATCATCGAAGCCAATCTCGGCGACAGTGTCGAAGTTATGGTGGAATGGTGGGACGATGAGAACGAAGTGGTTGTCCTTTCCAAGGAAAAGGCCGCCAAAGTCAAGGTCTGGGAAGCGATCAAAGTTGCCTACGATAGCGAGGACACGGTTGAAGGTGTCATCACATCACGGGTAAAGGGTGGTTTCTCGGTAGACATCGGCGTGCAGGCATTTTTACCGGGCTCACAGGCCGACCTGCGTCCTATCCGCAACCTGGATGAGATGGTCGGGCAGACCTTCGAATTCAAAATATTGAAATATAACCGGAAACGGTCAAACATTGTTCTTTCCCGCCGGGTAATCCTTGAAAAAGAGCGGGAATCAAAAAGAGCAGCCACGCTTGCATCCATTTATGAAGGCAAGGAAGTGGACGGTGTGGTCAAAAATATTACCGAATACGGCGTATTTGTGGACCTGGGCGGCGTGGACGGCCTTTTGCATATCACCGACATCTCATGGGGGCGTGTCAAACACCCCTCCGAGTTGTTTTCCGTGAGTGACGAGATTACCGTCAAGATTCTTAACCTGGATCTGGAAAAAGAGCGTGTCTCACTCGGCATGAAACAGTTGACCCAGGATCCCTGGTCTACGGCAGCCGAAAGATACCCGATTGAATCCCGTATTACCGGCAAGATTGTCAGCCTGACTGATTACGGCGCGTTCGTGGAACTGGAGGAGGGTATTGAAGGCCTGATCCACGTGTCTGAAATGTCATGGACCCGCAAGGTCCGGCATCCTTCCAAGATTGTTTCCGTGGGTGAACAGGTTGAGGCGATTGTCCTCGATATTAAACCGGACAACCGCAGAATTTCTCTTGGTATGAAACAGGTTGCCCCGAATCCGTGGGATGTGATCAGTGAAAAATATCCCATCGGTACCACCATCGAAGGAAAGATTAAAAACATTACCGATTTCGGTATTTTTATCGGTATCGATGAGGGCATTGACGGGCTCGTGCATATTTCGGACATTTCCTGGACCAAAAGAATTAAACACCCGTCCGAAGTGTATAAAAAAGGGGAAGTCATCCAGGCCATCGTGCTGGACATCGAAAAAGCCAACGAACGGTTTTCCCTGGGCATCAAGCACCTGACCGAAGATCCGTGGAAAACTGTTGCTGAGCGCTACGAGGTTGGCAAAGAAATTACCGGGACCATCACGAACCTGACCGATTTCGGCGTATTCGTTGAACTTGAAGAGGGGATTGAAGGTCTGGTCCACGTTTCAGAGATCAGCAAAGAGAAAATCAAGACCCCGGTTGGAATGTACAACGTGGGTGATCTGATCACCGCCCGGGTCATGAACATAAACTCTGATGAGAGACGGATCGGCCTTTCGATAAAACGCCTGGATATGGAAGACGATCAAACCCTGCTCAGTGAATATGTTAATAATATGAAACCGGCCACCTCTACCTTCGGTGAGATCCTGCGCGAGAACCTGCAGGGCAAGCTGAATGAAACCGACAACCAGGAAGATGCGGATGCTGATACAGATGCTGACGCGGATACTGATACAGCTGATGACACAGATGCGGCTGCCCCTGCTATAGATGAGGCCGCGTCAGATGCCCAAGCCCCGGAGACGACAGAGGATACCCCGGAGGAGAAACCAGCTGAATAGCGGGTGACGATTGCCCACTCCCCTGAGTTCATAACAGACACTCACCGGGGAAATGTTTCCCATTCACTGGTTGTGCAGTCTATCGGCGGCGGTATCTCGATACCGTCGCCGTTCGTTCTATCCGGTACAACCAGCCCGTCTCATTTAGCGCTTACCACTTCCTCATTGACAACAAGAATATAGGAAGCTGTTCCTGTTGCTGGAGCTGATAACCCATGTATGCACGCAGACATCCTTACCTGTTTTTTTTACTGGTCTGTGCCGGTATCGCGGCCGGTACAACCCTTGTATTGACCGGCCTGTTTATGCTGGGCGGCGACCAGGCTGAGTTCGAGTTCGGAGAAAAGGTCGGGGTTGTTGAAATTACCGGCGTGATTATCGATGCGCGGGAAACCATTGACCAGCTTAAGCAACTGCGCGAGGAAGAAGACATCAAGGCCATTGTCGTGCGGATTGACTCGCCCGGCGGCGCAGTGGCCCCGTCCCAGGAGATTTACCGAGAGATCAGGAAAACGGTGCCCTTTAAAAAAGTGGTCGCGTCCATGGGGTCGGTGGCCGCCTCAGGGGGATATTATATCGCTGCGGCTGCAGATGGCATTATTGCCAGCCCGGGTACGATTACCGGCAGCATCGGTGTTATCATGGCCTACACCAACTACCGGGCCCTGCTGGACAAGATCGGCCTGGTTCCGGTGGTG
>CAZWPX010000101.1:0-9311 GCA_964636125.1 uncultured Desulfobacterales bacterium | reverse complement strand
GTGTCCTGTCCGGTTCATCCGTGGATCAGGTTGAAATCAATAGTGACGGCACCGCCACTGCAACCGTCAGCATGCCCCTTACCGGACAGCTGGAGCAGATGCTGATGAAACTGGTGGTGCAGATTCCACAGAGCCCGGTAGGCGGGGTGCTGCCTTTAAAAGATATTGATAACCGCCTGCGGTTTCTCGAAAATCGGGTTCGCATCCTGGAAGAGCAAATCGGGACATTAAAGCGCGCCAGTGTCAGCCAGGAGCAAATGCTGATGATGTTTCGCAGTTTTACCCAGGCCTGGCTTGATTATGTCGCAGCCGGGCCGGTGATTATCCCGGCCGGTGTGACAACCGGTTCGGCCAGTGAAGAATTGAATAGGAAATATGCGGCCCAGGAAGCCCAACTGGCCAAAATTACGACCCGCCTGAATGATATGGCCGCCAGGCTGCAAGCCCTTGAGGGCGGGGCAAGTAAACCGGCAAAAAAGGCCTCCAAAACGAAAGTGGCCTATACCGGGCTGGTCATAGATGCGCGCAAAACAGGTTTCCGGCCTTGCTTGAAACCGGAACTCATCGGTCAGCAGCAGGTGCTCTACCCTGGAAATTATATCCGCAAGGAAAAAGCCGTCCGTTCCGGCTATGTAAGATATTATCGCAACCTTGCCCGTGCCCAGAGCAGCCCGCGGGCCGGTAACCTGCCGCTTACCATAAAGGCCACCGGGACACCGGAAGGTAAAAGCCGCCTGTCCATCAGCGCCGCCGATTACAAGACCCTCGCGGATGCTGCCGCTATTGCGGACGGATTCCTGGCCAATTGTAAAGTAATTATCGTTTTTTAGTTCGGATAATAATATGTTCCCTGGTCGATTGATTATAGCGATCCTGGCGCTGGTGCTCGTTCAGAACCCGGTCCAGGGTGCCCAAGCGCCCCCGGACTATATCGAGACACTGGTGTCCGGCGCCATGAACTGGAAAACCGGTAAGATTTCTGCCACCGGTTTCAGTGAGCCCCTCAAAAAGAAGGCCGGCAAGCAGACGCCCCGCAATGAGTCCCTTGCGGCTGCCAGAAAACTGGCCGGCGATACTTTTGGGACCCTGCTCAAAAAACTGCGTATTTCAGGGGCCCAAACGGTTGCCGATGTGATGGCCGCAGAACCTTCGATAGCGGAAAAAATCGAGGAAATGGTACGTTCCGTACCTGTCGTGAAACAGAATTTTCTCTCTGACGGTGCCGCGGAAATTGTTATTGAAATGAGTATTCACGGCGGTTTTTCCCAGCTTATCCTGCCAGCCGACATACGCCAGATTGAGGCAATTCAACCGGTGGATACCACCCCGGCCCCATCCGGCCAAAGCGCTGCAGGCAGCCCAGGGCGTCCCCCGGCGGGCAGCCTGGTCATTGACGCCCGGGGTTTGGGCGCGGCTCCGGCAATGACCTTCAACGTTCTCAATGAAAATGGTAAACCGGTTTATGGGGCGGCCTACGTGAGCCGGGAGTATGCGGTGCAATGGGGCATGGCCGAATATGTCAGGCGGATGCCGACGGTCGCCGAGTCTGATCGTGTTACCGTGCGTCCGCTGGTCGTAAAGGGCCTGCGGGCGGTGGGGCCCGGGCGCACCGATATCATCATCAGCAATGCTGACGTCATGAAACTGAAAGGCGCGGTTGAAAATCTGATCCTGTTGAGACAGGGGCGGGTGGTGGTGATTTTAGATTAGTTAAAACACGTGAAGCCGGTTGGGCTTGATGCCCAACCGGCTTCGATTTTTTCTGGTCGGTTTAATATCGATAATGGTTCGGCTTAAACGGTCCGGTGACTGCGACGCCGAGGTAGTCGGCCTGCTCCTGGGTGAGCGTGGTAAGTTTTACCCCCAGGCGTCCAAGGTGCAGCCGGGCGACCTCTTCGTCCAGTTCTTTGGGAAGGGTGTAGACCCTGGGTTCCAGGTTCTCGCTGGCCAGTTTGAGCTGGGCCAGGCACTGGTTCGTGAAGCTGTGGCTCATCACAAAACTGGGGTGACCTGTTGCACAGCCCAGATTTACCAGGCGGCCTTCGGCCAGAACAATCAGCGCCCTGCCGGACTTAAGTGTCCATTTGTCCACCTGGGGTTTAATTTCCTCTTTGCGGCAGTCCGGATTGTTTTCCAGATAGACCATCTGGATTTCATTGTCAAAGTGACCAATGTTGCAGATAATGGCCTCGTTTTTCATCTGCTGCATATGTTCGCCGGTGATGACATGGTAACAGCCGGTGGCGGTTACGAAAATGTCACCGAGGGCACAGGCCTCTTCCATGGTCAGCACTTCAAACCCTTCCATGGACGCCTGCAACGCGCAGATCGGATCAATTTCCGTAACGATGACGCGGGCGCCAAAACCTCGCATGGACTGCGCACAGCCCTTGCCGACATCACCATAGCCGGCCACGACCACTGTCTTGCCGGCAATCATGACATCTGTGGCCCGTTTAATGCCATCGGCCAGCGACTCCCGGCATCCGTAGAGGTTGTCAAATTTTGATTTGGTCACGGAATCATTCACATTGATGGCCGGAAAGAGGAGTTCACCGGCCTGCTCAAACTGGTAAAGGCGGTGCACACCGGTGGTGGTCTCTTCCGATACACCTTTAATGTTTGCGGCCATTCGTGTCCACAGGCCGGGGTCTCTCTGGTAAGCCGCTTTGAGCCGTTCCATCAGAAACTGCATATCCGCGGCGTCGTATGGTTCGTCCAGCAGGGCCGGGTTCTTTTCTATGGCCACGCCCTGGTGGATCATCATCGTGGCGTCACCGCCGTCATCAACGATCAGGTCCGGGCCCTGGCCATCCGGCCAGAGGAGGGCCTGTTCGGTACACCACCAGTATTCAGCCAGAGTTTCACCCTTCCAGGCGAAGACGGCCGCCGACTGGTTGCTGGCCACAGCCGCGGCCGCATGATCCTGGGTGGAGAAGATATTGCACGATGCCCAGCGGATATCCGCCCCGAGTGCCTGCAGGGTTTCAATGAGCATGGCTGTCTGGATGGTCATGTGCAGGCTGCCCATAATGCGTAAATTTTTTAACGGTTTGGCCTCACCGTATTTTGCCCTCACGGCCATGAGCCCGGGCATTTCATTTTCGGAAAGAGCCATCTCCCGGTTGCCGAAATCAGCCAGGGCAAGGTCGGCCACTTTGTTTGCGAGGGTTAAATCAAGTTCAAGAAAGTCGGTTGAAACTTCCTTAAGTTCTGGTTCGGACATCATATTCTCCTGTTAGGTAATAGTAGAACGGGTGGCTCCTTAAATGCTAAGGAACCATCCGGTATATAATTTAAAGCATGCTGTTACAGGCCCGCCAGAGACCGGATTTCTTCAGCCTTATTGACCTGTTCCCAGGTAAATTCAGGCTCTGAGCGCCCAAAGTGACCATAGGCCGCCGTTTTTCGATATATGGGGCGCTTAAGGTCAAGGTATTCGATAATGGCTGCGGGGCGCAGGTCAAAAACTGTATTGACGATTTCCCTGATCTTTGTTTCCGAGACGCTGCCGGTTCCCATGGTGTCGATCATGACGGAAACCGGCTGGGCGACGCCGATGGCGTAAGCGACCTGGACTTCACATTTATGGGCAATCCCGGAGGCAACAATGTTCTTGGCAATGTGGCGACCCATGTAGGAGGCACTGCGGTCCACTTTGGAGGGGTCCTTGCCTGAAAAACAGCCGCCGCCGTGGCTGCCCTGACCGCCGTAAGTATCCACGATAATTTTTCTGCCTGTCAATCCGCAATCCCCCATGGGGCCGCCAGTCACAAACCGACCGGTGGGATTGATCAGGTACTTGGTGTCGCCATCGACCATGTCCAGCGGGATCACTTTTTTAATGACCTCTTCAATGATGGCATCCTTCAGGTCCTCGTAGGTGACATCCGGCTTATGCTGGGAAGAGATGACCACGGTGTCGACCCGCCTGGGTGTGCTGTTTTCATATTCAATGGTCACCTGGGATTTGCCGTCCGGTCTTAAAAAATCAAGCGCGCCGTTTTTGCGGACAGTTGCCAGCCGCTTGGTCAGTTTGTGCGCGTACATGATCGGCATGGGCATAAGTTCCGGGGTCTCATCAGTGGCAAAGCCGAACATCAGTCCCTGGTCACCGGCGCCCTGCTCTTTGTAAAGGCCGTCCCCTTCATCCACACCCTGGGCAATATCCGGAGATTGCCTGTCGATGCTGGTAATCACCGAACAGGTCTGCCAGTCGAAGCCCATCTGGGATGAAGAGTAGCCGATCTCCCTGATGGTATCGCGGACGATTTCCGGCATGTCCACATAGCAGTCAGTGGAAATTTCACCGGCTATAAAAGCCAGACCGGTGGTCACAAGGGTCTCGCAGGCTACCCGGCATTGGGCATCTTTGGCCATGATGGCATCGAGCACGGAGTCAGAAATTGCATCGGCCACTTTATCCGGGTGTCCCTCGGTCACTGATTCAGATGTGAACATGAATTGTTCTTTACTCATTTGTCTTCTCCTTGATTCTGGGCAAGTTGCACTCCAAAAATATCATATTGTCATTCGCATGTTGTCTATCAGCCTGGTTTTCCCAATTTTCACAGCCAGGGCCATTTGCACAGGCCGGTCGACCCGGGCGACATCTTCCAGTGTCTCAGGATCGACAATGGCGATGTAATCGATCTGCGCCCCGGCATGCCTTTCGATAAAAGCAGCACTTTGAGATATGATTTCGGGGCTATCCACGATACCCTCTTTCACCATCCGGGCAGCCCTTTGCAATGCACGGTTGAGGCAGGTGGCGGATTCGCGTTCAGCAAGCTTGAGGTAGGCGTTGCGGGAACTCAACGCCAACCCGTCGTGCTCTCTTACGGTTGGTCCTCCGATAATCCGGATGTCGAATCCCAAATCTTTGACCATACGTTTGATAATGACATACTGCTGGTAGTCCTTCTGTCCGAAAACTGCCACGTGCGGCTGTACGAGGTTAAACAGCTTCGTGACGACGGTGGTGACCCCCCTGAAAAAAACCGGGCGCGAGAGGCCGCACAGCCGGTTGGGCAGATGCTCCAGGGAGACATACGTTTGAAAGCCCGGGGGATAGATCTCCTCCGGTTGGGGCGTGAAGACGATATCCACACCGAGTTCCTCCAGAAGGTCAAGGTCTCTTTCCATATCGCGCGGATAAGTTTCAAGGTCCTCCCCAGGGCCGAACTGGGTCGGATTTACAAAGATGCTGACTACCAGGATATCACTGTGCTCCTGGCCGGTTCGCATCAAAGAGAGGTGCCCCTCATGCAAAAAACCCATGGTGGGGACAAAGGCAATGGCTTTATGGCCAATTCTCAGGTCTCTGACCCTGGCCTGCATAGCAGTTCCAGTTTGGATGATTTCAATTTTTCGTGACATGCTTTGCCCGTTAACATTCAGTTGCTGGTTTACCTTGAATGAAACCGATAGTAGAAAGCTTTGTTTGGCATTCAACAACAACCTTTAATAATTATGACATATGATTAGAGATGTCAATAACTGCGTGAAATAACCGCTTCCCTGTCAGGGTTACGGAGCTGTTGCCGGAATCATTTCCAACGCGGCATCCCGGCCCGGCAAAAGGCGGGTTTTAACGTCTTGACAGATATGGCGATTGCCTGTAATAGCAATAAAATTGTAATTTTAATAATTGGACTGCCCGTATTGATATTGCGGCGAATTTCATGCGGACTGATTTAGAATGAGACCAGGAAAACTGACCAGGGCAATTCTCGTACTGTTTGCTGTTATTTTCTTAACGGCAGGCTATTGTTATAGTTCCGATCAGGCGGAACAGGGCCATGAGGCCGTCCATGCCGCTGCCGATCACGCGGATGAGCATGGCGGGCACGCAGCAGGGGGCCATCACGACAGCAACCTTGGCGAGATCCTGCCGCTCTGGAGCTGTATTCCGTTTGCCGGCATGCTGCTTTCCATTGCCTTGTGCCCCCTTTTGGCGCCGAACTTCTGGCACCACCACTTCGGCAAGATCTCCTTTTTCTGGGCGCTGACTCTGGCCATTCCGTTTCTTGTGGCCCACCGGGGGGAGGCCGTTTACGAAATCCTGCACATTATCCTGGCCGACTATATCCCTTTCATTATTCTGCTCTGGTCGCTTTACACCGTGTCGGGAGGGATTCTGCTGAAAGGCTCCCTGCGCGGGACACCAGTCGTCAATTTGACGATGCTTGTCATCGGGGCAGCCTTGGCATCCTGGATGGGAACCACCGGTGCGGCGATGCTGATGATCAGACCCTTTCTGCGGGCGAACAATTACCGGAAAAACCGAACCTTCATGGTTGTGTTTTTCATTTTTCTCGTGGCAAATATCGGCGGCGCTTTGACGCCGCTGGGCGACCCGCCCCTGTTTCTCGGCTTTCTGCATGGCGTTTCGTTTTTCTGGACGTTCAAAATCGCACCGCATATGCTGCTGTGCGTGATCCTGCTTCTAGTCATCTATTTTTGTCTGGACACTTACCATTACCGCAAGGAGAATGTCAGCGTGCCCGAGGATGAAGCCCCTGAGAAGCTGCGGCTGGTGGGCATCCGAAATTTTATTTTCCTGGCCGGCGTGGTGCTGGCCGTGCTCATGAGCGGTCTGGTCGAGTGGGGCGACGTATCGGTATTGGGTGTACACCGTGCCATCCAGGACTATTTCCGGGATCTTCTATTGATCGCTATGGGTTTGCTCTCCCTGGCCTTCACACCGAAGACGCTCCGTGAGGAAAACCACTTCTCCTGGTTTCCGATCGTTGAAGTGGCCTATCTCTTTATCGGCATATTCATCACCATGGTACCCGCCCTGTTGATACTCAAGGCCGGCGCCGACGGGAAACTGGCCTTTTTGGTCACTGCCGTCAAGGAGCCTTTTCACTATTTCTGGATTACCGGGATCCTGTCCGCCTTCCTCGATAATGCTCCCACCTACCTGACCTTTTTCAATACGGCTATCGGTAGTTTTTATGCCGGCCTAACCGAAGCCCAAGCGGTGCCTCTGCTGATGACCGAAAATGCCATTTACCTCAAAGCCATCTCCAGCGGCGCGGTTTTTTTCGGGGCCTGCAGTTATATCGGCAATGCACCCAATTTCATGGTGCGATCCATAGCTGAAGAAGCCGGTACTCCCATGCCCAGTTTTTTTGGGTACATCTTCAAATATTCACTGGTTTTTCTGATTCCCACCTTTGTGATCGTGACGTTCATCTTTTTTTAGAGACCACCTTAAAAATGGCTTAGGGCTATCAGTACTTCAATCAAGGTTTAATTCATAATTAAACTAAATTTTAATTATCTTGCAAACACGCTTCTGTTCTGATACCGATGGTCCTGTTGCGCGACAGGAAAGGGTTCGCATAAAAATAAGTTCGCAATTTTGAGTGTTGAGGCATCCGGCCGGCAAGGCGCGAAAGTGGAGGAATATCGAGACTATTTTCAACTTTCGTAACGCAGTCAGACGGGATGGATCACCGCTTAAAACGTGAAGTTATTTTTGCGTGGGCCCTGAGTCCAACCGTCAGTTGACAAAGGGGTACGATGCGGCAATTCCCGAACAAGATCAGCGATATCATCAGCAAGAGCGGCCTGAATATAAATACGATCAGCAAAACGTCCGGTATTTCGAATACCTACCTGAACAAGCTGATCCAGGGCAATATCAACCGGCCGGGTAAAGACAAGATTGCTTCTACCCTGCTGGCCCTGAATTTTACCATCGGGGAGATCAACACCGTCCTGGCCGACTATGATTACCGGTCCCTGTCCAGTCCGGATATCGCTGAAATTTTGAATAACAACAACCGGCGCAAGATCGAGGGCAATACCCTGCCATTATATGAATCCATCCACGGCAAGCTGCTGCTGGCCCATATGGAGCGGTTGGGCGGGAACAAGATCCTTGTGAAAGGAACTCCCAGTGTCCTGTTCATGCCGGAGAAACTCTATTTTCAGGCCAACAACACGCCTGAGATAAATCCGGATGCCAGGGCCTTTTATGCGGACCTGATGAAGGCGTTGTTTCGGGATCGAAAGAAGGTTTTTTACAGCAGCATTGCCGCCGGCAGCCGGTTTGAAACCTTTATTTGCCGCGATTGTCTGGAAAGCTACCTGAAAAGGAACCTTGATCCGGGATCCACAGATCGCAGCGGAGACCATCAACGCCGGATTGTACAGTATTTTGCCAATGTGCTCGGGGCGGTGGAACGCAATCCCGATCAGCACCGGATCCAGATTATGGATCGCTGTTCGTACTTCGTGTTCCAGATCCAGGGGGCGGATCTTGCAAAGCCCAAGGTATTTTTTTTCGGCAAGCAGCCCATTGACCACAAGGCCAACGTCATGCAGCAGGCCCTGCAGGGCTTCGCGTCGGACGCGACCACCATGACCAGCCTCTATCTCCAGGAGACAGATTTATGCCGGCGGACTGTCAACCTGGCGATCGATGCGAATTACCCCACTGAATTTAAAGCGTACATCAGGGCGCAATTCAGCAGCATGGGGCTTGGCCGGGATCTGGAGATTGCCGCGGATGAAGTCATTCGCGGGGGTGACCTGGTGTTCTTTTAGGCACCAGTTAGGTATTGACTCCCCTGATGGGGGAAGGTATTCAGGGTCCATCTTACCAGCGGTAATTCCTGACCCAGGCGTTGCGTTCGGGAGGATAGACCCTGCCTGGTACCGGTTTAATTTAGCGGCCAACTGTCCCCGGTTTTGCCGGGGAGCAACTAAACCCTTAAAACAAGGTAGAGGAGGAAATAATGAAAAAGGCCTTAATCGTAAGCTTGGTTTTCGTAGCACTGTTTGCCTTCGGGACGACCGCCGGCGCTAAAACGCTGAAAGTCGGTCTGGATGCAGATCCCGTCACGCTGGACCCCCAGGTTCAGCTGTCCGGTGGTATGCTGCAGCTTTCCCACTGGGTATTTGATCCCCTGGTCCGCTGGACACAGAGAATGACCTTTGAACCGCGCCTGGCCACCAAGTGGGAACGCCTAGATGAATTGACCATGCGCTTTTACCTGCGCAAAGGGGTGCAATTCCACAGCGGCAATTCCTTTTCCGCCAAGGACGTAAAATGGTCCTTTGAACGCATGAGAAAATCGGCCGACTTCAAAGGCCTGCTGGAGCCATTCGAAGGCTGCTTCATCGTTAATGACTATACCGTCGACATCAAAACCAAAAAACCCTACCCGCTGGTCCTGAACATGGCCACCTACTTCTTTGCCATGGACTCGGAGTTTTACACCGGCACCGATAAGAATGGTCAGCCCAAGGACATGATCCTCAAGATCGGGGAATCTTTTGCTTTGAACAACGCT
>CAZWPX010000100.1:0-9335 GCA_964636125.1 uncultured Desulfobacterales bacterium | reverse complement strand
AAATTGGAAATTTTTCAAAAACACTGAAATTCCTATCTATCGCTCTATGGCCAGGCGGTTTTGCCGACACGCAACCTATAAAAATTAGGCTTAACGAAAGAAAATGCTTCTCAGTTCGCCAGTTCCAAGCTATGAATTTATAAGCTAATCAAATAACCGCTGTTTTGGCATTGTTCAAATCAAGCGACTTCTCAGCTTGTGCAGCTAAATGAAAACGCTGATCCGTTTCAGGAGAATCAATAGTTATGTCTGGGAACACTGGCAATGAGAGCGAGCTGCTCGTTTTTCTCAAGGATCTGTATGAAAATGACTTACCTTTTAACAGGCTTATCGGTCTAAAAATCAAATCAATCCGCTTGGAAAATGTCAAGACCGAATTCATGATGCGAGATAAGCTCATCGGCAACCCGGTCCAGAAAACCCTTCACGGCGGCGTTATATCCTCGGTTCTGGATGCCACCGGCGGGCTGGTTGCATCTGCCGGAATCATTCAAAAAATGAAGGCCGAACCCGTTGATACGGTTCTCCAGCAGTTTTCGAAAGTCGGAACCATCGACCTGCGGGTGGACTACCTTCGGCCAGGACGGGGGCAAGCGTTTACAGCCGAAGCCAACACCATGCGCTCCGGGCGAAAAGTTTCTGTTACCCGGATGTCTCTCCACAATGAAGAAGGACTCCTGATCGCGGTGGGAACCGGAACCTACCTGGTTGGCTGACCTTCAGGGAGGAACGAAAATGGACAATACCGATTACAAAGGAAAGGAAAAGAGAAAGCAGCCGCGGATTGTGTACCCACCTGCTGCCAGGCCAACCTTTAAAACGGTCGGCTATACCTGCCAGGTCAAGGACATCTCTAAAGGCGGTCTCAAGTTTACCCACCTGGACCAAAAAAAGCTCACCGGCTGGGTCAACGGAACCCTTGACCTGGCCAACGGCCGCAGTATTGACCTGGAAGGCATTGTCGTCCGGACGGAAACCAAGGATATGGGGCTTTCCTTTATTGTAGAACTGCCGGACGAAGTGATCCATACCATCGTCAGCCAGGCGGATGCAACAGAAGCTTGACAGGCTGTTGAAACAAGTCACAGGTTAAAAATTATCGTTGATTTGCTTGACAACCCGAATTTTTGAATTAAGCTTTGACATAAGAGCGCATTATATGCCTCTTACCTCCATCCTAAATAGCAGGGGCGGCTCCGTTTCCGGAGCCGCCCTTCTCTTTTCAGACTTCTGTTTGCAGAACGACTGAACTCACTTGTTTTTATAGAGCGCAGCGGAGTAAAAATCCAGTGCAGTGATTTGTTATGTGTTTTCCTTGATATTCTTCAGAAGGTTCTTAATTTCTTCAAGTTCACGATAAATATCTTTCGATGAGACTATTCCTTTCGGGCAATCCTTGTGATATTCAATGGTTTCAGGTTCAAATTTGAAGGACTCAATCCTGTGTAGCCGCCTCGTATGCGATTTCTGTTCGTCGGGCCAGCGCTGTGCCTTCAGCTTCCTTCAGATCCCACCTCGCGATGGTCACCCTTGCCGTTCGGCTAACACTTCCCCCTGTCTGGTGTGTAGAGGACTTGCACCTCCAAGGTGCGCCCTGCCGGGCGCACAAATAAGAAAGCCCGTTGGATAACCAACAGGCTTTCTTGAGTGGCGGGAGTGACGAGACTCGAACTCGCGACCTCCGGCGTGACAGGCCGGCGCTCTAACCAAACTGAGCTACACCCCCGAACTTCCTTTTGAACTCTTTCTTCTGCGACTTCTCAGTCCAGCGACCTTCCCGTCAGGAACTGACGGGACGCTCTAACCAAACTGATACTCCTCTATATATTTAAAATCGTGGAGCGATTTTAAATTGGTGGGCGGAACAGGGCTTGAACCTGTGACCCTCGGCTTGTAAGGCCGATGCTCTCCCAACTGAGCTACCCGCCCGGGTACTTTCTCTATCAGAATGTGCCCTGAAAGAAGAGATACAGCTACCAGCTTAGCCCCTGGTTGTCAAGCCAAATCTACCGTTTTTTTACCTTGTCGGGGCCTAAATCAAAGGCCGGGGCGACTGGTTATGCTCAGGTGCAAGGGCGAAGGTAATATCATTCTCCTTGAACATGACATCTCCCTCTTCACAGATCACCGCGTGCAACAGGACCTCATCCATGTGCTCCACAGGGACGATCTCCAGCTGCCGCAGCACACTGGCGGGAATGTCTTTCAAGTCCTTCTCGTTATCTTTGGGAATTAACACCTTTTTAATACCACTGCGATGGGCAGCAATAATTTTTTCCTTGAGACCGCCAATGGGCAGAACCCTTCCCCGGAGGGTAATTTCCCCGGTCATGGCAATATCACGGGCCACCGGTCGCCGGGTGAGCGCGGAGACAATAGAAGTTGAAATTGAAATCCCCGCAGACGGCCCGTCCTTGGGAATCGCCCCTTCGGGCACGTGCACATGAATATCATAATGTTTGTAAAAGGTGTGATCGATCCGCAGGCTGTCCGCCCGGGAGCGCACATAGCTCACCGCAGCTTCGGCCGACTCTTTCATCACGTCCCCGAGTTTACCCGTGAAGGTAAGCTTGCCCTTGCCGGGCATCGCCAGGGTTTCAATGCATAAAAGTTCTCCCCCGACCTGGGTCCAGGCCAAGCCGGTCACCATGCCCACCTGGTCTTTTTCTTCAATCTGGGACTGTTTGAAGCGGGGCGGCCCAAGATATTTGACGATGGTGCGGGCTGTAACCTTAAAAGCGCTTTTCTCCCGATCTTTGACAAGCTCCCGGGCAATCTTGCGGCACACGGATGCAATCTCGCGTTCCAGGTTGCGGACACCCGCCTCCCGGGTGTAGCGCCGGATAATGGTCAGGACCGCGTTCCGGGAAAATGTCACCGCAACATCCGCCAGGCCATTCATCTCCACCTGTTTGGACAGCAGGAAGTTTTTGGCAATCTGGTATTTCTCGTATTCCGTATACCCGGGCAGACGGATGATTTCCATCCGGTCCTGGAGCGGCAGCGGAATGTCCGGAAGGGTATTGGCTGTGGTCACGAACAGGATGTCGGACAAATCGTAATCAAGATCCAGATAGTGGTCGTTGAAGCTGAAGTTCTGCTCGGGGTCCAGGACTTCCAGCAGGGCCGCAGAGGGATCCCCGCGAAAATCCATGCTCATCTTGTCAACTTCGTCCAGGCAGAAAACAGGGTTGTTGACCTTGGCTTTTTTGAGAGACTGAATAATTTTTCCCGGCAGCGCACCGATATAGGTCCGCCGGTGCCCCCGAATTTCAGCCTCGTCCCGGACGCCGCCCAGGCTGAGGCGCACGTATTTGCGGCCGGTGGCCCGGGCGATTGACTTGGCCAGGGATGTTTTGCCGACCCCAGGGGGGCCCACGAGGCAGAGAATCGGGCCCCGAATCTTTTTGACCAGCAATTGTACGGCCAGGTATTCGAGGATTCGCTCCTTGGGCTTTTCAAGCCCGTAGTGGTCTTCGTCGAGTATCTTTTCAGCCTCTTCAATGTCCTCCAGAATTTTACTCTGTTCATACCAGGGCAGGCTGATCATCCATTCAATGTAATTTCTGACCACCGTCGCCTCAGCCGACATGGGGGCCATGAGTTTAAGCTTCTTGAACTCCTTGTCCGCCTTTTCAGTGGCCTCAGCCGACATTTTTTTGGCTTTTATCTGCTCTTCGAGTTCCTTGAGATCATCACCGCCGTCCTCTTCTGAACCCATCTCTTTCTTAATGGCCCGCATCTGCTCATTGAGATAATAATTCTTCTGGGTCTTTTCCATCTGCTCCTTGACCCGGTTCTTGATGCGCTGATCCATCTCGAAAACTTCGATTTCGATCTTGATCAGGTTCAGCAGCAGCGGCAGGCGATCAGCAACGGAAACAGCCTCCAGCAGCTTGATCTTATCATCAATTTTAAAGGAAAAATGGGAGGCAACCGTATCCGCGAGTTTCCCCGGATCGGTAATGGACCCGATGCTGGTAAGCAGGTCTTTGGAGATATTCTTGTTGCGCCCGGCATACTCTTCGAAACTGTCAACCACCCCCCTGACCAGGGGCACGGATTCCTTCTCGTCCATGACCGCTTCCGACAGCACTTCCAGTTCAACCTGGAAGAACTCTTCATTGTCAACAAAGCGGACAATCCTCCCCCGGGTGCCGCCTTCTACCAGGGCTTTCACGGTCCCGTCCGGCAACCTCAAAAGTTGCAGCACCTTTCCGATGGTACCGGTGGCGGCTATATCTTTTTTACCGGGATTATCAACACCAGCGTTCTTCTGGGTCGCCAGAAACACCAGCTTCTCGTTGTTCATGGCTTCGGCCAGGGCGCTGATTGACTTCGAACGGCCGACGAACAGGGGCGCCACCATGTGGGGAAACACCACAATGTCCCGCAGGGGCAGCAAGGGTAACGTCAGGCTTTCGGGAGGGTCGGATTTAAACAGTTTTGGCATATTAATCATTATTAATCTCGTGAATCAGGTGCTTAGGCTTTCTTCTTCTTCTGTTCATATAAAAGGATCGGGTCTTCCGAGTGCAGAACAACCTCTTCGCTGATGACACACTCTTTCACATCATCGATGGAGGGCAGTTCATACATGATCTCCAGCATGCAGCCTTCTATAATGGCACGCAGCCCCCGGGCTCCGGACTTACGGGAAACAGCCTTCTTGGCAACGGCCGTAAGGGCGCTGTCCGTAAAACGCAGGTTCACGCCTTCCATTTCAAAAAGTTTCTGAAACTGTTTGACCAATGCGTTTTTCGGTTCCTTAAGGATCCGGATCAGGGTCTCTTCGCTCAACTCATCCAGGGTCGCCATTACGGGCAGGCGGCCTAAGAATTCCGGTATCAAACCGTATTTGATCAGGTCTTCGGGTTCAAGCTTGCGCAGCAGTTCTCCCACCGTGTTTTTGCCCTGGGTTTGCACATCGGCGCCAAATCCCATCACCTTGGCACTCACCCGGCGTTGAATCACCTTGTCCAGGCCGTTAAAGGTCCCGCCGCAGATGAAGAGGATGTTGGACGTATCGACCTTCACAAAATCCTGCTGGGGGTGCTTGCGTCCTCCCTTGGGCGGCACGCTGGCCGTGGTGCCTTCGATGATTTTCAAAAGCGCCTGCTGGACGCCTTCACCGGAGACATCCCGGGTAATGGAAGGATTGTCGGATTTACCGGCAATCTTGTCGATTTCATCGATATAGACAATTCCCCGCTTGGCCCGTTCCACGTCATAGTCGGCATTTTGCAGCAGTGACAGGATGATGTTCTCCACATCCTCACCCACGTAGCCGGCCTCTGTGAGGCTGGTGGCGTCGGCAATGGTAAACGGCACATTTAAAAACCGCGCCAGGGTCTGGGCCAGAAGTGTCTTGCCGCAGCCCGTGGGTCCGATAAGCAAAATATTGCTTTTCTGGAGTTCAACCTCGTCATTGCTGATGGTCGACTGGAGACGTTTGTAGTGGTTGTAAACCGCAACCGCCAGGACCTTTTTGGCATCATCCTGTTCGATAACATAGTCGTCCAGCATCTCCTTGATTTCACGCGGAAGATAAGACTGCTCCAGGATTTCGGCCTCCTGGTCCTTTTCTTCCTCGATGATCTCACTGCACAGCTGGATGCACTCGTCACAGATGTAGACCGCCGGACCGGCAATCAGCTTCTTGACCTCTTTCTGGTTTTTACCGCAGAAAGAGCAGAACAGGTTGTCAGTATCGTTATCTTTTTTAGCCATTCTGATCCTCCGACTCTTTCAGCTTGTCAAGATCGTCACGGTTCACCATCACGGTATCGATCAGTCCGTACTCCTGGGCTTCCTGGCCGGACATGAAGAAATCGCGGTCGGTGTCTTTCTCAATTTTTTCCAGTGGCTGGCTGGTGTGCTGCACAATGATGTCATTGAGCTTGTCCCGGATGCGCAGGATTTCCTTGGCCTGGATGGCAATATCCGAGGCCTGCCCCTGGGACCCGCCAAGCGGCTGGTGAATCATAATCCTGGAGTTGGGCAGCGAATAGCGCTTCCCGGCAGCCCCTGCGGCAAGCAGCACCGCGCCCATGCTCGAAGCCTGCCCGATGCACACGGTGGCAATATCCGGCTTGATGTACTGCATGGTGTCGTACACGGCCAGGCCGGCGGTCACAATACCCCCGGGTGAATTGATGTAAAAATTGATATCTTTGTCAGGGTCTTCCGACTCCAGGAACAGCAACTGGGCAATCAACAAATTGGCAATTTCATCATTGATAGCGGAGCCCAGGAAAATAATCCGGTCCCTTAAAAGTCTGGAATAGATATCATAGGCTCTTTCGCCCCGGCTGCTTTGTTCAATAACCATGGGTACTAACGGCACGGTATTCTCCTTTGGCTGCGGGCATTTTGAAGAGTGTCCTCCAAGATGCCCCTGGGCCCGCACGCACAGGCGGGCACTCGATTTATCTAAACAGCGTCGACCGCGTTAACCGTCAGCCTCGGCTTTTTCCTCTGTCTTCGGTTCAACCTCAGTGATGACACTGTTATCAATGATAAGCTTCAATGCGTGTTTTTCAAGTAAGGTATGTTTGAAAATATCGAGTTTTTCCTGGTTCTGAGAATAGAAGCCTTTAATGCCTTCCACCGGCTGGTTATAGGTCTCTGCCATCTCCTGGAAAGCATTTTCAAGGTCATCGTCCGACAGGGAGAGCGACTCCTGATCAACCAGTTTGTTCAGCAGCAGGTGGCGCCGGACCTGGTTCTCAGCCGTCTCCCGATATTTTTCCTGGAGGCTTTCCGGGGTCATGCCAAGCTGGGCCATATCAATATTGTGCTGTGCAAATGACTGCTGGGCTTCGTTGATGATGCCCTCCAGTTCGATGTTGACCATGGCCTCGGGCAGTTGGAACTCTGTTTTTTCGATGAGCGCCTTAAAAATCTGCTCGTTCATTTCCTGCTCGATCCGTTTGTCGTATCCCGACTTGAGGTTGTTCTGGATGGTGGTTTTCAGTTCATCCAAGGTCTGGAACTGACCAAGCTTCTTGGCCAGGTCGTCATTAACCTCGGGCAGGACCTCTTCCATGATGTCGTTGACCGTGGCGGTAAAGGTAATCTCCAGGCCCTTGAGCTTCTCATTGAAATAATCTTCCGGAAACGTAACCGTAAATTCTTTGGTTTCGCCTTTCTGCATACCCACCAGGGCATCGTCGAATTCCTTGGTGATCTGGGCGGTCCCGATTTTGAGGGTATAATTCTCCGTACGCGCGGTATCCTCAAAAGGTTGGCCATCCTTGACGCCTTCGTAATCGATCAGGGCATAATCGTCGGCTTGAAGCGCACGCGCCTCGGCGATAGGCTTTTTTTCCGCCAGGTTTTTCTGCAGCATGGCCAACTGGGCTTCGGTCTCACCGTCACTGGCCGCATACATGGTTTTTTCCAAATTGAGGCCCTTGAATTCGTAATCGTCGATTACCGGCGGAATCTCAACGGTCGCGTCATAGTTGTAGGGGCCGTCGGCCTGCAGCTCCGGCGGATCAATCTGGGGATTACCAACAATATTGAGCTCGCGTTCGCGAATGGCTTCGATGAAAGTCTCCTGCAGCAGCTTGGAGGTCACGTCCGTGTGGACATCCTTTCTGAACATTCTTTCCAGAACAGAGCGGGGTGCCTTGCCCGGCCGGAAGCCTTTGATTTTGGCTGTTTTTTTGAGCGTTTTATAGGCATCATCCAGTTCGGAAGCGACCTTTTCCGCGGGTATCTCAAAGTGCAGTATTTTTTTTACGGTGCTTACATCCTCTACAGTTACTTTCATTTTCTTCCTTTCCGTTGATCACCGGCGTTACCGGTAATTCAGGTTCTACTTTATCCCAAAGTTTAGCGTTTATGTGAACGGCCGCTTGCGGCCTTTCGGTTACCCGATACTTATTGCCGACGCCCAGGCGCTGTTACACGCGACTATCATCCGGGCCGACTGCTGAAAATCGGCCTTGAAAATGGTGCGAGAGGGGAGACTCGAACTCCCATTCTGTCGCCAGAGCTGGATCCTAAGTCCAGTGCGTCTACCAATTTCGCCACTCTCGCACTTATCTCCGCGATTTGAATCATTTTATTCAGGCTTAAAAAACAAGCGGGAAACGGGTCCCCGGCAAGGTAAAAAAACCTGAAAAGCCTTTTGTATAAAGGCTTTTTGAAAAACTCCATCAAATTCTTGACATCCCTTCTGAATATATTAAATTCCCTTAAAAGGCAATTTCAAAAATAAGTACCGTAACCGGGGATGTCAAGGAGTTTCAGGCAGGTTTAGAGATGAAACGGTCATTCAACATAATGTCGTTTATACAGATACTTACGTTCGTGCTCGCGTGGGGTTGGTCCATGGCTGTGCCCCCCTTGGTCACTGCGGTCGAAAGTGGATCTCCCGGGACTCGTCAGTGGACGGTTGTCATCGACCCCGGACATGGCGGACACGACACCGGGGTCAAAGGCCCTGGCGGCACCCTGGAAAAGGATGTCACCCTCCGGCTGGCCCGGCTGCTGCAAAACCGCCTCAAAGACCGCTACCAGGTGGTCCTGACCCGCAGCGATGACTATACAATGGAGCGGCAAGACCGCACCGGCCAGGCCAACCATACCCGGGCCGACCTGCTGGTCAGCCTTCACGCGGCCGGGAGCTACAGCCATGCCACCCGCGGCCTGCCGATCTACTATTACACTGGACCGGCCATCAAAACCCAGGAGCGCTCCCCTGACGAGGCAACCGCCGCCACCGCCTGGCATGAGATCCAGCAGCCGCACATCCTGGCCAGTAGCATCCTGGCCCAGCGCGTCGCGGACAAGACCAAGCCATTAGCAGCACCGCGTCCGACTAAAGTGCAGTCCGCTCCGCTGGCAGTTCTGGCCGGGGCTGACATGCCGGCCATTTTAATCGAAACCGGCTACCTGACAAACCCCAAACAGGAAAAAAACCTCAACGATAACAAGTATCTTTTCAACCTTGCCGCCGCCATCAGCCAGGGGATCGACGATTTTTTCAACAAACCCGACACGATCGCATCATCGGACTTGCGGGAATAGGAAAAGCGTGGTAGGAGGTGCGACCACTGAATTGGCCGCAAGGATCCGAGGGGCCAAGGGGTCCAGGATTCAAGGGTTTAAGCAGGTATAATTTGTTCAGGGTCAAGGAAGGGAAAGATTTGGAACCAGAGGCCTACATTCAGGTACGTTGAGGATTCCAAATTATTACCTGACTCGGAGATTGGACAAAATAGACCGCTTTAAAGATGCATTGCACGACGGGGCGTAGCGCAGTCTGGTAGCGCGCCTGCTTTGGGAGCAGGATGTCGGGAGTTCAAATCTCTCCGCCCCGACCA
>CAZWPX010000099.1:0-9637 GCA_964636125.1 uncultured Desulfobacterales bacterium | reverse complement strand
CCAGGGCAACTACGATGGCGGCCATCATCAAGGCGTGTCTCATGTCGGATCTGCGAGCGGCCTCATAGGTTTTCATGCTCTGACCCAGCACAATCACGGTACCGGAATGTCCATGTACCTGCATCATCGGGTGATGCTCCGGCAACACCCTTTCCGGCGGCCGAGGATCAAAGCGCTTGGCCATGTCGTAGATCTGACTGCCGTCGGCAAGTTCCCGGAGATTTGAAACCACTTCCCCGCCGCCGCCCAAATTCGGTCTCCATATGGCCCTGGCACCCGCCAGCGAAGCCAATGAATGGTGGACCACGGTACTGTCGTCATCTAACAGGTAAATATAGGCGATATCCTCATCCTTGCCTGTTTCATGAATCAGGCGGCCAACGGCGTCCTCTCCCCACATGGGCATGATCATCCCGGCCCGGGCGCCGGCCTCCAGGGCCCGCAGAAGGGTCAGCCCCCTGCGGTGGACGAAATTCATCTGCATCTCTTTTTCCCGGTTCAGGTTGCGAAAAGTGGAGATACTGATTAGCAGCAGCAGCAGTATCACACCTACAACGATGGTAAAGGCCGGCAGGTAGAGACGCCTGGGATGATGAACTTTCATGGTTTATCTTTCAGGATCGGATATTTCTTGAATGATGAAAAGCAAAATTCAGGCCACTTAGGCGGCTATCTTGGAGATACCTGTCTTGCTGTGGAGCGGCAGTCTATTTTCTCCTATTCACTATAAACTATCCAAATCAAAGTGCAAACTATTTTCGCACCTGCCCCTTCTTGTGACCACAGGTGCATATAAATTGCGCGGTCCTCCTGCCCATTTTGCAGTTCCACAATAGAATCCCCTACAAAATCTAAAGGATAATTCACTGGTACATTTTTTGCTTTATAATAGCGGGCAGAAAGGTATGCTGGCCTGATCAGCATTGATTGAAAAGTAAATAGGAGCCAACCATGAAATGCTGGATAATCTATACCGCAGTGGCGATGCAGTTGACCTTCCAGGTGCCGGTTATGGCCGGTGACAACCCTTTGACACCTGGTGATTCAGGGATAGCCGCGACCGGCCCTTCCCTGTATTTCGTCACTTTCCGGCAGCATGCGGTTGTCGATGGTGTGCGGGTGGAATTTGAGATCATGCGTCTGGCCAGCATGAACATGGCGGACGACAGCGGCGCCACCCATCATGTTATTCTGAAGTTGTTTTACGCCGGTACCAATCAACCGATTTTCAATTCCTCTGGCAAGGTCAAAATCATCGGACCTTCAGGAAAAAAGCAGGCCGGTATGTTGAAACCTTTCAATGGCATCCTGGGGGCCAATTTCGCTTTTACCAAGCAGGGTCGATATGGACTGATATTTCTGCTCAATGAAGGCGACAAAGAACACCTTGTGAAGTTCTGGTACCCCCATGGCTAGCGGCCGGCTGAAGCGCTTCTTCAATCCTTATTGCCAACTTCGATGGTGGTCATCATTCCGGCCTCGGCATGTTCCAGGATGTGGCAGTGGGTTGCCCAAATACCTCTATGCTGCGGGACAAAACCGATAACGACGCGCTCCCTGGAGCCAACCAGGACCGTATCCCTTGTAAACGGCTCCACGGCAGGTTTGCCGTTTCGTTCCAAAACCCGGAAGAAAACACCGTGGATGTGCATGGGGTGGAGTCGGCTGCTGCTGTTGTCAAAGGCAATTTTCTGGGGAATGCCGATTTGAAAATCGGCTGAATCCGAATCCGGCCAGAGCTGTTGATTCATACCCCACCCGATGCCGAACTTTCCTCCCCTGAATGCATTCAGATCCCAGGTTTTACCGATGGCGACTTTTTTGAAGATGTCAGCCGGGATGAAGTCTGCGGCAGTCGGGGGATCGAAACTCGGCGTGTCCACGGCAGGTTCGTCCTCCACCTTGATATAGGCCAGCGGGTATTTATCACGGGAGAACCGGTCCTCAAGCGTGTAAACCTTACCGGCGGCATCGGCTGGAATGGTCATGTCAAGATCGATCCGGTTGCCGGGCGACAGATAGAAAATGCCAAAAGGCAATATCTGGGTAACCGGCCGGCCGTCAAAGGCGATGGCCCTGGCCGGCAAGTCGGGGAGGCGGGGTGAAAACACCCGGGCATTGGCCCCGTTTATCATTCGAAGGCGGATGCGTTCGCCCGGTTTCACCAGGAACTCAGGCTGATATTTGCCGTTTACCGTGGGCACGTTCCCCCAGCGGCCATCGTGCATGAGATCACGTGGTGTGTTGAAATGGGGATAGATATTGCCGTCTTTCTGCAGCAGCCAATCGTCCAACAGCCAGATCAACTCCCGGGACCAGGGCAATTTTTCGGCTTCCTCTACGATGAACACGCCTTTCAATCCCCGCTCCAATTGCTCGCTGCTGTTGAAATGAGGGTGATACCAGTAGGTTCCCGCCTCTTCCAGCCCCAGGCGGTAAACAAAACGCCCTCCCGGCTCGATCGGGTCCTGGGTGACCCCGGGCACGCCGTCCATGGCATTCTCAATTCGCAGGCCGTGCCAGTGAATAGTGGTGGGTTCCTCCAGTTGGTTGGTAAAATCAACGACCAGCGTGGAACCTTGCTTAGCCTTGATCACGGGCCCCGGTATCTGGCCGTTGTACTGCCAAACCGGGGTCTGAGTGCTGAAAAATGGAAATTGGTAATGCCCTTTTGCCGCGGTTAACTTCAGGTTCTCGGATACCGTTGCCGATGCCTGGCATGATAAGCCGGCCCAAACAAAAAGTGCTATGATTTTTAAAATTTTCATCATCCAATCTCCGGATAAAATACGGTTGGTTTTCGTTTCTCCCGCAGGCCATCATTTATATATTTATAATACCGTTTTTAAAACAGTACAGCCCTGACAATGTATTCAGCCCGGAGTTGTTGAAATGGCCAGGCAAAAACAAACACAAGAAAATACCTTGACGGGCTCAAAAAAACACCTTTGGGGCATAGGAGGTTGACATGAACTGTTGGAAAATGTTCAAAAGAACGGTGATTCAAAAAATTGAAAATTATTATTACAAAGCCATAGGAGTCGAACAGAATGAATACCGAAATGGACTACGAAACACTTGATCCTGAAGATTGGGACGAGATGCGGGCTCTATCACACCGAATGGTCGACGATGCCATCACCTATCTGGAAACAGTTGGCAAACGCCCTGTCTGGCAACCCGTGCCGGAGGAGGTGGCCGCACGGTTTGATTCGCCGGCTCCCCACGACCCTGCCGGTGCAGATGCGGTGTATCAGGAATTTCTAGAGACCGTGTTTCCCTATCCGATGGGCAATATCCATCCCCGCTTCTGGGCCTGGTATATGGGGAGCGGAACAGTGATTGGCGCCCTTGCGGATTTCTTGGCTGCGATCATGAACCCCAATCTAGGAGGGGGGAATCACGTGGCCAATCTGGTTGAAGGACAGGTGATCAACTGGATGAAGGAACTACTTGGTCTGCCGATGGATTCCAGCGGTTTACTGGTCAGCGGGGCTTCGATGGCCAACTTTGTCGGCTTGGCAGTCGCCAGAAATAGCAAAAGCGGGTTTGATGTTCGCAAGCTTGGTATGCAGGCGGCTACCCGGCAATTGACGGTGTATGCGTCCGCGGAAATACACAGCAGTATCCAGAAAGCGGTTGAACTGCTGGGGTTGGGCACCGACAGCCTGCGGATAATAGCGGTGAATGATGATTTCACTGTCGACATAAAAGCGCTGGAGGCGGCCCTATCGGCTGACCGGGAAGCAGGTCTTCAGCCAATATGTGTCATTGGGAGCGCAGGTACCATTAACACAGGCGCAATTGACGATTTGAACGCATTGGCCGACTTGTGCCAAAGCCAAGGATTGTGGTTTCACGTGGACGGTGCAATCGGCGCAATCGCCGTGCTCGCGGAGAATGTGAAGAAAAAACTCCGCGGCATTGAAAGAGCCGATTCGGTCGCGCTCGATCTTCACAAAATGATGCACATTCCCTTTGAGGCGGGTTGCGTGCTAGTGCGGCACGATGCGGCCCATCGAGAGACGTTCTCACTTACCCCGGAATACCTGAAGCATGACACGCGCGGACTGGCAGCCGGCCGCCATTGGTTCAGCGACTATGGTCTTCAATTGTCACGACAGTTCCGTGCGCTCAAGGTGTGGATGTCGATCAAAGAGCACGGCCTTGATCGGTTCGGACGAATCATGGCGCGTAACGTTGAACAGGCGCATTATCTGGGTCAGTTGATTGAAAAACAGCGAGGCATGGAACTGTTGGCCCCGATCGGTTTGGACATTGTTTGTTTTCGCTTCAACCCCGGTCGATTGGATGATGAAACACTCAACACGCTGAACAATGAAATTCTCATCCAATTACAGGAGCAGGGCATCTGCGCGCCCTCGTATACGACCTTAAACGGTCGGTATTGTCTGCGCGTGGCCATAGCAAATCATCGCAGTTCACAGGCTGATTTTGATGTACTTGTGGAGGAGGTTGTTCGGATTGGCCGGAAATTGACCACACAATATTCCCCCCTCTGATTTTTGCAAAGCCGTAGCGGCCGCCTAAAAAACTAATTCTTGACATCCGAAAACTCATCGAGTAAAAAAAAAATGTAAACATTTACATTTTCCCAAATTTCACCATGAGCACTATCAGGGACGTCGCAAAATTAGCCCAGGTGTCAACTGCAACCGTGTCCAGGGTGATTAATTCACCGGACAGGGTAAGCGCCAAAACCCGTGATCGCGTTAATCAGGCCATGAACGCCTGCCGCTATGAATATAACGCCCTTGCCAGGGGTTTTGTTACAAAAAAGTCCAGGACAATCGGCATCATCGTGCCGGCGATCACCAATCCAATCTTTGCCGAGTCTACACGAGGAGTCCAGGATTTGGCCAATGATAGCGATTACCAGGTACTCTTGGGGAATTCCTACTACGAATATGATAAGGAAGAAAAACTGATTAAAATTTTCAGGGAAAGACAGGTCGAAGGATTGGTTATCACGACAACAGATCTTAAAGGGAAAATACTCAAAAAATTGCGCGAAGACAGCTTCCCATTCGTACTTCTTTACAGCACTGTTAGAAAAGGACCTGTGTCCAGCGTTGGCGTGGACAATTTTCTAGGCGGATATCGCGCCACGGAGCATCTTATCCGGCTCAACCACCGCCGTATCGCCATTCTGGCAGGTGATTTCCATTCTTCTGACAGGAGTTTCCATCGTTGGCATGGTTACAAGCGCTGTCTTAGAGCACACCACATTCCTTATCGTTCCGACCTGATTATTCAAACGCAATATAAGCTGACCAGCGGTCGAGAAGGCGCCAAATCATTGCTTTGCAGTAAGAGCCCCCCAACAGCAATCTTTTGCTCCAATGATTTTTTGGCCATAGGAGCGATAGAGGGAGCCAGGGAAATGGGGCTTAAGGTGCCTGAAGACCTATCGATTGTTGGATTTGACGACATTGAAATCGCATCTTTTATGACCCCAAGCCTCAGCACAATCAGGCAGCCTGCCTATAAAATGGGAGAACTGGGAGCTGAAATTTTGTTAAACCAGATAAGCGGTAATTTTTCCAGGGCAGTGCACAAGATCCTCGAAACAAGCCTTGTCATAAGAGATTCAACTGCCAAGGCTCCTAAACCACCCCTAACTGAAACAAAAAGGAGGGTATCATGAAAAAATTTGGCTATTTGACTATCTTGTTGAGTATTCTTTTTCTTTTCTCTTCGCTAAGCGTAACACTGGCAGGCGACACAGCTACCTGCTATAACTGTCCGCCGGAGTGGGCTGATTGGGCCAGCCAGCTAAAGGCGATCAAGGAAAATCTGGATTTAGATGTTCCCCATGACAACAAAAACTCGGGGCAGACCCTTTCCCAGCTTATCGCTGAAAAGGACCATCCTGTGGCGGATGTCGCCTATTACGGCGTTACATTCGGAATTTTGGCCAAACAAAAGGGTGTCGTTTCTCCTTACAAGCCGGCCAACTGGGATGAAATCCCTGAGGGCCTGAAAGATCCTGAAGGCAACTGGTTCACCATACATTCCGGAACGTTGGGATTGTTTGTGAATAAAGATGCACTGGGCGGAAAACCGGTTCCCAAGTCCTGGAAGGATTTGTTGGACCCGATGTATAAAGGCATGGTGGGGTATCTGGACCCCTCATCCGCGGCCGTTGGCTACACTGGCGCAACCGCGGTGAATATCGCTCTGGGCGGCACGTTGGACAATTTTGATCCTGGGATCGGTTTTTTTAAAAAACTCAAAAAAAATAATCCCATCGTGCCCAAGCAGACATCCTATGCCAGGGTTTTATCAGGAGAGATTCCCATACTTTTTGACTATGACTTTAACGCCTACCGCGGGAAATACAAGGATAAAGCCAATATCGAGTTTGTCATTCCAGAGGAAGGGACCATTATGGCCCCATATGTGATGAGCCTGGTTAAAAACAGCCCAAAACCGGAAAACGGAAAGAAAATACTGGATTTCGTTATGTCCGATAAAGGACAGGCGATTTGGGCTAACGCTTTTCTGCGGCCGGTGCGTGCCAGCGCCATGTCATCGGAAGTAGCGGCAAAGTTTCTTCCCGAATCCGAGTATAAACGCGCAAAAGCAGTAAACTGGCAAAAAATGTCCGCCGTCCAGAAGGCGTTTCGTGACCGTTATCTTAACGAAGTACGATAATAATCCCTGTCGGTGCGCCCGGTCCTGCGGATGAGACGGGCGCACCCATAAGGGTCACGGCAAAAAATAAATCTACCAGATTACGCCGGATTTTGGTTCATCTTCAAGGCGCATCCGCCGGTGCATATCTGGATATGCACCGGCGGATGCAACGCCGAAGATGATCCAAAAGACAAGTAAGATGGTGGATTTATTTTTTACCGGGGCCCTAACATCACCGATCATTTTTTTAAAAACCGACGGACAAAACCATGCAACGACGCATCTACCCTTACCTGATTCTGATGATAGCGCCTGCTTTGGCTTTGTTTCTGGCGTTTTTTATTCTCCCTTTGACCCGGCTCGTGCTGACCGCTTCAAGCGGCCCATCGGGTTTCGGAATTTATCTTAAGGCGTTGATGACCCTGCGCTATATTGAAGCCCTGATGTACACGATATTTCTTTCCGCCGGTGTAACCCTGGTAACTTTAATCGTATCTGGAATAGCCGGGGTGTTTCTGACCCGAAACGACTTTCCCGGGAAAAGCATCCTCATCTCAATGCTGACCTTTCCGCTGGCCTTTCCAGGGGTTGTCGTAGGCTTCATGATCATTCTTTTGGTCGGCCGCCAGGGGCTTGTGGGTGTTGTTTCTCAAATTATAACCGGCGAAAAAATTGTCCTTGCTTATTCCATGGCCGGTTTATTTCTGGGATACCTTTATTTTTCTATCCCCCGTGTGATCACCACAATTATGGCCGCGGCTGAAAAGATCGACATCAGCCTGGAGGAAGCCGCTCGTTCCCTGGGAGCCTCGCCGTGGCGGGTGATCATCGATGTGCTGATTCCAGCCCTGGTCCCCGGAATTATTTCTTCCGGCGCCATTTGCTTCGCCACCTCCATGGGCGCCTTCGGAACGGCCTTTACGCTGGCCACTGACATAGACGTTTTACCGATTGTAATTTACACCGAATTTACCCTACTGGCCAACATTGCCATGGCTTCCACCTTATCGATTGCACTCGGTCTTATTACCTGGCTGGCGCTGTCGATAGCTCGTACAGCCGCCGGCACCACCGTTGCGGCGGCAGGTTAAAATGAGAAAACGAACCGCGCTATTTTATGCCCAGCTCGCGCTTACGCTGACAGTTTGCGCTTTTCTCATCGTACCGGTGATTCAGTCGGTATTGGCCGGATTAACCGTCAATTTCATCGAAGGTATAAAAAGCGGCATCACCCTGCGCTGGTTCGTTAAGGTCTGGGATCTCTACAGAGACACCATTTACCGTTCCATCATGATTGGCATCGCCTGCCTGATTACCACCCTTATTGCGGGAATTCCAGCCGCATATGCCATGGTCAAAAAACAAAACCGATTCACTCGACTCTTCGAGGAATTGTTAGTCACCCCCCTTGCCATTCCCGGACTGGCAATAGCGTTGGCGCTTCTGATAAGCTATGGCGGATTCACCGAATTTCGAAGGAGCTGGTTCTTTATCCTGGTAGGACATGTAATTTTCACCCTGCCCTTCATGATGCGCTCTGTTATCGCGGTGATGAGCTCCTTTAACCTGGCGGAGCTGGAAGAAGGCGGGGCCAGTCTGGGGGCTGGTTTCTGGCATCGTTTTTTCCAGATCGTGGTGCCCAATTCAATGCCGGGTATTCTCGCCGGCAGCCTCATGGTGTTTACCCTTTCCATTGGAGAATTCAATCTGACCTGGATGCTGCACACGCCTTTGACCAAAACGTTACCGGTGGGTCTTGCCGACAGTTATGCCTCCATGCGTCTGGAGATTGGTTCAGCCTACACCATTGTTTTCTTTCTGATGATTATTCCACTGCTGTTGGCCATGCAATGGGTGGCCAGGCCGCGAAAGAAGAAAGCTCTCATGGAACCAACCGATGAATCAAAAAAAGAAACTCAGGGTCTCTCAGCTCAAAAAACCATATCCAATCCAACCTACCGAAACGATAACCATAAGGGAAATAGCATATCGGGTACGTCTCTTCGGATGGAAAACTGTGCCAAAACCTTTGAAGACGGCACACGGGCACTGGAGCCCTTTGACCTGGATGTGGAAGCCGGCGAAACCGTGGTTGTGTTAGGCCCTTCCGGGTGCGGCAAAACGACAATGCTGCGGATCCTGGCAGGCCTCGAGTCACCGGATCGCGGCGGAAAGGTTTTTTTTGGCGATGAAGATGTAACCGAAATCCCGATTGAAAAACGCAATGTTGGCATGGTCTTTCAAAGCTACGCCCTGTTTCCCAATATGAATGTCTCGGAAAATATTGCTTACGGGCTCAAGGTACGCGGCGATCGAGGCAATACCGTAGAAGAACGCGTATCTGAAATGCTTGAAATGATGCAGATCAGGGAGTTGAAAAACCGGCAGATAGGCCAGCTTTCAGGAGGACAAAAGCAGCGGGTAGCCCTGGCTCGCGCTATTGCAATTCGTCCCAAAGTGCTCCTTTTGGACGAACCGCTTACCGCATTGGACGCAAAACTTCGTGACGCTTTGCGGGTTGAAATTGACTCGCTATTGCGCTCATTGGGTATCACGGCGATATATGTCACCCACGACCAGGGCGAAGCCATGGCCTTAGGCGACCGTATTGTAGTTATGAACATCGGAAGGACAGCCCAGATCGGAACCCCGCGTGAAATTTATTTTAAGCCTGAAAACCAATTTGTTGCCGATTTCATAGGCACAATCAACCGGATGCCGTGCAGAATTAGTGAAGGGAATCTTGTGTTACCCAATAAGCAGATCCCCCTTGAGGAGGCACATCAGATTGGCGGCTGTGAAAATGAATCGGTTGATGTATTTTTCAGACCGGAACACGCTAGCGTGGTAAAGGCGGGACAGGGCCATTTCTCCGCCACAGTCCTGGCCTCGTTTTTCATGGGAGATCGTACCCGGCTTATCGTCAAAGGCGCATTCCCCGAACATCTGACGATTGAAGCCCTGGGTCATCAATCTT
>CAZWPX010000098.1:0-9855 GCA_964636125.1 uncultured Desulfobacterales bacterium | reverse complement strand
CCAGCGTCCCGAACGCTGTGCTCTACCAGGCTGAGCCACTTCCCGACACGGGTTGTCTTTCTATTGCACCTGCCAATGATTGTCAACAGGTTTCATGAACAAAATCCCATCAGGCATACGGATTATCCAGTACAATGGTTTCGTCCCGGCCCGGCCCTACGGACACGATCTGAATCCGGGTCTCGACCAGTTCCTGGATACGCTGCAGATATTTTTTGGCGTTTTCCGGCAGCTTTTCGTATTCACGGATACCTGATATATCTTCTTCCCAGCCCGGGAGTGATTCATAAACCGGCTGGCAGGCACCCAGCACCTTCAGGTCAGTTGGAAAATGGTTCAGGCGCTCGCCCGCATGATCATAGGCCGTGCAGATTTTGACTTCATCCAGACCGCCCAGGACGTCCAGTTTGGTAATGGCCAGCCCGGTCAGGCTGTTGAGCCGTACCGCATTTTCAAGAATCACGGTATCAAGCCAGCCGCACCTGCGTTTGCGACCTGTGGTGGCCCCGAACTCAACCCCCTTGGTCTGGATGGCATTCCCCACATCATCAAACAGCTCCGCTGGAAACGGCCCTTCGCCGACCCGGGTCGTATACGCTTTGACAATGCCGATAATATCAGTAAGTTTATCCGGCCCTACCCCGGAACCGCCGCAGGCGTTTCCGGAAACCGTGGAAGATGAGGTTACATAGGGATAGGTCCCGTGGTCGATATCCAGGTGGGTACCCTGGGCGCCCTCAAAAAGGGTCTGCTTGCCGGCCTTCATCCCATCGGAGAGGGCTACGGAGACATTGGTTACATAGGGCGCCAGCCGTTCGGCAAAGGCGCTGTACCTGGATAGAATCGGTTCAAGCTCCAGGGCCTCGGCGGACATATAATTTACCAGGTAAAAATTCTTTTCGTCCAGGATGGTGGCCACCTTCTCACGAAAGGCTTCCGGATCCAGCAGATCAACAAAACGAACACCCCGGCGGGTGGCCTTGTCTTCATAGCAGGGCCCGATACCGCGACCGGTGGTGCCAATTTTCTTGTCCCCCTTCATCCGCTCCCGGGCATTGTCCACCGCCTGGTGGTACGGCATGATCAGGTGGGCCCTTTCACTGACTTTCAGTTTGTCAGGCCCAACATCCACTCCTTTGGAGGACAGGTAATCGATCTCCTCCAGCAGTACTTCCGGATCCACCACGAGTCCGTTGCCGATAAAACAGGTTTTGCCCTGGAGAATTCCCGAGGGCACCAGGTGACTGATAAACTGTTCCCCCTCCACAACCATGGTGTGACCGGCGTTGTTGCCGCCCTGGAAACGCACCACCATATCCGCATGCTCCGCCAGCAGATCGACCAGCTTGCCTTTACCCTCATCCCCCCACTGGGTTCCTACAATTACAATATTCGACACCGTTAACTCCCTCCTAAATTGATCGTTTCATATTTTTAAAATATAGAATTTGCATATATTTGCAAAGGATTAATGCTATTTGAATTTCAAAAACATGATACACGTTGGGATTTCCAATTTTACCGCATCTACGGCGTCAAATATCGATTGGCATAGGCGACTATAGCGGATCGACATTTTCCTTATACCTGCGGCAAACTTGAAAATCGCTCAATTTAGGTCCCTGTAATTTGATTTTACTGCGGCGCATCCTGGTTACCTGATTCATTGCGCCGCGCCCGGCGCCTGGCCCTGAAAAAGGCCTGAATAATCACCCGGCAGTCTGCCTCACAAATGCCGGCAACGATCTCCGGATGATGATTGAATCTATCCTCTTGGGCAAAATTATAAATAGAGCCCAGCGCGCCCCACTTCGGATCAGGGGCCCCGTATACCACCCGGGCGATACGCGCATGGATGATCGCGCCCATACACATAACACAGGGTTCAATTGTAACATACAGGGTGGTGTTTAACAACCTGTAGTTTTTGATCTTTTGAGCGGCTCGACGCAGTGTCAGAACTTCAGCATGCCCGGCTGGATCGGTCAGGCCGATGGTCCTGTTGTGGCCTTTGGCAAGGATTTCACCTGTCTCCGAGGCCAGCACAGCACCTACCGGAACTTCGCCTGCTTGTCCAGCCTTTTCGGCTTCCGCCAGCGCCAGCCGCATCATCTGTTCATGGTCAATTTCCATCGCAGGATAGCCATAATTGTAAATTCCCAATTGTTCAACAATTTATTGACAACCTTTTTCATTTGGCTTATGTAGCTTCCCAAATTCAGGACATTGTGCGCCTGTAGCTCAGCTGGATAGAGTGCCGGACTACGAATCCGTAGGTCGCAGGTTCGAATCCTGCCAGGCGCGCCATAAATATCAAGGGGTTACGGCCAAACAAGTCGTAACCCCTTGCTAATTTTCGAGGGCGTGTACCCAGAGTGTACCCAAATCTCATCAATTCCAAGGGCCTTTGATGGGCAAAGTACAACTTACATGAGCAGAGTCATATATTTCCATCTTCCGCATACTAAATGAATGTGTCACCTCGGTTTAGTGTAAAACATCCTCATTGAGACGGTCACTTCATCCTTGATTAAACTTCTTCATTGCGAATCTGAATCAAGTGGAACTATCGATCCAGCGTATGGGCGGTTTACCTCAACCGAATACCCTCCATGCTTTTGGTGGCAGAAAGGTGACCTCCAAGCCAAATGGCCGGGCAATTTTATCCAAGGTGGCAATGGTTGGATTTCCAGAACCGTTTTCGAATTCGGCCAGAATCCGTGGAGAGATGCCGGCAACTTTGCGAGCGTATTCCTTCTGGTTCATACCCAGGATCTTACGCATCCGGACAGTCGCACTCCTGATATCTATATCACCACGTGCAAGGTCCAGGTAGAGCGCCTCTTTCATACGTGTCATTTCTTGCGGGGCAGGTCGTTTCAAAGATTCTCCTATTTTATCGTTCTCGGCCTTGCCGCGGAAAGGCCAACCGCGACTTCATCAATCCAGCCGGAGAGTCTGTCAATGATATCATCACCAACTTTGCAATTACGCATAGTTTCAGGCAACTGTTTTACACTCTCCCCCATACCAGCAATCCACTCCCTGGTTTCGATGGGTGCTATATATTTCTCCAGTTTTTCACAGATGGCAGCCCATTCAGGCTGGCTTCCAGGTTGTTCATCGACCCATCGGCTGACACGACCGATGCCCTCGGGGTCTAAGAACATGGGTGCAAAGTCAAATAGGGGGGATAGGCCGATTACACCATCTGTTCTCAAGATGGCCGTATTGCGCCCGTGATTGTCAGTGTTGCGAAGAGCGAGATTTAGTATATCGCGACGAAGGTACTCTCTCAATTCCCGGCCAGGATCTGTAACGACGTTCGCCAGGGCAAGGCAGTAGGTATCCTGACGAGCCGTAACACCGTACCCCGGGATATCAGCCACAACATAAAGGCTGTGCATGGCCACTCGTGCAACCCTACCGTTGGTGACCTTGCGGTCAAAGCGCGGCACAAATAGCACGTCATCATTATAAACCAGCGGTGCCCCTGTGCGAATTCCAAACGCTCTGGCGACCTCCAGATAGGGAGCCTCATTGCGCAGCACTTGCTGATTGCGTTTGTCTGAACGGCGGCCACGGGGAAATTTAACCACCCAGAACATCTTTACGTATTCATCGGGCAGAGATCCCTCTGCATGAAACATCCCGTTATGGTCCTCTGCAAGCAGATATTTCGGCGCTTCACCCTGTACACTGGATGCCCCTGCAACATGGGCACCGCGTTCTTCAGCATAATCCAGAAAACGTTCCCGTTGTTCAATAATGTCCCGGCGGGGGAACCCGGTCTTGAAGCGATCAGGAGGCGAGGGAAGAACGGCTTCAGCAATCCGCATGTTTCCAGGGGACGTTCCGGCACCCTTCGAAAGCATTTGCCAATCCATTTGCGGCCCGTCGCTTTCCGACTGAATCCGCCTCAACCAGGCCCGCCGCCCGGCACCGCCAGGCATTAGATCAACCAAAAAAGGAGGCCACTGCGCAAAACGGTACAATTCAAAACCGACAGTAAGCCCCGGAAAAAGCTCAGCGGTCCTGCTTCCCAAATGGGCGACGGCATAATCAATGTCGTATTGCAGGCGCCCTCCCCCGGCAACGCCCTTGTCGAGCGTCTGGGAATCAGGTTCAAAAACCGCAGCATTTTCCCAATGATCATCGAGGAATATTTGAATGCAGCACTCCATAGTTCACTTTAGTGGTCTAATTTGAGTTGTTTTTGAAATTTTGATTCACTTTAGTGGTCCATTAAACAACAAGGAATGGGATTAGTCAAGCATAGATCACTATAGTGGACCATTATCAATGTTGTAGGTAGGAATTCCGTGTGGTGCTTGCTAATCTGTAGTGTAAACTTGATCGGGCTATGCGTTCAGTTTTTAGCTGGCCTGTACCCGGCCCGGGGGTATCGCAGGGCGAACTCTTTAATAGTGTCAGCGTAATCCCTAGGTTGAGGATGGCGCTGGCCACCGCGACAGTCAGAACTGTATCGTCTGTAAACCGGGAAACGAGCGGATAGAAATCCTTGCTCTTTTTGGGAAAGCCCTCATATGGGGCTCCGATCATATCGCCTGCGATGGCTCCGATCATTCATTAGCTCCTCATGATTACCAGCAACTCTATTTCAACCGGTATTCCTTCGTCTCCCGCAGTCATGCCGGGCCCGATCCGGCATCCAGTAGCCTCTGCTATTTCTTATACAATGTTTAGGTTTACCCCGTGGAATTAATATAGTTACGGCAAAGCCGACTCCTCTTAGGTCAGCCCATATTTCTCACCATGGCCAATAATCTGTCTTATATCGTATTCAAATCACTCTTTACAGACCCACGCCACGCATTGCTTTCAATCTTTTTACTGCCTCCTTGTATTTATCCAGTCGTTCGTAGTCCTTTGCAGTCGGTTCCGCTATTCTCGAAAGGTCAAGATTATCCTGCAGATCTGCCAGTTTTACCTGGTACCCTATAGGATTAGACCCGGCACGATCGATAAAATCGTCATACTTCTCCCCCGCCCGGTTGGTCACACTGTCAAGGGCATCTATCACATCGTTGTTGAATCCTTCTATCTTGAGATCATAGAACGTAACCGGAGTATCTTCGATAACATCGTGCAACACGGCCACGATCATTTCCTCTTCAGTATCCATTTGAAACATCACCCGGAGTGGATGCAGAATATAAGGTAACCCGGCCTTATCGATCATCCCCGCATGATTCTCGACAGCAATTGAAATGGCCCTTTCAAGATTTGGCATGGAGCCTCTCCCTCTCATTCTTTTAAACCAACCCGGATTCTAAACGAATCAGCAACATGCGAACTTGTTCCTAAACTGATCGATTTTACGGCATTTAAATAATTTTATCAAAAACCTTAAGGCCAAATGTTAATACCTTGCAGCCATGTTTTCCTGTAATGGATGGCCCCTGTTTATCTATATGTTATCTTGGTACGACCGCGGAGATCGCCTGTCCACTTTACCGCCCTGTCGCTATTTTAGCCTAAACACTTGACGCCTGTTTTTCTTTTCGTTATTTTAGGTATCGATATTAAACTAAAATAAGAGTGGAGCTTATTTTAGGAAAGGGTGCCCAATGAAACGAGAGCTCCAAGGACGATATGTTACAATATCAACGGTGGGTGAAAAAGCTCAGGCCTTTGTCCCTAAGCCTTTACCGCCGAATCCTCCCATAGACTGGACGCCTGCTTTACGCAGCAAATTTGACCAGGCACTTCTCGCTCTCGGGAGGCTGGATAGCATCTCGACCTTTTTGCCTGACATTTCTCTGTTCCTTTACATGTATGTGCGAAAGGAAGCGGTTCTCTCCTCGATGATCGAGGGGACCCAGTCATCGCTTTCTGACCTCCTTTTGTTTGAGCTGGATATGGCACCCGGAGTACCGCTGGACGATGTCCGCGAGGTCAGCAATTATGTGGCCGCCCTGGACTATGGTCTGCAGCGCCTGTCGAAAGGATTTCCCCTGTCTCTGCATTTAATCAAAGAAATGCATGCCGTGTTGCTTTCTAAAGGGCGCGGGGCTAACCAGACACCCGGTGAGTTTCGTCGGACCCAGAATTGGATCGGAGGCACCCGTCCAGGCAATGCGGCGTTTGTCCCGCCACCGGCCGAACAAGTTCCGGGCTGCATGGGCAAGTTGGAGTTGTTTCTGCACGATCGGCCGGAACCCTCGCCTGCATTGCTCAAGGCGGCTTTGGCTCATGTACAGTTTGAAACCATCCACCCGTTTTTAGATGGCAACGGCCGCCTGGGCCGCCTGCTGATCACACTGCTTTTATGCGAACAAAAAATACTACGAGAGCCGCTGCTCTACCTGAGTCTCTATTTTAAAACACATCGGCAATACTATTACGAATTGCTGAATGAAATTCGTCTAAATGGAAACTGGGAAGCCTGGCTTGATTTTTTCGCTGAGGCGGTCATCGTCACTACCGATCAAGCGGTGGACACGACTCGGCAACTGGTTGATCTTGCCAATAAAGATCGTGATCAGATCAGTGGGCTGGGCCGCGCTGCGACCTCCGCCTTGCGGGTGCACCGGGCTTTGATGGGACGTCCAATCACGGATTCCAACGGGTTGGTGGAAAAAACAGGGATCACACCGGCCACGGTCAACAAGTGCCTGGGGCACCTGGAGCATTTGGGAATTGTACGCGAGCTGACCTCTCGCAAGCGCAACCGTGTTTTCAGCTACGCAGGATATCTGGCAATCATGAACCAGGGGACCGAACTGCCCGATCTTTAATTTATTGGCCTGTCAAGACCGCCTTATTCCGGCATGGTTTCCATTTCGAGTTGATGCTTGACATCGATGCACCCGATCACACTCTGAGCCGCCGGGCACTTAGTGATATAGTTATTGAAACACTCCCGGGCCTCATCCTGCCTGTCATCCGGCAACCTGAGCAGGTAGTGGACATCGATACGCACGATCTTCAGCACGTTGTCCACTGCTTCGATATCACCCGTCACTGTGGCTTTGAACCAATCCTGAAAGGTACGGATCTTCTTTCCGGCCAACACCGTGGCCAGTGTGCCCATCATTCAGCCGCCGACCGCACCAACGATATGGTCAAGCGTGGCGGCATGTTCTTCTTCGGGCGTGACATTGTAAAATTTACTGATCCCGCCGTGAACGCCATAATACACGGGTTCAGCAAACCCCTCGATCTCCGCCTTGCGGGTGGGGCCTTTTTCCCTGGTAATGGTAATCCGTGATTGATGAACAATCTTTCCCATGGTCATCCTCCTTAAGGTCAAAGAGGTTAGACCTACACACTAACAAAATCCGCTATTCTGTCAATGTGTAGGTCTGACCCCTTTGTTTTCCTATCCAGTGGAATGAACGCAGTTCCGGCAGAGCCAATTCCACTTGGGTCTGACCCCTATGTTTTTAGCAGGATAGCCTGATCGGACCATAGGAAGTACCGCAGGACGTTACTGCAGCGCCATGGCTTTTTCCGGGCAGATCTCCTGGCAGCAAAAACAGGTTATACAGAGTTCCCCGTCGATGGTTGGCAGGCCATCATCGAGGATGATTGCGGAAACAGGACAGTGCTCGGCACAGGCGGCGCAGCCTGTGCAAAGCTGCGGATCGACCCGGGGCCTAACCCGGGCCCGGGTTTCGATAAACCCCTGGACCACTTCATCGTCGGCAATGGCCTCGCCCCCCAGCGGGGGAAGTTTGAAATCCGGCAAAACTCGCATTTCACCCTCGATGCGAACGAGAGCGGTGTCAAAATCCCCCAGTCCCAGTTCCTTTGCCTTTTGTAGGAAACGCAGACGCCCGGGCGCCAGCCCCATCATGCGCGCCACAACCCCATCCAGTGCCACCGCATTATCAGCCGCCAGGACCAGACCGATGTCCCTTAAATCCGGTGATGCCGGGCCATTACCTTCCATACCGACCACGGCGTCCATGATGAACAGGTCCGGTACCCGCAAGCTGAAGACCTCTGTGATGACCTCATGAAAACGTTCAGGCGTTCCGGCAATACGGTGCAGCCGGGCTTTCTGGGCGCCGGGCAGGATACCATAGCTGTTTTTGATGGCCCCGGTCATCACGGTGAGACCGTGGGTCTTGAACTTGGGCAGACTGATCAGGACATCCGCGTCCAGAATCTCACCGGAGATCCCGAGCTGAGGTATGAAATCCGGGTTGAAGGCCACGGGCCGCGGTGTATCGCCCAAATTTCGGTAATAGCCTCTGGTCGCATCCATCAGGCCGGTTTTCACGAAGCTATTTTCATTGTCCCCATAATTGAACAACCCCGGATTATCACCCACGATTATCTTTTGGGGAGACAGCTGCTCAACTTTTTCCACCACGGCCCTGACCAGCGCCGGATGGGTCACAATGTGTTCGTCGGCGCTCGACATCCGCAGGACATTGGGTTTGATCACAACCTTTTTCCCGGCTATGTCCTGAGGGAAAAGATCGAACGCCCGTTCCACCGCCTGCCGGCAGTCATCGTAGGAAGCAGGCTGACTCATGACAGTATACATGACATCTCCAAACGTGTGCTTGACAAGAATAGGGTATAAAATTCTTGATGGTTAAATTAGCAAAACCGAGCATAAAGCTCAAACGGAGACTTGCCCCCTATCCTGCCCCAGCCCCGCGCTTAAGCAATCATGCAACTTTTTAGCAAAGCGCCTGGGATTTTCAAGATGTGGGCAATGACCTAAGTCTTTAAAAATGACAACTTTGGCGCCTTTAATCTGTTTCTTTAAAAAGTCTACGGTTTCGTAGGGGAACAGGGTATCATGCCTGCCCCAAAAAATAGTGGTCGGAACTTGCACCTTTTTGCATACAGCATTTAAAGATAGTTCCTCGATACTTTTAGCGCCGTCCTTTACCAGCTTTATATTAGCTAATTCATTGAATATTTTTCCATACCAATCTTTGTTCTTAATGGCACTGCTGATCATAAATTCTTTTACAAAATTGGGCAGGTTTGGCGGATTATGGAAAATACGATCACGAAACTTGTCGTACTCTTCGGGTGTTTCCGCTCTAAAAAGATTTATACCGTTAAGCGCCTCATCATAAATGGATTCTTTTTCAGAAAGGTAAAAACCGGCTGGATTGATTAATGAGAGAGTTCTTAGTTTTTCCGGGAATTTTATTGCCACTCTCGTCGCAATTGCACCCCCTAAAGAACTGCCAACAAGATGAAATCGAGACATGTTGTTCTGTTCTATGAATTCACCCAGCCAGTTTTCATAGTTATCCAAACTGTAAATCAACCTGGGATCAGATGTACTATTGCCGAACCCTGGTAAGTCGGGAACGATTATATCAAAGTTCTTACAAAGGTTTTTAGACGCAAAATAGAAATTCTCCTTTCTGTCGGAAAAACCGTGGAGAAATAGTATCGTAGGTTTACTGCCATTGCCTATCGTCACATACTCAATGTCCACAGATCCTTTGTGGATGTGTATTTGAGCATTTAATCGCTTACCAAGTTTTTTATAAAATGATTCAGTCAGAATTTTACCGATAAAAGCTTTGAAGTAAAATAAAACTGAACGCATACAATGCTCCTTGAACAAATAGAACGGGGGACGTTCTTTACATTATAATATCAGAAAGATCTATTTTCATTTAGACTGCAAGTGTCCAGCGCCCCGGGAGAATTATTCTCAGCTTACGGGCAGTAAAATCCGCCAACTTTTTTTCTTAAGAACGTCCCCTATTTTCTCAGGAAAGGTCAAACGGGGACTTGACTCCTACCCAAGACCGCCTTATTCCGTCATGGTTTCCATTTCGAGTTGATGCTTTACATCGATGCACCCGATCACACTCTGAGCCGCCGGGCACTTAGTGATATAGTTAT
>CAZWPX010000097.1:0-10940 GCA_964636125.1 uncultured Desulfobacterales bacterium | reverse complement strand
TTTGGCTCCCCAGCACGGACTCGAACCGCGGACCCAGTGGTTAACAGCCACTTGCTCTACCTACTGAGCTACTGGGGATCAATCGAAGAAAAGTGTTTTCTATTAGACTTGGGTCGGAATGTCAAGCGGAAATCGAAAAAAGACGACCCTGGCTGACCGCCCGGTTTTTATTCTTTCGGGGGTGCCTCCTTTTTGCCGGCCAGCTTGTCGACGGCCTTTTTAAAATTGTCCAGCCGGTCATTGGAAAGCGTAAAAGGATAGGCATTGTAGGATGAAGTCCCCGGGACATCCGTATCTTTTTCAGCGGTTTTGGGGAACAGCGCCAGTGTATAGGGCTGGTCGCCTTCAAGGGTAATGGTGAAGACCGGGTCTTTGAATTCTTCTTTCCGGCGGCCTTCGAGGTACCCGCTACACATCAAATTGTTGATGGATGTCAAGAAGTCATCCAAGGTTTTTGTATCAACCGATTTTCCATCGGCCGTCTGCCAGACCGCCGGGGCCGGTCCGGATGGCGGCGCGTCTTTGGCCGGGGCTGATTCCTCACCGGCAGCAGGTGCCTTTGCTGCCTGGCGCGTCAATTCTATGACCTCGGACGCATTGTTTATGCGGATCTGTTTGAGGGTGTCCGGGTCAAACGCCAGGACTTCGCGATCGCGCAGCTCTGCGGTGTTCAGTTCAAACTTGCGCCGGAAATCGCCCCGGGCATGGTATACATTCGGGTTGTCGGGCAGCCGGATAAAGGTGTGCTGGTAAGTGGCTGCTTCCTTGCCGATGCTAAAGTCCCGCTGGAGCTTGTCCCCGGCCCAGGCCTTGATGGAGAGTTTTTTTTCATCGTCGAGTTGGTACCGCTTATAGGCCTTAGATTCCGAGACCAAATCGGTAATATCGACCGCCTCCAATTCAAACAGCATGCTCTTAATTTTGGAACCGTCCGCCGGGTAATTGTGCGGGGCCAGTTGCCAGCCCGAATCGATTTTATCCAGGCTGATTGTGTTGTCACGGGTTGCAATTTGTATCCGTGTGATTGCGTCGATTTCAATCTTGGTCAGAGCCGGCAGGTCATACTGGGTCTGATTTTTTTTGTGCAGGGCCAGATAAAGACCTGCGGCGATGATGATAACCACCAGAATCAGATATTCTTTTTTTGCTTTCATAAACGTTCCTGCTTAACCGTATCTCGAATTAAGGTTTGTATTGGGCCTTCGCTTCAGGGTGCGGGAAATAACATCTGGATCTGCTTTTTACGCGCATGCCGCCGTAGCAGAACAAGAAATCCCAGGATGATGACCGCGATGGGCAGCCCGGCAATATTCACCATCTTGATGGCCGTTTTGGTGGAGGCGGCCAGATCGTCCAGGGGGTTGTACTGCTGGACTTTGGACCGCATCACCGCAATGTCGTCCCGGTCATTCAGGGCATCGATGACATTCAGGATAAACAGCCCGTTGGGTGTGTTGTCGCTGGGGTCCAGAATATTGTCTTTTATCATTTCGGAAGAGGCCATGACAAAAATTCGGGCGGCCGAGCCTTTTTCAATAAATTCGCCTTTACCCTGGATCATGGAAAGATCGTTGCCGGATGGCTTTTGGGCGGCATCTTTTTCCGGTTCAGCTTTTTCCTCGGCTTTGCGGACCGGGATCTGGCGGCCGGCAAAATAGCTGGGGAACTCGCCTTCCAGAAGCCAGGCCAGTGGCAGGCTTTCACGGTTTTGTCCGGGACCCGGCGGTGACAGCAGCATCGGGTTGAGATTGATATTGCGGCGCATTTCCCAGGATTGGTCAGAAGAGGCGAGCAACCGGTGGGCAGTCAGGCCGGAGAGTTTGATACTATCCTTGTCCAGGGTGAGCGGGGAGGCTTTCACCGCGATGAGCCCCTTGATGTTTTTCATAAAATCCAGGCTGTTGTTGATATTGCGGCTCTTGATGATCGGCGCGAAGTAGATATTCCTTTCGCCGCCGCCCATTTGTTGGGAGACACGCTGTTTAAAACAGTTCTCATCGAGCACATACGCCTTCTCAAGGGTGATGCCATAGTGCACCAGGAGGTTTTCCAGCCCGGTATCCAGGGGCTTGTAAGTCGGGCCCCGATTGAGGCCAAAGCCCTGCTGGGCCGGCATCTCCTCTTTAAACGCGTCCAGAAAGAGGATCAGGTTGGTGCCCCGCATGAGAGCCTGGTCAATCTGGTACAGGTCAAAATCGGAGAATTTCTCTGTGGGCTGTGCAATCACCATGCTTTTCAGACTGGTTGGAATCGAGTCTTTCTTCAGGTCAATCGGTTTAATGGAATAGTTCGCCGCAACCAGTGTCCGGAAATTGTTGATACCCCCGGCCGATTGCCTTCCCGGAGGGGCGGCCCCCAGGGTCCCATGGCTGGCCAGCAGCCCGACGTCCTCATTGATATTGATCAGGGACTCAAGGGTCTTGTTGATGCCTTCTTCCAGTTGCGCGTTGTCCGTGAGGGTGTAGCGGGTTCCGATAATGGGCAGGTTGATGGCGTTCAGCAGGGGGATCTGGGTGGTTTTCCCCTTGTATTTCATGACCAGGCCGATAGCACCCTGGCCGGCCGCTATTCCGGATTTGGCAATCGCCGGCCACTCGAGGGCCTGAATTTTGTATTGCCGGCTGACGGTGGTCAGATCCTGGGTGGTTTCCGGCGCAATATGCTCGAAATCCAGTTTGTCGTAGTTCTTCCGGTTCAGTTTTTTCACAAGCGCTGCGATCTGGGTCGGCAGGCCGGCCAGATTCTCCAGGCCCATATAAGGTGCGACTGTATTGAGGGATGAGGAGAGAAACAGTTTTACGGCTACCTTCTCTTCAAGGGCCAGCAGGGCACTGATTTTGTTGTTGAGCTTCTGGATGGCGGTTGTCAGCCGGTATTCAAGACCGGCCGTGGATGTCAGGGTGGGAATTCTTTCGATCACATCGCCATGAATCAGGACCAGGCCCATGTAGGCATTCTGGAACTTGATTTCATCGTTTTCCACCATTTGAATCTGGACCGGGTAGATGCCGTAGTCACCGGCCAGTTTGCGGTTGCCCATGGCCGGTTCGTTGGGGCCGGATCCTTCGGGGTTTACATCGAAAAAGCTGTAATTGAACAGACGTCCGGCATGCAGTGAATACTCTTCCAGCAGGTCGCGCAGGTATTGCTCCGTATTGTTATGCGGCGCCGGGAGGTTCCGGGTGAAGAACACTTTAATGGTCAGTGGTTCCGTCAGCGTTGCCACCACTTCCTTGCTGACATCCGAGATGGAGTAGGATCTGTTGGCGGTAAGGTCAACGCGTGTAAAAAGGGTGATGCCCACAATGTTTATCAAAACGATGGCCACCACATAGGTCAAAAGTTTTATATATTTTCCGTATCGGCTGGTTGCCCCCATCATGTCTCCTTAATTCTTTTCTTCCATAACCAGTGCCGTGCCGTACAGGCCGATAAACACAACGCTGAGAAAGTAGATAATGTCACGTGAATCAATGATTCCCTTGGCGATATTCTGGAAATGCGAACCGGCGCCCAGGTACCCCAGTACCGCCAGGGTTGACTCCGGAAAGAAAAACAGCATGCGGTCTATGGTCGTCAGGGCAAAGCAGATGGCCATGGCGACAATAAAGGCGATAATCTGGTTCCGGGTCAGGGATGAGGCAAACAGGCCGATGGCGCAAAAGGCTGCGCCAAGGAAGAGGGCGCCCAGGTAGCCGCCGATGACGGGGCCCCAGTCAAGCGATCCGATCGCTGTAATGCACAGTGCGTAGAAAATGGTTGGCGCCAGCATCACGGCCACCAGGAGGACGGCTGCAAAGAACTTGCCCAGGATGATATCCCGAAAGGTGACCGGCAGGGTCAGCAGGGTTTCGTATGATCCCACATTGCGCTCTTCAGAGAACAGGCGCATGGTGATGGCCGGTATCACAAAGGAAAGCACCAGCGGAAGCAGGTTGAAGAAGTTTCTTAAATCCGCCTGGTTGTAGAGAAAAAAGGTGGTGAAGAAAAACCAGCCGGTTACCAGCAGGAAGATGGAGATCACGATGTACGCAATGGGCGATATGAAGTAATCCCGGAACTCCTTCCCGGCTATGTTGAGGACCTGTTGCATATCAATTCTCCCTGGTCAGTTCTCTAAAGATGTTTTCCAAGCTCCGGGTTTCCTGCCGGAATTCCATGAGCAGCCAATCGGTCTGTTTGATTTGGTGATAGACAGGCTCGCGCAGGTCACTGCCGGGTTTACCGGCGACCTTGACGGTCAGCTGTTTGGTGTTTTCGGCATTGATCTGCTCCACCGACAGGACCCCGTCGATGCCTTCCAGGGCGGCCTGCACCCCGGTGAACTTGGCTTTGGCGAGGGTAATGTTCAGGGCGCTGGCGCTGTCGGCGGACTGTTTGAGTTCTTCTGCGCTGCCGTCGGCGATAATTTTCCCCTGGTTGATAATCACGATTCGATCGCAGGTTGCTTCCGCTTCACTCAGGATATGCGTGGAGAGGATAACGGTTTTTTCCCGCCCAATATGCTTGATGATATCCCGGATTTCAACAATCTGGTTCGGGTCGAGGCCGGATGTGGGTTCATCGAGGACCAGTATTTCCGGATCGTCCATCATGGCGTGGGCCAGGCCCACCCGTTGTTTCAGGCCTTTGGACAGGGCGTTGATGGTTTTGTGCATGATGTTGTGCAGTCCGCAGATTTCACACAGTTCCCTGATCCGGCGCAGGCGCCGGTCTTTTTCGATACCCCTGATGCGGGCGACATAATCGAGATAGTCATAAACCAGCATATTGTGGTACAGCGGGGCTGATTCCGGCAGGTACCCGATCAGTTGCTTAACCTCCAAAGGATGGGTGTCCGTATCGAATTCCTTTACCTTTATGGTGCCCCGGGTTGGTTTGAAAAAACCGGTCAGCATCCTCAAGGTAGTGGTTTTACCCGCACCGTTGGGGCCCAGCAGGCCCAGGATTTCACCTTTGCGGATGTCAAGGCTGATGCCATCGACCGCACAGAAATCCTTGTAATATTTTGTCAGATGATCGGCATGGATCATTGAACCTCCTCCTTTGATCAGTCTTTTATCGTTTTACTGATATCGGGCATTGTTTCCGGCTTGCCGCGTTCCATGTACCGGCTGTCATTTCCACGGGCAGTTACATTTTCATAAACACCATCATCGCGTTTAACCAGTTTGGTAAACCCGAGGTCCTTCAATTCCGAGTTGGTTTTGGGGACACTGATACCGACTCTTGAAATCAGCTTGTGAACCGGTTGGCCGCAGTCCGGGCAGCGCTTAAAGGGTTTGTCCTTGATGGACTGGGTCACCTCGAAGACCTGCCCCAACTCACAGGCTGAAGCGGTATGTTCATATTCGTAGACCGGCATGCTACACCTCCAGGTTGTTATTTTGTGCCGGGTTGCCCTGACATTCAGCCTTGCCAGCAAACTCAGGTTCAATGCCTCACCGGCCCTTTGTGAAGTCCGGTTTCAGCAATACCTGGACAACCGCTTGGGACCTTGCATGTACCCGTTGGAATGATGGCGTGTTGAGGGAAAAACTATTGGGGCGTTGGATGTTCCGGTTTAACCATGAAAACACTGCTCTTTTTGCGGTTCCTGGTGATGACCTTTTTTACATAGCCATGCCCCTGGATCCAAAAGCAGTCCGGGTAGTCCAATAATTGAAAAGTGTCTGGGCGACTTTTCTGTACAATCAGGAAACGGGCATTCCCCTTATAACTTCTTTTCACGAAGCTCTCCGTTTAAAGGTAAACTCTCCAGTCTAAACTCTGTTTGCTGGATACAGGCGGAAGCAACCGTCACGGCCAAAGGGTCAACGCACTCCATTATTTACCCATTTTAACAGCTACTCAGCACTCATTATGCAAATCATAGCGCTTGCAGGCGGCCAGCCAATCGTGACCTATTATAGTCATGCTAACGATTCTGTCAAGTCCATAATTGGAACTTAAAATATAATAAAAATCAAATACTTATTGGGTATGAAGGGTCGGCCTCAAACCGGTGGGCGCCTGATGGCTATAGATACCTTCGATAGGGCGCCCGGAGCCCATCGGAATTAACAATTGGATTTTGTGGAAAAGAGGCGTTAGAAGGGCACCACATGTTGAATTGAAAAGGTGTGAAATGGAGAAAATTACGCAAAATGAGTCCACGTGATATAGAAGCGCTCCTGGAGCAGATAGGGGACAGGGCTGAAAACCTTTTTCGTTCACGGCAGTTTATGTGTGCTGAATCTGTTCTTCTGGCGGTGAGCAAGGGGCTTGGCCATGACATTCCGGAGGAGACCGCCATCGCCCTGGCCGCGCCTTTTTCGGATGGGATGGGCGGCAGCGGCTGTACCTGTGGTGCCTTGAGCGGAGGGATCATGAGTGTCGGACTCTGCCTGGGGGGTGGTAAAGCCCCGGGCGAGCGGAAAAAGGCGCGTCAGTTCTCAAGGGAACTGCACATTCGGTTCACTGACCGATACCGTTCGGCCTGCTGTCGGGTATTGAGCAAAGCGGTCCGCGAGGATCATAGCAGACATTTTCACCACTGCGCGGCCATCACCGGGGAGACTGCCAAAATGACCGCCCGTCTGATTCTTGAGCATGAACAGGGGATAGCAGCCTGTGTGGATATTAGCTTTCTAAGTGACAGGCACTCGGTCGTCGGCGGGTTGCTTAAACGGATATTGCCCAATTGACCTTTGAAAGGGTTTGTTGTAACGATACCCTGGCAAGGCGGTTACAGGCCTTTCACGTGTTCAATAATAGAAAAAAGAGTCCGTCGGCAGCTCTGCATCCGGGCGGGAATTCGGGGAGTTGATATTGCAGGAACTCAAAGGTTATCAAAAGAAACATCTGCGCGGTCTGGCGCATAAACTGCAACCGATTGTGTATATCGGCCAGAAAGGGGTGACCGAGACGGTGATCGATTCACTCGCGGCCGCGCTGACCGCCCACGAACTGGTCAAGGCCAAGTTCGTAGAGAATAAAGAAAAAGAGTCCAAGCAGAGGATCTGCGCCGAACTTGAAAAGAGAACCGGTGCCTGCCTGGCCGGTATCATCGGCCATGTGGCCATTTTCTTCAAACCCCACCCCACGCCTGATAAACGCAAGATTATCCTGCCCCAGCGATCCTGATTACCCGCTCTTACGGTAGTGGATGACCGAATCCAGTGAGTAGAGGACCAGGGCCGCCCAGATGAGGATGAACGCCGCCAACTGCGGCCGGGCCAGCGGTTCATTGTAAACCAGGATAGCGAGCGTGAACGTACAGCTCGGTGCTATGTATTGCAGGAACCCGACGGTTGACAGGTGGAGCAGGCGGGCACCGATGGTAAAGAGCAAAAGGGGCAGGGCGGTCACCAGGGCAGCCCCTGCCAGCAGCAGGTCCGTGCCGGTTCCCATCCGCCAAAATGCACCCGTACCGAGGTGGTCAAGGTAACCCAGATACAGCAGGGCCGGTACAGAAAGCAGCATGGTTTCGATAGTCAGGCCAACCAGTGCGCCCACCGGGGCGATTTTCCGGATCAAGCCGTATAAACCAAAGGAAAATGCCAATGCCAGGGATACCCAGGGAAAGTGGCCATAGCGGATGGTCATCACCCCCACGGCGAAGGTTGCCAGGCCCAGGGCGACGACCTGCATGCGGCGCAGTCGTTCCTTTAAAAAGATCATGCCGAGAAACACACTGACCAGCGGTGTTATATAGTACCCGAGGCTGGTCTGCAGGATATGATTACTGTTGATGGCCCAGATGAATAGAAACCAGTTGAATCCCACCAGCAGGGTCGTGGAGAGCAAGATCAGCATGACCTGCGGTGATTTCAAAGCGGACTTGAAAGCATCCCGGCGACCCGTGAAGAAAATCAGGGGCAAGAGGAAAAGAAAGGACCAGATCATCCTGTGCATGAGAATCTCAAAGGCGGGTACCGCCGCCAGCGACTTCCAATAGACCGGGCTAAGGCCCCAGATCAGGTAGGCGGTGGCAGCTGTGGTCAGGCCGATGTAGGCAGGTTTTTGCTTTTTCAAGAAGGCAATCCGATCTGTTTGTCGTGACCACTGCCGGGATCGCCATCCGTTATGCGACTGCCCTGATGGTCATCGAAATTTTTTGCTTGTTCTAAACCCTATTCAGGCTAATGTCAAAAAATAGTTATGTATTTCTTGACAAAAAGCAGTAACATCGGCTATTTGACAATGACGTTTTCATCCTGAGAATCCATTGTTAAAGGAGCGATTTCCCCATGACCCTAACCAAAGCTCAGATTATAGATGCAATTCCCGAAGAACTCGGCATATCCAGAAAAAAAAGCGTTGAGATCGTAGAGACTTTGCTGGAAATCGTGAAGCGTCAAATGGAAAATGGCGAAGATGTTTTGATAAGCGGATTTGGCAAATTTTGTGTCAAGGATAAAAAATCCAGGCGCGGGCGCAACCCGGCCACCGGCAGCGACATGATGCTTGAAAAACGCAGGGTGGTCGTGTTCCGGTGTTCAAAGCTGCTGCGGGATAAAATCAATAAATAAGAGGCGTAGAGCCCTTTCGCCATTAAAAAACAAAGGCGGACTGTGCAGCTACAGTCCGCCTTTACTATTTGCGATCTTTATGCGACCATAAAACTTGGCCCTCAGGGCCAGGATTCTTTACCTACCCAGCAGTTTCTTAGCCCGGGCGACAACATTATCTGCGCTGAAACCGAATTTCTCCAATACCACCGAACCCGGAGCCGATGCGCCGAATCCGGTCATGCCAATGATATCACCGCTGTCGCCGACATACTTTTCCCAGCCCATGGGGATACCGGCCTCTACTGCCAGGCGAGTTTTTACAGCCGCCGGCAGGACCTGCTGCTGATAATCCGGGGAGGTCATTTCAAATAATTCCCAGCTGGGCATACTGACCACCCGGGCGGTGATTCCTTCCAGGGCCAGTGTTTTCTGGGCTTCCAGGGTCAGGTGTACTTCCGCGCCGCTGGCCATAAGGATAATGTCCGGCGTCCCTTCGCAATCCGACAGGACATATGCGCCCAGCTGCAGGGTCTGGTCTTTGAGCACGCTGTCCAGAATCGGGAGTTTCTGGCGGCTCAGCAGCAGGGCCACGGGCTGGTCGGTGGTCTGCAGGGCCTGACACCAGGCCTTGGCGGTTTCGGTTGCGTCGGCCGGGCGGATTACCGTGAGCCCGGGGATGGCCCTTAAGGCTGCCAGGTGTTCTACCGGTTGGTGGGTGGGGCCGTCTTCGCCGACGGCAATGCTGTCGTGGGTGAAGACATAAATCAAAGGCAGCTTCATCAGGCTGGCCACCCGGATGGCCGGTCTGACATAATCGGCAAATACCAGGAAGGTCCCGCCGTAGGGCCGGATGCCATTGTGGAGAAACAGCCCCGTCATGATGGCGCCCATGGCATGTTCCCTGACACCGAAGCGAATATTGCGACCGTCATAAGCCCCTTTCTGGAACTCATGCGAAGCAGTGAGATAAGTTTTATTCGAGGGGGCCAGGTCGGCCGAACCACCCATGAGGGTCTGGACTTTGCCCGCAATGGCATTGAGGACTTGCCCGGAGGCAGCCCGGGTGGCAATGGGGTCCGCATCTGCAGAAAAGGCAGGAATATCGGCGCACCAGTCTTCCGGCAGGAAGCCACTTATGGCATCCACCCACTGGTCGGCCAGTTCCGGAAAGGCCGTTTTATAGGCTTGAAATTTTTCCAGCCACGACGCTTCCAGCTGCTCCCCCGCGGCCCGGCACTGGCCAAAGCGTGCCAGTACTTCCGGCGGTACCCAGAAAGGCTGGTCGGTCGGCAGGCCCAGGTTCTGTTTGGTTAAAATGATTTCATCAGCACCCAGGGGTGCCCCGTGCGCATCGGCGGTACCCTGCTTGTTGGGGCTGCCGTAAGCGATCTCGGTTTTCAGTTTTACCAGGGTCGGCTTTCCCGTTTCCGCCCGGGCAGATTCAATGGCCGCGGCTATGGCCTCGATATCGTTGCCGTCATCCACAACCAGCACCTGCCAGCCGTAGGACTCAAAGCGTAGTTTTACATCTTCAGTGAATGCAATGGCGGTACTGCCTTCGATGGAAATGCCGTTATCATCATAGATGCAGATCAGGCGCCCCAGGCCCAGGTGCCCGGCCAGGGACGCGGCCTCGGCGGAAATTCCCTCCATAAGGTCGCCGTCTCCGCACATGATATAGGTGTAGTGATCGACAATCGCATGCTGGGACTGGTTAAAGCGTGCCGCCAGATGCCGTTCGGCCATGGCCAGGCCCACTGCATTGGCCACTCCCTGGCCCAGGGGGCCGGTTGTGGTTTCCACGCCGTCCGTATGACGGTATTCAGGGTGACCGGGCGTCTTACTGCCCCACTGTCTGAAGTTTTTCAGGTCTTCAAGTTCAAGACCGTAACCGCTGAGGTAAAGCAGGCTGTAAAGCAGCATGGAGGCGTGGCCGCCGGAGAGAACAAACCGATCGCGGTCCAGCCAGTCCGCATTGCCGGGATTGTGTTTTAGGAAGCGTGTCCAGAGAACATAGGCGGCCGGGGCCAGTCCCATGGGGGCCCCGGGATGGCCGGAGTTCGCTTTTTGAATCGCGTCCATGGCGAGTCCACGAATTGTGTTGATACAAAGTGTATCCGTTGCTTGTTGTTCGCCTGACACCGTTTCGTTCATTGTAATGATCTCCTTGGGTTTTAATTCTGTCTTTAAAACCTGGTCCTCAGGGCCAGGTCAGAGATAATTGGCTGTGCCGAAAAAAGATTGTAAAGCCAATCAGGTTAAAAGGCTGAAGGCTGAAGACTGAAGGTAAAGGCGAAACGAAAGTCATTGATCCAATAATTCAGCCCGAGTCATTGCAAGCCTTGTTTTCAATAGTGTTTGATCGGTCAGACTGGTTTTCAAGGTTTTTCTTCAGCCTTCAGTCTTCGGTCTGAAAACCTGAAGCCAAATTGAACATTGTGACAC
>CAZWPX010000096.1:0-11273 GCA_964636125.1 uncultured Desulfobacterales bacterium | reverse complement strand
CCTTGACCCTGTCTGCAAACTGCTGGGCGCCCTTGGAATGGAAATTTCCGGCCGGGTAGTTCAGGTGCAGGTCCCATTTTGTTTTAGCCATTGCATCTGACATCAGTCCCGAAACAAAGAATACGCTGATCATTATAAGCATTAATTTTTTCATTTTTTCCTCCTGTTGCGGTTAGTATTATCATGAACTCATAAAAAGGATGATACGCTTTTGAAAAGCCTTGATGTGTAAAAGAACTGTTTCTTTCAGCAGTTCTGTATTCTTATCTTTTAAGCAGCTGATAATCTTATCATGTTCACGAATCACTGAATCGTAGTGGGCACTGAGGGATATGCCGGGATCAACTTCGTTGACGTATGACAAGTAGGATAGTCGCTTGGCTTCACTGCGGATTTGATTTATGCCGCGTTCAAGATATTCATTGCGTGAGCACTGGGCATAGTATTGATGGAAATCATGATTTGCCGCCACAAGCCTGAGTGGGTTGTTGTCCTTGATTGCCATCTTCACAGCAGCCCCCGCTTCTTCCATCTTGATCAAAAAGGGGGTGACATTCTGTCGAACGGCAAGGCTGGCAACACCAGTTTCCAGGATCTTCATCATTTCAAAGGCTGCTTTGATATTTTGAAGTGTAATGGGCCGAACGATGTACCCCCGGCCGGGCTGTGACTCAACCATGTTTTCCCCAACCAGGCGCAAAAGGGCTTCCCGAATGGGTGTACGCCCCATTCCCAGATGCTCAATCAACTGCTTTTCTTCAAGGTGCTGGCCCGGTTCAAATCCAAGGGTCACTATTTTCTGATAGATTTTCTCATAGGCGGTAATGCCAAGTGGTTGTCGGGTGTCTGCATTCGCAACTTTTGCTTTCATCGGCTCAATTTACTCCAGAGTCATGGGCGGGATTAAATATATTTGACATATATTCAAATTATATGTCAAGCTTTTTTTGAATGTAATGATCCAGACCGGTGTGGGTTTGAATACGAGGGGCAGAAATTATTTTGCAAACTGGCAGTACCTAATATAAGGTGTTTTGATCATAACAAGCCATAGATCGAAAAGGAGAAAACACATTGAGTGATGAAAGGTACATGGTTAAGTCACCGTTGATGGGAACATTTTACAAGGCTCCCGCACCAGGCGAAAAAAGTTTTGTGGAAGTCGGGCAGCGCGTAAACAGCGATGATGTGGTATGTGTCATTGAATCCATGAAGATATTTACGGAATTAAAGGCGGATCAGCCGGGAACGATTACGCAGATCATGGTGGAGAATGAAGCGATGGTTATGAAAAACCAGGCATTGATTGAAATAGAAGTTTGAACCAAAATCCTACCTGAAATGCAAGGGGATGAACGCCTTGTTTGAAAAAATCCTGATTGCCAATCGTGGCGAAATCGCATTGCGCATCATGCGGGCCTGCCACGAAATGGGTATTGGAACCGTGGCGGTTTTTTCCGATGCGGATGCAGAATCACTGCACGTCAAATCTGCTGATGAAGCTGTGAACATCGGGCCGCCCCTAAGCCGCAAGAGCTATTTGAATATTGAAGCCATCATCGGAGCAGCCCGGCGCAGCGGCGCAGCGGCCGTGCATCCGGGATACGGATTTTTATCGGAAAATCCTGATTTTGCCAGGGCCTGTGGAGACAACGATTTAATTTTTATCGGTCCTTCTGCCGAAAGCATTGCCCTGGCGGGCAACAAATCAGCGGCCCGCAAACACTTCCAGGCACTGGGGATACCGATCATTCCCGGCAGTGAGGGGGTGGTTGCCTCTGTGGGTGAAGCGTCCGAGATTTCCGAATCTATCGGCTATCCGGTGATCATCAAGGCCTCCGGAGGGGGGGGCGGACGCGGCATGCGGATCGCTCACGATGCCGGACAACTGGAAAAGGCCTTTGCAACCGCCTCCGGAGAGGCCCGTGCGTCTTTCGGCAACCCGGACCTCTATATTGAAAAGTATATCGAAAAACCCCGGCACATCGAAGTGCAGATCCTGGCTGATACCCATGGCCACTGCATTCATCTGGGGGAGCGTGAATGCAGCATCCAGAAACGACACCAGAAACTCATTGAAGAGGCCCCGTCGCCTTTCATTGATGAACCATTGCGCAAAGAGATGGGGGCGGCCGCCGTCCGGATGGCCAGGTCCCTCGATTACACCAATGCCGGCACCATGGAGTTCCTGGTGGATAAGGATAAGCGGTACTACTTCATGGAAGTCAATGCCCGGGTCCAGGTGGAACACCCGGTCACCGAAATGATCACCGGCGTCGATATCGTTCAGCAGCAGATCCGGATAGCCGCCGGCGAACCGCTTAACCTCCAGCAGGAAGATATCAGCCTGCGTGGCTGGTCGATCGAGTGCCGTATCAATGCGGCCGATCCGGATAACGATTTTATGCCCTCACCGGGTGAAATTACTGCGCTGACTCTGCCTTCCGGGCCAGGTGTGCGCATGGATACCCACATCCACAATGGTTATCTGGTCTCCCCCTTTTACGATTCGCTGGTCGGAAAGCTGGTGGTATGGGCAGAGAATCGGGAAGCCGCGATTCGGCGCATGGATCGGGCGCTGGCGATATTTGAAGTAGAAGGCATCCAGGTGACGGCGCCGTTCCATCGCCGGGTTATGGCCGATCCGGACTACCTCAACGGGAATATCGACACCCACTTTCTACAACGGTTTGACGCCTGAACCCATTTTTACCAGACCAAAATCTGAAGGATTTCATTGCGGCGATCGCCGGGCCGGATAGTACCGCTGTCTGGCCCGGTCCTCGGCGGCCTAGCCAACTATCACCGTTGACCCGCAAGCGGGAGCTTGTTAGAAAGAGTTGAACGCTGAACGGATTCCGGCGGCAAAAAAGCCGATAGCGGCGCTGAAGGGAGAGAAACGGTTATCAACTTAAGGAGAGGCGCATGAACACCAGAGAGCTTTCCACCTGCTTTTGCACAAACGATGTAGCGGCTTGCAAAGACTTTTATAAAAAATACCTGTTCGCTGAAATTATCTTTGATTGCGGCTGGTACTTGAACCTGCGGATCGGCAAGTCTGGGGCAACGGTCCAATTTATGGAGCCGCAGGGGGGCATGCCGGTTTACAGCGGTACCGGGGTTGTCCTCAACTTTATGGTTGATGATGTTGACGCCGAGTATGAACGCCTGATAGAAGCCGGGTTGTCAACGGTCATGCCTTTGGAGGACCACCCCTGGGGTGATCGTGGTTTTTCGGTTGCGGATCCACTGGGCACTTCAGTATATATCTATTCAGAGCGGGAACCTTCGGAAGAGTTTCGCCAGTTTTATAAAGACTAAACTCAACTTGTCCATCTGGAGGACAATCTGCTTTCGAATGAAGGCGAAGTGGAATGGCTGGCCCTGGACCCGCTCGGCCGGCTCAGCGGCAACCGATATAGTACTGTTCGTGAAACAATTGAGTCTGACTGAAGGGAGGACAATCCTATGAGTGCAAAAACACATCTGTATGTACTTTGGACAAACGCGGACCCGGTAACCGCAGAAAAGATGGTCTTCATGTATACCGTCAATTCACTTCTCAAGGGCTGGTGGGAAAAGGTGACACTGATTGTGTGGGGTGCGACTGTCCAGCTGGTGGGTGAAAACACAGCAATACAGGCAAAAATAAAGGAGGCCCAGAAGGCCGGGGTGCACATTACCGCCTGCAAGGCGTGCGCGGATCAGCTGGGCGTTACTGAAACCCTGGAAGGACTCGGTATTGAAGTGATTTACTGGGGAGTGCCCTTGACAGACCTTTTGAAGAACAATGAAAAACTCATCACAATATAAACTGCATCAAAAGGGGAATCGGCGATGAAGGAAAAGACGAAACAGAATGTCCATGCAGCGTTTATCGGCGAGGCCAAGGCCTATTTCCGTCTGCTGGCTTACGCGGAGAAGGCGGATGAGGAGCAGGAGCCCCAGATCGCACTGTTGTTCCGGGCCATTGCCGAAGCGGAAAGGGTGCATGCCACCCGGCAGTTGAACCTGGTCAGGGACCTGCTGGTGAAAGATACGGATACGAATCTGGAGAAATCATTTCAGCGGGAAAAAAGTGTCAGTGAGAACACCTATCCCGCGTTTATCAAAGATGCGGAGGACGAGGGCGAGACGGTTGCTGCCCTGGCCTTCAGCCATGCCCGGGACGCGGAGTCCCATCACGCGAAACTCTACGAAAGGGCCATCTATCACGTTATCAAGAACGTTGTGAAGGCCTACCACGTCTGCCAGGTCTGCGGTTACGTCACCGACAAGAAGATCCCGAAAAAGTGCCCGATCTGTGGCGCCCCGCCGGAGAAATTCAAGACTGTGGGCGAATGAGGGGATGGATCCGGCAGCGTTACGCGGACAAGAGTCGGATCAGTATGTAATTATCATGGCCAACGTTTCAGTCACCAATGCAAAAGCCAGCCGTATCCGGAATCACCTGGTTAGCTGGTATCGACAGCACCAGCGTCAAATGCCGTGGCGCGACACCCGAGACCCCTACCGGATATGGCTTTCCGAGGTGATGCTGCAGCAGACCCAGGTTAAGACCGTCATCCCCTACTATCACAGGTTTCTCGAGCGATTTCCTACCATAGAGGACCTGGCTCGCGGCGATCTGCAGGAAGTCCTCAAGATGTGGGAAGGGCTGGGGTATTACGCTCGGGCGCGCAATTTCCACCGGGCGGCCGGGGTGGTGACGGATGAATATGACGGGCGCATTCCGGATCGATGGGAGGCGTTTTTAAAGCTTCCCGGGGTAGGCGAATACACGGCCTCGGCAGTCCAGAGCCTTGCTTTCGGTCACCCCCACGCCGTGGTGGACGGCAACGTCAAGCGGGTACTCGCCAGGCTTTTTTTAATCGCGGCCCCGGTTAACAAGCCGGCGGTATATAAACAGTTGAAAACGCTTGCCACCCGCCTGATGGACCGGGACCGGCCGGGCACCTTTAACCAGGCAATCATGGAACTGGGGGCGCTGGTCTGCAAACCGGCGAATCCGGAATGCGGCGGCTGTCCGGTTCAGGGGGATTGCGGGGGCTTTCAGGAAAACCGGGTAATTGAATTTCCAGTAAAGGAAAGGCGCAAGCCGGTTCCTACGGTTCACATGACCGCGGGGGTGATTCGCAAAAGGGGTAAAGTCCTGATTACCCGACGACAACCCGAGGGGCTGCTGGGCGGCCTGTGGGAATTTCCCGGGGGAGAGTTGCGCAAGGGAGACGCTGCCGGTGACGGCTGTAGCCGTAACATCCGGGAGACAACCGGCCTCAAGGTGGAAATCGATTCCCATATTACCCGGGTTAAGCACGCCTATACCCATTTCAAGATCCAGCTGGACGTGTTTTACTGTCGGGTATTACCCGGCAGCCGTGTCCGGCTGAACGGCCCGGTTGATTTTCGCTGGGTCAGACTTGACGAACTGGATGCCTATGCCTTTCCAAAGGCTAACAAGAAGTTTATGGACCTACTAACTTGAGATGTAGTCTTGTCAGGATTGGGACAAGCCGGCCACCAGGTTTTGGCTAATGGCAGTAATTCTAAAGTTATAGTAAAGAGGAACAAATGGAACCTGCAAAGATTAAACCGATCATATCATTTGAAGATTTTGAGAAAATTGATATCCGGGTCGGTACCATCAAACGAGTGGCGGATATTGAGGGATCAAATAAATTGGTCAGGCTCATCGTGGATCTGGGCGATCACCAGCGCACAATCCTGGCCGGTATCAAACAAGAGCGAAAAAACCCGGCCGAGATCGAGGGCCGGCAAGCCCTGTTTGTGGTCAACCTGGCGCCGCGCAATATGATGGGGGAAGTGTCGGAGGGGATGCTGTTCGATATCGGGTACGCGGATGGTATCGATCCGGCCCTTGCGGTACCGGAGAAAAAATTACCCAATGGCAGCCGGGCAGGATAGAGCCTGGAACTGGTGATGCATATGAAGCTGCGATTTATATTTATACTGATGTTGGGCGGACTGTTGCCGGCGGCATGCACCGGAGCCGAAACGGCCAGTTCGCTGGAGGAAAGGCCACCCCGGACCTTTGTATTTGAATGCGATGACGGGTACTGGTTTCCTGTCCGAATTGAAGGGGAAAAGGCCTGGTTGTTTCTGCCGGGTAAAACCGTCAGCCTACCCCAGGTATCGGCTGGGTCGGGGGCGAAGTACAGCGACGGCGAGGTGATTTTCTGGAGCAAAGGGGATGCGGCCTGGCTGGAAACCGCCGGCGACATCCGGCGTGACTGCCGCAACAACCGGCCTCTGGCCATTTGGGAACATGCCAAGCTCAATGGTGTTGATTTCCGGGCGGTCGGCAACGAGCCCGGTTGGCACCTGGAGATCTCAAGGGGCCGCAAGCTAATTTTTGTGAGTGACTACGGTCAGAGTCGGTATGAATTTGATACGCCTGAACCTGTGAATGATGTGACAACGCGGACAGGGACCTACCGGGCCCGGAACAGCGAACACACCATAGAAGTGTTCATTTCCGGTCAACCCTGCCGGGATACCATGCGCGGCGATGCGTTCGAGAGCACGGTTACGGTGACCCTGGACGGAAGATCGTACAACGGTTGTGGAAAAGCCTTGCACTAATTGCGGCGGCACAATCTGTCTTTCGGGATACACCCTTTATGTTCGTCATCCCGGCGAATGCCGGGATCCAGAGGTTTCGATTATTAAATTAAGACTGCTATTGGGCCAACGGAGGAACACATGCATTGCACAACTCCCATTGGCCCCCGGTCTTGCCCGGCCGGTTTTAAGAATGTTTATTGTTTCGATAATGTCCGGCATGGCAATTGTCAGCGGCGAAACAAGGGCACCGGTGACGGGCACAATTCGTTGATAGATGCAAGGTCTTGTTCCGTGCAGTAGCCCTTTGAAAGGTACCCGGCGGCTAATCCCTTTTCTGTAATGATCTGAAGATGGGTGTGGTGGAACCAGTTGCCGTTATCGGGAAAATCACCGATGACGGCGAACCTTTCACCAGCGGCCAGACTGCGGCCTGTCGCCGGCAGGCTGCTCCTGTTAAGGTGGCCGTAAAAGCTATAAAACGGCGTGAAGCGGCGGCCCGCATGGCGCAGCAGCACAAAGCCGCCGTAGTTGCCTTCGCCTTCTTCGTAGCCGGTTTCCGCCACAATGGCAGTCAGCGGGGCATGCAGGGGCGTATCCATCGGTACGATAATATCCAGGCCCAGGTGAATATAGCGCTTTTCGGCGGCCATCTGGGGACAGTCCGCCAGAAGGGTATCGCGTCGTTCCAGGTAAGGCGAAAACCCCCAAGAATAATCCGGTGACATCTGCTTATCGAGCATTTTCTGGAACTGCTGCTGATTCCTTGCGGTAGCAGCTGTCACCAGAGAGCTTTGCCAGGAGAGATCGGCGACAAAAGGATCACCGCTCAGATTATTAAAAAGAGGCTGGTGATCGGCTGCCGTATTGTAAAACATGAAGGGGTAATACATTTTAGCCTTTGACAATTGAGCATTAATGGTGACCGGGTCAGTCGAAAGAACGACTTGTATTCTATACTAAGAGATCGGCATCAGGCCAGGGAAAACTTCCCGGTCCCGGTAAGTCCCGTTACCTTGACCGATGGTGTGCCGTTATTGTTTACGCGGACACTCTCCGGCCATTCAAAGCCGGGGTCCATATTTTTAAAATAAGCCAGGTTGTAAGGTGTCAGCCGGGCCCACACCTCACCTTCTGTTACATGGCAGACAGTCGTCAGGCCGTAATCCACTTCCCCCAGAGGGGTACGCAGGATGTAACGCGGAATCTCACGACCGCTGCCTTCCCGACGCACACGGGTGGCAATGTCAATCACGTCGCGCATCTTTACCGGGTGGTTTTGGTTCAATCGATCCTGGTGGGGCAGGCCGGCTGCATAGAGATGATGGAATTCAACTCCCGCCTGGCGCAGTCGAAACGAGAGAGCCTGAATGGCTTCGGCGTTGTCGTTGACGCCAGCGATCAGCGGCGTATTGTTGTAAACGGTAATGCCGCGATTGTTAAGGTCGCGGACCACCTGATGGTGCGCCGAAATGATTTCTCCGGCGTGGTAAAAACGGGTCTCGATTTCCAGCCTCAGAGGGCCTACGATGGACAACCGATTCATGGCGGCCAGCCGGTCGATGACCGCGCGGGTAAACTGTTCCGGCGAGTGGTTGAACATCAGGCTACGCAGGCGCACGGCGTTTACATGGGCGATTGCCGCCAGGTGGCGCACAAGCCGTTCAACTTCGCAGAGAGATGCAACCACGCCGTTTCCATCAGAAATGATCACATCCGTAATGCGGTTATCGGCCTGAATATAATCAAGCGCGGCCTTGCCGGCCGCGGTAGTTAGTTCCACCCGGGTTTCATGCTGGCGATACAAGTCGGGGATATGGGTGCTTACAATTGAATCGGTCAGGCACGCATCCTCCCGGATCATTGCGGATGGCGCCGGTGCTTCTGGTTCATCGGTTTCAGTTGATGTCGCATTCGGCGGCATGCTTCCCAGAAACAGGTTTTCGTCCCCTATCTTCGCGAAGTACTGGATATCGATGGTGCCTTCCGCATTGACCCGGATGTTGTCCAGTTTGCTGGTGAGCGGGGCGAATCTTTTAAAATAGTCCGGCGTGTAGGGGGTCCGGATCCAGATCAGGTTATCGTCGCCCTCAACCGGTTCCACTGCCCAGCCACTGGTGTGCCAGTCCATTTTACCGATGGGTGTGGCGGTACAGATGCGCGGGATGGCGCGATCGGAAAGGTGTGCCCGCAGGTGGCTCGCAACGGTGATGCCGCTTGAAAGCGGACTCCAGTAAATACTGTTCCCGTGGATCGGGCTGCAGGGGATATAAATATAGTGCATCTCGGCGCCGGCGCCCCGCAGTAGACCGAACAGCCGTACGAGCTCGGGTCCCTTGTCGTTACAGTCCTTTAAGTAAGGTGTCTGGATGTAAACCGGGATGCCGTTGCGGACCAGGTCGGTAATGATGGCCAGACTCTGCGGCGAGATCTCGTCCGGATGGATGAAGTGGGTGGCCACCTCCATGCGTTTGCCCTTCTGCTGCAGTGCGAGGTTTTTTTCTTTCAACCAGGCCAGATATTGACCGCCATCGGCCAGGAACATGTGCGGGAAATACGCAACGGAACGGGTTGCCAGGCGCAGCGTACGCACATGGTCGACACTGGCCAGATTGTCAACGGCACAGGTTATATTGCGGCGGTTCATGAAAGGGTCGCCGCCAGTGATAACGATCTCTTTCACATCCGGGGATTTACGAATGTGGTCCACGGCCTGGAAGATATCTTTTTCTGTGGGGTTCGTCTCGTTGCGCGATTCCTTGTGTTTACGAAAACAAAAGCGGCAGTAAACCGGGCAGCTCATGTTCAAAAGAAAAATCACCCGGTTGGCATACATCTGCTCAAGCAGTCCCTGGTGGAACTGTCCGATCCAGGTGTTGGTGTGGCCAACTTTGTCCAACTCTTCGATAAAGGGCAGATACTGGTAGGCGACGTTGCGGGATATGCGCATCTGGCGAATCGTGTGCATGGAAAGGCGGACCGGGTAGGTATCCAGAACTGCTTGCATGTCTTCCCGCTCTTTTGGGGGAACCTGTATGTTGGTCTGTCTTTCAAGCTGATCGACATCCTTGATCGAGATGAAACGATTGCCGGGAAGGATTACTTCAAGAATAGCCATCAATGCCGGGTGCGGAATGGCAATCCCGTTGATAGAGACCGCGTCGCTGCCATCCGCCGTTTCCAGAGCGCCAACCAGTGCTTCGAAAAAGCCGTGAGGATCACCCCCAAAGCCTGCTTCGGACAAGAGCCGTTCAAAACGGGCATTCCCATTATCTTCACCGACCAGTACCAGGAAGGGTTGTTCAACCAGGCCAGGGTGGCAATAGTGATCGAGGCAGTCGGTCAGGGCTGCGATCAGATCGGATAGCGCGACCTCACGCGTTTGGCCTGTGTTTTTAAAGGTGACCGTTACGGTCTTGGGGTCAACTGGCATGTGGCCTCCTCAAAAGCAATGAACGACAATTAGTTATTGACAACCCGTTCGGTTTCGGGCAGGTTAACTATAATAGTAATTTGATTCCTATAATAGTTATGCTATTAACCCCACGGACGCTATATGTCAAAAGGAAAATACTATTTTTCAAAATCCCTTGAAAAGGGTTTGAAAATTCTTTCCCTTTTTAATCGGGAAAGTCCTGCCATGACCCAGAGTGAGATTGCCAAAACACTCGATTTGAACATGACTTCCACGTATCGCTATATCAACACCCTGGTGGAGCTGGGCTACCTGGAGAAGGACCCCCGTACCAAAGTGATTCGTCCGGCTATACTCTGCCAGCCGTTTTGCAACAACTTGATGCGGGCGACGGATCATCTGTCCCTGGTACAGGGGGTGATCGATCGTGTGTACAGCCAACATAACATCAGTATCGAAGTTGCTTTTGTGGTGGCCGATACCATTGTCCGCATCTATCATAAAAGTGCCGCTGAAACACTTACCTACCGTTTGCCGGATTCGACCAGCCACAGTCTGCACAATACCGCCCTGGGAAAGGCCTACCTGAGCTGTCTGGAGCCGGAGCAACTGAAACGAAAAATAAAAACAATGGTCCTGACGGCCAAAACCCCGCAGACAATTACAACGAAGAGAGCCCTGCTGGCGGAGTTGGAGACTGCCCGGCAGCAAGGTTATGCCATGAACGTAGAGGAATATCTGCCTGGCCTTATTGCCATTGCGGCCCCGTTGAAGGATCCGCGCAATGGCAAGGGCGTGGGTGCCGTTTCTTTCGATTTTTCCGTGCTTCAAAACAGTGCCGCGAATATCGAGGCTGAATACGCTGACTTGATCCGGGAGGTTGCCGGCGTGTTGTCCGGCCTGGTTCCGCCGGACAGAGACAAAACGTAGAAGCTGACCTGCCAACCTGCAGGCACGAACCACAGTTGGTGCTGCGGGTATTTCCCTTTGGGAAAAGGGCGTTGGGTGCAGACCGGTAGTTGTACAAAAACGTTTGCAGGTTTTTAACCAATCTTTTTTAAACCTTAATTTGAAAGGAGTCTTACGATGAAACGATTGATGATGGTCATGCTGATTTTACTGCTTGGCGGTATTTTTGTTGCCACGGCCACCGCCGGGGATCTGGCAAAGGTAAAGCAGAAAGGTGAAATCCGGATGGCAATGAGTGGACAGTATCCGCCTTTTAATTTTGTGGATGAAAACAACAAGCTAACCGGTTTTGACGTTGAAATGGGCG
>CAZWPX010000095.1:0-12744 GCA_964636125.1 uncultured Desulfobacterales bacterium | reverse complement strand
CTGATAACGTTGAGATCGTGGTCAACGCGCAAGGCCTTGCCGTGGGGACATATACTGCCGAGATCAGCATTGAATCCCCGGGGGCCGCGGACAGCCCGAAAATCATACCGGTAAGACTGACAGTCTATCCGGACAACCCCTTCCTGCAGCTGCTGTATCCACGGGATCACACTCTGGCAATTACCCTCCGGCCGGTTTTCTGTTGGCATGGTACGGAAATCGACGGGGACTACACGGTTTCCATCTATGCGGGGGAAGGTACCGATAACCTGGTCTATCAGACCACCACCGGTCAAAGACAGATTCAAGCCCCGGAAAGTATCTTGACCGGTGAGCAGATCTACTCCTGGCAGGTAACGGCTGCCAGGCATGGAGAGGAGCTGACGTCGGCGGTTTTCGTGTTCCAGACGCCCAAAGTTTCCTTGATTGAAGTCGCCGGGCAGCAGGTGCCGCTTTATGAGGCCGTCCTTGAACCCGAGGCGGATGTGTTTGTCGGCACCGGTGGCACGGAAGATTCCATCGCATGGCCGGCCTCGAACTACAACTGGAAGAACTACCTGGCGGTAGGGGTTGACAATGCCATCGAGTACCACTCCTATATGTACTTTGATATCCTGAACGCTATTCCCCCGACGGCCCAGATACAGTCTGCTGAACTGAATCTGTTCGTTAACGGCAGTTCATCTGCCTCCACCAGTTTGTCACTTTATAATGTGGTAGGGGCCTGGAGCGAAAATGAACTTACCTGGAATAACCAGCCGGGACCGACCGGTTCAGCCGCTGCTACCCAGGCAGACATTGATATCGGTGTGCGCCCGCCGATTGATTTTACCCAGGTGGTCACTGGCTGGCTGCATTCTCCAGAGACAAACAACGGACTGATGCTGGATTCGACCGGCCAGGCCTTTTATATCGCGAGCCGTGAATCAAATCCTGACCAGAGACCGGAGCTGAAGATCAAGTACTATTTTCATCCGGCCGATGTCGAACAGCTTGAGCCCGTTGCGCTTACGCCGAGTCAGACCCAGACTGTTGTATCAGGACAGACGCTGCAATTTGATGCCGACATTTATATCGGTCGGGGAGACGGGACCGCATGGGCAAAACATCTGGTCGATGACGCGCAATTCAGCATCTTCGTTGATCTGGATGGCGACGGTGATCAGGATCTGGTTGGGTTGGCTGGAGACCCGTCTGAGGCGTGCTGGTGGGAAAATGTTGACGGGAAAGCTATCCAGTGGATCAAGCGACCGCTGCCTTTTTCTTATTCGGAGTCGCCCTATGCTCATTCTCCGGAGACGATTCACGCAAAAGATCTGAACAATGATGGCCACACCGATCTAATATATTTATCCGGTGGGCAGGTATATTGGGCAGAGAACACGAATGGCGATGGCTCGGTTTGGACGTCGCATGTTCTCCATAACCAGGATGGAGAGTTACATATAGATGATATTGATGGTGATGGGGATTTCGATGTCGTATTACTGTCATCATTAAAGGATCTTATCACACTTGAGAACAGGATAAATGAGGCTCAGCCATGGACAGTTAGGATAATCCAAACGTCATCAGCTTTTGGCTTGTTTCCAAGAACAGGTGACATGGACGGTGACGGCGACATTGATATTGTTTTGAAACATGGCAGTTCTTCAGACCTGTTTGTTATTGAGAATACCGGCGATCCAAGTAACTGGACGCTGCATTTTTATCAGATACTTCCAGTTTCATTGCACCTGCTTGATTTTAATACAATCGATATCGATAAAGATGGCGATATCGATATTATAGGCCCCTCTTACAATGAAGACAGTCTGGTCCTCTACGAGAATCAGGATGGATTGGGGACAAGTTGGGCAGCAAAGTATGTCAGCGGTGGTAATATCGACGGGGCGGCGTCCGCATTCCCGGTGGATATAAACGAAGACGGGAACATGGATATCCTGGGCACGGGTCAGTATGCAGACACCATGGCCTGGTGGGAGATGGACGTTGACATCGACACGACTTGGATAAGGCACGATGTTGATACAGCTTTCGAAAGCCCGATTGACGCCAAGCCGGTCGATATGGACGGTGATGGCGACTGGGATATCGTTGCCAGAAGTTTTGACACTGCCGTGGGCATGTTCTGGTGGGAGAACCTGCCAGTCGAAGGCGCCTACAAACCGATGTGGAGAGTCATCCCCATTTCAGGTGCCGGTGAAATCACCCAGGAAGGCGTTTTTACCGGGACCAAAGCCGGCACATGCCTGGTGTTGGCAGAAATTTTGGACCAGGCGGTTGTCTCTGGCCTCATCACAGTGTCCCCGGGCCCCGTGGACTCAATTGCCATCTACCCGGAGGCCGCCCAGGTAATAACCCAAAACAACGCCCTGCTGCTGACCGCCCAGGCACGGGATTTTTCGGGCAACCCGATTCCGGAAACAGCCTTTACCTGGCAGGTTTCCCCAGTCATAGGGGCTACGGTGAGCGCAGAAGGCCTTTTTTTAGCCGAAACACCCGGCATATACAGTGTGACGGCCAGCCAGGATGGCGTTACCTCGGCCGTTTACCAGATAGAGGTCCTTGATGCGGTCATTGAGAGCGTTGCCTTGCAAAACTCATACGAACCGCAGCTGGCAATCGGGGATCTGATTCAATTCACGGCTCTCGCCTTTGAGTCCGACGGCGCTTCCATCGCCGGGTTGACTTACAACTGGAGCATCCAGTCGAACGGTGCGGTTGCTTCCATTGACGTGGACGGCAATGTCCAGGGGCTGGCCTCGGGCAATTTCCGGGTCGTTGGACGCTGTGGCTCCGAGGAAGTTTTTTCAGAGGAGATAACGGTCTATTGTGCCAACCCTGCCAATTTTTTGCAACTGTCACCTGCCGACCTGGACATGGGGGTTTCGATCAATCCAACTCTGCAATGGGAGGCCAGCCGGTGGGCCGAAACATATGCGGTCGAGATATTCCGCGATGAAAGTCCTGCAACTCCGATGATCGTTGTGGAAACCGCTGATACGCAATACACCGTACCGGATTTTCAGAGGTTGGCTTTCAATACAGCCTATTCATGGCAGGTGAAAGCCAAAAATAATTGCGGCGAGACTGTAAGCAGTTTTCAGACTTCTTTTACAACGGAGTTGATGCGGGTTAAGACCGCTTTCTGGCCGGATGCAGATGCGGCAATCTCGGCGTCATCTGCTTCAACAAACGCGGGTTCCGCCATCTCTATGACCTGTCGGGATACTGTGGCGCAAAGCATCCCGCTTCTCAAGTTCGATGTCTCCGATCTGAAAGGCCGGGAGATCATTTCGGCCAAACTCCAACTTTACCTCAGTTCAAGCAGTACCGCGACCGATGGCGATTTTTATGTGCATGCCCATGAAATTATCTCTGGCTGGGAAGAGGGGACCGTAACCTGGAATACGGCGCCGACCGTCGCTGAAGACAGCCTGGGCAATGTTTTTGTGGGTCTTATTGATTCGCCCAGGGTCTACGAATTTGATTTGACCCAGCGAGTGATTGATTGGGCTGACGATGAAAATGAAAATTTTGGAATCGCCCTCATTACAAAAAACGATGAAAATGACACGGCAATATTCAGCAGCCGAGAAAATGCCGCTCTGGAACAAAGGCCGCGTCTCATCGTTGAATATCGCGGTCAACTGGATGTCGAAGGTGCTGACGGGGCGGTCTTCGATCCGGTCATGAAAGCGGGTATAACGGAAGAATATCCTGACCGGTCCAGTTATTTCTATGTGGGCAGCGGAACCGGTACAAGATACAGGATCCTGCTGCAATACGATCTTTCGACGCTTCCCGGCGACATCGCCAATATGGCGGCTTTCCAGTATATTACCTATGACGGGTGGGCCGGGCCGGATGTTTCCACGAACTATGCCACGACGTACCAGGTAGACGGGTACCGGATCATCAAACCCTGGACCCCGGAAGAAACTTGGGAAACCTTTGGAGAATACGGCTTTGACGACAGCCAGATCCACGGCAGTTTTACAGTCGGGACCGGTGCCCGCTACGACTGGCCGGAGTGGGGCGTCGCCTACAGCCTGGAGACCACCTCTTTGATAGAGGCGTGGCGGAATGGCGCAGCCAATTACGGTATCCTGTTGAAAGGTGATGATGATGCGATTGAACGGCGTAGAAGTTTTAACAGCGTTGCCAAAACAGGGGGCCCGGCACCGTTTATGATGGTTTTTTATGACTGGGTCAAACCGCCGGAAGTGGCTACGCAAACACTCAACAATTTTGGCGATGGCGTCAACGTTTTCAGCCCTGTTACGCTGACATTCAACCGCAGGATGAACAGAACTTCGGTTGAAAATGCTTTTACCCTTACCGATGGAAACGGCCCGGTTGCCGGAACCTTCGCGTGGTCGGAGGACTCAAGGTCGGTGGCTTTCACCCCGGAAGCCAGATTAACGGGGGCGACCCAGTACACCATCATTATAGCTTCAACGGCTGCCGACTGGCAGGCACATACCATGCAGGCCGAGTATACCAGCAGTTTCACGACCATGACCACCACCGGGGTGCCCGTGATCGGGGTCGGCGTATCCGAGGTTATCCTGGATGCCGTTCCGGGCAGGCTGAACGGTGCTCAGGCGGAGATTTCCATATGGAATGCAGGGGAGGGGACTCTCCAATATCAATTGTCCGCTGATGTGCCCTGGCTGAAGTTGAGCGACACGGACGGCACGGCCACTGATCAGGCAAGCGCTGTTACCGTCACCGCAGATACGTCGGATATCTCCAAGGGCAACTATACGGGCCGGCTGTACCTGTCGGATCCGGACGCGCCAAATAGCACCGTCTCCATTGCAGTGCAGTTGCGTGTCATCCACGCGGAGTTCACGGTTTCTGACAAACAGGGAAGCGATCCCATGACGTACCAGTTCGTCGATCAATCCACCGGAACGATAACCGGATGGCTGTGGGATTTCGGCGATGGGCAAACGAGCACAGAACAGAACCCCATGCACAGTTATAATGTTAATATAAATCCCTATGCCTACAAGGAAATAGAAGTTAATCTCTCAGGGACGGTTAATTTGGGTGAGACTTTTTACGATAGTATCGAAATGCCGATTAATTTTAACAACGGAAAGATAACTGAATTAATTTTGAAAAATGTACATGTCGGATCTATTTTCCATATGTTTGGAGTCGCTACGAATCCGGCAAATCCTCCAGAAGATATACCCTGGAGACTGGATCTCGGCGATGTGAGATTGTATTTAGATAGTGGCGATCACAAAATCAAGATCGATGCCATTGAAAGCAAAATTTATCATGCAAAATTGGGAGAAGAATATGGCGATGGAGTCATATATACAGCAGGAGAAATACGACCTACTTTTAGCCTGTCTTTCAGCCATGATATCAGTCCGTATGATGATAGAACTTGTTCTTTTACAGTCGGCGCTATTTGGGTAAACGATTTGTCGAATCAAAACCTATCTTTCCTTTTAGAACCAAATTTCTATGTCGTCACGCTAACGGTAACAAGCGAAGAAGGGAACTCTGATGCCAGCTTTTCATATGTTCACCCTGGGCCTCAATATTCGGTGCTTATTAAAGCTGACCAACTCATTGAAAGCAATTTTCAGAGCAGTGATTGCTATCTTGAAAATATCGGGGAGAAGTTCTGGAAAATTTCTTCCTTTTCAGGAGAAAATTATGAAGAAAACAAGGCGAGAGTTCTCAATACATTGTTCTATAGTGGACGGATAGTTGATTCAGCCGTAAATGTACAATCTCTTATCTCTTGCGATACCATGGACTACGGGAAAAGAGGAATAAAATGGGGTACGGGATGTAATAGCCCTTATGCCTCCAATAGTGGCATACAATACAAATTTATGCTCGATTTCAATACAACAGAAGGCAATGAAAATGTAAGGATATGGCCGTTTTGCCAAGGGAAAAATTACGGTGATGGAAACGATGATTTTTACAGTGCAACTTATATGCCTTCTGGCACGAGGATATGCGGGTATCTGGGTGGGGATGAGGGCATAGGAGATTATTCACATGATCGATTGCTTTCCGATACAAGTGCCCAGGCATGCAATAATCCAGACCGCATCCTTATCGAATACAGTCGAGGGGATGACACCGATTTTAGTTCTTCCGTACAAAATAGTGGATTCGCTCTATCAAAGTCTGGATTCCAGGTTACGTCTGGAGGAACCTTGTCAACGGCCGACTATTGCAATAGCGTGTTCATAGACTTCTATGAAGATTTTAATATTCCGTCTTTTACGGTGCAACCCTTAGATGTTTTTGCATTTACCGCAACAGCCTCCGACCAAAGGGTGATCCTCATGTGGGAGAATCCAGTGGGACCAAGTTTTAAGGGAGTTAAGATTATTAGAAAGGAAGGAGGGTATCCGACAGATCCAACAGATGGTGACCTTATTTATGAAGGTAACGGAAAGCTATTTATTGATGAATCTGTATCGAATGGTAGTACATATTTTTACAAGATTTACACCCATGATGGACAATCCCAATATTCTACGGGACTGGGGACTCCAGTAACCCCCCAAGATGGATTGCCACCTTATAGCCCCGGTGAATTCTCAACAGAGGGCCTGGATCATCAAGTTTGGCTTTCTTGGAAAAATCCAGATTATATGAACTTTGCAAGAGTGAGATTGCTGCGCAAGCAGGGTTCATTTCCGTCGGACCCGGAAGATCCGGAGGCGGTCATTGTTTATGAGGGGACCGGTGTAAGTTTTATTGACTATGGTCTGTATAACAATATGGAATATTGTTACGCCCTTTATACAATAGATAGCGAATTGGGGTTTTCCAAGCCTTCCGTGGCAACAGCAATACCAACCGTGCCACGGATGGTCATTAACCTGGTCCAGCTCGCAGAAGAAAATGAAACATTCAACATTCCACTAAACGAGGGGTTGAATCTCATTTCCCTTCCGGTCATTCCGGATGCCAAGGTGCCGGAGACCGTGTTCGGCGATATTGCTGGCATCATCAGCCGGGTGCAGGCCAACAACATGGTTTATGGATACGGCGATGCGGGTAAGCTGGAGATCTACACGCCTGATGGAACAGCAGAAGACTACCCGCTGCTTCGGATCGAGCCTGAGCGGGGGTATGCCATCGAAACCTCTGCTGCTGGCACTTTGACTGTCTCCGGCAGGGTTCCTTTTGCTTCATCGACGACTCTTGTTCCTTACACAATCCTATCCGGATATGCTTCTTCAGCGGGTTCTGCCATTTCCGATGCATTTTCATCAATCACCAATTGGGATCAAAAGATCGTTACGGTCAAGAGATGGACAGATGGTGGTTATCAGAGCTTCGATCCGGCACTGCCAAGTAGTGCCGACTTTACGGATCTGGCCCCCGGTACCGGATATCTGATTGAATGTTCAGCCGATTCGGCAGAATTCTCATGGAGCTATCTGAACGCAGATTACCTGCAATATACACCGTCCAGGGCTGCCCATGCGTCGGTTTACGCCACTCCGGACGTGGACATGTTACAGGCGCGGATCGACTGGGGCGACGCAGAGGGATGGCAGCCGCTGGAAGGAAACAGGCTGCATACCTATGCCCAAGACGGGACCTATTTCGTCCAGGTCCAGTACGAAGGCACTATTACCACGAACAGTATTACAATTGACACGACGCCACCGGAACACAGTATTTTATACACACCGTCGAGTCCGACCAACCAGGATGTGGTAGCAACGATTACCCTGAGTGACGGCACGGTAACCAGTACTGGCGGTGCAGCGCATACGTTTACTGAAAACGGCAGTTGGACGTTTGAGTTTACCGACAGCGTGGGCAACACGGGCAGTGCAGTTGCCACGGTGAACTGGATCGATAAGACGGCTCCGACGGCAACGCTTACTTATTCAACGACAGACCCAACGAACCAGGATGTGATCGCCACATTGCAGCCGAGCGAGACGGTGACGGTGACCAATAACGGTGGTCTGCCGACATACACCTTTACGCAGAATGGTTCATTCACGTTTGAGTTCGTGGATGCAGCTGGCAATACTGGGACCGCCACGGCCACGGTCAGCAATATTGATAAGTCAGCGCCATCGGTATCCTCGATCACCTACAATCCAGCAACCTTGACCAACCAGGATGTGGCAGCGACGATCACCTTGAGTGACGGCACGGTAACCAGTACTGGCGGTGCAGCGCATACGTTTACTGAAAACGGCAGTTGGACGTTTGAGTTTACCGACAGCGTGGGCAACACGGGCAGTGCAGTTGCCACGGTGAACTGGATCGATAAGACGGCTCCGACGGCAACGCTTACTTATTCAACGACAGACCCAACGAACCAGGATGTGATCGCCACATTGCAGCCGAGCGAGACGGTGACGGTGACCAATAACGGTGGTCTGCCGACATACACCTTTACGCAGAATGGTTCATTCACGTTTGAGTTCGTGGATGCAGCTGGCAATACTGGGACCGCCACGGCCACGGTCAGCAATATTGATAAGTCAGCGCCATCGGTATCCTCGATCACCTACAATCCAGCAACCTTGACCAACCAGGATGTGGCAGCGACGATCACCTTGAGTGACGGCACGGTAACCAGTACTGGCGGTGCAGCGCATACGTTTACTGAAAACGGCAGTTGGACGTTTGAGTTTACCGACAGCGTGGGCAACACGGACAGTGCAGTTGCCACGGTGAACTGGATTGATAAAGTTTCACCGGCAGCAACGTTTGGGTACACTACCACAGACCCGACGAACCAGGATGTGGTAGCGACGTTGCAGGCGAGCGAGACAGTGACGGTGACCAATAACGGTGGCTTGACAACCTATACCTTTACCGACAACGGCTCCTTTACCTTTGAGTTTACCGATGCTGCCGGCAACACTGGGACCGCCACGGCCACGGTTAGCAATATCGACAAATCAGCGCCGTCGGTTTCTTCGATTACCTACAATCCGGCTACATTGACCAACCAGGATGTGGTAGCAACGATTACCCTGAGTGACGGCACGGTAACCAGTACTGGCGGTGCAGCGCATACGTTTACTGAAAACGGCAGTTGGACGTTTGAGTTTACCGACAGCGTGGGCAACACGGGCAGTGCAGTTGCCACGGTGAACTGGATCGATAAGACGGCTCCGACGGCAACGCTTACTTATTCAACGACAGACCCAACGAACCAGGATGTGATCGCCACATTGCAGCCGAGCGAGACGGTGACGGTGACCAATAACGGTGGTCTGCCGACATACACCTTTACGCAGAATGGTTCCTTTACCTTTGAGTCCACTGATGCGGCTGGCAACACAGGAAGTGCCACAGCCACGGTCAGCAATATCGACAAATCAGCACCGTCGGTTTTGTCGATCACTTACAGTCCTGCAACTATGACCAACCAGGATGTGGTAGCGACGATCACCTTGAGTGACGGTACGGTAACCAGTGCTGGCGGAGCAACGCATACGTTCACGGAGAACGGCAGTTGGACATTCACCTATACCGATGCCGTAGGAAACACAGGTAGTGCCGTAGCCACAGTGAACTGGATTGATAAGACGGCCCCGACGGCAACGTTTAAGTACACCACCACAGATCCGACGAACCAGGACGTGATAGCGACGTTGCAGCCGAGTGAAACGGTGACGGTAACCAATAACGGTGGTTTGACAACCTACACCTTCACCGACAACGGGTCATTCACGTTTGAGTTCGTGGATGCAGCTGGCAATACTGGGACCGCCACGGCCACGGTCAATAACATCGATAAATCAGCACCGTCGGTATCCTTGATTACCTACAGCCTTGCGACCCTGACCAACCAAGATGTGGTAGCAACGATATTCCTGAGTGACGGTACGGTTACCAGCACTGGTGGTGCAACGCACACGTTTACAGAGAACGGCAGCTGGCCATTCACCTATACCGATGCCGTAGGAAACACAGGTAGTGCGGTAGCCACGGTGAACTGGATCGATAAGACGGCTCCGACAGCCACCTTCACATATTCAACGACAGACCTGACGAATCAGGATGTAATTGCGACTTTGCAACCGAGCGAAGCAGTAACAGTGACCAATAACGGTGGTCTGACAACCTATACCTTTACGCAGAATGGTTCATTTACCTTTGAGTTTGCAGATGCGGCTGGTAACACCGGCACCGCCACAGCCACGGTCAATAACATCGACAAATCAGCGCCGTCGGTATCCTCGATCACCTACAGTCCGGCAACATTGACCAACCAGGATGTGGTAGTGACGATCACCTTGAGTGACGGCACAGTTACCAGCACTGGCGGAGCAACGCATACGTTCACGGAGAACGGCAGCTGGACGTTTGAGCTTACTGATAGTGTGGGCAATACGGGGATTGCCGTAGCCACGGTGAACTGGATTGACAAGGCTTCTCCAACGGCAACGTTTAAGTACACCACCACGGATCCGACGAATCAGGATGTGATAGCCACATTGCAGCCGAGCGAGACGGTAACGGTGACCAACAACGGTGGTCTGCCCAACTACACATTTACAGAGAACGGTTCCTTTACCTTTGAGTTCGCGGATGGGGCTGGCAACACCGGGACCGCCACGGCGACGGTCAGTAACATCGACAAATCAGCGCCGTCGGTCTCCTCGATCACTTACAGCCCGGCGACCTTGACCAACCAGGATGTGGCAGCGACGATAGTTTTGAGTGACGGCACGGTAACTAGCACTGGTGGTGCAACGCACACCTTTGTCGAGAACAGCAGTTGGACGTTTGAGTTTACTGACAGCGTCGGCAACACGGGCAGTGCAGTTGCCACGGTGAACTGGATCGATAAGACGGCTCCGACGGCTTTAATCAATGCTCCAACCGGAGTGGTTGACTCTCAGGCTGTAAGTATAGCCATTGGTGGATCTGATGTTATCTATTTTAAATATAAACTCGACGATGATGCTAACTATGGTGCGATAGTCGATTCAAACCAATCGGTCGAACTTGCTGGGCTCAATGAAGGCGCACATACACTGTATGTCATTGGTTGTGATAGTGCTGGTAATTGGCAATCCGAAACTAACGCATCGACCGCTACTTGGCAGATTAACATAGTTTCGGCTGGAGATGTTAATGATGACGGTTCCATGAATTTATCAGATGCGATCTTGGCTTTACAGGCAACAAGCGAGCATCAGACGCCAGAAGTTCATAATGCTGCTGATGTAAATGGCGATGGCAAAATCGGAACAGCCGAAGCGATCTATGTGTTGCAGGAAGTTTCAGGTTTGAGACAATAAAATATATGACGGTTGTTCATCCTAAACACAACCCGGTGGGCTATCGACCATATACCGCAGTCAAAACCTCAATGTCTAAATCACAGGATAGATCTGCTATTACTCTGTGAGAGGCCTTGAGAACCTATCAAGGGTGCTTTCGGACATCAGGTATGTAAATGACTTAAAATGAAGGGAAAAATAGGGCAGTATAATCTATGGCAGCGTCCCATACAGGTGCAGGCCGGAAAAAAGTCCAGATATTAGGGTAAAAAAAGGCTAAAATATCAAAAGGATGTGTTTGTTGCGAAATTAGCCGCGAAATTTGTACATTATTTGTACATAAGACGAAATTTGGCAAAAAAGAAGGGGAGAGCCGCCTGGCTAACCCCTTCATTTCTTTTAACTTTTTGGTCGGGGCGAGAGGATTTGAACCTCCGACCCCTTGAACCCCATTCAATAAATCAATTTTAATAAAGCCTGGATAACCATTTGAAAGTACTAGCCAATCTGTGTGCCACTTGATTTTCCTCGACAAATTGCTCCTGACTATAATGCACTGAAATCACAGAAAAAGTCTATCATGCACACTATGCGTGTGCATACACTTACCATAAAAGGGGTCACATAGGGGTCACAGGAATTATCCAATATTGTTTTTATGTATACCATGACGTGCTGTCTTACCGGTAAGATCCCCTTCCATTTTTAAGTCCTGCCAAAACAGAGTATGTAGTCAGCCAAATATATCTCAGAAAGTATTAGTGCATGACTTAACCAATTAGAATATATTGACATTTACCTCAATTACCTATAGCCTATAAAATCACAAATTCCTTCAGGAGCGCTGCTATGAATAAACTTGAACTGATCGAAGCCCTCAAAAAAGAAACCAACCTAACAAAAAATGAAGCTTCTGCGGTCTTAAAGCTGTTTTTTGATAAGATGTCAGAAACCCTTGCTAATGGAGACAGAGTTGAACTTCGCGGATTGTGCACCTTTTTCGTCAAGGAGTATAAAGGGTATACTGGGAGGAATCCGAAAAGCGGGGAAAAGGTTAAAATAGAACCTAAAAAGTTGCCCTTTTTCAAATGCGGGAAGGAATTGAAGGAACGAGTAGACAGGTAGGCGTTTAATGATTGTCCCCCTCTTCATCAGGAACATAGATTGAGTCAGAATATCATACAGAAAATAAGGGAAGAGCTTCTTATGAGCAAGACTGAGCTTGCCAGGAAGGCTGAAGTTACCCTTGACAATTAGCAGGGTTGAGAGAGGAAAACCCAGCAGGATGGAAACCAAACGAAAAATAATTCTGGCTCTTGGATATGATATTTCTGACAAGGGTATGCTATTTCCTGATCATTAAGACCGAAGGTAACTAATGTATATCACAACTGCCTTGATTTATATGATATATTGTTGAATTGGCAAGAAAGCACAGGTTTCAACATAAATTGGCCCACCACAACATCTGGTATAC
>CAZWPX010000094.1:0-13578 GCA_964636125.1 uncultured Desulfobacterales bacterium | reverse complement strand
GTAGACTAAAGATATACTATAATTTAGTCAAGAGGCTTAATTGACATAAGTTTTTGAGATATAACGTGATAGTATAGTGGAGATAGCTTGCTAAGTAGGCAAATCTTACTATTCAACAACCCGCAGGCGATGCGATTCATAAAGGATAGCCCACACCCTCCGAACGGTGCCTTTTGTATCATTGATGGGATCACCTTTGCCCTCAGTATAGCGGTGTAGGGTGGCTTCAAGAATCTCAATATCATCGAAATCCATATTCGCAATGATGCTTTTTTCCCTCGGGGTGAGGTCTGCAATGATTTCGTTAACGAGGTTTTCGGTAAAATCGGCGGGCATATTCGGACCTGAGTTTATTTTTTTGCGTATTTAGGGTTAAAAATATCTAATCCCAAGGGGTTACAAATCCTGTACACAATCTTGTACACAGATGAAAGTGATACAAAAAAAGCGAGAAAGCTAAAAAGCTAACCCGCCTTTATTATTGCAAAAATTTGGTCGGGGCGAGAAGATTTGAACTTCCGACCCCTTGAACCCCATTCAAGTGCGCTACCAGACTGCGCTACGCCCCGACACAAACGGATTATCTAACAGCTCAACTGAGTCGTGTCAAGAATTCAATTGCGGTTTTAGCGCAATTTCGCCAAATATTCCAGATTTGATATGTGAATAGGTCATTTATTCACAGCTTGAGGGTTGACACGTAAACTGTGTCCACATATACTGTGTAAAGGTTTCAGCAAAGATCAGGGAGGTGCTTTATGCCCAATATAACCATTTCACTCGATGAGGAGTTGATAAAAAAAGGGCGGCAATACGCTGAGAAACGCCAAACGTCTATCAACGCCCTTATTCGCAATTACCTTGAACAAACCGTGGGGGCACAATCCGGTGATTGGCTGGATGAGTGTTTCGGGATGATGGACAACTCCGGTGCCAACTCAAAAGGAAAACGCTGGAAACGCGAGGAACTGTACGATGTCTAAAGTTTTCTTGGACACCAGTCTTCTTGTTTACTCGATGGATAGCTACAACAAAGAAAAACAGGAGCAGTGCCGGTCATTGTTGAAAATTGTGGCCAATGACATGCACGGTGTTATTTCTACCCAGGTAATACAAGAGTTCTACGTAGCGGCTACTAAAAAACTCGGAGCTGACCCGCTGACGGTTAAGGATATCATGAATTCCTTTAACCGGTTTGAAGTTGTCGGTATCACACCGGATATCATCAACAGTGCGATTGACTGCAGTATTCTGAACCGCCTGTCATACTGGGACGCGCTGATTATTGCCGCCGCTGAAAGTGCTCACTGTGAACGCCTTTTGACCGAGGACTTGAACAGCGGGCAGGTGGTCCGCGGGGTGAAGATTGAAAATCCGCTGGAGCAGGCATAGAAGTCAGGAGTCAGTAGGCAGGGCCGTGCTCAGGATAGTCAAAATCAAGTTTAGACAGATAAGATTTTAAACTTTGGGCTTATTGTTTTCCAAACCGTGTAACCCGTGTATCTTTTCAAGCAGAAAAGGCGCAAAACTGTGTCAAAGAAATGGAAACAGATATGATCAGACCGGAACCCCTGAAAACGGGCGCTAAAGTCGGGGTGGCAGCCCCTGCCGGCTCTTTCTTGCCGGATCGATTTGAAAAGGGCCTTGAGGCAATTCGGGAGATGGGGTTTGAACCTGTAATTGACGAGGCTGTCTTTGCGAAGGATCGACATCTGGCAGGACCCGACGAACATCGGGCAGCCCTGCTCAACCGCTTGTTCGCGGATGATGATATCGAGGCAATCTTCTGCGCCCGGGGTGGTTTCGGCTGCCTGCGGGTGCTTCCCTATCTGGATTATGACTTGATCAGAGCCAACCCAAAACCCCTGATCGGCTTTTCGGATGTGACCGCTCTGCTGGTGACCCTGGCACAGCGTTGCCACCTGGTTGGCCTGCACGGACCCGTGGTCACATCACTGGCTTTTGCAAATGACCTGAGCAGGACTCGCCTCCAGCAGGCTCTGACTGGCACAGGCACCCTGGATCTTCCCGCGGCTGAACCGATGGTTGTAAAGGCCGGCCGGGCTGCAGGCGTGGTGACCGGTGGCAACCTAACAACGCTCTGCCACCTGGTGGGCACGGAATACGCGCCTGATTTTTCCGGCAAGATTGTCCTGCTGGAAGATGTCAATGAGGAACCTTACCGGATCGACCGAATGCTCAGCCAGATGCGGCTGGCAGACTGTTTCGATGCCATGGCCGGGCTTGCCCTGGGGTCTTTTGAAGATTGCGGTTCAATGGAAAATGTCCTGGCAGTGGTGGAAGACGTCTTCGCAGATTTTGATGGCCCGATCCTGGGCGGTTTTGGGGTAGGGCACGGGAAGATGAATCTGGCTGTCCCATTGGGAATCGAAGCGGAACTTGACACGGACAGCGGAACGCTCAAGTATTAATAACCCTAGTTGTTGCATAAAAAACATGCCAAAGAGAGTTTAGCCGACTGTAATAAATGTAATAGGATAACCCGGCCTACTTTTCGAGGTAAAAATTTGCTCCCATTATATCCGTGAATTTTCCAGCATAGTTATCAACGAACTGCATTGGCAGATGTTTCTATTTGCATCTCTATTTGCTTTGGCGGTGTAGTATACCATGCAAGATACTGAGACTCTTATCCAGAAGGCTATCCTTGCGAAGATCTTTCCCGGCGCGGTACTGGCGGTCTCGTTAAAAGGGAAGGCCATCTGTCATACGGCATTCGGCATGGCGGATATCTTCTCCGGCACACAGATGCAAACCCACACTTTCTGCGATCTGGCGTCATTGACCAAGCCTCTGGCCACAACGCTTTGCCTGATGCGGCTTGTCCAGGATGGTAAGCTTGCGCTGGATCAGCCGCTGGCTGAAATACTTCCCGTGCTTACCGACTCCGGAAAAGCGAAGATAACGCTTCGGCAACTGCTGAATCATACCGCCGGACTGCCGGACTGGTGCCCCTGGTATATTCAGCTGATGAAGCGTCCATTAGCTGATAGAAAAGCGTTTTTGCAGCGGTTGCTTACTGCAGAGCCCTTGCTTTGCCCACCGGGAAAGAAGACCCTCTATAGTGACCTGGGGTTCATGCTGCTCGAGTGGGTTATTGAGACCACGAGCAATTTTTCGCTGGATCGGCTTGTAAAGGAAACGATTTACCTACCCCTGGGCATAACAGATTTGTTCTTTGTTGACCGGCAGAATGAGGCACCGGCGGCAGCGCAATTTGCAGCCACCCAGCTTTGTCCCTGGCGCGGTCGCCTGCTCAAAGGCCAGGTGGACGACGACAACACCTGGGCCATGGGCGGGACTTCGGGGCAGGCCGGACTTTTTGGGACCGCGCAGGCAGTTTCCACGCTGCTGAACACCCTGCTGGCGACATTGGCCGGCGATGGTCGACCGGACGTTTTGCCTGCTTCGGTTATCCGGCAGTTTATGCTAAAACAGACACCCCGCGGCCGGGCTCTCGGGTTCGATGTGCCCACCCGGCCCGGTTCCAGTTCCGGGCGGTTTTTTTCCGACAGCAGCGTGGGGCACCTGGGTTTTACCGGGACGTCCTTTTGGGCGGACCCGGAACGATCTCTTGTTGTGGTCCTGTTGACCAACAGGGTTCACCCCTTTCGTTTCGCCGGGGGAATACGAACTTTTCGGGCAGTTTTGCATGACCAGGTTGTACAGGAATTGGGGCTGGCCTGACCTGCCGTCTGGGCATCCGAAAACAGATTGAAAACAGTAGGGATACAGTCTTTGTCGGCTGGAATATTTCCCTTGTCAGAATTACATAATTTTGGTAGTGATTCCAAGAAATTTCATTGGGATATCTGAATTTGGCAATTGGTATCTACACGATCAGAAAGAAGTTGCAGCGGGGGCACTGCTTTCTATCATGGTCCCCGGTTAAACATATTGTATCGAGATGAGGTAAAATGAGCTTTATAGACGGATTACTCGGGGTATTTTCCAGCGATCTGGCCATTGATCTGGGAACGGCCAATACCCTTGTGTACGTGAAAGGTAAAGGAATTGTTTTAAGTGAACCTTCTGTGGTGGCGGTCCGGTTGGACCGGGCCAAGAACAAAGTCCTGGCAGTTGGTTCCGAGGCGAAAAAAATGCTGGGGCGGACGCCTGGCAACATCGTGGCCATCCGGCCCATGCGCGATGGCGTGATCGCCGATTTCGAGGTCACCGAAGCCATGCTGCGGCATTTTATCACCAAAGTCCATAACCGGCGCCGGCTCGTGAGACCCCGGATTATCATTGCGGTCCCCTCGGGGATTACCCAGGTTGAAAAACGGGCGGTGCGGGAATCGGCCGAATCAGCCGGAGCCCGGGAGGTTTTCCTGATTGAAGAACCCATGGCAGCGGCCATCGGGGCTGGGCTTCCCATTACGGAACCGACGTGTAACATGGTTGTGGACATCGGCGGCGGCACCACTGAAGTGGCGGTCATTTCCCTGGCGGGAATTGTATACAGCCGCTCTTTGCGGGTGGCCGGGGACAAGATGGATGAAGCCATCATGCAGTATATCAAACGCAAGTATAACCTGCTCATCGGCGAACGCACCGCAGAGATTATTAAAACCGCCATTGGCAATGCCTACCCGGATCCCCAGGACCTCGAAACCATCGAGGTGAAAGGGCGGGACCTGGTCTCAGGAATTCCCAAAATCCTGGCCATTGACAGCGAGGAGATCCGGATCGCCATTTCAGAACAGATCGATGCCATTGTAGAAACTGTGAAGATTGCCCTCGAACAGACCCCTCCTGAACTTGCCGCGGACATTGTGGACCGGGGTATCGTGCTTACCGGCGGCGGTGCCCTGCTCAAAAACCTGGACAAACTGTTGATGGAGGAGAGCGGTTTGCCCATTACGGTTACTGAGGATCCACTTTCCACCGTCGCCCTGGGCTCGGGCGAAGCCATCGATAGTATCGATATCCTCAGACAGGTGGTGATTACATAATCGATGTTTTCCAAAAGAACGATGATGATCGTTGGCCTGATTGTGGTGATCGCGGTCAACGTCATAATCCTGTCGGTCAGCAGTCGAACCCGTGAACCCGCTTACGGGCTCGGGCGGCTGGCTATCTATGTTGTTTCCCCCTTTCAGAAAGCAGTGACCCAGTCGGTGCGGTTTGTGGCCGGTATCTGGGAACACTATTTTCTCCTTGTGTCGGTATCCCGGGAGAACGATGCGCTGCGGAGCCAGTTGAATGAGGCCCTGGAGCGCGGGCATCGCTACAGCGAGATCGAGCTGTCCAACCAGCGCCTGAAAAGCCTGCTGAATTTTCAGAAATCAATCGAACGGGAGGTGCTCCCCGCTGCAGTTATCGGCAAGGACCCCTCTACCTGGTTCAAAACTATCGTGATTGACAAGGGTGGGCGTGACGGTGTGGAGAAAGGCTCACCGGTGGTGGTCCCGGCGGGGATCGTGGGCCAGGTCATGGAGGTATCCGGTAATTACGCTAAGGTACTTCTCATTATTGATCGCAATAACGCCGTGGACAGCCTGGTGCAGCGGTCGCGGGCCCGGGGGCTTGTTACGGGCGTGGCTTCCGGTCGCTGTACGTTTAAATATGTGCTTTTGAAAAATGATGTCAGGGTAGGTGACACCCTGATCTCTTCCGGGCTTGACGGCGTCTTCCCCAAGGGGCTGCGCGTCGGCCATGTTTCCCAGGTAATCCGGCGCAATGCGGGGATTTTCCAGGAGGTCAAGGTAGATCCTTTTGTCGATTTTGAAAAACTGGAAGAGGTGCTGGTCGTACTTAATCCGCCGGACCATGTTTTTTTCAGCGAATCACGATGACCTATTTAATATACATCGCCATCTGCCTGGTATTCATAGTGGTACAGACAACCCTGTTCCCCTTGTTTTCCTGGATGGGCAATTTTTACGACCCGCTGATTCCCTTTGTGGTCTATCTCGGTCTTTTTCGACCCGTCAAGGAAGGGCTGCCTGCAGTATTTTTAATCGGCCTTACCATGGATACCCTGTCAGGCGGCGCTTTCGGCATCTACAGTACCACCTATCTCTGGCTCTACGGGGTCATTGCCTGGTTGATCGGGTTTTTCCATTTTAAAAACAACCTGTTGCTTCCCTTTGTGGTGCTGGTGGGCGTGTTCCTGGAAAACCTGGTGTTTCTGGGGACGGTCAAGCTTTCAAACCCGGAGGCCGTCCTGCCGGCGGGCATTTTGCGGACTGTGGGCGGTCAACTCTTGTGGGCCCTCTTCACCGGGCCGCCGCTGCTGCTGTTTATAAAGTTTATTCACCAGAACTGGCTGAAGTGGACTGCAGACAAACTGGTGGATGCGGATGTTTAAATGAGTACATACCTCCATACTGTCGATGGCGAGTGGTTTAAACAGCGGATTATCAGTACCGTCCTGATTGCCGTGGCTGCGTTTGTCATCCTGTTTGCGCGCCTGTTTTACCTGCAGATCGTGGAGGGTGAGAAATTACGGCACCTGTCGGTGAACAACCGCATCCGGCTGCAGGACCTGGACCCTTCCCGGGGCCTGGTTTTTGACCGCAACGGCATCCGGATCGTCGACAACCGCCCGGCCTTTGACATATACATTACCCTCAAAGACGCCAAACCAGTAAAGGAGACCCTGAAAAAATTTTCCAGGTACACCCGGTTTCCCCTTGATGAGCTCCAGGATAGAATCAAACGCTATAAAGGGCGGGGCGCCTACAAGCCAATATTGATCAAACAGGACATCGGGCGGGACAGCCTGGCGGCTATCGAGGTACACAAGTTCGATCTCCCGGGCATCACCGTCAATGTAAAACCGCGTCGGCATTACCTTGACCGCTATGGTGCCGCGCACCTGATTGGGTATCTTAGTGAGATAAACGGCCGTGAACTGAAATCCGGTAAGTATTCGGGATCCCGAAGTGGTGACTTTATCGGAAAATTCGGCGTGGAAAAAGTACACGAAAATTACCTGCGGGGTAAACACGGCGGCCGCCAGGTGGAGGTCGATGCCCGGGGCCGGGTAATCCGGCCTATCAAGACAGTTGAGGCTTCGCCGGGGCACAACCTCTTTCTCACCCTTGATCAGCCGGTACAGGAAATAGCCGAAATGATGCTGGTTGGCAAGGTGGGTGCCGCGGTGGCCATGGAGCCGGATACTGGCCGGATTTTGGCACTGGCCAGCAGCCCTGCCTTCAACCAGAACGCGTTCGTGGACGGCATGTCGTCCAGCCAGTGGCGCAAACTGAACTCAAACCCGGATCACCCCATGGTGAACAAGGCTATCCAGGGATCTTATCCGCCGGCCTCTACCTATAAGATAGTAACCGCGATCGCCGGGCTCGAAGAGGGCGTGATTGATGACAAGACGCTTTTCCACTGTCCGGGTTATTTAAAGTTTGGCGACCGGGTTTTCCGCTGCTGGAAAAAAGGCGGCCATGGCAACATGGATGTCATCAAGGCCCTGGAACAGTCCTGCGATGTCTATTTTTACCAGGTGGGTTTGAAACTCGGCATCGACCGCCTGGCCTGGCACGCCAAAGCCTCCGGGCTAGGATCCCGCACGGGAATCAAGCTTGATCGCGAAAAGCCCGGCCTGATTCCGACGGCGGCCTGGAAGAAACGGCGTTTCGGGATCCCCTGGCAGCAGGGTGAAACCCTGTCGGTTGCCATCGGGCAGGGATATAACCTGGTCACCCCCCTGCAGATGGCGATGCTGACCGCGGCGGTTGCCAATGGCGGTACCCGCCACAGACCGACCATCCTGTCTAGGATTGAGACCGCCTCCGGCGAGGTTGTTTATGAAAGCATCCCGGAGGTCGCCGGTCGGCTGTCGGCCAGTCCCGTGACTCTGGACCTGGTCCGACAGGGGCTTTTCGATGTTGTCCAGGGCTCCGGGGGGACTGCCCGGCGCATCCGCATGAAAGGCATCAATATAAGTGGCAAAACCGGTACGGCCCAAGTCGTCGCCCTGAAGAGCGATGACGAGGAGGACGGGCAGGCGGTGCTCGACCGGCACAAGGATCATGCCTGGTTCGTGGCCTATGCGCCGTCTGAAGCTCCCCGGATCGCTGTGGCGGTCATCGTGGAGCATGGTCAGCACGGTTCAACCGCGGCGGCCCCCATTGCCAAAGAGATGATCGCAGCCTTTATGGGGCGGGCAGGAGGAAAATAAAATGTTTGACAGGCGTTTGGCGCAATGTTTCGACTGGGGGCTGATCGGTATTATCGTTCTCATCGGGGGGGCAGGGCTGGTGACCCTTTACAGTGCCGTTACATCCGGGGCTGCAGATCCCCGCTCGGCCCTGTTTTTCAAGCAGACCGTTTGGTACGGTATTGGTTTCGGGGTGATGATCTGTGCGTTCCTGTTCAGCTACAAATCTTTTGAGCAGTGGGGCAACGTGATTTACGGTGCCTGCATTGTCCTGCTCCTGTGGGTTGAATGGTTCGGCAAGTACGTCGGCGGTTCCCGCAGGTGGCTGGAAGTCGGCCCGGCTTCGATCCAGCCGTCGGAACTGGTAAAAATAGGGGTGATCATCGTCCTCGCCCGTTATTATGCCAAAGTGGTCAACACCCGGGGCCTGACCCTGCGGGAACTGGTCCGCCCGATGATCCTGACCCTGATACCCTTTGCGATCATTGTGCGCCAGCCGGATCTCGGCACCGGGATGGTGGTGGTCCTGATCGCGTTATCCATTACGGTATTCATAAAAATTGAGCGCCGGGCCCTGATGACCATTATTACGGGCTGCACGCTGACTGTGCCTCTGGTCTGGTTCTTCTTAAAAGGTTACCAGAAACGCCGGATTCTGACCTTCCTCGACCCTGAGCGGGACCCCCTGGGAGCAGGCTATCACATCATTCAATCCAAAATTGCCATCGGCTCGGGCATGCTGGTCGGTAAAGGGTATTTAAAGGGCACCCAGAATGCGCTTGATTTTCTGCCTGAACAGCATACTGACTTTATTTTTTCAGTCTTGTCCGAAGAGTGGGGCATGCTCGGCTCGGGGATGCTGCTGCTGTTGTTTTTTCTGTTGATCCTATGGGGGCTCAATATTGCCCAGAGCTGCCGGGATCCTTTCGGAACCATCCTGGCCGTGGGTGTGACAGCCATGATTTTCTGGCAGGTGGTGATCAATATCGGCATGGTCATGGGGCTGTTGCCGGTGGTGGGGGTCACACTGCCGTTCATCAGTTATGGCGGTTCTTCTATTATTACCGTTATGGTGGGTGTCGGACTGCTGATGAATGTCAGTATGCGGCGCTACATGTTTGAGTAAAGCAACTTGAAAGGTTCAGCCAGCGCTGGCCCTGTTTCAGCCTTCCGCAACAGCCTTCTCGAAAGACGCCCTGATTTTTAGTAATATTTACATTCGCATGGCCGTTTTACGCCAATAATTTTGCTAAAAAACCTTTGACATTTCAACGGGGCAGATGCTATAGACCCCCCGAGTATTTCAGGATGTGGGGGTTCCGTTTTTAACCAGACTGCTTTAAAGATAGCAGCAAATCGGCGATGGAGGACCTTATATGGTAAGCGTTGACAGTTCGCTTCTGATTCAGATCGTGAATTTTCTTTTTCTGATCTGGGCGTTGAATGTAATCCTTTACAAACCTATCCGCAAGGTACTGCTGGACAGAAAAGAAATGGTTTCCGGGTTGGAGCAGGGGATCGAAAAAGCAGATGGGGACGCACAGGAAAAGGGAGAAGCCTTTTCAGCCGGTATCAAGTCCGCACGGGCTGATGGACTGGACAAGAAAAAGGCCATGCTTGATGAAGCTGCTCAGGAAGAAAAGGCTATTGTTGAAAAGATAAACTCGAAGGCGCAGGCAGATTTGGCCGAGGTGAAGGCCAAAATCGCAGAGGAAGCCGCGACGGTGAAAGAGTCGTTGCTGGCTGAACTGGATACGTTTGCAGACGCCATTGGTCAAAAAATTCTGGGGAGGGCGATTTAATGAATGCGTTTGTCACTCTCAGGAAGCGGTGCGTCACCGCCTTCTGTATAATGGCGGTTCTTTTGCTGTTTTCTGCCGGTGGTGTTATGGCAGCCGGTGGCGGCGGTTCTCACTGGCAAGCCACCGACACCTATAAGACTATGAATTTTGCCGTACTGGCGATTGCCCTTTTCTTTTTACTGAAAAAACCCCTCTCGCAGGCGCTCAACGCCCGCATCCAGGGTATCAAGGAGCAACTCGAGGAGTTGGAATCCCAAAAGAAGGCAGCCGAGGACGAACTGGCCGAGTACAATGAAAAACTGGCCACCCTGGAAGGCGAGGCCGAAACAATCGTGGCCGAGTACGTACGCCAGGGTGAGGAGGCCAAAGCGCGTATCCTGGCCGAAGCCGAAAAGACTGCTGGAAAGCTTGAAGAGCAGGCCAAGAAGAATATTGAGGCCGAGTTCAGGCAGGCCAAGGCTGACATCCAGGCTGAAATGATAGATAAGGCGCTGTTAAAGGCTGAAGAGATCATAAAAAGCAAGATCTCTGATGATGACCAGGTCAGCCTCGTTGACGAATACTTAGATAAGGTGGTGGCATAGTGAAAAATTTGGCGATAGCAAGACGGTATGCCAAGGCGCTTCTACTTATCGGGAAAGAGGATGGAAATGCTGAAGCCTACCGCGAGGAGTTGGCAGGCGTGGCAAGTCTGATCAGCGCGAGCGACGAGCTTGAACAGGCCATCTGTAACCCGCTGTACGATGCCGTCGGGCGCAAGAAAGTTTTGGAGACATTGATTACCAAGGTAGGCGTTTCTGCGGTCATGCAATCATTTCTGCTGCTTTTGTTTGATAAGGGCAGGATCGGTTTCGTGGCCAGCATAAGTGATTTTTATGAAAAGCTTGCGGATGAATTGAAAGGCGTTGCCCGGGCCAGCCTGGTCTCGGCCACCGAGCTTTCATCCGAGGCCGTCGAAAAGATTCGTGCAACCCTGTCCCAGAAGACAGGTAAAGATATCATCCTGGACGTGGAGCAGGACCCCGGCCTTATCGGGGGAATCGTTACCAGGATGGGCGACCTTGTTCTTGATGGCAGCATCAAAACACAACTATTAAATATGAGAGAATCATTAAAGAGGGGTGAGAGCGTCTAATGGAACTAAAAGCTGAAGAAATAAGTCAGATAATAAAAGAGCAGATTACGGATTATGACAAGAAGGTCGAACTCAGCGAAACCGGCGTTGTCCTTTCTGTCGGTGACGGCATTGCCAGGGTCTACGGGCTTGAAAAAGCCATGGCTCTTGAGCTGGTTGAGTTCCCCGGCGGCATCCTCGGCCTGGTTCTGAACCTTGAAGAGGACAACGTGGGTGTTGCCATTATGGGCGACGACATGGGCATTAAGGAAGGCGACATGGTCAAACGGACCGGCAGGATCGCCGAGGTTCCGGTAGGCCCGGCCGTACTTGGCCGCGTTGTGGACGGTACCGGTGCGCCCATTGACGGCAAAGGCCCCATCGACAACAGCCTGACCAGCCGAGTGGAAATGGTTGCCCCGGGTGTTATCGCCCGTAAGGGCGTCCACGAACCCTGCTATACGGGACTAAAGGCTGTTGACGGCATGACCCCGGTTGGCAAGGGTCAGCGTGAGCTGATCATCGGTGAACGTCAGGTCGGTAAAACCGACTGCGCTGTTGACGCTATTCTCGCTCAGAAAGACACTGACGTTTTCTGCATCTACGTAGCCTGCGGCCAGAAGAAATCAACGGTTGCCCAGGTCCACGCCGTATTGGAAAAACACGGCGCTATGGAATACACAACCATCGTTTCCGCCTGTGCCTCTGACCCGGCTACCCTGCAGTTTGTAGCACCCTACGCCGGCTGCGCCATGGGTGAATACTACATGAATAACGGCAAACATGCCCTTATCATTTACGATGATCTTTCCAAGCAGGCCGCTGCCTATCGCCAGGTTTCCCTGCTGCTCAGGCGTCCTCCCGGACGTGAAGCTTACCCTGGCGACATTTTCTATAACCATTCACGGCTGCTGGAAAGATCCGCGAAACTCAATGACGAACTGGGCGCTGGTTCCCTGACCGCCCTGCCGATCATTGAAACCCAGGCCGGTGACGTTTCGGCTTACATTCCCACGAACGTTATTTCCATTACGGATGGCCAGATTTACCTGGAACCATCCCTGTTTTTCGCCGGCATTCGCCCTGCGATCAATGTGGGTCTGTCCGTATCCCGCGTGGGGGGCGCCGCCCAGGTGAAAGCCATGAAACAGGTGGCCGGTACCCTGCGCCTGGACATGGCCCAGTTTCGTGAACTGGAAGCTTTTGCCGCTTTTGGCAGTGATCTGGATGCTTCCACCCAGAAACAGCTCACCCGTGGACAAAGACTGGTTGAGATCCTGAAACAGCCCCAGTACCAGCCGTTGAGCATGGAAAAGCAGGTTACCATCCTGTATGCCGGTACCAAGGGCTTTCTCGATGAGTACTCCATCGACGTCGTAGCAAAATACGAGGCCGGTCTGTACCCGTTCATCGAAGACAGATTTCCGGCTGTGTTCACTGAACTCGCCGACAAACAGGAATTCACGGATGACATCAAAAAGCTTGTTGAAGAAGCTTTGAATGCCTACGCCGAAGAGTTCAAAGACACGATAAAATAAAGTTACCTGTTGTAAGATGTGTACGTGACAGGCAGACAGGTGTACTAAACAGATAACTTTAACCATAAGGGCGTTACTTTATGCCGACATTAAAAGATATCCAGTTAAAGATAGCCGGTGTTAAAAAAACCAAGCAGATTACCAAGGCCATGAACATGGTGGCGACTTCACGGCTGCGTGGTGCCCAGATGAATATGGACGCCTTCCGCCCCTACGCCGTGAAATTCGGAGAAGTGCTTGGCAGCCTGGCTGAAAAAGCGGGCGAAGAAGCAAGCCCCCTGCTGGTTCCCAAGGAAGAGGTGAACAAGATCCACATCGTATTGTGCACCTCTGACAGGGGCTTGTGCGGTGGTTTCAACATCAACCTTATTGATAAGGCCCAGGCGCTTATTCAGGAAAAAGCCGGCGCGGAGGTCACTTTTTCCATTACCAACTTTGGTAAAAAAGGTCGGGATTTCTGCCGCAAGGAAGGTCTTGACCGTGTGGATGAACATCTGGGCGTCGTGGGGGCCACTTTTGATTTCAGTGTCGCTTCCACGGCCGGGAAAAAACTGGTGGACGGCTTTCTATCAGGTGAATTCGATGAAGTCTATGTCATTTATTCCGAATTTTTTGGTATGGCCAAACAGACGCCTGTGACCCAGCAGCTGTTGCCGATTCCCGCTATTGAAGTGGACGAGGAAGATCTCGACACGGATGACCCCTACCAGGCGGAACATATCTGTGAACCTTCTGCGGACGAACTTCTGGGTGAACTGCTGCCCAGGAATGTTTACGTGCAGCTTTTCAGCGCACTTCTGGAGACGTCAACCAGTGAACATGCCGCCCGGATGATGGCCATGGACAATGCTACCAAGGCCTGTAATGACATGATTGACGAATTAACACTTACATACAATAAAGCCCGGCAGTCTGCCATTACAGCGGATCTGATGGACATTGTCGGCGGTGCAGAGGCCCTAAAAGGCTAACACCATAGCG
>CAZWPX010000093.1:13226-13579 GCA_964636125.1 uncultured Desulfobacterales bacterium | reverse complement strand
GCTTGAAGTACGGATATGGCGACAACCTTAGCTGGAGATATTTATGAATGAGTGCTTTGACCTTATGGTAATAGGAGGTGGTCGAGCTGCTAATCTTGCCATTGCAGCAGGGAACAAGGGACTTAAAACTGTCTTGCTGGAAAGAGACAGGTTGGGTGGCACCTGCCCTAATCGGGGTTGTGTCCCCTCTAAATTGCTCATTGGTTTTGCCGATGTGGCGCGCCAGATTAAAGAATCGACCCGACATTTTATAAACGCTGAGTTAACAGAAATCAAACTTGCCGACATTTTTAAGTCTGTAAATAACTACGTTTCCGGCGTTCACGGCAGATATGCTTCCCGCATGCCAGATA
>CAZWPX010000093.1:4809-13216 GCA_964636125.1 uncultured Desulfobacterales bacterium | reverse complement strand
GAGTTGATCCGCGGTGAAGCCAGTTTTATCGGAGAAAAAACGGTGCAGGCAGACGGACGGATTCTCACCGCAGATAAGATCGTTATTGCCACAGGAAGCAGACCCCGCCCTGCATCTTTTTCCGATTTACCCGTCTGGTACAGTGATGATTTGTTCCCTATATCGGGCAGTCTTCCAAAATCAATATTGATTGTAGGTGGCGGAGTGATTGGCTGTGAGCTTTCTTCTTTCTTCTCGGCGGTGGGGGTGGAAACCACAATAATAGTAAGAGGTGAACGCCTCCTTCCAAAAGTTGACAAGGATATCGAGGAAGTCTTTCGAGAACAGTTCAGCAGTAAGGTGCGAACAGTTTTCAACGCAACAACTGATGATCTGAAATATGATGGCAATTCCTTTACCGCAAGGGTTCTCAGCGCAGCGAACTCCATTGATATTCAGGCTGACAAGGTTCTCTTCGCTACCGGGCGGATTCCAAACACTGAGAACTTAAACCTCGATGAGACAGGGATTCGCACGGACCATCGTGGTTTTATAAGAGTCAATGAGGAACTTGAAACAGATGTTCCCGGAATCTATGCGGCGGGTGATGTAAACGGACGCAACATGCTACAGCACGCTGCCAGTTTTCAGGTCCATTATCTTAGGGAAAAGTTGCTCAAAGGAGAATCTGGCCCCATTAGTGCGAAGCACATAGGTTATGCGATTTATTCATATCCGGAGGTTGATTCGGTGGGATTGACGGAACGAATGTTACAAGACCAGGACATCCCTTACTTCATGGTAATGCGCGACTGGCTTGCCAGCGCCAGAGCCATGGCCATGCGAATAAAATACCCTAAGATTAAACTACTGGTTTCGCCGGAGGACTTTCGAATTCTTGGATGCCACATGGTCGGGCCTGAATCAGATACGATGATTCATCAAGTGTTAGCAGTTATGGAGCTTAAGAATGATGTGCGTGAACTGGCAGAAATGGTGTACATCCATCCGGCATTAAACGAATGCATTCTGGCAGCAGCGGTTGAGGCTGTCGGTAAGGTCCGAGCCTATCAGGGTTCATCCTAACGTGTAGTGGGCCCCTGAAATGATACAAACGTTAAATTGTCGTGACCCTGTACCTTTCTACATTCCATAAAAATAGAAAGTGGATAACAATGGAGAAAAATTACTTAGAGAAAGAATTATATGAATTAATGCAGCAGGATGAAACTTTGTTTGAGTTTCTTCAACAGGGTTCACTTGACGGTGTTTGGTATTGGGACCTTGAAAATCCTGAAAATGAGTGGATGAGCCCTCGATTCTGGACACTTCTTGGATGCGATCCATCTGAGAAAAAGCACTTGTCGTCAGAGTGGCAAGATCTTATTGACCCGGAAGACTTAAAACTTGCATTGGATAATTTTACCAAGCATTGTGAAGACGCAAGCCACCCTTATGATCAGACCGTTCGATATAAGCATCAGAATGGCTCAACGATATGGTTTCGTTGCCGTGGAGTGGCGATTCGTGACAATACTGGAAAGCCTATACGCATGCTGGGTGCACATACTGATTTGACATCTCAAAAAAATGCAGAAGCGGCTTTAGAAAAGAAGTCCGCAGAATTAGAGAAAGCCAACAAAAAACTTCAAAAAGCCTTAAAGGAAGTGAAAAAACTCTCTGGCCTGCTGCCAATTTGTGCAAGTTGCAAAAAAATCCGTGATGATAAAGGGTATTGGAATCAAATTGAGAGTTATATCCACAAACATTCAGAGGCTGAATTTAGCCATGGGATTTGCCCTGAATGTATGGATAAGATGTATGGGGATCAAGACTGGTATCAAAATCGAAATAAGGAATAAATAGCCCCTGGTTTTAAGTCTCAAAGAATACAAACATCTGCTATTAAAATGTACCTACCCGTAACTTGTGGTATGCCCAGCATATATGATAGCATGCTTGCAATGCAGATTCATAAATCGGCTCTGATAATTCAATGGGGTCAGCAGGTTCGACAGGCATAGCCCATATCTCTATTATGCAATCGGCCCTCATATTCGATATCCAGCGCTTCTCGCTGCATGACGGACCGGGAATCAGGACTACTGTCTTTTTCAAAGGCTGCCCGCTGCATTGTGCCTGGTGCCAGAATCCCGAGTCATGGCAGGCAACGCCCGAGATCGCATTTTACGCGCATCTCTGCCGGCGCTGTTTTGATTGTTCGGCTGCCTGTGAGGAAACGGCAATCAGACCAGATCCCCGGCATCGGGTTGATTACACCCGGTGCACCGCCTGCGGTCAATGTTCTAAAGCCTGTATTTCCAACGCTCTGCGGGCCGTGGGGCGGACGTGGTTCGTGGATGATCTGGTGTCTGAACTGATCAAAGATGCCGACTATTTCATGGACTCCGGCGGCGGCATTACCCTTTCCGGGGGGGAGCCCTTGCTGCAGTCCGGGTTCCTCCAGGCCCTTCTGCCAAAGCTAAAAGAGCTGCAGCTGCACGTGACTATGGAAACCTGCGGGGTTTTTGCCTGGCAACAGATGGAGACCCTGCTGCCGTATCTGGATCTTATTTTTTTCGATCTGAAACTGATGGATGACAGCGCCCATGCAAAATACACCGGGTTGGGCAATGCCCTGATCCTGGATAATTTTTCACGACTCTCAAACGCAAGGGTATGTCTCCAGGCACGCATGCCAGTAATACCAGGGATCAACGACAGTCGTGAGAACATTGCCGCCGTTGCAAAGTTCCTGAAACTCAACGCACATAAGGCAATTCACTGCCTGCCGTATCACCATCTGGGGGAGGCCAAGATTCCCCGTCTGAACACACCGCAGAAAAAACTCAACTTGATATCCTGCCCGGATGCCGACGGTCGCAGGGCAAAAACCCTGTTCGCGGCTGCAGGCATAGAGGCCCAAATTTATGAATAACCGTATCCAGAGATTGAAACAGGCTGTGCAGGGCGCGACGCCCGGTGTCTGTTCGGAAAGGGCCGTTATCTGGACCCAATATCACAGGATTGTCGCCAACCGGCAAAAATCCCCGTATATCCAGATGGCCGAGTCATTGGGGGCTGTCCTGGATGAAAAAAGCATCCGCATCTGGCCCGATGAGATCATTGTGGGTAATTTCGCCTCTAAAAGGGTGGGCGGGTCCCTGTTTCCAGAACTTCACGGGCTGCCGGTCATGCTGGATATATTTTCCTTTGCCGGCCGGAAAACAAACCCGCTGCAGGTTTCCGGCTGGGAGATTCGCAGCCTTTTAAAAACGATACCTTTCTGGCTCTTTCGCTTCCTGGCTGTCCGGGCCCCGCTGCCGCTGAAAAAGAAAATCCTGTTTATCCTGAACCAACTCCAGGGGCACTACTACATTATCAACGAGGCTGGCGGGATCTCACACGTGGCGCCGGATTATGAAAAACTGATCAACCTGGGGACGGATGGTATCGCCGGACAGGCCGAAGCATTGCAGGCCAAGGTGCCATCAAAATCGGAACGGTGGTATTTTTACGAGGGCGTTAAAAAAGTGAGTGCGGCCCTGGCTCGCTTCGGGGAACGTTACGCAGATCTGGCGGCCCAGATGGCACACAAGGAACCGGACCCGCTGCGTAAAAGAGAACTGGAGGAGATCAGCGCTGTCTGCCGGCAGGTTCCCCGGCACCCGGCCTGCTCCTTCCGGGAGGCGGTGCAGTCCCTGTTTTTTGCCCAGGTGGCCATCAATCTTGAGAGCCTGGACAACTCGGTCTGCCCTGGTCGGATGGACCAATACCTCTGGCCGTTTTACGAACGGGACATCTCCGGGGGTATGTTGACCCGGGGCGGGGCTCTGGAGATCCTGTCTGCGTTCTCCATCAAAATGTCAGAGATCATCCCGGTATTTTCAAAGCTTTTGACACGTATCCACGGGGGTATGTTCAATGGTCAGGTGGTGACAGTCGGGGGCACGGATGCCGGCGGCCACAACGCGGTGAATGAACTGAGCTACCTGTTTCTCGAAGTGATGGACGAACTGCGGATGCGCCAGCCGAATTACCACGCCCGCGTTGCGGCGAATTCACCCGTAGAATACATGCAACAAATCAGCTCCCTGTTGGCCAACGGCAGTAATTCACCGGCGCTCTACAACGACACCGTGATCGTGGCGACCATGCGTAAATATGGGTACTCCCTTGAGGACGCGCGCAACTACACGGCGGTGGGGTGTGTGGAACCTGTTAGCCAAGGCAAAAGTTTTTCATCCACTGACGCGGCCATCTTCAATGTGCCCATTATTCTCGAGCTTGCCCTGAACAGGGGCAGACCGTTTGGTGCCCGGGTTCGCACAGGCGCCGCCACCCCGGCGCTGGAGCAGATGCGGTCAATGGACGACCTGCTGGCAGCCTTTGAAACTCAGTTGCAGTTTCAGCTGGAAAAGCTGATCGGTGAACTCAAGGCAGTGGAGATTGCCAATCGGAAGTACCACCCCACGCCCCTGACCAGTATGCTGCTGGATGGTTGCCTGGAGAACGGGGTCTGCTCGACTGCGGGGGGCGCTCGCTACAATTTTTCCGGAATTCAATGCGTCGCGCCGGCCGATACCGGCGATGCCCTGTACGCTATCGAACAGGTCGTTTTCAAAGAAAAGAAGATCGGCCTGGGTGAACTGGTCACTCTGCTGAAACAAAATCTTGCGGACCCTTACTGGTACGCCTACCTCAAGGGGCTGGACAAATATGGAAATGACATACCGGAGGTGGACAGGTGGACGGTTTATGTGGTGGACCGTTTTCTGGAGGTTCTGAAAAAGCACAAAAATACCAGGGGTGGGCAGTATGTGGCCGGCCTGTACTCCGTGACCACGCACGCTCTCTACGGGAGTGTAACCGGAGCCATGGCCAACGGTCGCAGACGCGGGAAAAGTTTTGCCTCCGGTATTGCGCCGTCTTCCGGTGCGGATAAAAACGGCCCGACTGCCATGCTGAATTCCGTCAACCGTCTTGATTACAAGAAAATTGCCAACGGCAGCAACCTCAACCTGAAGTTTGATGCCCATACCCTGCGGGGAAAAACTGGGTGCCTGGCCTTAAAGAGCCTGCTTAAAACCTATTTTAAAAATGGTGGCATGCAGGCCCAGGTGAACGTGTTGGATCCAAAGATGCTGACGGAGGCCAGAGACAATCCGGAGAAATACCCCAACCTGCTGGTCAGGGTTTCGGGTTACTCGGCCTATTTCCACGACCTCACCCCGGACATGCAGACAGAAATAATTAACCGTACCAACCTGGGGATCAGGACGTCCGACATTTTTTAGGGTCACTCTCTTTTGATGTATTCCGTAAGTATGATTAAGGCCTCAATGGTTTTGCCAAGGCCGACTTCATCGGACAGAAGCGCTCTTCCCCTGGTTGCACGGGATTGTAAAGCCTGAGGCCGCAGTTGTTTTTTTCTATTCGAGCCTGGTCCGGGGCGATTTCCCTTTAATGCTCTCTCTATCTTGCCCGGTTTCATTTTATCCGGCGGGTCAGGCCGGAGCGACATGGCCGTTTGCTTTTTCTGCTCATCCTTAAAAAGCATAAGCTGGCTTCTACGTTGAGGATTGCAAAGACGTGAGAACGCAGCCCGGGGCCAAAAGATGCCCCTTGGGAACGGACACGGGGCACTATACGAGATTAAGCCAGATGGTAAAACTCACCGCCGACAGCAGTGTACAGCCCGAGATGGCCGCCACTGCAAAGTCGGCATCCCCTTGCATCTCTTTGGCCATGACATAGGTCAGGGTCGCTGTGGGGGCGGCCAGGAGGATGAAAGCCGGCAGGTAGTCGGCGGCTGGGATTGAAAACAGTTTGAATAGAAAAATTCCCAGGCCGGGCATGACTGCCAGCTTAAATGCACTCACCGATAGAACTTCCTTGAAACGGGCCCTGATGAGATCGAAAGAGAGTGAGGCCCCGATGAGCAGGAGTGCCAGGGGCAGGGCCATGCCGCTCAAGATTACCAGGCTGCGGTCGACAATAACGGGGAGGTGCAGGCCGGACAGTGAAAACAGGATGCCGCCCAGGGCTGAAAGAATGACCGGGTGGCCGACAATTCTGCGTATATTTTCACCGGCGGCGCCTTTTTTTTGATCAGTCTTGCCCGCATGCAGCTGCAGCGTGATCACCGCCAGGATGTTTTGCAAAATCATGATAAAACCCGCGAAGATGCCGCCTTTGGCCAGGCCGGGATCCCCGAGGTAGTAAAACACTACGGCCAGGCCGATATAGCCAAGATTGCCATGGAACGCGCACTGGATAAAGGTGCCCTTGAGGCGTCTGGACATCCCGGTCAGGGTGGTGATGGCCCAGATGGAGAGAAAGACAGCCACGATGCTCAGCAGGGTGATGAACAGGACGCTAAGGTTGAACTCTTCGTGGAAAGAGGCTTTTGAAATGGCCCGGAATATCATGGCCGGAATCGCAAGGTAGTAGACCAGACGATTGGCGGGGGCCAGAAATGTATCGGGGATGAAGCGCTTTTTACGGGCCAGCCAGCCAATAAAAATGACCAGGAAAATGGGTATGATGGTGGCGATAATCTGCATGGTCTGACTCTGGTTTCAAATAGACGCAATTTAATCGCAGGGCACTGTCCTTGACATTAGCGAAACGCCTGAATATCCTTTTAAACGATTATTCTGAGTACCGGTATTAACCTAAATGAAAGCTTATTGGAACTTAAAACGCCATGCAGATACATATTCAGGTTAAACTCTTTGCTACATTCCTCGATAGACTGCCCGAAAATGCCGATAAATTCCCTGTCCAGAAAGGTGCCGATGTTGTGGACCTGCTGAATATGCTCAACATCGATCCCCGGGAAGCCAAACTGGTTTTTATCAACGGACGGAAAGGGAGCCATGCCGACGTCCTTGCTGAGGGAGATCGGGTGGGGCTGTTTCCGCCGGTGGGCGGTGGGTGAGGGCCCGCCGGGGCCGGGCATATCAGTTTACACGGTTGCAAGAAGTGGGGGGACAGACATGTCGGACAGACTGATCCAGAACATCAAGGCCGCGAGCCAGGCGCTCAACAGGCCTGACGGAGACGCGTACCAGAGCCTTTCGCTAAGAGAGACAGTCAAAATAGCGGACGGGTTGGGGATTTCCGGAAAAGAAGTTGAAATTGACGCACTTGAAAACGGTGTTATTCCCGAGCGTTATGCCCGCAACCTGAAGATTCTGTCCGTGGATGAGCAGCTGAAACTGCTCGGTGCCACAGTGACGGTCGTCGGCCTTGGCGGGCTCGGCGGTACGGTCACAGAGATGCTGGCCCGGATGGGGATTGGAAACCTGAGCCTGGTAGATGGGGACGTCTTTGAAGACAGCAACCTGAATCGGCAGGTCACCAGCAGCATCACGAACATTGGATCGCCAAAAGCAGACGCTGCCCGGGACCGGGTCGCTGAACTGAATCCCGGTGTTGATGTCAGCGCGCACCAACTATTTCTGGGCGCAGACAATGCCCCGGGGTTAATTGAAAATTCCGATGTGGTGGTGGACTGCCTGGACAGTCTCAAGACCCGTTATTGCCTGGCGACGGCCTGCCGGAAAGCAGCTATCCCACTGGTCATCGCGGCTGTGGCCGGACTCTCGGGGCAGGTGACCGTCTTTTTTCCCGAAGACAACGGGTTCGAAACCATCTACGGTATTCCCGGGGAAATTCCGGAAAAGGGCGTTGAAACCCAGTTGGGCAACCTGGCCCCGGTGGTTGGGATGATTGCCAACATCGAGTGCGCCGAAGTCGTCAAGATTCTGCTTGGTCGGGGAACTCCGCTGCGCAACCGCCTGCTGGTGGTCGATCTATTGGAGAGCACATTTGAGACGGTGGATCTGATTTGAGGCTGAAGGCTATCAAGCAATTCCCCCTACACACGGTTAGTCTGGGGCGGGGCACCCTTGCTGACATCCGGCATATGATCCTTCCCCCCTGACCTCTAACCTTCGGACTTCAGCCTTTTACCTTCAGGCTTGCCCTAATCTCCATTCAGGCGCACAATATCATCTTCAATGAACGCACCGGTCTGGACTTCAATGATCTCCACGGGGATTTTACCCGGGTTTTCAAGGCGGTGTTCCAGTCCTATTGGGATGTAGGTTGATTCATCAGCCTTCAGGGTCAGCTTTTCGTCTTTACGGGTGACCAGGGCCGTACCCTTGACAACGATCCAGTGTTCTGCCCGGTTGAAGTGCTTCTGGAGTGCAATGCCCTTGCCGGGCCGGATGCGTATCTGGTTGACCCGGTAGCCCGCCGTTTGGACAAGCCTCAGGGTCCAGCCCCAGGGCCGGTAATGTTTCCGGTGGGAGGTCACCTCTTCCCGTCCGGCTGTTTTGAGCTTTTCCACAAGGTGCTTCACATCCTGGGTCCTGTCCCGGGGTGAAATCATGACCGCATCAGGGGTTTCAACCAC
>CAZWPX010000093.1:0-4709 GCA_964636125.1 uncultured Desulfobacterales bacterium | reverse complement strand
CATCCTGGGTCCTGTCCCGGGGTGAAATCATGACCGCATCAGGGGTTTCAACCACTACATGGCTTTTCAGGCCCACAGCAGCCACGAGGCGGCTGCCCGCGTTGATGTAAGAATCGTTGACGTCATGGGTCAGGACGTCTCCATGGGTGATGTTGCCCTGGACATCTTTCGTGCCCACCTGCCACAGGGCTTCCCAGGACCCCACATCATCCCATCCGGCCCGGAACATGAGCATGGCGCCCTTGTCCGTTTTTTCCATGATGGCATAATCGATGGAGTCGGAAGGGCAGGCGGCAAAACTTTCCGGATCCAGCCGGAGAAAATCCAGGTCCACCAACCCCCGGGACAGGGCCGCGCGACAGGCTGAAACGATGTCCGGGTTGAAGGTGTCCAGTTCCGATAGGACCCGGGAAGCCTTGAACATGAACATACCGCTGTTCCAGCAGTATTTACCGGAGCGAACGTATTCCCGGGCCGTATCGATATCCGGTTTTTCCACGAACTTTTCAATACCGGAGGATTCTACGGGACCGACAGCCTCAATTGGGGCGCCCTTTTTTATGTAACCGTAGCCCGTCTCCGGGGCGGTGGGAACAATTCCAAATGTAATCAGGTATCCCTGTTCGGCCAGTGCCGCCCCGGCCGCCAGAGTTTGGTGAAAGAGGCCCAGGTCCCGGATGAAATGATCAGCCGGCAGCACCAGCAAAACCGGGTTACGGTCGTCTGCGACCGCCTGCAAGGCCGCCACGGCCAGGGCCGGTGCTGTGTTGCGGCCTACCGGCTCCAGGATGATAGCGGCCGGTTCGGTTTTGATGGAACGCAGCTGCTCGGCGACCATAAAGCGGTGATCCTCGTTGCAGAGAATAACCGGCGCGGCCATGCCTGAGGCGCCCTGCAGCCTGAGGACCGTATTCTGCAGCAGGGTGTGATCATCAATCAGGTCGATCAGCTGCTTGGGTCGCAGTTTTCTGGAAAGCGGCCAGAGCCGGGTGCCGGAACCTCCGGCCAGGATAACGGGCGTAATCATGTTAAGCGTCCTTTTTGTTTTGTCCTTATAAACATAGTCCTCAGGACCAGGACAGAGATAATCAGTAGAAACCCTTTTATAAACCTACGTGTGCTTCTCACGCCTTGCGATCCTGGCGCCTCGACAATCTCGGTGCGTCACTGTGTTTAAAAACAGGAGCACTAAGCCATGACAATCTTCTCTTTACCGGCGGTAATCCCGGCAGTGGCATTGCGCGTGTCGACAACAATTTTTGAGTGCCTGATAATCCGGTCAATATCATAGTCGCTGTGGTCGGTGACGATAATGACTGCATCCCGCGATTCAAGGAATTCGGTTGTCAGTTCTTCCGATTCTAGTCTGAAATCATATTTGCGTGTGGGTTTCAGGGCCGGGACCCAGGGGTCATTGTAGCTCACCGCGGCCCCTTTTTTCATCAGCATGTCCATGATTGCATATCCCGGGGATTCACGATCATCATCAATATCTTTCTTGTAGGCTATCCCCAGCACCAGGACACGACTCCCATTCAGGCTTTTGCGGTGTTGGTTCAGGGCATCCATGGTCTTATCGACTACGTAATACGGCATGGAGACATTGATCTCCCCGGCCAAATGGATGAAACGGGCCGAAAAATCATATTCTTTCGCTTTCCAGGCGAGGTAGAAGGGGTCGATCGGAATGCAATGGCCACCCAGACCGGGGCCCGGGTAAAAGGGCTTGTATCCAAAGGGTTTCGTAGCGGCGGCGTTAATGACCTCAAAAAGGTCGATGTCCATCTTATGGGCCAGAATCTTGATTTCATTGACCAGGGCGATGTTCACCGAACGATAAGTGTTTTCAAGCAGCTTGGTCAATTCAGCGGCGCGGGTGGAGGATACCGGTACCGCCCGGGTGATGCAGTTGTAGAGGGCGCAGGCGACCTCCAGGCAGGCCGGTGTAATCCCGCCAACGACCTTCGGTGTATTGCCCGCCCCGAACTCCTTGTTGCCCGGGTCTTCGCGCTCGGGTGAAAAGGCCAGGAAAAAGTCCTGGCCGACTTTGAGCCGGTCCGTTGCCAGCCTGGGCAGCATCATCTCATCGGTCGTGCCGGGGTAGGTGGTACTCTCGAGAACCACCAGCTGATTTGGACGCAGATGCTCTCTGACAGTTTCCGTGGTGGAGAGCAGATAGCTCAGGTCCGGTTCCAGGGTTTCGGTCAGGGGTGTGGGCACGCAGATCAGGATGCAATCCGCCTCGCCGAGTCGGCTAAATTCCGGGGTGACTTCAAGCTGACCGGCTGCAATCATCCCTGACACCGGTTCTGCCGGAACATGGCGTATATAAGATTTGCCGTTAAGCAGCAGGTTGATCTTCTTTGCATCCAGGTCGAATCCGATCACATTAAATCCAGACTGGCAAAAATGGATGGCCAGGGGCAGGCCCACGTACCCGAGTCCGATAATGCCCACGCGGGCGGATTTTCCCTCAATTTTTTTTATCAGCCCGGTTTGATGGGCAACGGTCTGAGACATATCAACTCCTTTTATCTGTCCGGGAAGCATCTATCCCGGTATTTGACCATTTTGTAGTGATGCTAAATACCGTATTCCTGGTATTTTTTCACGCTGTTTTTTCCAGTGGGGCCGTGATAGAGCTCCGGAAAGTTCGGCTGCCCCAATTGTTGTTGAAAAAAATGCCGCATTGCTATAATTAGGCGGGGCGGTCAATCCTGCCATCAAGGGTATTTCGCATCTGCTGCCAGGCTCCCCGGGCTTTCTGAAGCTTCTTGTCCAATTCCACCCGCTTGTCCATGGGTGCCTTCTCCATTTCCTTTTCAAGTGCTTCTACCGCCTGCCTGAGCTTATAAAGTTCCCGGGCAATCATTCGTATAGACATGTTCAAATATCCTGTCGCCTGCGCCAGTCAGGCATAGTTTAAATCCTGAGTTAAGCTTTCCCATCTGAAACAAGTCATGCTGTCGCCGGGTCCGGCTGGATAGAAGCCGTCATTTGGACAGGAGCTCCCCGGCTTTGTCGACCAGTGTCCGGGTCAGTCGTTCCAGGAGACGGGATTTTATATTCCAGCAGTGCCAGTAGAGCCGTACCGCCACCTTGCCGGCCGGTGCCAGGTTCACTATTTTGCCGGCCGTCTCAAGGGCGGCGCTCTGCTGGTCCGGAAGCATACCATAGCCGATTCCGGCGGAAATAAAAAAGGCAAATTTTTCCGATGAAGGCACATAGTGGGCGGGCAATTGCGTCGGGGCTGCACCTATGACCTGTTCGTAGAGTTTATTGTGCAGGTCATCCTTGCGGTTATAAATCAAGGCGGGCGCCTGCGAAACACTTTCTGCGGTCAGTCCGTCGTCAAACCATTGCCCGGCAAAATCCGGGGACGCAAACATCCGGTAGTCCATTTTCCCCAGGTAAACCGTCCGGCAACCCTGCATGGGCTGTTCACGGATGCTGATACAGCCGGCCACCTCGCCGTTTTTCAGCAAGTGGTGGGTTTGCTCCTGATCATCGGTGCGAATATCTAAAACGACTTTTTCGTCCCGGATAAAAACCTGTACCGCCTCTGGAAACCAGGTGGCCAGGCTGTCAGCGTTAATCCCGATGGCCAGGGAAACAAAGTTGTCCGCGGCCGCGCACAGAAAGTCTTCCGGCAGGTCATCCTCAAGTCTTTGTACCTGCAGGTAGTGCCTCAAGAGGCGCTGACCCGCAAGGGTTGCCCGGGGCGGAGATTCCCGGATGAGCAGCACTTGGCCGGTTTGTTCTTCCAGCAGTTTGATTCGTTGGGATACAGCCGACTGGGTGAGGTACAGGGCTCGGGCAGCCCGATCGAATCCACCCTCGGTGAGCACTGTGGCCATGGCTTCCAGTAATTTATAATCTAACATAACCTATTATTAGCAAAATTTATTAATATATAAAATAATTAATTTTACTTTAGCATTATGTCAGCCTATAACTGCGCCGGACAAAGGCACTGGATTTTTACTCGATGAGTGTTAGGAGATAGGGACGTGGTGGTTCAATTTGCACAGGGTTTTGGCATGGGCGGCGGCCTTATCGTGGCCATCGGTGCCCAGAATGCGTTTGTTCTGAGCCAGGCGGTGAAGAAAAACTATATTATTGTCATCCCTTTGATCTGTATTCTGTGTGATGCAGTTCTGATTGTAGCCGGGGTGTCGGGCGTGGGGGCAGCTGTAGCCGCAAGCCCCGATCTTACTGCACTTGCCACCTGGGGCGGTGCCGCCTTCTTGTTCTGGTATGGTGCCCGGGCTTTTAAATCAGCGCTGCAGGGCGGTAGACTTGAGGCAGACCAGGCGGGGGCCGCTACCCTGAAAGCGGCCGTATCCGCAACCCTGGCCGTCACCCTTTTGAATCCCCATGTCTATCTGGATACGGTTGTCCTGCTGGGCAGTGTCAGCGGGCAGTATGATCAGACCGGTCGCATCTTCTTCGGGGCCGGGGCTGTGGTGGCCTCTATCCTGTGGTTCTTCTCTCTCAGTTTTGGCGGGCAGCTATTGGCACCGCTGTTCAGGCAACCGCTGGCCTGGCGAATATTAGACGGCTTGGTCTGTGCGGTCATGTGGGCTATCGCCCTGTCCCTGGTGCTCAAAGGGCTGGCCTGAATCCGGCAGTTCTGTTCGTAAAAAAATATAGCGTGTGAGTTTATTACAGTTTTGAATAGTATCGAAAAGTAGAGAGCCTGACTCAAT
>CAZWPX010000092.1:0-13581 GCA_964636125.1 uncultured Desulfobacterales bacterium | reverse complement strand
GTTTAATGAATTTAACCGGTTATGGGCTTTTTAGGCCTTAAGTTAATGACATTGACCCAAAACTGATAAGTTTGAAATGACTAAAGTGATCTAAAGTGCACCACGTAAGGCACTTGCTTCGCGACGCCTAAAGTTCTGGTGTCGCTTCGCTCCGCTGGTTTTATCCAATCAGTAGAATGCCTTAACTTTAGATCACTTTTAACTTTAGTTCACTTTAGCTCACTTGCATCAATCAGTATGGCATAGCCAATTATCTCTGACTCCCGAATGGCGGGACAGGCTTGGCCCTGAGGACCAGGTTTTAAGGTCGAATAAACACAGCAAGTTCCCTGGCAAGCGCCCTACCCGGCACTTGTCCGGCGGGCTTCCATCCGCTGTTTAACCCGGGGGAACTGCTCCATGTCCGTATGCGGCAGGAAAAGGGCGGCCACGTAATTGTCCATGTAGGAGGGGGTCTCGGACAATTCAAAACTGGTCATCATGCGGGTCACTTCAACCACATCACGCCGGATTTGGTTGGTCAGGGCACTCATTTTAGCCCCCATCAGGGAGCCATTGCCAATGAAAGTGATCCGGGCCGGATCGACTTCAGGCAGCAGGCCGATGGTCATGGCTTTTTCCAGATCCACATAGGAGCCAAAGCCGCCGGCCAGGATGATATGGTCAATATCCGCGATGGTCATCCCCACCTCTTCCAGCAGGGTGATGTAGCCGCTGTAAATGGCACCTTTGGCCCGAATAAGGTTTTCTATGTCGATTTCGGTAAGGACCACATCCCGGTCAATCTGGGTGTCTGCCTGCCAGGCCAGCACGTATTCGTAAACCCCGTTGCGCTCCCGGATGCGGTTGGTGTCAAGATCCCGATTGAATTTACCCTGGCTGTTGATGACACCGTATTCGAACAGTATCGCCACCATGATAATCAGTCCGGATCCACAGATACCCCGGGGGCGGACATTGCCCACCGTTATGTTCATGGGTTCCAGGGTAACCGGGTCGATGGAAAAATCTTCAATGGCGCCTTTGGCGGCGCGCATGCCGAATTCGATACCGCCCCCTTCGAAGGCCGGACCGGCACTGCAGGCTGCACAGGCCATCCAGTCCTGATTGCCGACGACAATTTCGCCGTTGGTACCGATGTCGAGATACAGGGTCAAGGCCTCGCTGCGGTACAGCCCGGACCCCATCACACCGGCCACGATATCGCCCCCCACATAGCTGGAGATCTGCGGATAGACCAGGGCGGTTACCTGGTCGCCGAGATCCAGGCCAAGATCATTGGCCCGGATGGGTGGGTAGAGGGTGGCGGTGGGCACATACGGCGCCCGGCGGATATAGCGCGGATTAACTGCCAGGAACAGCTGCGTCATGGTGGTGTTGGCCGCCACAGTAATGGTGGAAATATCACCGGCATCAATCCGGCTCTTTTTGATGATCCGGGCTATGATTTTATTCATCGTCCGGACAACCACAGCATTGAGTTTTTCCAGGCCGCCGGACTTTTCAGCATGGACGATGCGCGTAATCACGTCTTCGCCATAGCTTATCTGCCCATTGAATTCGCCATGCTCCGCCAGGATTTCTCCCGTTTTCAAGTCCAGCAACTGCCCGTACACGGTAGTGGTGCCGATATCCACGGCAATGGCGAAATTCCGGTCAGTGGTGTTACCCGCCTGGACATTGATGATCCGGGTTTTACCCCCTTCCCGAACCGGGCGGGCCAGGGTCGCCGTGATCCGGAAATTGGATTGCCGGAGGATGTCCGGGATGCTGCGGATCACCCGCAGGTCAACTTCCAGCCGATGTTCGTCGTGCTGCAGGTTCAGAAAACTCACCAACCGGGTGACGTCGGGCAGGTGGTCCTGCTCATCCGGTTCGGGGAGTTCCAGATAAATCTTTTCCACCGGCGGCACAAACAGGCCTTCTTCCTTAAGCGCATCGAAATCCATCTGCCGGATCCGGGCGGTCTGCCGGGCGGCAACCTGGGTGCCGAGGGCAGAGGTGTCCACGGACGACTCCACCGGAATACGCACGATCAGGTCACTTTTAACAGTGGCCTGGCAGGCCAGCCGGTATCCGCTGGCCACCTCCTCCGGGCTCAAGCGTTCAGATTCACCACCCGCGACGGTGCCAGCCTCTATCAACACGCGGCATTTGCCGCAGACCCCTTCGCCGCCGCAGGAAGCATTGACGTGCACCCCGGCTTCCATGGCGGCCCGGATCAAGGACTCATCGGCCGCCACGCTGATCTTGCGGTTATGTGGCAAAAAAGTCACTTCAAATGAATTCATCAGGCATTCTCCTTAAACACTTTATCGGCGGTTTGGTCTGGATTGATCCTGACAGGCTGCGAAGGCGGGACTATGACAGTGCCTGCCGGCCAGCGGGTGCATCCGGTTCTCTTCCCGGCCGTGACGCTACCGGGCACTGACCGGCTCCGGCTCATCGAAATTGCACCGCAACTCAACCATGTCGCCATCATAGGAATTGTAGGTTTTATAGGGCAGGGTTTTAAACAGGGAGATCATGCTCTTATTGGTCGGGGAGGTATAGGCCATGAGCCCGTCAATCCCATTTTCATGAGCCGCTTCCGCCAGTTTGGCTATCAGGATCCGGCCCAGTCCATGCCCCTGCCACTGCCTGCTGACGGAAAAGGCTACTTCCGCCACGTTCTGGGTCTCTTCCAGCAGGTATTCGCCCACAGCTACAACACTGCTGAAACCGACTTCACCCACCAGGGCCACAATCGTAAGGTCCTTTACATAGTCTATCTGGGAAACCCCTTCGACTTCCTTGGTGAGAAAGCAGGTCTTTTCATGAAAAAATCGTGAAACGACATCACTCTTTTCGAGGTTGTAAAAATGCTCCTGGATCCGACGCCGGTCAACGGGCTTGGCCGGCCGGAAGGTAAGCGTTTCGCTGCCGATTTCCAGGGTACTTTCCAACTGGGCCGGGTATATACTCTCGTACATGGCCTCCGCAAGGGTTCTTGACTTGCTCAACAGGCCCATCTCTTTGGCTTCCTGAAACAGTTCGTCCCTGAAATCGGGGTGGGCGATGCTGATCATGGCCATGGCCCGTTCCTGGAGACTCTTCCCAAAAAGGCTGACCATGCCGTATTCCGTGACCACGTAGTGGACATCTCCCCGGGGAACGACCACCGCCATATCATCAATCCGCGGTACAATTCGGCATTTTGTCCCCTTGCTGGCAGTGGCGGGCAGCATCAAAATTGATTTCCCGTTTTCGGACTGGGCCGCCCCCCGGATGAAATCCAGTATGCCGGTGACCCCGGAAAAGTGATTGTAGCGCAACGCATCCGCTGCCACCTGTCCGGTTAGGTCGATGGCCTCGGCAACGCACATTGACACCATATTCTTGTGCCGCGCGATTATAGCGGGAGCATTGACATAATCGGACGGCTGAAAATCAATGGCCGGGTTGTCGTGCAGAAAATCGTACAGTCCCTGAGATCCGATGGCGCCGCTGGCCACCAGTTTCCCTTCTTTGTATCCTTTGGCCCGGTTGGTAATGACCCCTTCGGAAACCAGTCGCATGATACCGTCTGTAAGGTACTCGGTATGGATGCCGAGGTCCCGTTTACCGGTCAACGCCATGAGTATCGCGTGGGGCGTGGCGCCCGGATCGATATGGATGGTCGAACCATCCCCGACCAGGCGGGCAACCAGCTTGCCGATCATATCGGCCTGCTCGATATAGGGCGGCTCCTCCACGGTCAAAACCGGCTCATCGTGTTCGACAATCACATCGACATCATTGACATGTACGAAACTCCGGCCGATGACCCTCGGCATCTGCGGATTGACCTGGGCAATCACCAGGTCGGCCGACTGGGCCGCCGCCAGGGTGATATCCACGGAAACCCCCAGGCTCATCCAGCCGAAATCATCCGGGGGGCTCACCTGGATCAGGGCCACATGGATCGGCAGGTGGCGCTGCTTGAAAAGGCGCGGAACGGCGGAGACATTGATCGGGGTTAAAAACCGCATGTTCCGGGCAATCGCTTTGGGCCGGGCAGACCCGAGATAAAACGAACGGATATCAAAACTCTGCAGCCCCTCCTTATTGGCTATCATGGTCAGGGGGGTGGATTCCAGGCTCATCAGGCGGATGATCTCGATGTCTGTAAACTTCAAAGCCTGGTTGGCCAGAGTGCTGACCAGGTGCTGAGGTTCCCCGCAGGAGGAACCGATGAACACCCGCTGCCCGGGTTTAATCCGCCGGATGGCCCGCTCCGCGCTGCAGGCCTTTTCGATATAACCATCGGCCCAATAACTTGTCATGTCCGTACCCTTTCATACAATTATTCAATTTTTTAATAATCATTGCCTCAGCAGTTCGTTATGTCCCGGAACTGTCAAACGCCGGAATTCTCCCCGGCAAAACTGGGGGTTTACCGATGATTATTAAGCTGCCTGAAGCACTGTTCAAGTTAGCGCATGCAACCGGCTTTGTAAAGCACACCTGCCGATTATCGGCTGCCAATCGCCGCCCTGGCTAGTGTCCGTCCATAAATGGTAGATTTTGGTTCAGGGCAAGGCTTGAGCAATTTTGAAACCGCAGTAATAGCGGGCTATTTCGAGAATTTCAAAAAAGCGAAAACGCCGCCCTGGGCCGAAAGATGCCGTTTGTGGATGGACACTGGCTAACCAATTCCAGCCTGCGGCGGCTGCTGCAACCGTGATTTCAAACGGCTGTAGCGGCCCGCAATTTTGTTGTTGTTGATACCCATGGCCAACGCTTTGCGGGTGCCGACCAGAACGACCAGTTGCCGGGCCCGGGTAACCGCAGTATAGATCAGGTTGCGCTGCAGGAGTATATAGTGCTGGGTCAGCACCGGCATGACCACCACCGGGTATTCCGATCCCTGGGCTTTGTGGACCGAAATCGCGTAGGCCAGGACAATTTCATCCAATTCTGCAAACCCGTATTCCACCTCGCGCCCGTCAAATACGATGCCCAGGCTGTTGTCATTGACATCGATGCGGGTAATAATCCCGATGTCCCCGTTAAAAACATCCTTGTCGTAATTGTTCCGTATCTGCATCACCTTGTCATTCAGGCCGTATTGCAATTCACCCCGGGTGACCCCGGCGGCGCCCGGGTTCAGTATTTGCTGCAGTTCGCGGTTGAGGTTCCCCGCACCCACCACCCCTTTATGCATGGGGGAAAGCACCTGAATGTCGTTGCGCGGATCAAACCCGAAGTGGTTGGGGATTCTCTGGCTGACCAATTCAAGGACTGTTGCCAGGGCCTGGCGGGGATCATCCTTTTCAATGAAATAGAAATCGGACGCTTCCGCCCGGGGTGTGGTGACGGGCATTTCTCCCTGGTTGATCCGATGGGCATTCACCACGATCCGGCTGGAACGGGCCTGCCGGAAAATCTCGGTCAGTTCAACCACGGGGGCCGCACCGGACCCCATAATGTCACTGAGAACATTTCCAGGCCCCACCGACGGCAACTGGTTGACGTCTCCCACCAGTATGAAAACGGCACCGGCGGGAATAGCGGCTATGAGATGCCGGGATAAGGTGGTGTCCAGCATGGAAGCTTCATCAATGATGATCAGGCCGCAATCCAGCGGGTTGTCCTGGTTCTTCTGGAAGCCCCCGGCTTTGAAACTGTATTCAAGCAGGCGATGGATCGTCACCGCCGGGTGTCCGGTGGCCGCCTGCATACGCTTGGCGGCCCGACCTGTGGGCGCAGCCAGCAGAGACCGGGTGCGCAACTGGTCAAAGACCTGTAGCAACGCTTTGATAATGGTGGTTTTCCCGGTTCCCGGCCCCCCCGTAATCACCATGACCTTGCTGCGCATGGCACCCAGCAGGGCCATTTCCTGTTGGCGGGCCAGCTGGATAGCAGACTGGCTGGTTACCCACCCGAGGGCCTTTTCGGGCGCCGCTACCCGGCGGACGGCCGGCGCTGCAATCAGGGCCAGCAGATGCCGGGCTGTCTCCTGTTCACATTTGAACAGGCCGCTGAGAAAAACCGGCTGTTCGGCATCCGCCTGCTCCACGACTATCTGACCGGCTTTGGCGGCCGTGTGCAAAGCCCGGGCGACCACGGCCGGCCCGGCACCCAGCAGCTCGCAGCAGCGCGGAATCAACAGCGCCCGGGGGTAACACACATGCCCTTCATCCGCAAGGCGGCCAAGAGCGTACAGGAGTCCGGCCTCGGCCCGCTGGGGGGAATCGGCCGCAAAGCCGATCTGCCGGGCAATCTTATCCGCGATACGGAAGCCGATGCCATGAATCTCTGCGGCCAGTCGGTAAGGATTGTTTTGAACCACCGCGATGGCATCATTCCCATACCGGGCAAAAATCTTCGCTGCAAAACCGGGCCCCACCCCGTGCCCCTGTAGAAAAACCATCACATCCCGAACCTGCCGCTGGGCAATCCAGGCGGTTTGTATCCGGGCCACCGTTTTTGGCCCGATCCCCCTGACCCGGGTGAGCTGGTTGATATCTTTTTCAATGACATCCAGCGTTTTTTTACCAAAACGATCCACAATTCTGGCGGCAGTGCTTTTACCGATCCCCTTTATCATCCCCGAGCCGAGGTAGTTGCGAATACCCTGGGTGGTGGCCGGTACAAGGGCCCGGCTGCTGGCCACCTTGAACTGGTCTCCATACCTGGGATGATTGATCCACTCACCACGCAGCACCAGCATTTCCCCGGGTGTGGGCGCCATAAAATGGCCGACCACGGTGACCGGTTTCCCGGTTTCAGGAAGGGTAATCGTGGCCACCGTGTAGCCGTTTTCGGGATTCGTATAGGTGATTTTTTCCAGTTGGCCTTGAAGTTCTGATAACATGCTTTAAAACCTGAGGATTCAAGGGTTCAGGATAGAGCTATTTATTCGCCACCCAATCCGGGACGATGACATCCCCAACCGCATCTTGGAAGGGGATATGGCCCTTAATATCGATCAGGGGACTCTGATCCCGGGCATCAATAGCCTCTATCTCGATGATACGGCCGGCCACCGCCTGGACCCGGCAGCGACTCACCGCGATGGGGTTGGGCCGCAGGGGAGACCGGGTGGCAAACACGCCTGAGAGCGGATTGGCACTGTCCCCCCGGGGATGCACACGCAACACGGCGCGGCCGGCGGTGGTATCGTTTTCATGCAGCCAGTAAAAAACGTCGATGTGGGAATAGTGTTCCAATCCCAGCAGTGCGTCCTTATAGTTCGCATCCACCTCTACCCGGCAGAGCTCCTGCCGATTGATAATTATCCCGATGGGCTGCAGGCTGAACTCGGTATCCATAGGGGGTCTCCTTGGGCTTGCTTGATTCTTGCGTGGCTTCCGGGACTGTGCTCTGAAGCCGTCAGCATACCTGAAACTTGCCGGGATGTCGAATTTTGAAATCCGTCCCGAAACTTGCTTTAAGCGTTTGCATGGTGTAAGCAGGGCTGGATCAAAGGACCAGGCTTTGGGTTGCCCCTTGAAGGAGCTTTTTTCCATGGCTCTCTGATGGTGCGTGTCCGGATTCAGGGGCTCAGGCCAAAGACTGAAGACTGAAGGCTGATCAGCTTCACAATCTTTTTACGGCTTAGCCAATTTTCTCTGACCTGGCCCTGAGGACCAGGTTTTAAGGTCGAATAAACCCGGCATCAAAAGGATACCGCATGCAACCTGTAGATCTCAGATCAGATACCCTGACCCGGCCGTCACAGGCCATGCGCCAGGCAATGGCATCCGCCGAGGTGGGCGATGATGTCTTCGGGGAAGACCCGACGGTCAATCGCCTGGAAGAACTGGCCGCCCAAAAGATGGGCAAAGAGAGCGCCCTGTTTGTGGCCAGCGGCACCATGGCCAACCTGGTCAGCCTGCTGACGCACTGCGGCCGCGGCGACGAGATTATCCTGGGCGACCAGGCGCACATCTTCTTTTATGAACAGGGCGGCTGCGCCGCTCTGGGCGGCATTCATCCGCGTACGGTTCCCAATCAGCCGGACGGCACCCTGGACCTGGCGGATCTTGAGGCAGCCGTCCGGGCGGACAATGTCCATTTTCCCATCAGCCGGGTCCTCGTCCTGGAGAATACCCACAACCGGTGCCTGGGCACTCCGCTTGACCTGGCCTATCTTGAAAAGATCGCCGGCTTTGCCCGGAAACATGCCCTTAAAATTCATGTGGATGGCGCCCGCATTTTTAATGCCGCGGTGGCCCTTAACGTGCCCCCGTCTGACCTGGTAAAGCAAGCCGATTCGGTCAGTTTCTGCCTCAGCAAGGGTCTCGGCGCACCGGTGGGATCAATGGTCTGCGGCAGCCGGGCATTTATCGCCCGGGCCCGTCGAAACCGTAAAGTGGTGGGCGGCGGCCTGCGGCAAGCGGGTATCCTGGCAGCCGCAGGACTGGTTGCCCTGGAAGAAAATGTCAACCACCTGACGGAAGATCATGCGCACGCCCAGACCCTGGCAGCGGGCCTGGCAAGATTGAAAGGCATCGTTCTGGATCCTGCAAAAGTACAGACCAACATCGTGTTCATCCAGGTCACCCATGAACGCTTCAATGCCGAGTCTCTGGCAAACGCCCTTGAACACGAGGGAGTAAAGGTGCTCGCCCTGGGGCCGGACCTCATCCGGGCCGTCACCCACTATCATATTTCAGAACAGGACATTGATCAGTCCCTGCAGGTCTTTAAGAACGTTCTGGGGTAACCCTCCCGCACCAGAATCCCGATCAATGCTTGAAACTGCGCTGGCCCGTATACACCATGGTCACACCGGCCGCGTTGCAGGCTTCAATGGACTGGTAGTCATTGGCAGACCCGCCCGGCTGGATGACGGCGCTAACACCCTCGTTGATACCGACATCGACACCGTCGCGAAATGGAAAAAAGGCATCACTGACCATGGACGCACCGACCAGGCCGCCTTTCTTTGCAGCCACCCGTTCATCGATTTCAGCCTTCTTATCCGCATCATCAAGATCATTGTAGGGCACCTGGCAGGTTTCAAAGCAGTAGCGATCGGCAAGTTTGCGATAGGCTTTATCGCGGGCGATCTCGGCTACCCCCACGCGGTCCTGCTCGCCGGTGCCGATGCCCACCGTCACCTGGTCCTTCACGTAGATAACCGAATTTGAAGTCACCCCGGCCTCTACAAACCAGCCAAACAGCATATCATCGTATTGCTGCGCGGTGGGTTCTTTAGCAATTTTGTACGGGGCGCCCTTGTACTCGCATTCAGCCAGTTTCAGATCCTCACTTGAGCGAGCCGCGGGAACGAAAGACCACTGGGTAATGACCCCGCCGTCGATCAGGCTTTTAAACTCGACATTGCGCTGGCCCACAAATGCGGTCAAGCGGTCAATGTTGCCAATCTTCACGACCCGCAGGTTTTTCTTGCGGGCCAGAATGTCCAGGACGCCCTCTTCAAAATCGGGTGCCACCACGACTTCAGAATACTGGTTGCAGACAGCTTCCGCCGTGGCCCGGTCCATGGACCGGTTCATGGCAATACAGCCGCCGAAAGCAGCCACCCTGTCCGCCATATTGGCTTTAAGATAGGCGTCTTCCAGAGATTCCGAACGGGCAACCCCGCAGGGATTGTTGTGCTTGACGATCACCACCGCCGGCCGGTCGGTGAGGTATCGCAGGATATTGAGTGAATTGTCCGCATCCGTCAGGTTTGTCTTGCCGGGATGCTTTCCGGATTGAAGCAATTCGATGTCCGAGGCCAGATACTGACCCGGCTGAATGGTTTCCACATCCCCGAGAACCAGGTTGCCGTTCACCATCTTGTACAAGGCCGCCTCCTGCCCCGGGTTCTCCCCGTAGCGCAACCCTTTCTCAACACCGTCAATGGTCCAGGTAACTTTTTCATAAAAAAGGGTCTGGCGCTTGCCGGCTTCCACAAAACTGACCTCCATTTCCGGTGGGAAATGATCATCCATGATGGTGCGATACATTTTTTTCAGATCTTCAGCCATGGGGTATTCTCCTTTCAGGCATTAGAACCTATCTCAAAAAAGTCTTTTGAGATAGCTTATAGAAGTATTCTCGGGTGATGGCCTTTGGCAGGCTTCAGGTTGTATAACATTGCTTGACATCCTCAAACGCGGCACCGGCCAGATAATCGGCAATCGCCCGGTCATACGAGGCGGTGTGGTCAAACGCCCGCCGGGCAAGCCGGTAGCGCAGCGCCAGCGATGTACAGCCCTTGAGTTCACCCAGTTCAGACAGAATCAGGGGGTAGTCGGCCGGGTTGGTCACCGAGGCCACCCGCAGCAGATTTTTAGCGGCCGCCCGGATCATACACGGCCCGCCGATGTCTATATTGCCGCGGGCCTGTTCCGGGGTCACGCCTTCTTGCGCGATGGTTTCTGTAAAGGGGTAAAGGTTCACGACCACCATGTCTATGGGCACCGCACCGGTTCTTTGCAGGTCGGCCTGGTGAGAATCATTGTAGGTTTCTGTCAGCAGCCCCAGATAAATCTTGAAATCCAGGGTTTTAACAAGGCCGCCCTGGGTCTCAGGCTGACCGGTGTAGGCCGAAACCTGGGTGAGATGTTCCTCAAAGCCATCTCCCAGAATCTCTTTGATGCGCCCGTAGGTACCGCCGGTTGAAAAGAAGCGAATTTGCGGGGCAATGTCGAGCAGCCCGGGAATGAACGTTTCCAGGCCGCTTTTATCGGACACGCTGACCAGGACATGCTGCACGTTTACCAGATCGTCGGTTTTGTTCACAACGTTGATGCTCATAATGTCTTTACCGGCTGATTGCGGCCGGCAAATGTCCTCCTTTCCTTACCGCGGGTTTTGGTTTTTTGCATCAGGCCGGTGTCGTATGGAGAGTGAATCGACACCTGACTCACTTCTTAGTCCAGACTCTGCCTGTCCGTCAAGACGGGAACCGCATTCTTGCAGGGATCCGGGATTCGATCCCTGAACGCTCCGGGGGGCGGCAAGGTCGCATAAATCAGACGTTGTCCGGCCAGATGGCCACCAACCACCTATATTTATTTGACATTACATGAAAAATTTACTATCCTTCATTAGTTTACCAGTAGAAAAACTCGCACCTTGCCCCGCCTGTGAAATTCCGGCCGGGCACCTCTGCCAACGCTAACCTGTCGAGCAAACGATATGACCAGCTTACAATTACAGGCCAGTGCCATAGAGGCTCTCGTGGTCCTCAATGCCGCCATTAAAAATATCCGGCTCTATCCGCCCACGAGCGCAATGGTTCAAAAATCCATTGAACGAGTGCTCACCTCCCTGGAGGCGATCTATAAAACAGAAGACACCCTCACAGTGGCCGAGTCTGAAAAAAGTTTGCTGATTTTCGGCAGCGCACTCACCGAAAAGGAGCAGCAGAAACCGCAGGTAATGGCGTTTACGGCAACCCTGCTGGACTTCGGTATCAAGAGCCTGGCCTTCAACAAGGGGGTAACCCTCGCCGAGGTTGAAACCTTCCTGGTAACGCTCAGCCGTAAGCCCGAAGAGATTGCCAGCGAAGGCGGGCTGGCGGCGGTTCTGGCAAGTGCCAACCTGGCCCACATTGTCCTGGACGAGAAAGTCTATGTGGCCATGGACAAGGGACAAAGCCTTTCATCCGGGATGGACACCGCGGGTGCGGAGATTGTTAAGTTCATCGCCAGCGGGGAGGCCGCCTCAGAAGAGGAGATGGAGAAACTCAAAGAACTGGCCAAAGATCCCAACTGGGTGGCCAATGTCTTTACAGCCGGCATCACGCAGCTGAACGAATCCGGCCAACATAGCGGCAAGAATGCACCTGAAGTAGCCCGCACCGTCGACAACCTGATTAATACGTTTGAAACCCTTACCGATAGTGAAAGCAAGGCCGCAATCTCAAAGCAGGTGGCCGATACCGTCGTCGACCAGGACGACGACACCATTGCCGCAGTCATCGCACGGGACTACGAGGGTGACCTGGGCGGCGACCTTTCGGCCCAGGTCATCGATCGTATGAAGGACGAGCAGTTCGAAAAACTCGTCTTAAAAATGAAAAATCGTGCCACAACCGGGGATGCTACGGCCTCGGCCGCTTTTCAGAATCTGGCGATCTCGGAAAAGGGCCAGCGCCTCAGTGGAAATATAAAAAAGCGCGAAGACAAATCCCGGACCCTGAAAAAACGCAAGATCATGCAGCTAAGAGCAAACCTGAACAGCCTGGTCAAAGGGGATCTGGCCCAATTGAACGACGCGGACCTGCTCGAGAGCCTTCCGAACATGACCGCCCAGCTAATGGCCAAAGGAAAACAGGAAACCGCAAACACCATTTTAGAGAGGCTGACAGCCGGCCTGACAACCGGCGCCCCGGAACCCCACCGGCAGATATTCAAAACCCTGGACAGTATCAGCCAGAAACTGAACGATGAGCAGAAAGCTGACCTGGCCTCAAAAACAGCCGGCAACCTGCTGCATTGGGCCAAATCGCAATCAACCCTGTCACCGGAATATGAAACCGCCAGCGAGCAGCTCAAGGAACAGGCGCGCAACCTGTTTAAAAAAAGAAATTTCGGACAATTTAATATTATTATCGGTGTCTTCAACGAAAAACTGACCGGGAAAGGAACCACAGACAAAACCCTGAGGCAACATGCGGGCGCGACATTGCAGGAGATCGGTGATGAGACGGCCTGGGACCTTTTACTGAACAAGTTTGCGTTGCTGGAAAAACGCCTGCAGGAACCGGCCATCCAATCCCAGGTGTTGCTCGGGATTGTCGCGATGGATACCTTGCTGGATGCCCTGAAGAGCAGCCCAGAGATGCGCGACCGTGTTCGCCTGGTACGCATTATTACCGAAATAGGCGAACCGGCAATCTCGAAAATATGCACACGCATTGAAAAGGGCGGCCCCTGGTACTACCTGCGGAACCTGGTGGCCCTGCTTGGTAAAATCGGCGGCCCGGACCAGGTGGCTGTACTGAAACCACTGCTGGACCACAAAGATTTCCGCATTCAGCGTGAGACGCTCAACAGCCTCTATATCATCGGTGGTGAACAGCGTGGCCCGCTGCTGCTGGCCAACCTGCCCACGGCCCCTGACGAAATAAAAATCAGCATTGTCGCGATGCTCGGCGCCCTTAAGCACCAGGAGAGTGTGACGTTGTTGCTGGATATTCTGGGCTCCAAGGCTGCGGCTGATGCCAAACTGCGGGAGCATATTTTTGAAAAGGCCTGCGTTGCCCTGGGACGCATCGGCTCCCAGAAAGCAGTGCCGGAACTTGAAAAAGTGAGCCAGGGAAAAGGCCTGCTGAAAAAAGCCTATACACCCCGGGTCCGGGAGGCAGCCCGCAATGCGCTGGTGCTCATCGAAAAAGCGGCGGCCGCAAAACCACCACCGCAACCGGAACAACCGAAACAATCCGCACAACCGGAACAACCCGCGCCCGCTCCACCCGCTAAAAAAGCTAAGAAACCCAAGCCCCAAAATGACCAGCGGGAAGCACAAGTTGATAAGCTGGTAGCCGCGGGTGACACCGATGCCGCTGTAAAGCTGGTGTTCGAGCTATTGGTGGAAGCGGCCAAACAGAAGAACTTTAAAAAAGCCGAAGAATTGCGGGACCGCCTGTACGAT
>CAZWPX010000091.1:0-14314 GCA_964636125.1 uncultured Desulfobacterales bacterium | reverse complement strand
GGTTCGCAATCCGCGAAGGTGGCCGCACCGTCGGCGCCGGCGTGGTGAGCGAAATCATTGAATAGAGAGAAAGATTATACCCATGATAATGAATACCAAGATCAGGATCAGGCTCAAGGCATATGATCACAAACTCCTTGACCAGTCGTCATCCGATATTGTGGATACCGCCAATAAAACCGGTGCCAAGGTAGTCGGGCCCATCCCGTTGCCGACGAGAATCAACAAGTACTGTGTTTTGCGCTCGCCGCATATTGACAAAAAGTCCCGCGAGCAGTTCGAGATGCGGACGCACAAGCGGTTGCTGGATATCCTGGAACCCACCCAGCAGACGGTAGATGCCCTGATGAAGCTGGATCTTTCTCCGGGCGTAGATGTCGAGATAAAACTGTAGCATAGGGAATTGTGGACGTTATGTGCAAAGGAATAATTGGGAAAAAACTGGGAATGACGAGCCTGTTTGCCGCTGACGGCAAATTTGTGCCGGTGACGGTGGTTCAAGCCGGGCCCTGCGTGGTTACCCAGGTCAAGACTGAGGACAAAGACGGCTACAACGCCCTGCAACTCGGATTTGGTGAAAAGAAGCCCACGCGGATAAACAAACCGCAGAAAGGGCATTTTAAAGCCAGCGGGGGCGGCTCGTTTGCTTTCTTGCGAGAGGTGGCCGTTGAGGATCCGTCAGCCTATAAACCCGGTCAGACCGTAGACCTGGATCTGTTCGCCGTGGGCGAAAAAGTCGACGTGACAGGTACTTCGAAAGGGCGCGGTTTTCAGGGGGTTGTCAAACGGCATGGATTCAGGTTGGGCCGCAAGACCCACGGGAGCCACTCTTACCGTGAGCCCGGATCAATCGGCTGCAGTGCCTGGCCTGCCAAGGTCATCAGAGGCAAAAAAATGCCGGGACGTTATGGGAATGACAGGACGATTGTACGCAACCTGGAAATCATCGATATCCGACCGGAAGAAAACCTGGTCATGATTAAAGGCGCGCTGCCCGGAACCCGGACAGGCCTGGTCGCCATTAACAAGGCGCTGTACGTCAAATAGGCTGTGTCTGTTTTGTTGCCCCGAATCGGGGGAGCGGATTGCCGGAATGACGCCCGAACAAAGACGGGCGGCGAAGATTAACGAGGAATACTATGGCTGTTGTAGATGTAATAAACAAAGAAGCGGAAAAAGTTTCCCAGGCCGAGCTGAAGGATGAAATCTATAACGTGCCTGTGAAAGCGTCCGTTATGCACGAAGTGGTTACCATGCAGCTTGCCAAAAGGCGCTCCGGAAGCGCGGCCGTCAAGCATCGGTCCGACATTAGAGGCAGCGGTAAAAAGCTATTCAGGCAGAAAGGGACCGGCCGAGCCCGTCGGGGTAACATCAAGTCACCCCTGCTCAGGGGCGGTGGTTCCACCTTTGGGCCGGATCCGCGCAGTTATGCTTATACGGTACCACGCAAAGTGCGCAAGCTGGCACTTAAAATGGCCCTTAGCAGTAAACTGCAGAATGATAACGTGGTGGTCTTGGACAGTTTCGGCCTTGAAGGCATTAAGACCCGCGGATTTGTCTCGGTACTGGATACGCTTAAGGTTGATAATGCCTTGATCATCAGCGCCCGGAAAGATGATACCCTGGAGCTTTCCTCCCGAAATGTACCGGGTGTGAAAGTGCTGCGCACGGACGGTCTGAATGTCTATGACATCTTGAAGTACAAAAAACTGGTCCTGCTTGAATCTTCTGTAGGGGCCATTGAAGGGAGGCTGGCATGATTTCTCACGACATCATAAGGCGGCCGCTGATTACTGAGAAAACCAGTATCCAGAAAGAGATCGCCAACCAGGTGACTTTTGAAGTTGACCGTAAGGCGAATCGAATCGAGATTAAAAAAGCGGTTGAAAAAATATTCAACGTCAATGTAACCGGCATCCGCACACTGCAGGTCAAAGGTAAAACCAAGCAGAGAGGGCGGATAATCGGAAAACGCCGAAGCTGGAAAAAAGCAATTGTAACCCTGGCACCCGGGGATCGTATCGATTTTTTTGAGGGAGTATAAGAGGGAAAACAAATGGCTGCTGTAAAAAAAGTAAAACCGACATCACCCGGACGCCGCTTTCAGGCCTATTCCACTTTCGAAGAGGTGACCTGCCGGGAACCTGAAAAAAGTCTGCTGAAACCTCTCAGGAAAAAAGGCGGGCGCAATGTAAATGGCAGGATCACTGCCCGGCACCGTGGCGGCGGACATAAGCGCCACTACCGGGTTATCGACTTCAAGCGCGAAAAAATTGACATTCCGGCTAAGGTAGCCACTATTGAATACGATCCAAACAGAAGTGCGCGGATCGCTCTTTTGCATTACGCCGACGGCGAGAAAAGATACATTCTGGCGCCCTTGAATCTGAATGTCGGCGATACGGTCCTGTCGAGTGCCAATGCGGATATCAAGCCTGGCAATACCCTGCCGCTGGCCAATATTCCGCTGGGAACCCAGATTCACAACATCGAATTGCGCCTGGGCAAGGGCGGACAAATTGTAAGAAGTGCCGGGACGTATGCTCAGTTGATGGCCAAGGAAAATCGTTATGCCCTGATCAAGCTGCCTTCTGGAGAAGTCCGGATGGTCCTGTTGAACTGCAAGGCAACGGTCGGGCAGCTGGGCAACGTGATTCATGAAAACATTGCTCTGGGTAAGGCCGGCCGCAAACGCTGGTTGGGAAAGCGGCCTAAAGTCAGGGGCGTGGCCATGAATCCGGTTGATCATCCCATGGGCGGCGGTGAGGGTCGTTCCTCCGGTGGTCGACATCCCTGTTCTCCGTGGGGCCTCCCCACCAAGGGCTTCAAGACCCGCGATAAGCAGAAGAAAAGCAATCGCCTCATTGTTAAACGGCGTACCAAATAAGCAATAGCAGGAGTAAACATGCCACGGTCATTAAAAAAAGGCCCATTTATTGAGCCGCATCTTTTAAGAAAAGTATCAATTGCCCAGGAATCCATGAGCAATCGGGTTATCAAAACATGGTCCCGGAGATCAACCATTGTGCCTGAAATGGTGGGGATTACGCTAGCCGTGCACAATGGCAGGAAATTCATCCCTGTATTTGTAACCGAGGATATGGTTGGACATAAACTGGGCGAGTTTTCACCGACGCGTACGTTTTATGGCCATGCCGGCGACCGAAAATCTAAAATGAAGTAGATCTGGAGATAAAGAATGTCTGCAACAGAGGTAAAAGCCGTTTTAAAATTTGTACGCATATCTCCTCAGAAGATCCACAAGCTGGTTGACGCGATTAAGGGAAAACCGGCCGAGGCTGCTATCGACATGTTAAAGTTCATGCCGCAAAAAGGGGCTGCCATTGTCGAAAAAGTTGTCAGGTCAGCTGTGGCGAATGCTGAGCAGAACCACAACATGGACATTGACTCGCTGATCGTAAAAAACGTTGTTGCCGATCAGGGCCCGACCTTAAAGCGGTTTCGCGCAAGGGCACGTGGCAGAGGCACTCGAATTTTAAAAAGAACAGCTCACATTACGGTCGTTCTCTCAGACGAGGCGATATAAAAAGGGGGCATCAGGTTGGGCCAGAAAGTAAATCCGATTGGACTCAGGTTGGGTATCGTAAAAACGTGGGACTCACGTTGGTACGCCGGTAAGAAATACGCTGATTACATCCTGGAAGATCATAAAATCAGGAAGTTTTTCAAGGATAAAATGTTTCATGCCGGTATTTCAAAAATAGAAATCGAAAGGTCATCCAAACGAGTGAGACTGCGTATATTTACGTCGCGCCCCGGGATTGTTATCGGGAAAAAAGGCGCGGAAATCGCCAATCTCAAAAAAGAGCTTGAGAAAGTGGTCGCCTCCGAAGTGATGATTGATATCCAGGAAGTCCGGAAACCTGAGATTGACGCTCAGCTTGTTGCCGAAAACATTGCCCTGCAGATTGAACGCCGGGTAGCTTTTCGCCGGGCCATGAAAAGGGGCATGCAATCAGCCATGCGATTTGGTGCTGAAGGCATAAAGGTTATATGTTCTGGCCGACTTGGCGGGGCTGAAATGGCCCGGAGAGAGCAATACCGGGAAGGCCGGGTGCCGCTGCATACCTTGCGGGCGGACATTGATTACGGATTTACAGAAGCCAAAACAACTTACGGCATTATCGGTGTCAAGGTGTTCATCTTCAAGGGTGAAATCCTGGGCAAAGATCCGATAGCGGTTGGAAGTAAGCGATAGGAGAAAGAATATGCTGAGCCCCAAAAAAGTTAAATTCAGAAAACAGCAAAAAGGCAGAATGCGGGGTCTGGCTTACCGCGGTAGTGACCTGAACTTTGGTGAATTTGGCCTGCAGGCGGTAGAATGCGGAACGATCAGTTCAAAACAGATAGAAGCTGCCCGTATCGCCATGACTCGCCATGCCAAAAGAGGCGGTAAAATGTGGATCAGAATATTTCCTGACAAGCCGTTTACCAAGAAGCCTGCAGAAGTGCGGATGGGTAAAGGCAAGGGTGCACCAGAAGGCTGGCAGGCTGTCATTCGACCCGGTCGGATCATTTACGAAATGGAAGGGGTTACCCGGGAAACAGCGAAAGAGGCACTGCGTTTGGCTTCACATAAACTTTCGATTAAAACCAGGTTTATTGAGAGGAGCGCACAGTAATGAAGTCAAGTGAAATCAGAGAATTGACCACTGATGAAATTCAGAACAAGGTCAACGACTTGAAAGAAACCCTCTTCAACCTGAGATTTCAGCATGGGGCCGGACAACTTGAAAATCCCCAAAAAATGAAAGAGGTCAAGCGCGACATCGCAAGGTGCCGGACCATTGCACGCGAGGCTGAACAGTCAACTAACAAAGATACCCAATAAAGAGTGATGGTCGCTATGGAAAAAAGAGGAAAAAAAAGAGAGGTTGTCGGATCGGTTGTCAGCAATAAGATGGATAAAAGTATCACGGTCGCAACCGAAAGGCTGGTAAAACACTCGTTGTACCAGAAATATATAAAAAGGCGGGCCAAGTTCACCGCGCACGATGAAAACAACGAATGTAGAATCGGTGACCGGGTGATGATTACCGAATCCAGACCTTTAAGTAAAAGTAAGAGATGGCGCCTTACCAGGATTATCGAAAAAGCGGTTTGATTGTAAAGGAAAGATAAAATGATTCAGGCAGAGACCAGATTGACGGTGGCTGACAACTCGGGCGCCAAGGTATTATACTGCATCAAGGTTCTTGGCGGCTCAAAACGGAGATACGCCGGAGTGGGAGATATCGTTGTGGTTTCCGTAAAGGAAGCGATTCCCAACGCCAAGGTTAAAAAAGGGGATGTCATGAAAGCCGTTGTCGTAAGGACCAAGAAAGAGATCAGGCGCAACGACGGGTCCTATATACGCTTTGATGATAACTCCGCTGTCTTGATCAGCCAGAACAAAGAACCTATTGGAACCCGTATATTCGGTCCTGTGGCAAGGGAACTGCGTGCGAAGCGGTTTATGAAAATTATATCACTGGCACCTGAGGTTTTGTAACCTGTTCTTGCCGCTGGGAGAAAGAGTTCATGATGCGAACTAAAAATCACTTGAAAAAAGACGATAAAGTGAAGGTTATTGCCGGTAAGGACAAGGGTAAAATCGGCAAGGTACTTGAAATCAACAGCAAGAATAACCGTGTACTGGTTGAGAACATCAACATAGTAAAAAGGCATTCAAGGCCCAGCGCACAGAACAAGCAAGGTGGCATTATCGAGAGCGAGGCCCCAATCCACTTGTCCAACGTTTCGTTGATGTGTAACAAATGCCTGGCGCCTGTCAGGGTTAAAATGCAGATTCTGGAAGACGGTGTGAAAACGCGTGTCTGTCGGAAATGTGATGAAATTATAGATGCTTAGGGTCACGCTCCGGAGGTAAAGAATGTCTACGTTAAAGCAATTGTACGAAACTGAAGTGGTGCCCAAGCTCAAGGATAAATTTCAATACGGGAACCCCATGCAGGTACCCAGGCTAGAAAAAATCATCCTCAACATCGGTCTGGGTGAAGCCATTAACAATATTAAAATTCTTGATTCGGCCGCTGAAGAGCTGAAAATGATTGCCGGTCAGAAGCCGGTGATCACCCGGGCCAAGAAGTCTATCGCGGCGTTTAAACTGCGTGAAGGTATGCCCATTGGCTGTAAGGTGACCCTCCGTAAAAAGAAGATGTACGATTTCTTTAACAAACTTGTTAATGTCGCCCTGCCGCGGGTTCGTGACTTCCGGGGGATTTCCGGAAAAGCCATGGATGGTCGTGGAAATTACACGCTTGGTATCAAGGAACAGATTATATTCCCTGAAATCGAGTATGACAAAATAGATAAGATTAAGGGACTCAATATAACAGTTGTAACCTCTGCCCAGACTGATGAAGAGGGCCGGGAACTCCTGAAATTGATGGGTATGCCCTTTAAAAATTAAGCGCGGGAAATTCATCGCGATTGAAAAGATCGCAGGTGGAGATTAGAAGGAGGACGGTTTGGCAAAAAAGTCGCTTAGAACGAAAGCCGCTCGTAGCCCCAAGTTTGCGGTCAGGGCGTACAATCGCTGCCCCATGTGCGGCAGGCCCCGGGCATACATGCGGAAATTTGGAATTTGCCGCATCTGTTTCAGAAATCTTGCTTCAGAGGGTAAGCTGCCAGGGGTTGTTAAATCTAGCTGGTAACACTTAAGATGTTTTTATTTCGGGTCGTGCCTTAAACTACAGAAGGCGGCGACCCCCGGCGTAACAATAAGTATAACGGAGAGAACAATGGCGATGAGTGACCCAATTGCGGACATGCTGACTCGGATCCGAAATGCAAACAGGGCTAAATTCAACAGCGTTGATATTACAGGCTCGAATGCGAAGACGGCCATGGCCGACGTCCTGAAGGATGCAGGTTTCATCCGCAACTATAAATTTATTAAAGATGACAAGCAGGGAATCTTGAGGATATATCTCAAATACGGGAAGAACCAGGAGAGTGTTATCCTGGGCCTTAAACGTATCAGCAAACCCAGCCGCCGCGTGTATGTCAAGGGACGGGAAATTAAACCGGTCCTGAATGGCATGGGTATTGCGATTCTGTCGACTTCCAAGGGGATCATGGCCGATAAGAAGGCCCGGAAAGAAAACCTTGGCGGCGAAATTCTCTGTAACGTCTGGTAGCAGGAGAGGTATCTAATGTCTCGAGTTGGTAAAAAACCGATTCCGGTGCCCGGAAAAACAAAGATTACGTATGCAGACCGGGTTGTAACTGTTCAGGGTGAAAAAGGAAGTCTTACCCGGACGATTCACCCGGCTATAGATCTGGAAATCGAAAATGATATCATTACGGTTACCATGGAACAGGAAACTCGTGAGAACCGCGCCCTGCAGGGGCTGACCCGCAGTCTGGTTGCTAATATGATAACCGGGGTGGGCAAAGGTTTTCAGAGGGCGCTTGAGATCAATGGTATTGGCTACCGGGCATCGGTCAGCGGAAATACCATTGTGTTCAACCTGGGTTTTTCGCATCCCATCAATTTTGAGTTGCCAGAGGGGATCTCAGCCACAGTTGATAAGAATAATACCGTGACGCTGTCCGGGATCAATAACGAATTGCTAGGGCAGACGGCTGCTTCGATCAGAAGCCTGCGGCCGCCGGAACCTTACAAGGGTAAGGGCATCAAGTATGCCGAGGAATATGTACAGCGCAAGGCCGGTAAGACCGGAACCAAATAACCAATATGCTGGATTGTTTATCAGCGTTCAGACTGATTATTGAGGAAAAACATGGGCTCGGTAGATATCAGACGACAGGCTCGTATTAAAAGAAAAAAGAGAATCCGGAAGAAGATGTCCGGGACCACCGCAAGACCGCGGTTGAGCGTATTCAGGAGCGCAAAACATGTCTACGCCCAGATAGTCGATGACAGCCGGGGAGAGACGGTTGCCGCGGCATCGAGTGTGGAGAAGGTCGTCAGGGGCCATGAACCTTTTGAAAGTAAGGTCGCGCTTGCCAACCACATTGGAAAACTGATCGCCGAACGGGCAGTCGAAAAGGGAATTAAGAAAGTAGTTTTCGACCGAAACGGGTTTTTATACCATGGCCGTATAAAGGCGATTTCAGACGGAGCCCGCAAAGCCGGTCTCGATTTTTAAGCGACTTACAGGAGCGAAGGAGGCAGTCCCTTGTTCAGAAGAGATAAAGATACGGATGAAAACCAATTAATCGATAAGGTTGTCCACATCAACCGGGTTGCAAAAGTCGTTAAAGGCGGTCGCAGGTTCAGTTTCAGTGCCATCGTGGTCGTTGGCGACGGAGAGGGCAACATCGGCTACGGGCTGGGCAAAGCAGGCGAAGTTCCCGAGGCAATTCGCAAAGGCGTTGAGAAGGCCAAAAAAAACATGGTCAGTGTTCCGTTAACGGAAGGGACTATTCCTTACGAAATCATTGGTCGCTATGGTGCTGGCCGTGTCCTTTTAAAGCCAGCCTCACAGGGAACCGGACTTATCGCCGGCGGTGCTGTTAGAGCGGTTCTTGAAGCGGCCGGTGTACAGAATATTCTGACTAAATGTATGGGCTCACATAATCCGCACAACGTCGTTAAAGCGACGATTGCCGGCCTTTCCCAGTTGCAGAGTCGTGAACAGGTGGCTGCCCGGCGCGGGATAAGGGTTGAAGATCTTTAGCTGAGGAGGCAGGGAGTGATGGCTGGTAAATTAAAAGTTACGCTGGTCAAGAGTATGATCGGCAGACCAGAAAAACAACGCAAGGTATTGCGCGGGATGGGACTTACCAAACTCAACAGGACAGTTGAACTCGAAGATACACCCTCAATCAGGGGGATGGTCAATCACGTATCCCACCTGGTTAGAGCTGAGGAGATATAATAAATGAAGCTATGTGATTTATCACCTGCAAAAGGATCCCGCCAGGACAGAAAACGCCGTGGACGCGGTGTCGCTACCGGCCAGGGAAAAACAGGCGGAAGGGGCAACAAAGGCCAAAACAGCCGTTCCGGCGGCGGTGTCAGAGCCGGGTACGAAGGCGGCCAGATGCCAATTCACAGGAGGCTTCCCAAACGCGGTTTTACCAATATTTTCAAAAAAGTTTTTGCTGTTGTCAACGTGCGTGACCTGGAAAGATTTGAAAGTGGTGCTGTGGTCGATGAAAATGAATTGATTCGCTGCGGGCTTGTAAAAGGTCCCCGGGACGGTATAAAACTGCTTGCCCATGGTGAAATTTCCAAGGGGCTTACTATCAAGGTGAACCGGGTCAGTAATAGTGCCAGAGAGAAAATTGAAGCCGCAGGCGGAAGTGTAGAGGTTATCTAATATGGTTGGCGGTGGACTCCAGAGTATATTTAAAATCCCTGAACTGAAACGTCGAATTCTGTATACTTTAGGCTTGCTGATTGTCTATCGAATTGGTGTCCAGGTGCCGACCCCAGGGATTGATGCCATCGCCCTGGCTTCGTTTTTTGCCAAAGCCAAAGAAGGCCTGCTGGGACTATTCAATCTGTTTTCAGGGGGTGCGCTGGAACGGCTTTCAGTATTTGCATTGGGCATTATGCCTTATATCAGTGCATCTATTATCCTGCAGCTTTTGACCGTTACGATACCGCACCTTGAGCGGTTGTCCAAAGAGGGCGAGCAGGGGCGCAAGAAAATTACCCAGTATACCCGCTACGGAACAGTTATTCTGAGTATTATCCAGGGATTCGGTATAGCCGTGGGACTTGAGAGCATGACCTCGCCCGGCGGCGCGGCCATTGTTGTCAACCCCGGGTGGGGTTTCAAACTGATGACCGTGATCACCCTCACCGCGGGGACCGCATTCATCATGTGGCTGGGGGAACAGATTACCGAACGCGGTATTGGCAACGGGATCTCCCTGATTATTTTCGCAGGTATTGTTTGCAATTTACCGGCTGCCATCGCGAATACCTTTAGACTGTTGTCCACCGGTGAAATGCAGATCTTTGTCGCTGTACTTCTACTTGTGATGGCAGTTGCCGTGATCGGGTTTATCATTTTCGTGGAACAGGGGCAGAGAAGAATTCCGGTGCAGTATGCCAAGCGCGTTGTTGGCCGTAAAATGTACGGCGGGCAGAGCACCCATTTGCCCTTGAAGATTAACACTTCCGGCGTTATACCGCCGATTTTCGCCTCCTCGATCATGATGTTCCCGGCAACCATTGCCAGTTTTATCACCATACCCTGGATGCAGGACATCGTCTCTGCTTTGAGACCTGGCAACATGGTCTATGAGCTTTTGTTCGTAGCGATGATTTTCTTCTTCTGCTACTTCTATACTGCGGTTACCTTTAATCCGGTTGATGTGGCCGACAACATGAAAAAACAGGGTGGTTACATTCCGGGAATCAGACCCGGTAAAAGAACCGCTGATTATATCGATCGGGTTCTTACCCGGATCACACTGGGGGGTGCTGTTTACGTGTCCGCGGTCTGTGTGCTGCCGTCCATCTTGATATCACAGTTCAACGTACCTTTCTATTTCGGAGGGACCGCGCTCCTGATCGTTGTCGGTGTCGCCATCGACACGGTGGCACAGATTGAGTCTCACATGCTGGCGCGCCATTATGATGGGTTTTTGAAAAAGGGCGGCGCGAAGATGAAAGGCAGATTCTAACCGGTCACCCGTCTACAGGAAAACCGGACTGAAACGGATTAAGGAGCAGACTTACAAATGGCTAAAGAAGAAGCGATCAAAGTGGAGGGCACTGTTCTGGAGACCCTCCCCAATGCGATGTTCAAAGTGGAACTGGAGAACAAACACCAGGTCCTGGCCCATATTTCAGGTAAAATGAGAATGCATTTCATCAAGATTTTACCCGGTGACACGGTGACAGTCGAGCTGTCGCCCTATGACCTGACAAGGGGCCGAATAACCTACCGGGCTAAATAGGGTTTTATACCCCGTCCGGAGAGAGGGATTCGCCCTTAAGGAGCAGAGAAAATGAAAGTCAGAGCTTCAGTAAAGAAAATATGCAGCAAGTGTAAAGTAATCCGTAGAAGAGGCGTTTTACGGGTCATCTGCGAGAATAAGAGACACAAACAGAGACAAGGATAATAGAGGAGGAAAGGTTGTGGCAAGAATCGCAGGCGTAGATCTACCTAAACGTAAGCGGATTGAAATTGGGCTGACATACATCTTTGGTATTGGACGCACCACTTCACAGCGCATACTCGGAAAGCTTAAGATTGATCCGGACACACAGACTGATGATCTTTCCGAAGCTGAAGTCAACAATATCCGTAAAGTTATTGACAGTGAGTGTAAAGTTGAAGGTGAACTGCGTACCCAGGTCTCCATGAATATTAAAAGGCTCATGGATCTGGGGTGTTACCGGGGGCTCCGTCACAGGAGATCGCTGCCGGTGCACGGACAGCGCACCAGTACCAACGCCAGAACACGCAAAGGGCCGAAAAGAACTGCGGTCAAGAAAAAAGGCGGCGTGACCAAGAAGTAAACCAGTAAACGAGGGCGTATGCATGGCTAAGAAAAAGATCCGCACAAAAAGAAAAGAGAAAAAGAATATTTCGAATGGCGTTGTCCACATTCAGTCAACGTTCAACAATACAATTGTGACCATCTCTGACGCCGCTGGAAATGTTGTGGCCTGGTCGAGTGCCGGGGTCCAGGGATTCAAGGGCTCTCGCAAGAGCACTCCTTTTGCGGCCCAGCTGGCTGCCGAGGATGCCGCCAAAAAAGCAATGGAACATGGCATGCGTACGGTTGAAGTTTACGTGAAGGGACCCGGCTCAGGGCGCGAATCGGCTTTGCGCTCTCTTCAAGCTGCAGGTTTTAATGTCACCCTTATCAAGGATGTCACACCGATTCCGCACAATGGCTGCCGACCGCCAAAACGACGCAGAGTATAAACACTTACTAACATTTACGGTTGATGCAATAACTGATAAAATCGCCAGAGGAGGCTATCTTGGCACGATATACAGGTTCTGTCTGTCGAATATGCAGGCGCGAGAACTTAAAACTATTTCTTAAGGGAGACCGCTGCTATTCAGATAAATGCGCTTTTGATCGCAGAAGCTACCCGCCCGGCGATCATGGGCAGCGGCGTGGTCGCAAAGTATCCGATTATGGTATCCAGCTTAGAGAAAAGCAGAAAGTCAAACGGATGTACGGCCTTTCCGAGAAGCAGTTTCGACTGTTTTTCAAGCGGGCAGACAAACAAAAAGGTATCACCGGTACCAATCTTCTGGTGATGCTCGAACGCCGACTCGATAACGCTGTCTACAGAATGGGATTTGCCAATTCCAGAACCCAGGGGCGCCATTTTGTTAAACACAATCATTTCCTGGTAAATGGCAAGAAGGTGAACATCCCTTCGTACCTTACTAAGGCCGGTGATGTTATCGAAGTTTCCGAGAAAAGCCGGAAGGTGAAATCGATTGAAGATTCGATGGACGCGGTTGTTCGCAGGGGGCTGCCCCAATGGCTCGAGTTGGAAAAAGAGAACTTTAAAGCCAGCGTGAAAGCTCTGCCCGTTCGGGAAGATCTCACCATGCCTATAGAGGAACAGCTCATCATCGAACTGTACTCTAAATAGCAGGCGGGTCTGGAACGCACCTGGCGAAACAATTCCAGTTCGATCTGTAAATTAAATATCTTGGAGATAATCAATGGCCACAAAAGAACTGATGTACATGAACTGGCAGGAGATGATCAGGCCGGAAAAGGTTCAAGTCACCAGTACGTCTTCCTATGGAAAATTCGTGTGTGAACCCCTGGAAAGAGGGTATGGGATCACCATCGGAAACTCTCTCAGGCGTATTATCCTTTCATCTCTATTCGGTGCAGCCATTGTATCAGTAAAGTTTGATGAAGTGATGCACGAGTTCAGTACGGTCTCAGGCGTACTTGAAGATGTGTCTGAACTCATATTGAATTTAAAAGAGATAAGGTTTAGGGTTCCTGATTCCGAACCCCGGAAAATATTTATTGATGCGTCAGGCGAAAAAGTCGTGACCGCTGCTGACATTGTCAGCGCTGACGGGCAGTGTGAAGTCCTGACCCAGGATAAACATATTGCCACCCTGACATCTAAAAACTCGTCCTTCAAGATGGAAATGACCGTCAAGGTTGGCAAGGGATATGCCCTGGCTGAAGAGAACAAGGATGAGGAGGCGCCTTTAGGCACTATTCCCATCGATGCGGTTTTTTCACCTATCAAACGAGTAGTTTACGTTGTTGGCAATGCCCGGGTCGGGCAGCGAACGGATTACGATAAACTGACCCTTGAAGTCTGGACCGACGGCAGTGTTCTGCCCGAGGATGCCGTGGCCTATGCCAGTAAGATCATGAAAGAACAGATTTCCATACTCATCAATTTTGACGAGTCGCTTGAGCCGGAACCAGAAATGAGGGCTGACGGCACCGAGAAACCCCTGTTCAATGAAAATCTGTATAGAAGCGTCGAAGAGTTGGAACTGTCTGTAAGAAGCGCCAATTGTCTGAAAAATGCGGAGATTCACAAAATTTACCAACTGGTCGCAAAAACTGAAGCGGAAATGCTCAAAACTAAGAATTTCGGGAGAAAGTCTCTTAACGAGATCAAAGAAGTTTTGAGCGAAATGGGCCTGACCCTGGGAATGAAGCTGGATGGCTTCATTGCGCCGGAGGAAGACCCTGAGGAAGGGGAGTAGTCGATCCATGAGACATAGAAAAGCAGGTTCCAAATTCAATAGAAACAGCAGCCACAGAAAAGCCATGTTCCGAAACATGGTGACGTCACTGCTTAAATACGAACGGATTAAAACCACCGACCAGAAAGCGAAAGAACTCAGGGGTTGGGCAGACCACATCATTACGCTGGCCAAGCAGGGTGACCTGCACGCACGCCGTCAGGCGCTTTCCATCGTCACCGAGAAAAACGTGGTCCACAAGGTTTTTGAAGAGGCACCCAAGCGTTTTGCCGCTGTTTCCGGCGGTTACACGCGGGTCATCAAACTGGGACGTCGTCGTGGAGACGCTGCCATGATGTCTCTGATCGAACTGGTGTCACCCGAGACCAAGCAGCCCAAGAAGAAGCAGAAAGCTACTAAACCTGCGCCGGCCAAAGAGACGGTAGCGGAGACTGCAGTAGAAGAAGCACCTGTTGAAGCGACCAAAGAGGCAACCCCAGCACCCGAAGCTGTTGAGGCCCAGGCGGAGGAAACTGCTGCACCTGAAGACGTCGAGGCACCTGAGGCCAAGGTGGATGAGTCTGGTGAGAATGACGGTGCTTCCAAAGAGTCGCAGACAAAACCTGAGGCTGCCGACAAATAGACAGGTTTTGAGTTCTTGAAAG
>CAZWPX010000090.1:0-15365 GCA_964636125.1 uncultured Desulfobacterales bacterium | reverse complement strand
GCGGGGTACAGCTACTGCCTTGTCGGTTTTGAACTGTCAACCATTATATCTAGATCACTCTGGGTACCGTGAAAGCCCCGTCTTCTTTTTCCGGGGCATTCTCCAGGGCCTGCTCCCGCGCCAGGTGCTCGTGCGGTTCGTCTTCCCGAAAGGCATTGGTCAGCGAAATCGCATGGGACGTGCCGGTTACTCCCTCGGTATCCACATTTTTCAGGGTATCGACATAATCCAAAATAGTTGAGATCTGCTTGGCAAAGGGCTCCAGGGACCCCTCATCAAGGTCCAGCCGGGCAAGCGTTGCGACCTTCAACACCTCTTCTTTAGATATTTTCATTTATAACTCCTTTCTTATATAATCAGGTCCCAGTAGAAACATAATCCTGAAAACCTCATACTCGCGCAAAGACGCAGAGGCACCAAGAAGGTCAAGGACAGAATGATTTCGGCTTCGCCGGGAAGGGCAAGGGCATTCACGGCGGGATGCCGCTCTCACGTTAATGGCTTTAAAGATGCTGCCGTAGCATTTAAGGTTTTTAGGCGCCAGCGGCGCAACCCCATCTGATTTTCGCCCTTCTTTGCGCCTTAGCGTCTTGGCGCGAGAATTGATTTTGCCTTCCTCCTCTAACCTGCTGCCTGGTGTTTACGCGTTTCGCCCTTCTTGGTTTTGGTATTTTCAGAAAACCGTGTAATCCGCAAAACCCACGTCAAAAAAAGGTCTGGACCTATTTCGCCACCAGAATTGGACTCTGCCCCTCTTTTTTGAGTTTTTGCATTACGGGTTCCGCCGCCTGTTTATCCGCAAAGGCCCCCAATCGGACCCGGTGCCAGACACCCTTGCCGGGAACCATGGCCGTGATGACATAGGCCTGGTAACCTTTCGCTTTCAGCTCTTTTTCAATACGCAGCGCCATCGCATGCTCCTTCAGGGACGACACCTGGATGGTCAGCGGCTTGTCACCACCGCCCAGTTCCCGCAGGGCCTTTTCTGATTTTTTGCGGAGATCATCAGGCGGCACCCGGGGAGCTACCACCTTCTTCTTATCACCCGCGGGCTTATCATCCGCCGGCTTGTCCGCCAAAGGGCTCTGCTTCAGTTTGGCAACCGGCGGTTTTTCCGGTTCCCGGGGCCGGTTTTCCACCGGCTTCTTGAGGGCCTCATAAAATCCGGGTTCAATCTGGTAACGCTCTGCTTCGGCCTGGCGTTCCCTGGCTTTAAGGGCCTTGATCTCATTTTGGAGCTCCTGGATATCGAACTCCACCGGTGCATTGCCCCGGCCAACCAGAACACCAACGGTAAACATACAGGCGGAAATCAGGAAAACAGTCAGCCAGCGCCCGTAAGGTTTTGTGCCCCCGTCTTTTTTTTTTTTGTCGGGCATAGTCTACGCAAGCTTTCCAGTGGCTCGTGCCAGCTTTCTGCAACTGCGTGGCACAAATTTAATGAAAGGTTCTGGGTTTTCGCGCGATAGCGCACCCCAATAATGCCTTTGACTTTCTTTGCGCCTTGGCGTCTTTGCGCGATAATTCAAGATCTATTAAAGATTTACATCCTGTCCGGGGCACTGACACCCAGAAGCTTCAACCCATTGCGGATGACCTTCTGCACCGCCCGGGCGAGATAAAGCCTGCCTGTGGCCATCTGCCTGTCTTCACACAGCACCTTGTGCTTGTTGTAAAAACTGTGAAAAGACGCGGCAAGTTCCATGAGGAAATAGGTCACCCGGTGGGGTTCCATCAAGCTGGCGCTGCGCACCAGCACTTCCGGGTAGCGCCCCAGGCTCTTGATCAGGTCGATCTCTTCTACAGCTCCGATTTTGGCAAGGGCTGCCTGGTCTGCCGGTGTCTCGGGATCAATGCCCTGCTCACGGGCTTTGCGCATGATACTCGCAATGCGCGCGTGTACATACTGGACATAGTACACCGGATTATCGCTGGTCTTCTGTTTAGCCAGTTCCAGGTCAAAATCCAGCGGGCTGTCGGCACTGCGGGTGAGAAATATAAAACGGGCGGCATCCGCACCGACTTCATCCACCACATCACTCAGGGTCACAAACTCGCCCGCCCGGGTGGACATGGCCACCGGCTGCCCGGCCCGCATGAGGTTCACCAGCTGAACCAGGATCACGTCAAACTGCTCTCTCTGATACCCGGATGCCTGGATAGCCCCGCTGACCCGGGGAATATACCCGTGGTGATCCGCACCCCAGACATCAATCACCCGGTCGAAACCCCGTTCGTATTTCTCCTGGTGGTAGGCGATGTCAGAGGCAAAATAGGTGGTCTGGCCGTTGCTGCGGACCACGACCCGGTCCTTCTCATCCCCGAACTCTGTGGTATTGAACCACCAGGCCTCATCTTTGGAATAGATCCGGCCGCTCTCTTTAAAGGCCGTAATCATCCCGTCCACCATGCCGTTGTCGTACAGGCTCTGCTCGCTGAACCAGCGGTCAAAAACCACACCGAAGGTCTCCAGGTCAACCCGGATACCCTCCAGGATTTTTTCAGCCGCAAAACGGGCGCAGATCATGACCGCTTCGTCATCGTCACGGGCCGCGAACTCGGCGCCTTTATCTGCGATGACCTGTTGGGCCAGTTCCCGAATATAGTCCCCCTGATAGCACTCTTCAGGGAAATCTACGGTCTCACCAATGAGCGCTTTCATCCGGCAAAAAACACTGCGCCCCAGGGTCTGGATCTGGCGGCCGGAATCGTTGATGTAATACTCTTTCTGGACATCCCAGCCGCAAAAAGCCAGGATATTGGCCGTGCTGTCCCCCACCGCCGCCCCCCGGCCGTGCCCCACATGCAGGGGCCCGGTGGGATTGGAGCTGACAAATTCCACCTGTATTTTACGGCCGCGCCCCACATCCGACTCGCCATAGCGCTCATCCTGCGCGTGGACAGCATGCAATACCGGCATCCAGGCCTCGGTTTTCAGGAAAAAGTTAATGAATCCGGGACCGGCAATCTCGCTTTTAGAAACGACACCCTCGTTGTCATCCAAATGGGCCAGTAAAATTTCAGCAATCTTCCGCGGCGCCATCTTCTGCTGCCTGGCCATGGTCATGGCGAGGTTGGTGGAAAAATCACCCTGGCTTTTGACCTTGGGGACTTCCACAACAATTCCCGGGAATTCGTCGGATGTAAACGCTCCGGCTTCATAAGCGCCCCGGGCCGCATTAAATATCAGTTCTTTCAGTTTTTGTTTCATCTGTTCTGGCTAACCTCTCACTTTCTATTTTTCAGGCTAAAAGTTTTAATTAATAAGAAGTTTTCCAAGTCAAGTCAACAGGGTTTATGGGCTGCCGTTTGCCAACTTGAGCCTGGTGGAAAACAACCAGAGAAACAGATGGGGTCAAAGAAGCCTCCGTTCCGTCGAAAACCGGAATCCAATTTCGGCCCAATGGTTCATCGCCCTGTTATAGCCTTGAATTGTGTTGATATTTATGACAAAAATAATTTTCCAATAGGTGATGAACGCAACCGGCCATTAATAACAGCCCTTATAATTTCTTTAGAGACCCACTTACGCTTATATCATCAGACATGCGCATAGAACCAAAAACCCGGAAAAATGAAGCCTTCCTTTTTAGGTACAAAGCCATCATTTTTGCCATCTTCCTGGCCGCCAGCACATTCGGAATCTACTCCCGGGTTATCACATATGATTTTATAAATTTTGATGACGACATTTATGTAACCAACAACACAGTAGTTCAGGAAGGATTTACCTCGGAGAGTTTAGCGTATGCTTTCACTTTAACGGGGCACAAAAGTGCCTACTGGCATCCATCGACCTGGCTTTCCCATATGCTTGACTGCCAATTGTTCGGGTTAAACGCGAGCATGCACCACCTGACAAGCATTTTGTTACATATTGCTAACAGCTTGCTTCTCTTTTTTGTTCTTCATTCAATGACAGGTGCATTTTTGCAAAGTGCCCTTGTGGCAACCCTTTTTGCAATCCATCCCCTAAGCGTTGATTCCGTCGCCTGGGTAGCAGAAAGGAAAAATGTCCTGAGCACCTTTTTCTGGATGTTGACCATGTCGGTGTACATAACGTATGCCAGAAAACCAGGAAAACGCCGCTACCTGGCAGTCTGTGGGTTAATTACACTGGGCCTGCTCGCGAAGCCAATTCTGGCAACCCTTCCCTTTGTCTTGCTCATCATGGACTTCTGGCCCATGAACCGGACACGTACGCTTTCTGCACCAAACGGGATTCAATCTTTTCCGAAAACATCCGTATTAAAACTTGTTTTTGAAAAGGCGCCCTTTCTTGCCCTAAGCCTGGCTGTCATGCTCCTTTCATCCTACACATTGAAAAACATAGGCGTCTATATAAGCACCGCACAGCGTTCAATGTCGCTGCGGATTGAAAACGCACTGGTATCATATGTGAAGTATATTGGAAAAACTCTCTGGCCGGACAACCTGGCGGTTTACTACCCGTTCCCCGCTTCCATTCCGATGTGGCAGGTTTTCAGTTCAGCCGCGCTGTTGGTGGCGGTTTCAGTTTTGGTCATCACCCAACTAAGATCCCGGCCCTGGTTTGCAGTGGGTTGGTTCTGGTTCCTGGGAACCCTTTTCCCGGTGATTGGACTTGTGCAAGGGGGGCTGTTTCCGGAAATGGCCGACCGGTGGGCCTATATCCCCCAGATTGGGATTTTCATTATGGTCGCATGGCCTGCAGCCACCCTTGCAGGCACCCACACATTTCCCGGTAAAATCACCTTTTGCTTAGTCGGCATCGTGTTGATAGCCCTGGGCATTGCAGCCTGGAATCAGACCCGGTACTGGAAAAACAGTAAAACCCTGTTCACCCATGCCCAGTCAGTGACTGGACCAAACGCCATTGTTCACAGAAACCTGGGGCAAGACCTCCTTGCGCAAAAAGATTATGACGGTGCCATTGCGCATTTTCGAAAATCGATTGGACTCAATCCTTTCAGAGCCGAAGTCCATACCAACCTGGGGATTGTCCTATTGGCAATAAATGATTCAAAAGGGGCTATGCAGCAATTCTTAGAAGTCATCAAACAGAAGCCGCAAGACCCAAAGGCCTATATTCGGGTTGGACTTATTCTGAAAGATGCAGACAACGCGCCCCAGGCGATAGAATATTTCGAAAAGGCGCTTGCCATTGAACCGGATGATGTCATTGCCCGTTACAACCTGGGCTATTGCCTGGCTGAAAGCGGTAATTTTGAGAAGGGTGAAAATGAAGTACTCAAAACACTGCCGCTGAATTCAGACAAAGTAGAAGGGCTGTATAATGTGGGGGCCTTTTATGGCAAGTTCAATAGACAGGAGCAGGCCCGATCTTACCTCGAAAAAGTCCTGAAGTATCACCCGGATCACCCCAATGCAAATTATAACCTGGGTATCATCGCTGCTGGCCAAAACAAGGACCAGGTCGCCGAGAAATATTTCCTGACCACTTTGGCCAACTCACCTGCTCATGTTGACGCCCTAAATAATCTGGGGCTATTGTATTCAAAAAACGGCCGGTTCAACGAGGCAGTTCAACAGTTTGAAAAAGCACTTGAAATTGCCCCCGATGATAATCTTGTACGGTTCAACTTAGCTGACACACTGTTGCAGACCGGCAAATTTACGGCTGCTTCCAAACAATTTGCCCGGATCACGAAAATAGATCCAGACCATGAAGGTGCTCGTATCGGCTATCACGAAGCCAGCCAATACATAGCAGCGTTGGACTCAAAGATTGAACGCACCGAAAAACTACTCAGCCTTGATCCGGAAAGTCCTGTCCTGCTGGTAGCCATGGGAAACCTGTACTCAAATAGAGGGGATACTGAACGCGGCCTTGAATACTACCGTAAAGCCGAAACGCTTTACCCGGATCATCCAGGTGTGCTGAATAAAATTGCGGCCGCATTGAGTCGAGCCGGTAGCTACGCTGAAGCGATCTCATATTTTAAAAGGGTGATAGACATTGCCCCCGAAAAGCCGGCAGGGTATTACAATGTCGCGTGTATGTATTCCCGACTGAATGAAATTGCCCATACCGACCGTTGGCTGAAAATGGCCCTGGCCAGGGGCTATGACAAGTGGCGTAATATCGAAACCGATACAGATCTTATAAATTTCAGGAAAACAGACGTGTATGCGCAGTTATTGAAGGCCAAACAGTAATATATGTTTCTATTTACATGCTTTGATATACAACGATCCTGAAAACTGTCGCAAACCAGGCAGTTTCTCTAATAATGTTCCCGTCTTCATTACGTATTGCACAAGCGCCGGTGGGGTCGCCGGATGCAGCCAGTCAAATGGATGCACTTCTATTTCTCTAAATCCGGTCTCACAAAGCATTTTGCTGATTTGCCAAGATTTAAATGCCGTCTCATCTGGTGACACATATTCGAAATACCGACGGAACTTAAGCTGAAGGGCAACCTGGGGATTGAGCATATTCGGCTCCGTAAAGCTTAAGGTCCCTCCCGGGGACAGCAGGTTGAAAATCTTTTGCAATGCAGCCTCAATGTCCAGATGGTGCAGTACGGAAGAGCCAACGACGGCATCAAAGGAGCCGTCTACATCACAGTCCTCAAATCGTTTGTTCAAAAACCTGACTTTATCCTGTGGCAATCCCCGCTGCCGGGCTTTCATCAGCAACGCGTCGGAAATATCAACAGCCAGAATCCCGGCCCCGGTGGCGGCAAACATTTCCGTAAACATACCGGTACCGCAGCCTATTTCAAGTACCCGTACCCCCGCGCATAAACCGGCACCGTCAGCGATCAACGCGGCCCGTCTCAGGGCTCGCTGCCGTCCTGCGGGCGTCCCCCAGCCCCAAACGAGTTCAGCCTCATCTGCCGCCAGTTTTTGGCCGTGTCGAATTTCCCGCTCAGCTTTTGTGGTCATTTCCACTTAGACCGTTTCTCCCATTTAGCAGGCCGCAGATGACTCATATTCATGCTGTCCGCCTCAATATGATCCTGGCGAACATGGCCCATGATGACATCCAGGGCGTTAATTTTCGCTCCACTGATTGAAAAAGCATTATTATCCAGTCGGGCACAAGTTGAGGGTATGATACCCCCCCGGTTAAAAGATAGCTAAAAATGCCATTCAGCGAAATATCCTTGACCTGTAAACACCTGCACGCATCTTCAAAAATGTGCCTGTCTCTTTCAAAAACGATCCAGGGCAGGGCCGAATTGGCCTGGGACATGGGTCCGCCAACCGGGAAATGCCAGTCGCCCGCGTATGGATCAAATGGTTCCTGATGAAGATACCGGTAGATTAACTTAGACCAGCACGTGACCCAGGGTTCCACCATAATGATAACACCACCAGGTTTTACACACCTTTGGGCTTCTGAAAAAAAATTGGATACTGCTGGCAGATGGTGGAGTACGTCCAGCAGGACAATGGCACGCAAAGCGCCATCCTTAACCGGTAGTTTTTGGCCGTCTGCAACCATCGTAACATCCGGTACTCTGAATATTTCAGACGTAATCAAACCAGGAATGAATTCATTTAGAAACCCGCCGGCGGACCCTATTTCCAACACCGGTCCACTAACCCGACCAGGCAAAGCCGCTGCCATGGAAGCGTACCACTCCATGTATATTTTCTTAAGACTTGCCTTCTCACGAACTATTCTCGCCCGCACAATATTGGCCTGCAGGGAATCCGGGTCAAGGCCGCGCATGGCTGGATGCAATAGTAACTGCAATTACGCCTCTATCTGAAAAGAGCACTGTCTTTTCTATATAAATTTAATCTTGCGGGCAGCAAACAGGACCATTCGAAATAATACCCACCCATGTCGCCAACGACTGATGTTGGTATCACCATAAGTCCTGAAACGATAGCGTATGGGCATTTCAGCGATTTTCAAATTAAGCTTGGCCGCACCGAACAAAAGATCGAAATCGCCAAAGGGGTCGAAATCACCAAAATAGTGCCGATTAGAGACGATTATCTCGTAATCTCGCCGAAACAGGACCTTGGTACCACAGAGCGTATCTTTTATCGGCTGGCCGAGAATCCACGAGAAAGCCAGACTGAAGAACTTGTTGCCCAGGATATTGAAAAACCGCATGGCCTGCTCTTCCATGGGATAGACCAGGCGCACCCCGTTCACAAATTCACCTTTGCCCGTAACCAATGCATCTATGAATCGAGGCAGATCTTCGGGAGGCACGGTCATATCCGCATCCAGAATCGTCAGGATGTCGCCGGTGGCCTGTTCGAACCCCAGACGCACTGCATCTCCTTTGCCCTTACCGGTCTGGCGCAACAGACGGCACGCCTGATTGGGAAATCGGGGAATAGTTCTTTCAATCGTTGCATAGGTATCATCCGTTGAGTTGCCCTCAACAAAAATAATCTCTGTCCGGGAGCCCAATTTTGGAATTCGTTTGAGGATATTTTCAATGTTGCCGGCCTCGTTTCTGGCCGGAACAAGCACCGTAACCGACGGCTGCTGAACGGCCGTCCCGCCGCATAAATCCGGGAGCGGCCGGGCAACGGAAAAGCAAGTAAGCGCAAACCACCTGAACGGTGGCAGATGCACCAGGAAACGGTTAAGAAAATTTGAGACAAACCGAATTTTCAATGGTAGCAGAATCCTGGCATGGCGTTTAACAGCCTCAAATCCAGCCATATCAAAAAGATTGTCGACATCGTTGGGCGCAAACCAGTTCTGTTCGAGTGTATCTGCCCCTTTCCCCAGTCGCTTGACAATCCCTAAAGGAATCCGCCAGAGATTGTTAAAGAAATTCAGGATGACACGCGTGCCGGGATGACACAGTGGCCTGATGTTCTCCAGGACAGCTTGCAGATCCCAGAGATCATTGACCAGGTCGGAAAGGATGATGACATCAAAAGGCGATCTGAAAGGCAGTTGGCCGACATCGCTGCACACAAAATACAGATCGGGATACTTGGCGCCGGCCGTATCCAGCATGTTCCTGGAAAAATCAACGCCAACGCCGAATTTCGGGTCGAGGGCGGCCAACAGGTCACCATGGCCGCAACCGAGTTCCAGAACCCTTTTGCCCGGCGGAACCAGGAACCGGTAAAACCGTACCAGCAGCCGCTGATAGTAGGCCCCCGGCCGATGGGGGTCCGCCTTGGCAGCCGAAACCCTGTCCCAGTGTACGATCCTTCTTGATCTATACAGGTTCGCCTGACGTTTCCCGGCTGTTTGGTTCTCCATCTTCAATCCCCATTTTTGGTACACCCCCCCAATGGACTCATCAATATCACCAAAATCGCAAGAATTCAAACCCTTGACAACACAAGGCCGCTGCGCTAAAAGCAGGTAAAAAATTGACTGGTTGAAATCAGTCCGCAGGTGTTGCACCCACAATTTAATCGCAGCCAAACCTACCACGAAGGTAATCGTATCATGAAGATACCGCCAGCGTGGTTTTTTTATGGAGGAAGAATGAAAAAAGGTACCTTCGGTGTCTATCTCCTGACTACTCTTCTAAGCATGGTCTCACCCGCATTCGCCCACTTCGGCATGGTTATACCTTCTGATTCGATGGTCATGCAGGGAGAAAGCAAAGCCGTACGGCTGGTCCTCTCTTTTTCACACCCGTTTGAACTCATCGGCATGGAACTCGAACGGCCGAAGGTGTTTGCGGTAAATGCCAATGGCCAGGCGTTCGATTTGCGCAGCACCCTGCAGAAGACCCGCGTGATGGGTCATGCCGCCTGGACCACTGCGTATAAAATCAAACGCCCCGGGGTCTACATGTTTTACATGCAGCCCGCCCCGTATTGGGAACCGGCCGAAGATTGCTATATTGTGCACCACACCAAAACAGTCGTAACCGCGTTCGGGGACGATGAAGGCTGGGACAGGGAGCTTGGACTGGATGCGGAAATCGTGCCCCTGGCCAAACCTTTCGGGCTGTACGCGGGCAATGTCTTCCAGGGTATCGTGAAATTTAAGGGTCAGGCCAAGCCGTATGCCCAGGTGGAAGTGGAGTATTACAACCAGGGGCAAAAGGCCCAGGCACCGACGGATTACATGGTGACCCAGACCATAAAGGCCGATGGCAACGGGGTTTTCACCTATGCCGCCCCCCGGCCGGGCTGGTGGGGTTTTGCCGCCCTCAATACAGCCGACTATAAATTGAAGCACCAGGGGGAAGAAAAAGATGTGGAGTTGGGGGCGGTGATTTGGGTGCGGTTCCACCCTTGGGGGATAGATTAATTCACGCCGGTAGTAGCCGGGTCATAGAACAGAATCGAACGCTGGCAAAGTTTGCTAACAGGATTCAAGGATTCGAGGGGTGCGGGTTCGAGTCAAATGCAGAGTAGACCAAAAGATGTTGTTCTATCTTTTGATGAACCCGTATAAAGCCCACTGACCGTCATGCCGGACTTGATCCGGCATCCAGAAGTACTTAAAAGCACTGGATTCCGGTTTTCACCGGAATGACACCAAAAGGCAATTGAAGGCTTTCACGGTTCATCATCTCTTGAACCCTTGAATCCTCGAATCCTGGAACCCTTTTGCGCAATGCCTTGAAAATAAGGCAATCAATGTATCCTGGAGGCAACAGGTAAGCAGCATGCATATATCTGAAGGTGTACTTTCTGGTCCGGTCCTGGTTTCCGGCGCAGCGCTGGCCGCTGCCGGTACTGCGCTGGGCCTGAAAAAGCTTGATTACGATAAAATAGCCAATGCCGGCATGTTGTCGGCCGCCTTTTTTGTGGCGGCCCTGATCCATGTGCCTGTTGGGCCGGCCAGTGTTCACCTGGTTTTCAACGGTATCGTGGGTCTCCTTCTGGGGTGGGCCGCATTCCCGGTGATTCTGGTGGCCCTGGTGCTACAGGCCCTGCTTTTCCAGTTTGGGGGGATCACCACCCTGGGGGCCAACACCCTCATCATGGCCCTTCCGGCGGTTCTTTGCTACTACCTTTTCGGCCCATTCATCTCCCGTAAACCCGCCAGTGCCATGCTTGCTGGCTTTGCCTGCGGCTTTTTGTCTGTACTACTCAGTGCCCTGCTGCTGGGCGCCACCTTGATATCCACCGGGGAAAGTTTCAGCACCATTGCCAATATTGTTGTGCTGGCCAATTCCCCGGTGATGGTTATAGAGGGCATTGTAAGCGCTTTTTGCATCGGATTTTTAAAAAAGGTCCGGCCGGAAATTTTGCCTTTCGGAGAGACTCCCCATTCAATGACCTCCGACAAAGACGTAAAAATGGAGTGTTAACCGCTCAAAGCGAGACCTGCACATGAGATATACATGCAAGCATATTTTCACGACAGCCGTCCTGATCGGATTAATTTTAGCCGCGCCTACGCATGCCCGGGCCCACAAGGTTTCAATTTTTGCATGGGTGGACGGTGAGACGGTACATACCCTGAGCAAATTCAGCGGCGGGAAAAAAGTCAAGGCGGGCACGGTCACCGTTTTCGACCCGGCCGGCCGCCAATTGCTGACCGGTGCCACGGATGATCAGGGTGAATTCGCTTTTAAAGTCCCGCAGCAATCTGCCCTGCGCGTGGAACTGGTTGCCGGTGCCGGGCACAAGGGATACTGGATAGTACCGGCGGAAGAGATCAGCGGAATTCCCGCTGAGAGCCCCGCCGACACCCGGGCGGATTACAAGGCCAGGCCGGATGAAAACGATCGCGTACCCGGGGGAAGTAATGCCCAGATTCAGGCGGCCATCGAGAAAGCAATGGACAAGAAACTGAAACCGGTTATGAAACTGTTGGCTGAATCCCGGCAAAAAGGCCCCTCCCTTAGCGAAATTTTAGGCGGCATCGGCTATATTATCGGCCTTGTGGGCCTGGCGGCCTATTTTAAGAGCAGGAAGAACGAATAGTAAAAGGGTAGCAGGGTTAAAGAGTGGAAGAGTATAAACCTTTGAAAATGAGAGGTTCCGGGTTCAACGTTCCTGGTTCCAGGTCGAAACCTTTGAACCCTTAACGCTGAACCTTTGAACGCTTGACCCTGAACCCCTGAACGCTCAACCTTTGTTACTTTGTAGCTCTTTAACTTTTATACCCATTTAACCCTTTAACTTTCCCTTAAGGAACTCCGCCCTACATGATAGACGAACCCTTCGCAGGCGGCCACTCCATCATCCATCGCATCGATCCAAGACTCAGGGTCGTGGCGGCCACGCTGCTATCCATCATTATCGCGATTTCATCCGACCTGGTTACCCTTTTCACCGCCCTGGGAATTTCGGCCGCCCTCCTGGCCGCAGCCAGACTCAGCCTGCGCAAAGTAGCCGGTCGCCTGGCGGTGGTATCGGGATTCCTGATTTTATTGTGGCTGGTCCTGCCCATCACCCAGCCTGGCAGCCTGCTCTACCCCAATGCCCCGGTACCCCTGACCCGCGAAGGGGTTTTGCTTGCAGCGCAGATCACCCTTAAATCCTTTTCAATCCTGACCCTGCTCATATCCCTGGTAGCCACCATGACCGTGGCCACCCTGGGAAACGCCCTGAACAGCCTGGGTATTCCCGGTAAACTCAACCAGTTGCTAATGGTTTCGTACCGATACATTTTCGTCATTGAGCAGGAATACCAGCGCCTGGCGAGGGCCGCTAAAATACGCGGCTTTCAGCCCGGCACCAATCTGCACACCTACCGGACATACGCCTATCTGGCAGGCATGCTTTTCGTCAGGGCCTCCATGCGGGGACAGCGGGTTTACCAGGCAATGCTCTGCAGGGGCTTTCACGGCCGCTACATCACCTTGCAGAATTTTACGTCCGGCCGCCAGAATCCGGTATTCGCGATCTTTACGCTCTGCGCCCTGACAACAATCCTTTACCTTGAATGGAACTGATATGCAGACCGCCGCACCCCTGATAAAACTTGAAGACCTCTCATTCAGCTACCCCGGGGGGCCGCCGGTACTGGATGACCTCTCGCTGACCCTGTTTGAAAATGATAAGATCGGGATTGTGGCCCCCAATGGAAGCGGTAAAACCACCCTGCTGCATATCATCATGGGACTTTTGACACCTTCGGCCGGAAAAATCGAGCTGTTCGGCAAGGCGGTGTGCGGGGAAAAGGACTTTAAGGAAGTCCGCCGTAAAGTGGGGCTTCTCTTCCAGGATGCCGACGATCAGCTTTTCTCACCCACGGTCCTTGAAGACGTAGCCTTCGGACCGCTGAACATGGGTAAGTCAAAGCAGGAGGCCATTTCTATTTCACGCCGGACACTTGCCTACCTGAACCTCGCAGATTTTGAGGATAAAATCACCTTTAAATTGTCAGGCGGGGAAAAACGCCTGGTATCCCTGGCCACGGTGCTGGCCATGGAACCCCGCGTCCTGCTACTGGATGAACCCACGGCCGGCCTGGACATAGAGACCAAAAAAAGCCTGATCAGGATCCTGGTCGACCTGGACATTGCCTACATCCTGATCTCGCATGAATTCGACTTTCTCACGGCCACCACCGACCACATGTACACCATGGAAGACGGGAAGGTCCGGTTTGACGAAGAATTGCATGTCCATGTCCATGAGCATTCACACCGGTTGGGAACTCATCCGCATCGACATGTGTAGGAATAGGACTGAACATCGAACTTTGAACTTTAGCTCACTTTAGGCACTTTAATTATTGCAGTGCTCCCACTGCGGCTTCCACCGCATCTGTAATCTTTCCGCTACGCATCAGCGCGACCATGGCCCGGATGTCGTCGTGCATTACCCGATCACTATCCAGGTGGGAAATGTTCGCCCGGATCGTATTAAAAGCCGCCAGGGTCCCCTCCCCGGGCTTTACATTCGTAAACAGGTCGAGGGCCTGGGCGGCGCACAGGAACTCGATGGCAATGACATGTTCCGTGTTCTGAACAACCTCGCGACACTTGCGGGCTGATATGGTGCCCATGGAAACGTGATCCTCCTTGTTGGCGGAGGTGGGAATGGAGTCCACGCAGGCCGGGTGAGACAGGACCTTGTTTTCCGACACCAGGGCAGCAGCCGCGTACTGGGCAATCATGAAACCGGAATTCAGGCCGCCATCACGGACCAGAAAGGCCGGCAGGCCGCTTAACTTGGGATTGACCAGCCTTTCAATCCGGCGCTCGGAGATATTGGCCAGCTCGGCCACAGCCATGCACATGAAATCCATGGCCAGCGCCACCGGCTGACCGTGGAAATTGCCGCCGGTCAGGAACTGTTCCGTATCATTGAAAATCAAGGGATTACCCGTGGAGGAGTTCATCTCGGTCACCACCACCCCGGCCGCATAGCGCACGGCATCGTGACTGGCCCCGTGTACCTGGGGAGAACACCGCAGGGTATAGGCATCCTGAACCCGGGAACAATCTTTGTGGGATGAAATAACATCGCTGTTACGCGTAATCTTCAGCATGTTCTCAGCCACCCGGGCCTGCCCCGGGTGGGGCCGCAACTCGTGAATACGCGGGTCAAACTCAGTCCGGCTGCCCATGAGCACTTCCAGGCTGATAGACGCGGCGATATCGGTCAGCTTACCCAGTTCCAGGGCATCATATACCGCCAGCCCCCCGATGCCGGTCATCACCTGGGTACCGTTGATCAAGGCCAGCCCTTCCCCGGATTCCAGCTCGACCGGGGACAGGTTTACCCGTTCAAGCGCCTGGGCACCCGTCATCCGCTCACCGTCAACATAGGCCTCACCCTGTCCGATTAAAACAAGCGCGAGGTGCGCCAGGGGGCAAAGATCCCCGCTGGCTCCCACGGAGCCTTTTTCCGGTACAACCGGCGTAATCCCGGCATTGAGCAGGTGTACAAGGCTCTGTACGGTCTGCGGCCGGGCGCCTGAATTTCCCCGGGCGAGATCTTTGATGCGCAGGGCCATGATGGCCCGGACCAGTTCAGGTTCAAGGGGGTTACCCACCCCGGCGGCGTGACTCATCAACAGGTTTTTTTGGAGCTGCCGGGTATCACGCGGGGAGATGGTTACACTGGCCAGGTTCCCGAACCCGGTGGTAACACCGTAAACCTTTTCTTCCCGGTCAACCCACTTGGTGATCAAGTCGCTGGATTTCACCAGCTGCCGTTCGGCCTCTGCGGTTATCTGAACCGGAGCCCCGCCCCGGGCAATGGCCACCAGGTTTTCCAGGGTCATACCGTCTTTTCCCAACAAAATAGTTTCCATGCTCAACTCTCCAATCTCAACAAGAATCCCAGCCCAAAGGGCCTGGTTTTCAGGACTTAGATAGTGTCCATCCATAAATGGCCAATTTCGCCAATTTCTGCGTCCGACTCAAATTTTATTCCTCGAAATACTTCTATGTATTCCTGTGGTTAAAATTTTCGCCGTCCTTGAACTTGACGAAATTCTTCCATCTATGGACGGACACTGATATGGTTGACAGTTGTCAAGAGAAAAAAGCATCCTGCCA
>CAZWPX010000089.1:0-16481 GCA_964636125.1 uncultured Desulfobacterales bacterium | reverse complement strand
TTCTACATAGCACAGTTTAAACAATATTTGGAGTATTTATTTGCCGGGTTAATATGATCATATCCGTCGATAATAAACGAAGGATAGTAGAGTTCAACCGCGCGGCGGAGAAGACCTTTGATTATAGCAAGAAAGAGGTTTTAGGTGAAAAAGTGGACATTCTTTATGCTGATCCTAAAGAGGGAGATAGGGTAAGCAAAATAGTTCGCGAAAGCGGCGAGTTTATGGGTGAGATAACGAACGTAAGGAAAAATGGAAGGGTCTTCCAATGCTTGATTTCTGCTACGCTCTTAAAGGATGCGGCTGGTAATATAATCGGGAACATGGGTATTTCCAGGGATATAGAAGATAAATAGCAGGCCGAGGTAAATCACCGATATCCTGAGCAGAACATCTGACTATCCGAATGCTATCGGTACAGTCACCAATTGAAGGGCTTTGAGATCTTGTTTGATGTCTGACCATTCGAACACATGACCGGCATTGTTGAGGCGCCGTTCCAATTCTTTTCGCAATACCAGTGCCAGAAAGCTGCAAAACACGTGACCTCTGATATTTTCATCTCGCTGATGGTATACCGGGCGGGTTTCAAGTAGCGACTTAACATCCCGAAAGACGCGTTCTACCTGCCACAACTCCTTGTATTTGAGAGCCACGCTTTTGGCGGAAAGGTACGTGTTAGTAGTCAGCACTCACTTACCGTCAAAGCAGGATTCGTATTTGATTTTGTCCATATCGATACGGGCACTGCCCCTGGTCATCTTTAGGTAGCGGCGTGAAGATCCATATTTTCAGTACCTTCTTGGCTTGAAGCCGGTCCATACGGCCAACGGTAGCAATCACCCGCTGCTTGACTTTACCTTTTTACAATCACAGTCAATGTAGTTGCCCTAAAGCCAAGCCCACGGCGACAGCGATTACGATCAAGGACGTTGTCTGCAGAATTTCCCACAAACGCCTTAAAGATCCTATCAGGTTCCGGTTTAGTGTATCGCCTGATGCTTTCATATTCCCCCCCAATGTTCTGTGTTGTTGTCTATTAGATGGAATCCCGCTTTTTTCTTGATTTTTAAACATTAATCGGGTTCATAGGCGACCCGAATCTTGCTGAATTTTATAGCAAGATTCGGGTGGTATATTATCCCTGCAAAGGATATTAAGAAACAAGCCTAGTGATCACAAGAATAGTGGCACTTGAGCCTGACACATCTCCAGCACAAGGGGGTTGAAATGAACACTTACGATTATTTGCAGCAGTCCGAGGACTTCCAACGGATTGAAAAAGCAATTCAGTTCATAGAAAAAAACTTTAAATCCCAACCGACCTTGGACCAGATGGCGAAAAGCGTTTATTTAAGCAAATACCATTTTGAAAGGCTCTTCAAACGGTGGGCTGGGATAAGTCCGATCCAATTCATGCAGTTTATGACCCTGGACTACACCAAAGAACGACTGGCCGAGTCAAAGAGCATCCTTGAAACCGCCTTGGACGCAGGTTTGTCAGGCCCCAGTCGTCTTCACGATTTATTCGTTACCTTCGAGGCTATGACACCTGGCGAATTTAAAAAACAGGGGGATGGGCTGCAAATTTCGTACGGTTTTTGTGATTCCCCTTTCGGTGAGTGCCTGTTGGCAAGCACTCAACGGGGGATATGTTATTTTGGATTTGTAGATTCAGGAGAACGATCTGAAACATTTGGTCAGTTACGCGATACATGGCCAGGTTCTGAGTTTATTGAGAATCCAACTACTGTCTGCCCAATCGTTAATGATATATTCAGAATTAACCATAAAAAAACCGCACAACCTTTTAATTTGCAGATCAAGGGAACCAACTTTCAAATCAATGTATGGCGGGCACTGTTAAGCATACCTAAAGGTTGTGTTGTCAGTTATCAGGATATTGCCACCTATATGGGCCGCCCTAAAGCGTTTCGAGCCGTTGCAAACGCTATTGCCATCAATCCCGTTGCTTATCTAATTCCTTGCCATCGGGTAATTGCTAAATCTGGAAAAATTCATCAATATCGTTGGGGGTCTGACAGAAAGAAGGCTATCATCGGATGGGAAGCCGCACGATCAGCCTAAAGTAATATTTGCAACGCCGCCGATTGAGATGATTGGGCTTTGAAAATGTGAAGTTATTTTTGCGCGAGCTTGTGCGACAACGGCAACTCGAAGTATTCATTGTCCGGTTTTCGTTGCATCCATATCGCACTGCCCATCTAGCAGGCTGCACACCTGGCTGGCAAAACCGGCCCCGGCCTCTTTATAAATATTATGAACCGCCTGAACACCCGCCTCTCGCAGCGTCTCGATATCATCATCATATTGCGCGATGGCGGATAGCGTCCCGGTATAGCCCATCCGGCTCAGCTGCCCGGCCGCGTGCAGGTTTTCCGAAACGGCGGGCATGCACAGCAGGATGGTTTGAATCCGCAGGCCGCTGAAGCTCACGGCCCGTTCCCAGAAATCGGGGTCCATCACATCCCCCCGGATCACATTGCGCCCGCCCTGCCGCAGCTGCATGACCTTATCATTGTTGAAATCAATGCCGATAACATTCACACCGTACTGTGCCCGCAGAAAATCATAGGTCGCCACGCCGATGAGCCCCATCCCGAAAACAGCAATGGTAGCATTGCCGGGATTGATCGGCCGGTCATCGGGATGGTGTCCCCCGGTCTCAAAACGCTTGAGCCGCGGCCCGAATTTTTCATACAAAAAATGGGCCGCGGCGTTGAGCGGCGCAGCCATAATAAATGTCAAAGAGAGCGCCAGGGCAATGATGACGAGCCACTGCCCGGAGAGCCAGCCGTTGCCGGCCCCCACCGCCGCAACAATCAATCCGAACTCGGAGTAATTTGTCAGGCTTAATGCGGAAAGCAGGGCCGTGCGGGCCCGCAGCCTGAAACGGGTGATCAGGAAAAAGAAAAGCATTGATTTGAAGACAACGCCGACTGCCAGGATAGCGGCAATCCCGAATGCCGCCAGGTCAGGCAGGCCGGTCAGCCCGATGTTGAGGAAAAAGCCGATCAGCAGCAGGTCTTTGAACCCCAGCAATACATCCGCAAGCTCCGGGGCTTTGGGGTGCCGCGCCAGCATAATGCCAATCACCAGGGCGCCCAGATCGGGTTTGAGACCCACCCACTTAAAGGTGCCGGCGCCCAGCCCGAAAACCAGGAGGAAGCCAAACAGCAGCAGCAATTCCCGGTGGCCCACCCGGGTTAAAAATTTCATCAACAGGGGCCTGGCGGCCGCCAGGCCGGCAAACAGCACCAGGGCCCACGGGGAGGGCAGCTTGCCGGTGGTAAAGGTGAGGAACAGCACCGCGAAGATATCCTGCATGACGAGGATCCCGATGGCGATTTTCGCATGCAGGGCCGAACTTTCCCCCCGCTCTTCAAATACTTTGACAGCAAACACAGTGCTGGAGAAACTCAGGGCAAACGCAATCAGCAGCGTCTGCTTCAATCCCATTTCTGCAAACAGGGCCAGCCCGGCACCGGCCAGACCCGTAATCGCCACGGAAAAAACAACAATAGTGATCAGCATGTGGACAGAAGCGCCTGCCCACACCTCAACCCTGGCCAGACTTTTGAGACGCAGCTTCAATCCAATACTGAAAAGGAGCAGCAGCACACCAAGATCAGCTATCAACTCAATCTGTTCACTGCTGTTATATCCAGCGGCTTTCAGTGCAAAACCGGCCAGCAGATAGCCCACCATGGGGGGCAGCCCTACCCGGTAAACGACGTATCCAAACCCGAAGGCCAAAAAAAGAAAAATAGGTTCCATAATCACCTTTATCACAACACGTTAATTCAGAGAGAAAACTACCGGGTTTTGGGGTCAATGTAAAGGAACGGTTGAGGATAGCGCCTGTGCATAGAGTGAACCGGCTTTCCCGGAGTATTTGAAATTCAACAAAAAGTGTGATTAAATCTGTTTTATACATTCCGCACAGGCCATCATAATATCACACCATAGGAGGGGGCCTAAATGACTTTGCATCTGAACAGAAAGCTCTGGATCTACTTGCTTGCCCCGGGGATAGCCCTTTCCGTTGTATTTTCGGCCTCACCAGGTGCAGCCATGGATAAAGCGGCTTTTAATGACTGCCTGGCCAGGGAACTCCTGCAGGCCGGTGATCACCAGACGGTCGGAGACCTTAAAAAAATCTGCCGTGAAAAGCTCAGCCCGACAGCCGGCAGCAAGGAGACACCCGCCCCGGAAGCCCTTGCAAACATAGCCAGGCCGGAATCATTGATGGCCGTTCGCAGGCAGCGGGAAGCGAAGGCGGAAGCAAACCCGTTTGCCATCACCCCCCATAAAACAAATTACATCCTGGTAGCATCCTACAACACCACCCCGAACGCTGAACCGTTTTTAATCGAGTACCCTAATGCGGAAGAGGACCTCGATCATACGGAAATCAAGTTCCAGATCAGTCTGAAGTTCCCAATCTATAAAGATACATTCATCAAAGGTTCCGACTTCTATGTGGCTTACACCAACCGTTCATTCTGGCAGGCTTATAACGACCTGTCGGCCCCGTTCCGGGACATCAACCATGAGCCGGAAGCCTGGCTGGCCTTCGATAACGACTGGCAGTTCCTTGGATTTGACAACCGGCGCAACGATTTCGGTTTTGTTCACCAGTCAAATGGTCGCGGCGGTACCCTCTCCAGGAGTTGGAACCGGATCTATGCAAACTTTTTGTTTGAAAAGGGTAACGGGTTTATCAACCTGAAACCCTGGTATCGCATTAAGGAAGATGAAAAGACTGACGATAACCCGGATATCCACGAATACCTGGGATACGGTGAACTGACCGGTGCCTACAAATGGCATGCCCACACATTTTCCTTGCTGTGGCGTAACAACCTTCAATTGGATGAGAACCGTGGCGCAGCCCAGATTGACTGGAGTTTCCCCTGGCGTGAAAACCTGCGGTGGTATTTCCAATACTTTACCGGCTACGGTGAATGCCTGCTTGATTACAATGCCAGCTCCGACAGTATTGGCGTCGGAATACAACTCACCGACTGGTTCTAGAACGACAGCAAAATTCCTTAACTTTAGATCACTTTTAACTTTAGTTCACTTTAGCTCACTTGCATCAATCAGTATGGCTTAGCCAAATATCTCTGACCTGGCCCTGAGGACCAGGTCTTTAAAGCCTGAATAAACGTTTAGAGGTCTGAATTATGCCGGACGTCCAAATTGTCTTTGATCTCTGGGTGCTGATCATCCCCTTGCTGTTCCACGCCCTGGGTCTGGTCTATGTGGTCGATATCATTATGAGTGGTCGGACAAGCCAGGGAACCATTGCCTGGGTCATGGCCCTGCTCCTCTTTCCCTATCTTGCGGTTCTGCTATACATGGTCTTCGGTGGACGCAAGCTGAAAGAGTACGCTATTGCCCGCCAGGCGGGAGACCGGGCCATTAACCATCTGGGCGAGGAACTGGAAACCCGTGAAGATTTGAAGGCGCTGACCGGCGAACTCAGGGACCCCCAGATAGACGCGCTTTGCAAACTCGCCCGGTTGCCGGTATCCGGCTGGAACCGCTGTGATCTGCTGATCAACGGCGAGGCCACCTTTGAATCAATTTTTGAAGGAATTCGCAGGGCAGAGAAATATATCCTCATCCAGTTTTTCATTATCCACGACGACACCATAGGCCGGCAGCTGCGCGATCTTTGTGTTGAAAAAGCCCGGGCCGGCGTCCTAGTCTATTTCCTGTACGATAAAATCGGCTGTGTGGGTCTGCCGAAAGCCTATCTGGATCCCCTGGTGGCCGCGGGTGTGAATGTCGCCGTTTTCAGGGTGGGCCGGGGCCTGATACACCGCTTCCGGGTGAACTTCCGCAACCACCGAAAAATCGTTGTAACGGATGGTCATACCGCCTGGGTCGGCGGACATAATGTGGGTGATGAATACCTGGGCAAAAGTGAACGCTTCGGTCCCTGGCGGGATACGCATGTGATCATGGAAGGCCCGCTATCCCTGACTGTCCAGCTCTCTTTCTGCGAAGACTGGTGCTGGGCCACAGAGGCCCTGCCCGAGGTATCCTGGAACGCGCCGCCCAAAAGGGGAAAAGAAGCGGTGCTCTGCATGCCCACCGGCCCTTCAGATCCGGTGGAAACCGGTGCCCTGTGGGTTGTGCATGCCATCAACATGGCCTGGGAGCGCTGCTGGATATTCAGCCCTTACTTTGTCCCCGACAGCTCGGTCATCAATGCCCTCCAATTGGCCGCCTTAAGGGGCGTGGATGTCCGCATCGTGATTCCGGCCAACCCGGACAAACGGGTTGTCTGGTGGGCGGCGCACAGTTTTTTCGCGACTATGTCAGATGTCGGCGTCTCCATCTATAAATACCAGCCCGGCTTCATGCACCATAAGGTCATGGTGGTCGACGATCGCCTGGCCGCCATTGGAACGGCCAACCTGGACAATCGCTCCTTGCGGATCAACTTTGAAATCACCATGCTGTTCACAGACCGCGCATTTCTGAAAAAAGTTGCCACGATGTGTGAACATGATTTCGCGGCCTGCGTGCAAGTCCATCCCGATGAAGAGAAAAGATGGTCGCTGCCTTTTCGACTGGCCACTCGCACGGCCCGGCTGCTCGCGCCTATCCTGTAGGCGCTGTTACAATTGCTTATTCGGTTTGGGATCCGCTTTTATCTACATCCGCCGCCGCAGGCTCGCCCCCCGTGCCGGGCAGGGAATCGACGACTTTCAGTGGCGCTTTCAAAGTCCTTTCCAGGATTCCGACCAGGTTTCGGCCAACTGCGCCGGGCGCCATGGCCTTGACCTCAGGATTGGACATGCTGCCCGTTATTTTGACCGGTACGGAAAGGATAGACCCCCCGGTGATATAGCCGATCACCGGAAGATTCCTGACCAGGCGGTCCAGGGTTTTCAAAGGCGCCACCAACAGCGTGATGTCAACGGTTTTAGCCGCCAGGTCGACGACACCCACCCCGGAGACCTTCATGGTGTGGGCATCAATCAGGATTTCATCGAAAATCAGTTTTCCGCCGGCAACCGATGCATGCACCCGGACGGCATCATACCCGAACCCTTTGTCCCGCAATCCCGACGATTCACCGATGATCACCTCGGTAATGTTTAAAAAAGCCAGAACTTTGGTCAGCATGTTGGCCTTGTAAATGAGACCGTCGTCACTCGAAAAAGCGATATCTCCTGACAGGTTCTGGACCAGGTCAGCGGCAGGGCCACTGGCCTCAAGGGTCGCGATCAGGCTGAAAAGGCTCTCGGCCTGCAGCGGCTTGTCCTGCAGGCACTCCCAGGTCTGTTGAAAATTTTGATTCGCCACCGCCGGCTTGAAAACCAGGTCCAGGCCCTGCTCGGTTATGGTAATCGTCCCCGGGGTTGGAATCCCGCACAACTCAGCCTGGGTGGTGGTCACCGTCACGTTATTCGGTTTAATCACTATCTCCGCGTGCAGCGGTGACCAGGCATAATCTCCAATTACGAACTTGGGTGTTTTGAGATGAATGACCCCGTCAATGGGTATTTCCGCCTGCGCCTCGGCTGGCGGCCCGTCGTCAGTGGTTTTGGCGTCCCCCTGTTTGTCGGCCTGGGAATCTGCGGTCTCGGCCGTCGACTCTTTGGCTATCTTATCAAAGACAGCGGCATCCAGGTGGCCCGTCTCAAGGTCCAGATCGAATGTATACGCCTGCGCAGTGATGCTCGCGGTGCCTTTCAGGTGCATGGACTCCCCGGCAAAGATCAGGTCGGTGGACTCCAGGCGAACATGATCACCGGCACCAATGAGGGAAAAGCGCTCAAATTCAACCGGGCTTACGGGCAGGCGCCGGACAACCAGGCCCTCTCCCCGCAGGTCTCCACGAATGGTCGATGTTTCCAGGCGCTTGATGTCAAAGGTCGCTCGCAGGGCTCCATCAACCCAGCCTTTCAGGGATTGGTTATCTCTGAGGAGGCGATCCAGGGTTGCCTTTTGCAGCTTACCGGCATACGCCAGATCGAAGTGCCGATCCGCCCGGGTGAGTTTGATCGACACGTCTGAAAACTCGTCTTTGATTTCAAACCGTTTTACCTGCCACTGCTCGGGGGCAAAGACCGCATCGGCTATCACCCGGGTTCCGCCGGCCACTATAATTTCTCCCGCCACTGTCACGTTGGCGCGATTGTCCCACTGCAGATTCATGCCGGAAATTTTCAAGGGCGCGTGGATCCTCAGATGCTCGGGCGGCGTCAGGAACCGGCGGATCCAGGCCAGGGCCTGCTCACCGATGGTTCCATCCAGAAACAGATTAAACACTTCAGGGCGACCCGGCTTTCCCAAAATCTTACAGGACGTAACGGCATCCGCGTCCAGGTACTTAAATTGGGTTTTTTCAAGGGTAAAAAATTCCGGTTTGAAACTTGCATGCCCCTGCAATAAACGTAGCGGTCCCGTCATTTTCGGGGAGGTTATGGACACGTTTTCCAAACCTGCCGCAACTTCTATCAACCAGTCAGCCGGTGCTGTCAGGGGTCCGTGGAGTTCCAGTTTTGTCAGGGATAGCCCACCATCGGCGGCAGTGATAAACGCCTGGAGATCCTGCAGGCCTTCAAACGCCGACAGCCAGGTATAAAAGCGTTCCATTGCCAGGGCAGCCTTGGGCGTGGACACCCCCAGTCGGGCCGTCTGGCGCCAGTCGATATGGGCATCAAGGCGGTCAAAAGTCCCAAAGGGCAGGCGGCCCTGCATCTGCTTGAAATCAACACGCTGGTTGTCCAGGACCACCTGGCCGTTGACCTCTGTGAGATCCAGGTCTGCACCGGGAATCCTGATCAAACCAGCGCCCAGACGGCCCGCGGCCTTTATTTCCGTCACCGTCCATTTCCCGCCTGCCTTCCGGACCACCAGCCGACAGGTGGTCTTTTCCAGGATCCCGGCCCGGGCTATCCCAAAAGCACTCTGGACCCAGCCCTGATCGCCGGCAAATGCCGTGAAGCTGTGCGCCACGCTGGCCACATCAATCCGCTTGGCAATCGCGTCCAGTTCAAGAGTCGGCGGCGTTTTGGGGTCGCCGTAAGTATATTGCCCGATGGCGCCCAGGTCCAGGCCATGTGAGCCCACGCGCAGCGACTGCAGGTTCCAGTCCAGGGCTGCGTTATCGGCCCCAAGCGTGCCTTTGAACGCGATATCCTGCAGGGTGATCCGCTGGTTTTTCCTCTGGAGCGAAATGACGGGAACCTGGAAGGCCAGTGTCGCCTTCACCTGTTCGGCCGCCGGGGCCCGAAACGTCATCTCCAGGTCCAAGCGGGTATCTGAAAGGGCTATCCCTCCGGGCAGGGGGGGCAGTTCAACCAGCAGGGCGCGGGCATTCAGGCCTTCCAGTTTAAGCCGCCCGTCACTGTCGCGGGTGTCCAGGTTCACCGCTGCCTTCAAATCGACTTTCCCGCTGATCTCCGATTGGCCCTGCAATGCCAGGGTAACCTGCTGGCGGCGGCTTTTTACCCGCAGGTCGATCTTCTCAACTACGAGTTCCGATCTGCCCGGGCGGTGCAGGTTGAAGGTGCCCGCCTGTACTATAATGTCCAAATCGGGTCCCAATTTTGCCAGTGCACCGAAGATCACTTTCGGGGCTTCCGAATATTCCTGGGAAGTCCAGGATTTACCGGGTTCCCGAGAAGTTTCTGCCTGTTCCGGCATCTCGATGCGGGCAACCGGACGTACGCTGCGCAGCTTTTCAAGTTGAAAAGAGCCGCTTACCAGGGACAGGAGGTCCGGATATATCGCCAGAGAAGCGGTCCTTAGCGACATCTTACCCGGAACCTTGAAATCCACCTGCAGGGCCGTCAGGTGCGGCAGGGGCAGCAGGTGCAGGGCCAGTCGGTCATAGCGGAGTTGACCACCGGTCAGTCTCTGAGTTTCGGTGGTGATTTTCTGGCGGACCGTCTCGGAATTCGTCAACCAGCGGGATCCCAGGATCAGGGCAATACTGATAGTAACCAGAAGGCCAATGGCCAGGCAGCCCGCCAGCAGGTATTTACGGATGCGCTTCAATCAACTGTCCTTTTTGGCTCCCAGGTATTTACCCACCAACAGCGCCACCAGAAGGGTCATGTAAAACTGCCCGCTGATGCTGATCAACAGGGTCACGGCCCTGGAAAGCGGGGATACCGGAATAATGTCCCCATAGCCCAGGGTGGTCAGGGTCACAAAGCTGAAGTAAATAAAATCATGGTCCGCAGGCTGCACATCTCCCGGAAAAATAATAGGCAGCGTATGGGGCAGGATCCTGCTTTCAAAAAAGTAGGCTGAGTACAATAAAAGTGACCAGAGGACACCCAAAAGAAGATACCCGTTCACAGAACTTACGATAATTGCGGCATCAACCTTGTCTGTGCGGCCAATGTGGCGCACCATGAACACCACGATGAGCAGCAGGAAAAGGAAGGTCACGATGTGATCGATCACATCCAGATAGGCATTATCTACAAAAATGGAAGCAAACAGTAAAACGATGACTGCCAGGCCGGTGGGAATAAGGATCTTTTTGGTTTTCTGCGCGAATTCAAGGCAGAACATACTGGATAGTACGATGGCGGCCAGGACAAATGTCCTGAAAAAAACCCGTTCGGCCGAGAGAACTGGAAACACCGTCATTAAAGCCACCAGTGATAACAGCAGGATAATGTTATTGCGCTTCAATTGCTGGGGTGTCATGGTTGATGTCTTATCTCTTATGGTTAGTATCCATCCATAAACGGACACAAGTTAAATTTCCACTCCCGCCAAAATCAGATCCAGACCCAGACCCGGGCCCGTACCGGGAAGCACCCGTTGAGGCCGCCTGAAACAGTACTGGCAGAGAAAAGCCGGGGAGTTGCCTGCATAAATCGAAACCAGGTCATCAGTTTATACCCGGCCGCCCCAGAAAGCAACATCATCCCGGCAGCAGGCGGCCGGCTGAAAGCTATCCCGACACCCCGACTATCAGAATGAAATATCTGCAAGCTTTGCCAAGAACAACCCAGAATGTAAACAAAAAAGGGTTGACCCGGAGTGCGCCCGCAGCCACCGTCAGTGGATCTCCCACGAAGGGCAACCAGGCAAAAAAGAGAATCGGGGCTCCCCACCTGCTGAAGGTTTGGGCCTGCCTGTCCAGCACAGCCTTTTCCACCTGGATGTAGCGCGCGAAAACAAACGCCGCCCCCCATTTTCCGACCCCGTAGTTCACAAGGGCGCCCAGGGAGTTCCCGGCAGTAGCCACCAGAAAAAGCCATTCCGGCTTAAATTCTGAAAGGGCCATCAGGACAACTGCGGCTTCCGAACCCAGGGGCAGCAGCGTGGCCGCCAGAAAGCTGATCAGGAACAGGCCCAGATACCCGAAGTTAGATATTAAAAATGCAGTCACAACCCCTTCACCCCAAGAACGTGTGCAGCTGGTAGCCTGCAAGATGACCATCGATATGATGGAAATTGATGAAACCAAGGTCATTGATGATGTCATCATCTGGACGGCCGAAGACTTCCTGAAATACGCCCGGGAGTGTAAAATCCGCCTGTTCACCTGATGAGGGGTTATTTCAAAAATATGAAACGCTCATTTTAGGTTTGAGACAGGTTCTATACAAAATATCCGGCTTCAGGGTCATACACGGACGGATTGGCGTCCAGAAATCCGCGCAGCATCTCGTCCCGGGGGTCATCCAGCAGGCTGAACACCAGCCAGCAGAAGCAATCAAATGTTGCGACCCCGGAATCATCCAGAAACGCCTGCACCGATCTGGCGCCTGCCCAGGCTGAACTGTCAGTACGCCTGCGCAGGTCCACGGCATCGGCCCGGCGCAGGTACCGGACAATCTGACTTGCAGCCGGGTGCTGCTCCAGGTAATCGACTATCGCGGTCAGCAGGTATGCGAAAGCCTGGCGCTTGAAACGCGCAATTTTGCTTGGATCACAAAAATCCAGGTAGGCCTGCTTTTTTTTCTGAAAAACCTGCTCGCGTGCCGCCCTGTCCTGCATCCGGATGTCTGCAGGACCCAGAAGTTTTGCACGCAAATTTTCCAGTACGATCGGCGCCAGCCGTTGGCGCTGCCGCACGATTTTTGGGTCAAAGATCCGCAGGTACTCTTCCAGGTCCATCATACCCGGCGGTGTCGGGCCCCGGCTGCCGTTATCGAGCAGGATATTTTCAACCTGGGATGCCAGCAGCTGCCCAAGTACGAACTCAGACCCATCCGGCCTGATCGCGGCCAGGGGCTTAAAGTATTCAACCGGCAGGGCCTCCCGCCCCACCCGTTTTTTAATGAACCAGTCGGTTACACCTGCAATCGGCAGGCGGGACTGACCGGTTGGATTGAGGGCACTGGTAAATGTTGGCATGACCATGCTGGCGCCTTCCGGCGTGATTTCAATTCCGTAATTATCGGTGATCGAGGGTTTCACCGTGGCGAAATCTTCATCCAGACCGGCCGGAATCAACAATTCATCCGTGTCGTGATGGGATGGGAATCTCTTGCCGGCCCTTGATTCTATCCTGGCCACCCTGGCTCTGTTTTGCTCCGTCAGACTGACAGCGATATCGACATCGTCTTGCAGGAATTTCTGCGCGAGAGATTCGCTGCCCCGGGGCACCTTGGTTAAAAGGCCATAATCAGGTGTGTAGCCGCGGTCGGACATGTACGCCAGTATGTCTGCGATCGTCCGCTCACGGCAGCGATAATCCAGGGGGTCGGAGGCACAATACAGGGTAAACCCGCGGTTGCCAACCTCAAAAAGGTCTTTGACCAACTGCTTGACCGCGGCAAACGAAAAATGTTTCCGGACCCCCGCCAGGGCCCATTCATTGCACCGACGGCAAAAATTGCTGCAGCCGATGGTCAGTTGGAAGGATGCCACCTGGCTGAGCATGACCTTGTAGCGGTCAGCGTCCAGGGAAAGCTGGGTCCGCCACTGGTCATACTCTATATAGGCCACACTGCGCACCTGCCGGCGAACAATGTCCGCCAGGACTGTTTTCAGGCTGTCTCGAAGCTGCCACAAGGTCCGGCCGGTCTGCCGGTCAAGAAGTTTTTTTTGCGCAACGAGGATCTGGTTCAGGGCTTTCTGATCCGCTTCTGAAAAACTGGAGTGGGCTTCCATTCGCCTGGAAGTATCCAGCAGCAGCCTTTCGGCTGCTTCCAGATCAGCGAGCATCAGGGCCGCAGTGAAATCAATCCGTTTCATTTCAAAAAAATTTGCCATATTGCAGGATATCTCAAAAAATGCGTTTCAATGCAATATGGTTTCATGCGATGGGGAAAATGTCTGTTTCAAAAGGCGGCCATAGAGTCAAACAGCTTGCAGGGTAGCGGGCGGAATACCTTTACTTGCGTATACGCGAATCATTATTATTGTATTGGAAAGTGAAAACATCGAACCTACCTTTAGACTTTTAAGGAATTGGACTTAAATGCAGACAGAAAAACTCCAAATTGACAACTTACTCAAAGTGTCTCTATTGATCGAAGCCGGGCTTTCCCGGGATGAACTCAACCTGCTGGAGAAACCCGAAAAACTTGAATTCATCTACGGTGTGGCGGCCTGCGGCATCACGCCTCTTGAGAAGCTGCTCTACCAGAAAGGTGTCGGAGACGACGTCATTGCCGCCGTCGATCTGAAAAATCCGGGAGAGTTTTTTGGCCCCCTGGCGCCCGACCTGCCGCAAGTATTGCGCGGGCGTGGTGAAACTTATCTCAAATTGGCAATCCACTCAGTTCAGCAGCCGGTCGATCTCGAAATCGTGAGGGCCCTGGCATCCGGTGGCGGCTGCGGGGGCGACTGTGACTGTGGCTGTGGCTGCTGACGGGCGAATCCCCCGGATAAACAGCTGTTTCAGTTGCGGCTCGCTTTTAACCCTGCCGTAAGATCGCAGGTTTCTGTTTGCTTTCTAAGCGACGATGGACTAAAATAATTTCTATCTACGGAAACGAAACCACTTCTGAGACCGGCCTGGTCCATCCCTGGAAGCGACCGCCGTACACCCTGCCCACCCCTTGAATAACCTTATCGAGCAAGGGGGATTGCCATGACTGTCAACCAGCCAGGTGTATCTCTGGAAACAGATATTGTGCATGGCGTAGATGCGGTTGAAGCTTATTGCGGTGACCTTGTGCCACCGATCCACATGACCTCCGCCTTTGAATTCAAAAATGCAGATCATGGGGCTGCGCTGTTTGCCGGGGAACAAGAAGGCTTTATCTACAGCAGGATCGCCAATCCGACGGTGGCGCTCATGCAAAGTAAAATCGCCCGATTGGAAGGGTGTGAAGATGCTGTGGCGACTGCGTCGGGTATGGCCGCGATTGCAGCCGCCACGCTTACCCTGGCCAAACCCGGTGACAATTTTATAGCCTGCACAACTGTCTACGGCGGCACCTTCGCCCTGTTTACCCAACACTTAAAAAAACTCGGTATCGAAGCCCGCCTGCTCCCGCCGGAGTCCGCGGGTTCAAGGCGTTCTATCGAAGCGCGCATCGATTCTAAAACCCGGTTCCTCTTTATGGAAACACCCGCCAATCCGACGCTGGACATCATAGACATCGGGCTATGGGCCCAGATAGCCGGCAAGCATTCCATCCGTAATGTTGTTGACAATACATTTGCCACCCCCTTCCTGCAAAAACCTGCTGAGCATGGCGCTGACATCATCATCCACTCCGCTACCAAGTATATTGGCGGACATGCGGATATCATTGGCGGCATCGTTACCGGGTCCACAGAAACAATGAATTGCATCCGGGAAGCCTATTTGCATTCTTTCGGCCCGATTATGAGCCCTTTTAACGCCTGGCTGTTTTTAAGGGGTATCAAGACCCTGGCCGTCAGAATGGAAAAGCACTGCACCAACGCCATGCAGATTGCCCAGTGGCTGCAGGCGCAGCCGATGGTTAAAAAGGTTTACTATCCCGGCCTCGTGAACCATCCCAACCACCACATCGCCAGACGCCAGATGCGCGCCTTTGGTGGCATGATTGCCTTTGAAATTAAAGGTGATGTAAAAACAGGGAAAGTGGTCATGGACAACGTGGCCCTTTGTCGCCTAGCTGTCAGTCTTGGGGATTGTGACACGCTGATACAGCACCCGGCGTCCATGACCCATGCCACCTATTCTCGCCGGGAACGAATGCAGGCGGGCATCTCAGACGGTTTGATCCGTCTTTCCGTCGGCATTGAAAACCCCGTGGATATAATCAGGGATCTGGAGGGGGCTTTCAAACGGGTTTGACAGCTGCCCGGCATTCTCCTGAGATTCGCATTCAGATTACCGGTGAGCCGGTACGAAACATGCCAGCAAAAAGGTAGACATGAACACCTGCTGCCAGGCCAAAGGTCTGGGATCTTTAATCCCGAAAGTCCACATGGTGAAGGCCGGAGAAGACTGAATCCCCATAAGGGCAAACATATAGGTCAATATCATCACCCCGGTCCAGGAGCGTTGGCCAACCGTGAATTTAATAACCCCCGGAACTTCGAGATAACGAGCTTCGAGTTGAGAAACCTGGGTTGAAAAATTACTCCAGCCACCGAATGGCTTCGTTTTTGTAATAATAAGCGTACATGTCCCCGGGGGTGATGAAACCGTATCTTTTTCCCATCAACCAGGTCCGCTTACCAAAAAACGCACCGGTAATAGGAATGGTTAGCACATAAAATGACGCGAACGAGTAAGCCAGACCGGACAGAAAAATGGCGCCGGGGTGGCTGACAAAGGTCCAGCCGCTGAAATGTGGTTCCGGCGGTGGGCCTGATCGATTATGCTCTTTTATACCGTTGCAAATACTCTTTTATGCCTTTTTGTCAACGCCTTTTAAAACTCAACTTTCTGGTTTCATGTGGGAGCGGCAGCTTGCCGCGATCAGCGTACGCCAATGGCCGTTTTGACATGTTTTATGTCATTTATGCCTCTTTTCATCTCTCCTTCCAGCCTGTAACATATCGTTTAAGCGTGTTCAGGGTTCGCGCAACAATAAATCATGGAGATGTTTGATGACATTAAGAGTCGCAGGTTGTGATCTTGGCAAAGCTTCTGCTGGTTTTGTAATCGTTAAAATTAATCAAGCTGGCGCATTTGAAGTGGAAAACACCGCCTATATTTCCCATGAGGGTAATCCGTTCGGTGTGTTTAAAAAATGGTATCGGGACAATCATGTGGCTGAGTGTGCGGCATTGGGGGCCACCGGGCTTTATGCCGGGGAGCTGGCGGCTCCGGTGCTGGTTTTTCCAGATGATGCCTGCCAGGAAGCAGCTTTAGATGCGGATGCCGCAACACCGGCTGAGATGAACCTTGTCAGCGTGGGTGCCCGAGGCTACAGTGTACTGGCCCGCCTTCCGGCTGAAGGCGTTTCCGGTGCGAATGCCGATGGCCGACGAAGTTCGTCGCGGTTTTTTTATCAGTTTCTTGAAAACGACAAGTGTTCTTCCGGGGCCGGAGAAAACATTCGAAAAAT
>CAZWPX010000088.1:0-16703 GCA_964636125.1 uncultured Desulfobacterales bacterium | reverse complement strand
AAGCTGAATGCCCCAAACAGATTTCCATTACCCATATCGCCCGGCTCAATCGCGAATTTTTAAAAGCCGGGGTCGGGTCCAGTGTGTTTTAGAAACATGAACGATACGTGAGGCCTTGATGGATACTCTCAGCGTACAGCTGGATAAGCTTTCTGAACTTCTCAACAGTATCGAGCCATATATTCACTCCGATACTCCTTTCATCAACCAGACGATAAAGAGCGCACTGGCCCTGATCTTCTTTTATATCGCCTGGCTGCTGATCAAGCGTATCACCTTAACCGCAGAGCAGCGCGCCATGCGGTTTGCGGTGTTCCAGAAAAACCCGGGTCTGTTCATCAGCATCCAGAAGATCCTGCGCTATGCGCTCATTATGGTGGCCGGCTCATACCTGCTGCAGCAATACCACCTGCTTGTACTGCAAAATATTTTTCATGCGCTGCTTGTCATAGCGATCGCTGCGCCTGCCAAAGAATTCGTCCTGATCGCCCTTAAACATGCCGAAGCTAATATTTCAAAAAAAACAGCGACCCAGGTTGATGACATCGTTTTCGATCTGCTGAACAAGTTTGCCGGGGCAATCGTATATACCGCCGCCGCCATTGTCGCCCTGGACCTGCTGGGTATCAACGTCATGCCGTTTATCGCCGGGGCCGGTGTGGCCGGGGTCGCCATCGGATTTGCCGCCAAGGACACCCTTTCCAATCTCATCGCGGGCGTCCTGCTAATCGTGGACCGACCCTTTGAAATCGGGGATCGCATCGAGGTATGGACTGCACCGAAGGGCAGTTCAACCTGGGGGGATGTTATCGACATCGGCCTGCGGGCCACCAAGATCCGAACCACTGACAATATTGTTATCGTTATTCCCAACAACAAAATAATGACCCGCGACATTGTCAATTACACGCTAATAAATGCCCGCATCCGGGTCCGCATCAATGTCGGCATTGCCTATAACGCCGACATACGGAAAGCCAGCGATGCTCTGGTCAAGCTCGCCTCAACGGTTACCTGGGTTTGTGCGACCCCCGAACCCAAGGTCGTCGTCCGCAATTTCGGGGATTCATCCGTCGACCTGCAGCTCAGGGTCTGGATAGATGACGCCCGGCAGCGAATGAACACGATTTCCGCCATCACCGACAAAATCAAAATCGCGTTTGATGCCGAGGGTATCGAGATTCCTTTTCCAAAAAGAGACATCACCATCATCAACGCAAGCGAACCACCCCCGGCCTGACCTGCGGTATGGGCACCCGGACCCGGTACCGGGAAGCGGCTCTCTTGTTCGTGACTTTACTCTTAATCCCGGTTTAAAAATTAAATATGCTTGCTTTACGATTTGTTTTGGGATTATATTTTTCGATTAATTTTCAATTGTAATCACCTTCATAAAAAAGCCTGGTAGCTTGCATGAAATTAAACATCAGCGAAATAGCCCGCTGCCTCGATCTGCCGGTCGGCACCCTGGAGCGCTGGGTCCGCCAGGGACGGATTCCTGTCCAGAAAAGCGGTGCAAACGGCTCTTTCGACACGGAACAGCTAAAAAAATGGGCCGCCTCACGAAACCTGCCCTTCTCTCTTCCGAAAACCGGGAGTACTGTCGGCCCGGCCAACAATGCCCCGGAAAATCTATTGTCCGTCATGGAAAGGGGTGGCCTGCACATGGGAATCACCGGTACGGATGTCGCTGGTGTTCTGACCTCGGCCGCGGCCTGTGTGCCCGGTCTCACCGCCGCCGGGAAAGTGGAACTGTACACCACGCTGATGGAAAGAGAAGAACTGACCTCCACGGGAATGGGCAACGGCGTGGCGGTTCCCCATCCCCGGACACCCCTGTCGGCCGCCCTGGACAAGCCGATGATCGTCACCTGCTTCCCGGCAGCGCCCATCGATTTCAGCGCTATTGACAGCCAGCCGGTTTTTGTCCTGTTTTTACTGTTGAGCACATCGGTCCGTATCCATCTGCACCTTCTGTCGAGACTGGCTTTCTGTATCAGGGATAACGACTTTGTCAGCTTCCTGAAAAGCGCGCCCTCTGCCCACCAATTTTTCTTAGAAATTACTAAATTTGAAAACAAGCTTGAAAAGAGTGACTTTATTTAGCCCGGGCAACCTGCAATGAAACTATCAAAACTATGGCGCTATCCGCTGAATTGGCGGATCTTCCGATCGGATGACCGCTTGCTGCTTATTTTGATAGCCGTCATTGTCGGGTCCTGCAGCGGCCTGGCAGCCCTGGCCCTCAACCGCTCCCTGATCGCCATGTTTGAATGGCTGCATCACCTGCGCGGCTACTGGTGGGCTTTCCTGCTGCCGGCCGCCGGGGCGGCGTTATCTTCAATCTTCCTGGAAAAGGTAGTCAACGAGGCGGCCGGGCACGGCGTTCCGGAGGTCATCTACAGTGTGTCCCGCTATGGGGGCCTGCTGCGCCTGAGATCCAGCTTTTCACGGCTCGTTTCAAGCTGCCTGACCATCGGCAGCGGCGGCTCCGCCGGCCCCGAAGCACCGGTTGTCATGAGCGGGGCGGCCATCGGCTCGAATATTGCCAGATTCTTTGCACTGAATGACCGGCAGCGGGTCACCCTGGTCGGGTGCGGAGCCGCCGGTGCCATCGCGTCTATTTTCAACGCGCCCATCGCCGGGATGGTGTTTACCATTGAGGTCATTTTGGGTGAGTGGTCGGCCGTCAACATCATCCCCATTGCCATCGCCGCGGTGGCCGGGACGGAAATCAGTCGCCTTCTCCAGGGCAATCAGATCGCATTCGAACACGTAAAATTCAATATCGCCTTTCTGGATATCATCGCCTGCATCGGGCTGGCCATGCTATGCGCCGGCGCCTCAGTGATGCTGACCCGCCTGCTCAAAGGCATGGGGCGGGTAGCCGGTTCGGTAACCGCCCCCTTATGGCTGAAAGCGGCCGGCGGCGGCTGCGCGGTGGGCCTCATTGGCATATTCCTGCCGGTTGTCCTGGGCGAAGGCTACCATTCGGTTCAAGCGATGATCGGGGGCACATTTACCACCGGGCTGGGCCTGGTTGCTCTGGCTGTACTTGCCAAAATGGCCGCCACCGCATTCACACTGGGTTGGGGCGGCTCCGGCGGCATATTCGCACCTTGCCTCGTCATTGGAAGCCTGACCGGCCTTGTCTATCACCGGGCCCTGTCCGCCATCTGGCCCCAGGTAGCCTGGGTGGGTGAAGGCTGCTTCGCCCTGCTGGGCATGGCCGGCCTGGTCAGCGGAATCATGCAGGCCCCCCTGACCGGCATCTTCCTGGTGGTGGAAATCTCCGGCGGATATGAAGTAATCCTTCCGCTCATCATCGTATCGGCCGTGTCCACAACCCTGTGCCACATGCTTGAACCGGCCTCATTCTACCTGAAGGAACTGGTGGAAAAAGGCCACCTGCTGCGGCCGGGCACGGATGCCCGGGTTCTGACGGACCTGAGCCTTTCCGAACTTCTGGAAACAGACTGCATCTGCGTACACCCCAATATGCTGTTGCGCGATTTTATCCGAATTTTGAAACAGTCCCACCGCAACCACTTTCCTGTTGAAGACCCGGAGACGGGGCAGTTTCTCGGCATGATCCACCTGGACGACCTGCGCCCTTACCTTTTCAATCCCGCAATTTATGACGCCGTCTTCCTGGACCAGGTCATGGACCGCTCTGTCATGACCGTAAATCTTGATGACGACGTTTCCGATGCCCTGCGGCTGATGGATGTTTACAATCTTTTTTCGATGCCGGTTGTTTCTGACGGCAGATACATCGGTATGGTATCAAAAGGGACCTTCCTGGATAAATACCGGAAGGAACTGATGGTGCAATCAAATCAATAAGGAGTAAATCATGAACAAACAGCTATTTCATATCTTCAGAAATACACCCCTTGGCCGGGAAACCTTTCTGCAGTCCCTCTATTTCTGTAATATGACCGGCGTTGCGCCTGTAGTTTACATCCCCGAGCATACGAAATTTTTGATGTATTTTGAAAATGATGTTGTCCAGGTAGACCTGGATGAATCCTACCTGACAGCACCGCAAACCGCCAGGCAGCACGCCACCGAGCTTTTGGAAGGCGCTGGTATCCACAAGCCCCGATTTCTGGCTCCCAAGCACTTCACAGCCTCCACGCTGCCCGACATTAAAACTGATTTTGACTTCATGTGCTGCCCACGGAGTATCAGTGACCTCTCTTCGAAAATAGGACTCGGGTATATTGGCCCCCGGGTAAGAAGAATTGTCCAGTCCGCACGCTTTCCGGTACTGCTCACTAGCCCTGTTTCCAAGCCCTGGAACAGTATTTCAGTTTTCTTCGGCGGGTCCCGCAACGCCATCAATGCTTTCAAGCTTGGTTTGCGCATCAGCCGGGAATCGGGAATGCCCATCGAACTGTTCACCCAGATCGAAAAAGGAACCACCCAGGATTACCGGGAAGCACTGGAAAAAGAGGGGCTCGGAAAAGAGCTGTCTAAAAATGTACGCGACTGGCGATTTTTTGACAGCGGACGGATCGAGGAGAATCTCTACAAGGTCCCCCACGATGCCCTGGTTGTTCTGGGTGCCTATGGTCACGGCCTCATAAGAGATTTTGTCTTCGGCAACAAAATGGAAAAGATACAGTCGACCATCTCAAACAACATGCTGATTGCAGGTCCCAAATACACGGCCACCCTGTAATTCTGTTAACCGGTCTGAAGACTCACCGTCTCCAACTGAACCTTCTGCTTTAAAGTGCTCCGGGCAATTTCAGCAAACTGCGGGGTGCGGTCCGAGACAAAAACTCGGATTTTTCCGGTTTTGGCAAGCTGACTGTCCAGGTCCGGGCGAGCTTCTAAGGTCTGTTTAACCTCTGCGGCCACACAGATTGATGAATCGATAATACGCACCCGCTTTCCGATTTTACGCTGTATCACCGCCTTCAGCAACGGGTAGTGGGTACAGCCGAGTATCAGGGTGTCAACCTGGCGGACTTTCAAAGGATGCAGGTATTTCTTAACGATCATGGCGGTTTCAGGACGCCGGAACCACCCCTCCTCCACCAGCGGCACCAGTAGCGGGCAGGCTGCAGAATAAACCCTGGCAACCGGGTTTAAATCGCTGATCAGTTTGGCATAGATGCCGCTTGAAACCGTGGACCGGGTACCGATAATCCCGATCCGCCCGGTTGCAGTCAGTTCTATCGCCCTGGACGCAGCCGGGGAAACCACTTCGAACAGGGGCACATCGAAATGCCTGGCGACCGTGGCCGGCGCCACACTGGAAACCGTATTACACGCCATCACCACTACTTTTGCGCCCTGGTTCAGAAGAAAACGGGTGTCCTCGAGGGCATAACCGGTTATGGTTGCTGCACTTTTATTGCCATAGGGTGTTCGGGCGGTATCGCCAAAATAGAGAATGTCGTATTCCGGCAGTTGCTCCCGCAGAGCCTTGACAACCGTCAGGCCCCCGATCCCTGAATCAAATACACCGATCATACAAAATCACCGATTCATTGTTGTTTTTCTGGCCTGCAGCCGCTATAAATGAGCCATTCGGAAAACTAAAAACGTCCTTTAATCTGGAGTGCCCCATGGACAATCAGCACCAATCCCCTGCAATGAGCCAGAAGATATTCAGCCTGAATCTTTCCACGGAGACTGTTTCGGTCTACCTCATGTGCTGCGGTCTCACCGACGCACAAGCCACTCTCTCATCCGCAAACATGCTGGAAATCTGGAACAGCAGTGAAGCCAGCCTCTGCACCGGACTTGAGATACTGGAACGTTTGAATATCGTAAAGAAGATTATATCAGATCAGGAAAGCCATGATATTTTTGTCCTTACCAACACGGCGGACTGGGAAGAAAGCTAAGGGTTCATCGTTCAGAGTTAAGCGCGCGCCGTTCAGGGGCATCAAACAGACATGGACGCTCAACCCTCTTGGCGCACTCCTGATACGCCGTTGCTTTTACCCTGGGCCCTTGAACCCTGAACGCTGAACCGCCCTTTAGTCTTCTATAAGCATCTGCCGGACACCCTGCCGGATTGTCTCACCGTCCAGATCCGTTTTCATTCCCGGACAGGCCCGGGCCATGGCGTGCCAGTTGCCTACATCCACCAGGATGCTTTTGATGAAAGGCCAGGCCCGGCACATCCTGGGTTTCACCGGATGAATACCGCAGACACTGTCTTTACAGAAAATACAATAGCCATCCGAAGCCTGCATCAGGACCGGTCGACTGCCGGACATCCGGCAGTATTTGGCGACAAAGCCGGCCGCCTCCGCTCCGATAAAGGTGCTGATCCGTTCAATATCTGTATCTGACACATATGTGCCGCCATAGCCGTGGCAGCACTCACCGCACTGCCGGCATGCAAACAGGCGTTCCGGTTCTATCTTATCCGACATCGCGACGGGTCTCCATGGCTCTTTTCAACGTGACCTGATCGACAAATTTTAAATCCCCACCCACGGGCACACCCGAAGCGATCCGGGTCACCCGTACGGAATGCCGGGCGAGCTGGTTGGCCAGGTAGTCAGCGGTGGCCTCGCCTTCCACGCTGGTACTGGTGGCAATCACAACCTCCGCGACCTGCTCACCGGGTATCCTGGCCAGGAGTTCACGGACACGAATCTTGTCGGGACCGATACCGTCCATGGGCGACAGAACCCCGCCCAGAATGTGATACAACCCTTTAAAACCGCCTGATTTTTCCAGGGCCACCATATCAGCTGGCTGCTCGACCACGCACAATGTGCTACTTTCCCGGTGCGGATCGTCGCAGATCCGGCAAACGGTGGCATCACTCAATGAATGGCAGCGGCTGCACAGGCGTGTTTTCTCCTTGAGTTCAAGAATCGCCTCGGCCAACTGCGCGGCGTCCCGACCGGGAGATCGCAGGATGTGAAGCACCAGGCGCTCAGCGGTTTTCTCACCGATTCCCGGCAACTTTGAGATCTGGCGGATCAGATTTAGAATTGAATTCGGGTAATGGTTCATAATCTAAAAAAGACCCGGAATGTTCATACCGCCGGTGAGTTTGCCCATTTCACCCTGGACCATTTCCTGGGATTTAGACAGGGCATCATTGACCGCGGCCAGCACCAGATCCTGAAGCATTTCTACATCTTCAGGATCCACAACCTCTTTTTCAATTTCAAGCGCAACGATCTGCTGCTTACCGTTGGCTATCACCTTGATCATCCCGCCACCCGCGGTGGTTTCAACCGTTTTATCGGCAAGCTCTGCCTGCATTTTCATCATTTTGCCCTGTAACTTCTGGGCCTGCTTCATCATGCCGCCCATGCCCTTCATGCCTTTCATGCGTTCTTCCTCCCGATTCAATGACCTCCGGCAAAACCGGAGGAATGAATTTTATAATAATCATCGCCTCAGCAGTTCGTTATATCCCGGAACTGTCAAACTCCGGGAGTCTCCCCAGCAAAGCTGGGGGTTTATCGATGATTATTATTTCTATTAACTCTTTTTTTCAGCGTCCGAACTTCCACCACCTCACCTCGAAAAATCTCCATGGCATCCTCGATAAGGGGATGACTCAATACATCCTGTTGCAGCTGCTTGTCCAGTTTTTTTTTAGCGGTACTTTGCTTCTGTCCTTCAGTGTCCGCCTGCACCTCAACGACCACCGGCCGTTTAAAAAATGTACTGCAAACCTTGGTCAGGCGGGCGCCGTTTTCTCTTTTTTTAAGCCTGTTTATATTAAACTGATTGCCGGAAACCTGAATCGTAACCCGTTCGGACTCGACCTTTAACAGCCGGGCATTTGCCAGCGTTCCGCCCAGGGCGGGATGCTCGCGCGAAATGGTTTCAAGCAGCTGTTCCCAGACCAGCGCCAGATCCCTGCTGACCGGTGCGGTGCTACCCGCCGCTTTGACGGGCTGCGGAACGGTTGGTGTTTTAAAAGCAGCGACCGGCTCTTTAACAACCGGAGCGTCAAGCGGGTGGGGGGCATCCGCCAAACCCTGCTCCGCGGCCGGGATCGGAACCTTAACTGCCCCGGGTCCACCTTGTGAAAAATCCTGCCGGAGCAGTTCCAATTTATCAATCAACATCTCCACCGGCAGCGCCGGCCGGGTCTGGAAAATCCTGAAAAGCACCGTTTCAAAGGCCAGTTTCGGGCTGGCCGCAAACTTGATGGCCGGGCTCTCTTCGGACAGGACCCTGAACAACTGGCCCAACAGTGCGCGGGTAGCGCCGCAGGCCTGTTGGGTCAACTGTTCCAGCTCATGTTCAGGCACATCGATCAATTTCTCGCTCTCTTTGCCCAGAGCGGCCACAATCAGGTTCCGGAAATGCTCCACCAGTTCCCCGTAAAGTCTGCGAATATCCGTACCCCGGTTATAGGCCTGCTCGAGGCCTGCAAGCAATCCCGGCAGGTCTTCCTTTAAAATACCGTCGGCGAGTTCGAACAACAGCGACCGGTCAACCGCTCCCAGCATGTCCAGCAGCTGGGCGTGTTCGACGACCCCGGTTGTGCTTGAAATGACCTGGTCGAGAAGGCTCAACGCGTCGCGCATGCTACCGGCAGCTTCCCGGGCGATCACGCCCAGACTTTCAAGGGGCATTTCACGCGCCTCCCGGTGGCACAGCATTTTCATGTGCGCAATCAAAGCCGGGGTGTCGATCCGCCTTAAATCGTGCCGCTGGCACCGGGAATGGATGGTGATGGGAATCTTGTGCGGTTCTGTTGTGGCGAACATGAACAGCACGTGCCCGGGGGGTTCCTCCAGCGTTTTTAAAAGCGCATTGAAGGCCGCAATGCTGAGCATGTGGACTTCGTCGATGATATAAATTTTAAATTTGCTGTAGGCGGGCAGGTACTTGATATTTTCCCGCAGTTCACGGACTTGCTCAACACCATTGTTGGAAGCACCGTCAATTTCGAACACATCGGAGGAACTCCCGGCGGTAATGTCAAGGCACGATCGGCAGGTATTGCAAGGAATCGGGTTCGGCCCTTTGATACAATTCATCGCTTTGGCCAGAATCCGGGCAATGGTCGTCTTGCCGGTACCCCGGGGGCCGGAGAAAAGAATAGCGTGAGCCACCCGATCGGCCTGGATGGCGTTGGCCAGGGTCGTGGTCACATGGGTCTGTTTGACCACCTCTTCAAAAGTCTGCGGGCGATATTTTCTTGCCAGAACAAGATAGGACATGGGCCTCATTAACATGAACCGGTTGATACGGCAAGCCTGTATGCGGCCCAATCCAGCACCCCGCGCTCTGGCAGTTTCTCTGGCTCGGCAGCCTGTGCTTACACTCAATCTTGGACACTGCAGGCGGTGGTACTCAAATTGTCTATCCGGATGGGGTTGCCGGGTCGTCAGGCAAGGGATAATCAGACTATATCCTGTCTCAAAAAAATATGGCGGAGAGAGAGGGATTCGAACCCTCGGTGCCGCTTTAAACGACACACACGATTTCCAGTCGTGCTCCTTCAGCCAGCTCGGACATCTCTCCGCAATCTGAACAGCGGCCCGCGAATGGGCCCCGCCGTTTGCAGGCGGCCCCTGTATGAATCATCCCGCAGGAAAAATCAAGGGAAATATGAAATCCCCACCCATCGGGCAGGAATAATGGCGGAGAGGGCGAGATTCGAACTCGCGGAGGACAGGGCCCTCAGTAGTTTTCGAGACTACCGCCTTCAGCCGCTCGGCCACCTCTCCTTAGGGTGATTCCAGATAACTTGTTTGTATTTTTATGTCAATAACGATGAATTCAAAACCCGAATTCAGCGGGTGCGCATTTAGATTACAGGCAACCAGCTAAAAATTTCAGATGCTTTTTTAGCACCCCAAAAATTACGGTTCGAATTTCCGGGCCACCGTTTCTGTGTAGGCACCGTTTGGCGTGTAAATGATCAGGGGCGGCTCTACCTGCAGCCCCGGTCGCGCGCCTTTTACGCCGGTAATCAAGATCAGCCGGGCCTCCGCCCCTGCTTTGGAATGTACGGTGCAGAGCCTTTTGGGTTCCAGGTGGGCCGCCCGCATATGGGCAATGATATCGGCCAGCCGTGTCGCCGGGTAGACACAGGTCAGGCGGCCGGACAACTGGAGCATACGCGCGGCTGCCGCCACAAAATCTTCCAGTTGTGCAAACAATTCGTGCCGGGCACCGGCCTTCTCAGGGTCCGGATTGATCCGCCCTGAATCCACCCGGCGGTAAGGCGGGTTGCAGACAACGTGGTGCACTGGAACAGGCACCCGGTTAAGCGTCAAACGTTTCAGATCCTGCTGGAGAATGTGAACCCGATCCTCCAGGTTGTTCCCCCGGACATTCTGGGCTGCCACACTGGCCAGCCCAGCCTGTATCTCAACACCATAAATTTTCAGCGCCGGGTATCTGAAAGCCAGAATCAAGGGGATAATACCGCAACCGGTACCAAGGTCGAGGATCGTCTGGCCGTCTTTGCAGCCCATGAAATCGGCCACCAGAATCGCATCGATTGAAAAGCGGTAGCCGTCCCTGGGCTGGAACACCGTCATGCGTCCGTTGAAAAAAGTATCGGTGGTCACAGGCTTCATATTTCAGGTTTCTAAAGGGGATTCCTTTTCCAGGGGCCCAATCTTAAAGGTCATCCGGGACACCAGCGGGCACCCGCAGGCAGTGTTGATCCGATCGATGAGATCTGCTTTCATAAATTGCAGTCGGTGGAGCCATACCGAACTGGAGACATGCACCAGCAAGAGCTGCCCTTTGAACGCCGCGGGCTGGGTGTTACGGGCGATGTCAGCCCCCACCGCACGGTCCCAGTTATCCCAGACCACCATCATGCCGGTATCTTTTTCGCGGCGGCAGGACCGGATGACATCCGGTAAAATCGTGCTGATATGGGCGGTCTCGGGGCTGTTTTTGGGCTTTGCGGGCATGGCTGAAACCTAACCGCCCGGCCGTCAGATTGTCAAGCAAAACAAAGCGGACGCGGCGGATCGAAAGCCCCCCTGATACGCCCATCCACCCGGGATCTCGCAAGGCTCCAGTCTGCGTGCCCATGCTCCTTAATACCTCGGAATAGCTGATGATGCCACGGTTTAAACATCAATCGAAATTTTACCCAGAGCCCGGTCTGCCGTGGGTGCGCCCGCCCCCCTGGCCGCCCCATTTTTACTTGACTTGGTAAAAACGGTACCTTACATTGTGCCATCAAAATAAATAACCCGCTGTGAAAGGACATTAAATGAGTTGGGATTGGGAAAAACTGAAAGAGCAACAGCAGCACCAGCGCCCGGGAGGCGGTGGCCCTGGAAACATACCGCCCCAGGTAGATGAACTGATGAACCAGTTCAAGAACATCAAGATTCCAGGCGGACCGCTGATTGCCCTGATCGTTATTCTTACACTTTTTATCGGATATTCCGTCTTTTTCACCATCGAGTCGGGATCGGTAGGCGTGGTGCAGCAGTTTGGAAAGTTCGTTCGGGTTGCCCAGCCGGGGCCCAATTTCAAACTGCCGTTCGGGATTGAAAAAGTGACCAAGGTCCGCCAGGACCGGATCTACAAGGAAGAGTTCGGTTTCCGTTCATCGCGGGATGATTCGGGCAGCCGTTACGCAAGCCGGTCGGAGTCCTCCAATGCCTCCCTGATGCTGACCGGAGATCTCAACGTGGCGGTAGTGCCCTGGATCGTACAGTACCGCATTAACGAGCCTTACAATTTTCTTTTTAAGGTCCACGATGTGCGCAAACTGCTGATTGACCTGGCCGAAGCCAGCATGCGCCTGGTGGTGGGGGACCGCAGCATTAATGAGGTGATCAGCAAACGTGACGAGATTGCGGTTGAATCGCAGCGGGTCCTGCAGCTTGAACTGGATAAGGCTGAGACCGGCATCAAAATCGTAACCGTTGAAATGAAAAGAACCAATGTTCCCGGACCGGTCCAGCCCTCATTCAATGAAGTAAACCAGGCCACCCAGGAAAAAGAAAAAATGATCTATGAAGCCCGGGAAGATTACAACAAGGCCATCCCGGCAGCCAAAGGTGAAGCCGATAGAACCATCAAGACCGCCGAGGGGTATGCGCTTGACCGGGTCAACCGGGCCAAAGGTGACGCGGCCCGCTTCACCGAGGTCTACCGGGAATACGCCAAGGCCAAGGATGTAACCAAACGCCGGCTCTACCTGGAAACCATGAAAGACGTGCTGCCCAAAATGGGTAACAAGTACATCGTGGATAAAAACCAGCAAAACCTTCTGCCCCTGCTCAACCTTGGAAAACAGGATGGTATCATCAAATGAAAGTAAAAATTACCATATTGGTCATAGCCCTTATCTTCCTCGGAGCCTATGTCTCCGCGTACACCGTGGATGAAACCGAGCAGGTCCTGATCACCCGCTTTGACAAAGTCAACCGCTCGGCCACCACGCCGGGGCTGAAATTCAAGATCCCGGTCATTGAAAAAGCCATCTATTATCCGCGCAACCTGCAGGAATGGGATGGTGATCCCGGCCAGATACCCACCAAGGATAAAACCTACATCTGGGTGGACACATTTGCACGCTGGAAGATTGTGGACCCGATTATCTTCTTTAAAACCATAGGGTTCGTGGAGAGAGCCCAAAACCGGCTGGATGAAATCATTGACCCTGCAGTTCGCAACTTCATCACCTCCAGCCGCTTGATAGATGCGGTCCGCAACAGCAACCGCGAACTGGACACTTTCGAGGAAGAAGAAGGTGATGATAACCTGCATGCCACTTACGATGTCACCACCGGCCGCGAAAAGATCAACAAGGGCATTCTGGTACAGGCCCGCCCAAAGCTCACCAATTTCGGCATTGAGCTTGAGGATGTTAAAATCAAGCGCATCAACTATGTGGAGGAAGTTCGCAAATCAGTCTACAGCCGCATGATCGCGGAGCGCCGCCAGATTGCTGAAAAATTCAGGTCTGAAGGCAAAGGTGAAGCCCGCAAAATTCTCGGTGAAAAGGAACGGGACCTTAAAAGAATCACCTCGGAAGCCTACAAAGTCGCCCAGGAAATCAAAGGCCGCTCAGACGCCGAAGCGACCCAGCTCTACGCGGAAGCATTCGGAGTTGATCCGGAATTTTACTCGTTTACCAAAACCCTGGACATCTACAGCCAGACAATGGACAAAGGGAGTTCGGTGGTCGTATCAACCGAATCCGAATTCTTTAAATATTTAGACGGATATCAAAAATAGATCGAAACATGTGAGGTCCTGAAGAAACAAAAGACCAGTGGAAGTTTGCAGGCAGTCAGAAAGGAGACCTTTGAAAAGATATTTTCAAAGGTCTCGGAAAGAGGCGGGCGATACATTCAACCGACTGGTTTACTTGCCCTTTCTTCTCTGATGACGTGTCCGGGCCAATAGTTTGCGATGTTTGTGTTTTCTCATCTTTTTTCTTCGTTTTTTTATGACGCTGCCCAACAGATCACCCCCATTCATTATTTATTTGATATGTTAAAAAAATACTGGTAACACTATTTTTATCTATTTGTCCACAATTATTTCAACATCGAAAAAAATTGAAAAAATTCAGAGACGAACAACTTGATACGGTCAACAGTGCAGTGGCCATGGCCGAGGAATTGGTCAGCAACGCATACAAGATGTCCGAGAACCAATGGCTGCGCCGGCGTTATGATGTCAGTACCCTGGCTGAACTGGAACAAGGCGAAATCGTAGACGGCCCGTTTGCCCAGGTTATCCGCTTTTCAGGTCGTCTCAAAGGCACCTCGCTGGGATCCGCGGCTTACGACTACTACAAAATTTGCCTCCAGGACCATTCCATCCTGGCAGCTCTGAAACGGTCCTCTAAGATGAGCCTTTTCCCGCTGGTGCTCTACATCACCACCCATGAACTCATCCACATTGTCCGTTTCAGCAAATTCCTGCAGAGCTTTGACGCCTCTCCCGAGGAGACCCTTGCCGAAGAAAAACGCGTCCATGCCAAAACCCGTACGATTTTGAACCCCGTAAACATTTCAGGCCTGGCCGCGGTGTTGAAATTCTATGGTAAATGGCACCCGCCCCTCGAAGGTCTCAGCGAGTCTTAAAGCACCCGCCCGGCAGCCGTGATTGCGCTAAAAACTGATCGTAATTTCTACATGTTACAGTATTGTGCGGTTTTTCATATTTTAAAGCCCCGGACTGCTTGACAATCGCCAATCCTTGCCTATATTAGCACTAAAACGAATTGCAGATATACCCCGCAAACCAGAGGAGAAACATGCCGATCTATGAATACGAATGTGCCGGGTGCGGCCGGATCGCAGAAGCGATCCAGAAGTTCTCGGACAAGCCGCTGAAAACCTGCAGTGCGTGCTCCGGGAAATTGCACCGTCTCATATCGCAAAGTTCTTTTCACCTGAAAGGGACTGGCTGGTACGTCACCGACTATGCGGATAAAACACCTAAAAATTCAAAAACGCCCCCAGACGGCGCCAAAGCGCCTTCTGCGCCCGAGAACACCAGCAAACCGCCTGACACCGACTCAAAAAAGACGGATAAATCCTGATCCGACCGGTATCCGGAAAAAATTTTCCCGTCTCTTTACAAATCAGAAACTGTGATTATTATTTCGGAAAATGACGAATCCCGGTACCCTGCGGGGTGCTGAAACCATTAACTAAAACAGTCTTTTTAACTTATAAGCGGCAACACGCATACCAGGCTTGGCCGTATATGCGGCCGCCCTGATATTACCCGTTTTAATCATTTTATTTTTAAAACACATAATGAAAAAGGAGAATTTGAACCATGAAACTGAGACCATTACATGACCGAATTTTGGTAGAACGTGTTGAAGAAGCTGAAAAGACCAAGGGCGGAATCATCATCCCTGATTCAGCCAAAGAGAAACCTGCTGAAGGCAAAGTCGTCGCGGTCGGCAAAGGCCGGGTTGGTGATGACGGCAAAACCATCGCACTTGATATTAAAAAGGGCGACCGCATTCTTTTCGGAAAATACGGTGGAACCGAAGTTAAGATCGACGGTGAAGAGTACCTGATCATGCGCGAAGATGACGTTCTCGGCGTAATCGAATAAGAATTTATAATTTAAATATACGGAGGAAACACCAAAATGGCTAAACAGATTAAATTCGACATGAAAGCGCGTGAATCAATGCTCGCCGGCGTACAGGCGCTCACTGACGCGGTTGTAGTGACTCTCGGTCCCAAGGGCCGGAACGTGGTTATCGACAAATCCTGGGGTTCCCCCACGGTGACCAAAGACGGTGTGACCGTTGCCAAGGAAATTGAACTGGAAGACAAGTTTGAGAACATGGGCGCCCAGATGGTTAAAGAAGTGGCCAGCAAGACCAGTGATATGGCCGGCGACGGTACCACCACGGCGACTGTTCTGGCACGCGCCATCTATGAAGAGGGTCAGAAACTCGTTGCCGCCGGCAACAACCCCATGGCCATCAAACGCGGCATCGACAAGGCCGTTGAAGTAGCCGTAAAAGAGCTTCACGGACTCTCCAAACCGACCAAGGACCAGCGTGAAATAGCCCAGGTCGGCACAATTTCAGCCAATAACGACAGCACCATCGGCAACATCATTGCCGAGGCCATGAACAAGGTCGGTAAAGAGAGTGTCATCACGGTCGAGGAAGCCAAGAGCATGGACACGACCCTCGAGGTCGTCGAAGGGATGCAGTTTGACCGAGGTTACCTCTCTCCCTACTTCGTAACAGACGCGGAAAAGATGGAGACCAATCTGAGTGAGGCATACCTCCTGCTCAATGAAAAAAAGATCAGCTCCATGAAGGACCTGGTTCCCATTTTAGAGCAGATTGCCAAGATGGGCAAGCCCCTCCTCATCATTGCAGAAGATGTGGAAGGTGAGGCCCTGGCGACGTTGGTGGTCAACCGATTGAGGGGGACCCTCCAGGTGGCGGCCGTCAAGGCCCCCGGCTTTGGTGACAGAAGGAAGGCCATGTTGGAAGACCTCGCCATTCTCAGCGGCGGCAAGGTGATCTCCGAAGACCTCGGTCTGAAATTAGAGAACATCACCCTGAATGACCTTGGAACAGCCAAGACCATCCGGATTGATAAAGACAATACCACCATCGTTGATGGCGGCGGCGAACGGGCCGACCTGGAAGGAAGGGTCAAGCAGATCCGTGCCCAGATTGAAGAGACCACCTCTGACTATGATCGTGAGAAACTCCAGGAAAGACTGGCCAAACTGATCGGTGGCGTGGCGGTGATCAATGTGGGTGCTGCCACGGAGATCGAGATGAAAGAGAAAAAGGCCAGGGTCGAAGATGCCGTGACCGCCGCACGGGCGGCCGTTGAAGAGGGGATCGTCCCCGGGGGCGGTGTGGCCCTGGTGCGCGCTATCCCGGCGATTTCCAAGATGGATCTGGGAGGTGAAGAACAGTCGGGTGTTAACCTTGTGATGCGGGCGTTGGAAGAACCGATCCGCCAGATCGTGAATAACGCCGGGGCCGAAGGGTCTGTGGTGGTGGAAAAGGTCAAGAACGAAAAAGACGCCTATGGTTATAACGCCGAGACAGGTGAATACGAAGACCTGATGAAGGCCGGTATCATTGATCCGACCAAGGTCACAAGATTCGCCCTGCAGAACGCCTCATCGGTTTCTTCTCTGCTCCTGACCACCGAGGCCATGATTGCCGAGAAGCCGGAAGAAAAGGCTGATATGCCTCCGATGCCTACTGGAGGCGGCATGGGTGGGATGGGCGGCATGGGCGGCATGATGTA
>CAZWPX010000087.1:0-16957 GCA_964636125.1 uncultured Desulfobacterales bacterium | reverse complement strand
GGTTGTGGCTATGTCCGCGTGTCCCAGCATTACCTGCACGGCTCTGAGGTCAGCCCCGCCTTCTAATAGATGACTGGCAAAGCTGTGGCGCAGGCTGTGCGGAGATATATTCTTTTTAAGGCCGGCTGCAAGGGCGTATTTGCGCAGCAGTTTCCAGAAACCCTGACGGCTCATGGGTTTGCCGGCCCGGGCCACGAACAGGACGGCGCTGCTCAGGCCGGCTTTTAAAAGTTTAGGGCGCCCAGATTTTAGATAGGCCTGCAGCGCCTGCACGGCACCCGATCCCATGGGGACAATCCGTTCTTTGGAGCCTTTGCCGAACACGCGTACAAACCCGGCTTCCAGGTTTATATCCAATAGATTGAGGTTGACCAGTTCCGAGACCCTTAGACCGGAAGCATAGAGGAGCTCCAGCATGGCGGTATTTCTAAGGGCCAGCGGGGTATCCGTGCCGGGCGATTTCAGCAGACGGTCGATTTCCGCGGTTGAAAGGACTTCCGGCAGCTTCAATCCGCTTTTGGGCAGATCAATGATCCGGGAAGGGTCCGCAGCGATCATTTTTTCCTGGACCAGAAATCGGTAGAAACCCCGGATGGCCACCAGGTGTCGGGCCCGTGAGCGTGGCCCCAGGCCCTCTGCCTGCATGGCGATCAGATGCTGCAGGATGAAGGCGGTATCATTATCACTGACCGAATGAACGGAAGCCTGCCGCAGAAAATCGAAATATCGGACCAGGTCGCAGCTGTAGGATTCCAGTGTTTTTCGACTGAGCCCTTTTTCCACTAGCAGGTAGTTCAGGTACTGATCGGCCAAAAAATCAAGCTGTTCCATTGGGAAACCTGGGATTTAAAGGGTTCAAAGGTTCAGGCGTTCAAGGGCTCAAAGGCTCAACCAGGGATCGTGAACCGGCAACCTCTGAACGATAATTTCTAAAATTTAAGGAAACCGAGTCGGTTCAGAACTTCGGCACCATCCGGTCGTACCACGACCTGGTTTTCAAGGCGTATGCCGCCCCATTCGGGTAGATAAATTCCTGGTTCTACGGTTACAATCATGCCGGATTTGAGGGTTTCATCCCGCAGGGTATTCAGCCGGGGGGCTTCATGCACGGCCAGGCCGGTGCCGTGCCCGAGCCCATGGGAAAATTTGCCTTTAAATTCAGTGCTGTCAATATAATCCCGGGCAGCTGCATCTACTGCTTTGGAGCTGGCCCCGTCCCGGATCTGCTTGATGGCCCTTTGCTGGGCGGCAAGTACGGTGGTGTAGACGTTTATAAATTGTGCGTCGGGTTTTCCCAGTACCACTGTGCGGGTTGTGTCTGAGCAATAGTGCCCGGTGAAAACCCCCCAGTCGAACAGGAGCGGTTCACCTTCCCTGATCTTGCGATCACCTGGTATGGCGTGTGGCAGGGCGCTGTTGGGGCCCGCCGCACAAATGGTGGGAAAACTCAGTCCGGAAGCACCATTTTCACGGGCGGCGATTTCCAGGTTCCAGGCAGCCCGTTCTTCGGTCATGCCAACCTCAAGTCCGGCGATAACTTCGTCAAAGGCATCTTCGGCAATGGCCAGCGCCTTGCGGGTAGCCTCGATTTCGTCTTCTGTTTTGATTACCCGCAGGTTTTCAACAATATCATCAACCGGCACGAACTCAGTGTCCAACCCTGCTTCCTGAACGGCAGCCGTCATCTTGTTGTACTGGAAACAGGAGAGGCGGACGCTCTCGAAACCCAGTCGCCGGGTGCCGAGATGCTTTAGTATGTCCGGGAGCGCTTCTGCCAGGCCCTTTTTATAACAGGTGATGTCATAGAGGGGGGCTTCCCGACCAGCCTGGGTATCAAAGCGGGGGTCCGTGGCCAGGAGAAGGTCGTCCCGGGTAATGAAAAGCACACCCGCAGTCTCATCAAACTGGCTGTCCTCCCCGGTGTAGCCACTGAGGTAATAACGGTTCTCGGCTACAAGCACCATCAGGGTATCAACCTTCTTCTCGGCCAGGTCCTTTCTGACATTTTCAATCCGGTTTTCCAGTATCGTTTTCAATGCGCCTCCCGGGGGTAGGGTAATGGTTCCCGATTATTCTCGATCAAGCTTTCCGGCAAGTCAAGCGTGAGCCTCCGGTATCAGTAAACTGATAAGTTTGAAGTGACCATGTTTTAAGATTGAATAAACAGCACCTGCTTGCATACCGCCAGATTCTGATTACTATTTCAAAATAGACTTTAAACCGCAAACCGTCCATCAGGCTGACTGTCTGAGGATAAGAAGAATATAGCCTGCCGTCAACAGAGCAATTCATAGCAATTGGTGCACCTGTGGCTGATGTGTGGACCCGATTTGAAAATATGAATCGCAAAGGTTGAATTATAAAATACAAGGAGGCCGACCATGGCACAGACAACGTTCACAATTAGCAACATCTCCTGCGGCCACTGCACCAATTCAATTAAAACCGAACTTACGGAAATGGAGGGTGTGGTATCGGTTGATGCCCAGCCGGGCGCCAAGGCTGTTACCGTAAAATGGGAAGCACCGGCCAGCGAGGAGATGATCAGGGGCGTCCTGCAGGAGATCAATTACCCGGCGGCATGATACCGGCCGTTAGACGGCATCAGAGGAGACACTGTTTCCTCCCCTTTGAGGCTGTGTCAGAATGCCCAATTTGTTCTCAGGTCAAGGAATCCATGGAAAAGCACCTTACAATCCCTGTGTCAGGCATGACTTGCGCCAACTGTGCGATGAACATCGAAAGAACCCTGAAAAAAATTCCGGGAATCAAGGTGGCCGCAGTTAATTTTGTCTCCGAGCAGGCCGGCGTGACCTTTGATGACGCATCTGTCAACCCTCCGGAAATCATCGCGGCCATTAAAAAAGCAGGTTTTGAGCCCCATACGGTTACCACCGAATTTCCTGTTTCCGGAATGACCTGTGCAAACTGCGCCATGAACATCGAGAGAACGCTCAAGAAAACACCTGGTGTTGTGGCTGCGGGTGTCAATTTTGCCAGTGAGCGGGTTTGGGTTGAGTTTTTACCTTCGGAAATATCTCTGGAGGCCATTGCGGCCGGGATCGAAAAAACCGGGTTCGAAGCGATTTTTCCGGAAGACGGGAAAGACCCGGAAGATGCCGAAGCGCAGGCGCGCGCTGCGGAGATCAAAGCCCAGACCAGGAAGTTTTTCATCGGGGTCGTGTTCACACTGCCGCTGTTTCTTCTCAGCATGGCCCGCGATTTTGGTATTGCCGGCCCATGGAGCCACGCGGCCTGGGTGAACTGGTTTTTTCTGGGACTGGCCACTCCGGTCCAATTTTACACCGGGTGGGATTTTTACACCGGTGCCTGGAAAAATCTCAAGAATATGACCGCCAACATGGATGTCCTGGTGGCCATGGGATCTTCGGTCGCCTATTTTTATTCCCTGGCCCTGCTGTTTGTTCCCATTGCGGGGCAGCACGTCTACTTCGAAACTTCTGCGGTCATCATCACCCTGATTAAACTGGGTAAAATGCTGGAGTCACGGACAAAGGGCCGCACGGGCGCCGCTATTCGCAAACTCATGGACCTGAGTCCAAAAACCGCCACCCGCCTGGTGGACGGCGAGGAATCGGAAGTACCGCTGGATCGCGTACACGTCGGCGATGTGCTCATCGTCAGGCCGGGCCAGAGCGTACCCGTAGATGGTGTGGTTATCACGGGGGAATCAAGCGTTGATGAATCCATGCTTACCGGCGAGTCGGTTCCCGTGGATAAAGATCCTGGTGATCCGGTGGTTGGCGGCACGGTCAACGGACACGGGATGTTGACCATGGAGGCTCGTAAGATCGGGCGCGAAACTGCATTGGCGCAGATTATCAAACTTGTGCAGGACGCCCAGGGCAGCAAGGCACCCATCCAGGCCCTGGCCGACCGGGTAGCCGCGGTGTTTGTTCCGGTTGTCATCGGATTGGGGTTATTGACCTTTGTCATCTGGTGGATGGTTGGCGGTGAGTTTGTTCCCGCGATGCTGCGCCTGGTGGCGGTCCTGGTGATCGCCTGCCCCTGCGCCCTGGGCCTGGCAACACCTACGGCCATCATGGCAGGAACTGGCAAAGGGGCGGAAAAGGGCATCCTTTTTAAGAATAGCACGGCTCTGGAGAATACAGCGCGTCTTGACTATATCGTCTTGGACAAGACCGGTACCATTACCGCGGGTAAACCCGTGGTGACCGACATTCAAACCGCACCAGCCAGTGGGATGAACGACGACGATGTGCTCACCATCGCTGCAACTGTCGAACGCGGATCGGAACATCCCCTGGGAAAATCTATTGTCCGGGCGGCTGAAGAGAGGGGTCGTGATTTTCTGGAGCTGGAAAATTTTCGATCGCATAGCGGTTCAGGGGTTGAGGCTTTGGTGGCAGGGCACCGGGTGCAGGTGGGCAAACCCGGTTGGTTCAAGGAGATCGAGGTGGATCTCGGTAAAATCAATGCGGCCATTGATATTTTTCAAAAAGCCGGGAAGACGGCTATGATCGTGGCACGGGACCAGGTTGCCATCGGGGTTATCGCTGTGGCCGATACGGTTAAACCCGACTCGCCGGAAGCTGTCGCCCAGCTGGGCAGGCAGGGTTTGAATGTCATGATGATTACCGGGGACAATGCGCGGACCGCCAGGGCCATCGGTGACCAGGTAGGGGTGGACCACATTTTTGCCGAAGTCCAGCCCAAGGACAAAGCGGCCCGGGTGAAAGATCTGCAGAAAGAAGGCCGAAAAGTGGCCATGGTGGGAGATGGCATCAACGATGCCCCGGCCCTGGCCCAGGCTGAGGTGGGCATTGCCATTGGCAGCGGCACGGATGTCGCCATTGAAACTGCCGGTGTCATTCTATCGGGTGGCAGCCTGACCGGTGTTCCCGCAGCGATTGAGCTAAGTCGGGCCACCATGCGGACCATCCGGCAAAATCTCTTCTGGGCTTTTTTCTATAACATCATATTAATCCCGGTTGCGGCCGGTGTCCTCTATCCGTTTGAGGCCGCGCCCGATTTTTTGCGTAGCCTGCACCCGATTTTTGCAGCCCTGGCCATGTCCCTGAGCAGTATTTCGGTCGTATCCAACAGCCTTAGATTGTACCGGAACTGACGCAGAATCAATTTCTGAAAGATAGCGCTCACCACAGGCTGCGAGGCAGGCCCGGCAGTCCTGTTCATTGCGATTTTCGGAGGCGCAGAACTGCTCAAAAGCACTGACCCAATCGCCGCCCGTTCGGGGGCACTGATCAATAAATTCTATAAATCGGACCAGTTTGTCGATGGATTCTTTGTCGACAGCATGTTCCATGCGGCAGGCGGTCTCTTCTGCGCGGAGCTCTTCAACCTGCAGGACCCGCACCAGAAAATCCTTGAGGATGGTGTGGCGGCGGTTTATCTCCCGGGCGATTTTTTTGCCGGCAGGCGTAAGGGTGATGAAACTGTAGGGTGCGTAATTGATCAGCTTTTTTTCAACCAGAGCCTTCAGGGCGCCGGTGACAGAGCCGCGCTGAACACCCATTTTAGAGGCGATATCCTTGGCCCGGGCCACTTTTTGCGCGTTTTCAAGTTCCAGGATAATTTCAAGATAATCTTCCAGGCTTTCCGATAGCGTCGTGTTTTTCTTCATCTCCCCCCCATTGATTGTCAGGGAAAATAGCAAACCAAATTAAATAAGTCAAATACGCAAAAGTTAATATTATCTAATTAATGCATTGACAACACGCAAAGTAAGGTATACCTAACTTTATCTTTAAAATTATAAATAATTCAAGCCGGGAGAGTAACGATTGGTACAGGTAAATTTGAGGGACATGGAAAAGAACCAGGCGGGTGTCATTGCTGCAGTTAGAGCGGACGGGGAACTGGGTCGGCGTATCAGGGACATGGGACTTGTCACCGGGACCCATATAAAAGTACAGGGCAGGGCGCCCCTGAAAGATCCAGTGGCCCTCAGGCTGATGGGGTTTACCCTGACGCTGCGCAATCGTGAGGCCGACTTTATAGAAGTGGAGGTAGACATCTGATATGGAAGCAACCATCGCCTTAGCAGGCAATCCCAATTCCGGAAAAACTACTCTTTTCAACGCATTGACCGGCGCCAGGCAGCATATTGGCAACTACCCGGGTGTGACCGTGGAGAAAAAAGAGGGGATTTATATTGATAAAAACAGTAAATTTCACGTGGTTGACCTGCCCGGTACCTATTCCCTGACGGCCTATTCACTGGAAGAGGTGGTGGCCCGGGATTATATTGTGAATGAAAAGCCCAATATGGTTGTCAATATCGTGGATGCCTCCAACCTGGAGCGGAATCTTTACCTGACCATACAGTTTATGGAAATGGGCGTTCCGGTCTGTATTTCCCTGAACATGATGGATGTGGCCCTGAATAGGGGTATTGAGATCAATTCAAAACGGCTGTCGGACTTGATGGGTGTTCCGGTTGTGCCGACCATTGCCCGCTTGGGAGAGGGTAAAGCCGAACTCATGGAAGCCGTTGCCGCCGGTATTGAGGTGGACGCCCGCTCCGGGCCGCTCTATATCTCCTACGGCGAAGATATTGACCGTGCCCTTGACGATATGGAAGACCTGCTGCGGGATAGCCGCCTCAATGTGGACACCTACCCGTCGCGTTGGGTGGCCATGAAATATCTTGAAAAGGACGATGAAATTATTGCTCGGGGACGGGTTGTGGATCAGGATGTTTCCACCGGGCTGGAGAAAATTTCAAAAAAGGTCAATGCCCATCTGAAACAGACCATCGGGGTGAACGCGGAAGCCGTAATCGCGGACTATCGCTATGGATATATCAAGTCAGTCATGAAAAATGGGGTTCTGACAGAAGACATTGAACTGGACCGCCTGTTCATGAGTGACCGGATAGATCAGGTCGTGACCAATCGGTTTCTCGGGCCGCTGATCATGGTGGGTGCCATTCTGGCTCTGTACCATTTTACCTTCACATACAGCGCCATACCTGTGGGCTGGGTTGAGGGTTTTTTCGGTTGGCTGGGTAGTGCCGTGGACGGATTTTTGCCTGACGGACTGCTGAAGTCTCTTCTCGTTTCGGGGATTATCGACGGTGTGGGCGGGGTAATGGGGTTTGTGCCCCTGATCATGTTCATGTTCCTGGGGATATCGGTTCTGGAGGATTCCGGCTACTTTGCGCGGGTAGCCTTCATGCTCGACCGGGTCTTCCGGGTGTTCGGACTGCATGGCAGTTCGGCCATGGCCTTTATTGTTTCCGGCGGTATTGCGGGGGGCTGCGCGGTACCCGGCGTCATGGCGACCCGGACCCTTAAATCCCATCGCGAAAGACTGGCCACCCTGCTCACCGTGCCGTTTATGAACTGCGGGGCCAAACTGCCGGTGTTTGCATTGCTCGTGGCTGCATTTTTCCCCGGGAATAAAGCGCTGATGATGTTTCTGATTACCATGATTGCCTGGACCGGTGCCCTGCTGGTGGCCAAATTACTGCGTTCAACGGCGATCAAAGGGGATGCGACCCCTTTTGTCATGGAATTGCCGCCTTACCGGCTGCCCACTTTCAAAGGCCTTGCCATTCACACCTGGGAACGAACCTGGCAGTACATGAAAAAGGCCGGCACAACTATTCTGGCGGTATCTATCCTGCTTTGGGCCATGATGACCTTTCCCGGGTTATCCGAGGATCAAAGCGCCCTGTTTGAGGAGAGACGCGCCGAAGTGCTCAGTGCCGCCTCGATGCCTGTCCAGGCTGAGCTGGCCAAACCAGAAGGCGCTGTCGCCCTGTCAAGTGCGGCTGAAGCGGTTCGGATGGAATTGCTGGCACTTGATCGACGCCAGGCTGAAGCGGCCTTGCGAAATTCAGCTGCCGGGAGGATCGGGGGCCTGCTGGAACCGGTCAGTCGGCTGGCGGGGTTTGACTGGCGGACCAATATTGCCCTGGTGGGCGGGTTTGCCGCCAAGGAAGTCGTCGTTTCCACCCTGGGGACAGCCTATTCACTGGGTGAAGTCGATCCGGAAGAAACCGGAGGGCTGGCGTCCCGGCTGGCATCCGCACCCGGTTGGAGTCCGCTGGTGGCCTTTAGCCTGATTATTTTCATGATTTTTTATGCACCCTGTTTCGTGGCGGTCGTCTGTATTTCACGGGAAGCAGGCTCCTGGAAATGGGGCCTGTTTTCAGTGATTTTCAACACTACCCTGGCTTTTATTCTGGCTACAACAGTTTTCCAGGTGGGCAGTCTCTTCATCTAAGAGGGTGCGTAAGGAAATTTTCCTATGGATACATTCATCGTGGTTCTAATTGTTTTGGGGGCCGTCATTGCCCTGTTGAATTCTTTCGTTAAAACATTCAAATCCGGAAACGAGAGCCCCTGTGGATGCGGCTCTGCATGCGCCGGGTGTGAGGTAGAGAGTGGTTGTACCGATAAGCCCGCCGACCCAAAACGGATTGCCTGAGAAGAGAGAAAATAGCGCATTGACAAATCCTCCGGGGAACGATAGAAAGAACCCCAACAAGGTGCCGTGGCGCTTAATAGGGAATCTCGTGTGAATCGGGAACGGTCCCGCCGCTGTAACCTCACCGAGCTTGAATATACGCTCGGAACCTGTCTGGCAACCATGCCACTGTAACGGATGACCGTTATGGGAAGGCCGCCAGATTGGAGAGGAAGTCAGAAGACCTGCCTTGGAGAACAAGCGTTTTGCGGATACCGTTGGTTTCCAGCAAAGTGCGACGACCTGATCCCCGCGGCGAACGGTGGATAGGATAAGAGCAAAGGGCCAAGAAAACTGGGTGCAGCCCTTCAAGCCATCAGAGGTTTGAAGGGCTTTTGTTTTTTCTGGACGCTGATACCGGCAGCAGGCCAGAAATCCGGAAAAGAGAGGCAGCTCTCTTCGCGGTACCCTCGGGTCATGTCTCCTTCCCGGAGGATACCTTTTTTGAAGCCAATCCTTCATCCATCACTCGTCCGCGGAGATTCGGCCGCGACTTTTTAACGGGCCTCTCAGAATTGAGATGCCTGTCTACAATCAACGCGTGATGGAGGATAGGTGATGAAAGTTTACGCAATCGACAAAACAGGACAAAATGATGATATGCTGCCGGTGTTCGTGATTACAGACGGCCGGCTGTATCGGACTGTAAATCACCGGGAGGGCTGGGCTGCGGACCCGGACTATGAGATGCATCCGGACGGCCGCTTTTACCGGACGAGACATCACCGGAACGGGCCTGGATCTAAACCGGATTACGAATTCCGGCAAGACCAGTTGCTTTACCGGACCCCGTTTCACCCGGACGGCCAAATTGATCGACCGGAGTTTGCTATCTATGACTGATAGTACAACCCAATCGCAATCGTATGGGGACACCTTATCGATTTGACAGCCTGTGAGCGGATAGCATAAGCTCTACCAGTTTCAACGAAAAAGATGTGCGGCCGCGATAATCCAAAACGGGCCGCTGCAGGGAGAGGGAACATGAAAGGCTACGTCCAAGTTTATACCGGTGATGGGAAAGGGAAAACAACTGCCAGCCTTGGCCTGAGCCTGCGGGCTGCGGGCGCTGGGCTCAGGGTGTATATTGCCCAATTTCTTAAATCCGGTGATTATAGTGAAATAAAGGCCTTGCAAAGGTTCGCCGACCTGGTGACCGTGGAGCAGTTTGGTCTTGGTCGTTTTGTCAAAGGGCAACCGGCAAAAGAGGATATCAAGGCCGGTGCGGCCGGCGTGGCCAGGATCAAACAGGTCTTTCTTGAAGGGCAGCATGATATGGTCATCGTGGAAGAGGGGAACACGGCCGCGGCCTGTGGTATTTTCCCAGTGGAAACCTTGCTGGAACTTGTTGAGATCAGGCCGGATGAGCTGGAACTGGTCATTACCGGCCGGGGAGCAGATCCGCGGATTATTGAACAGGCGGACCTGGTGACTGAGATGCGGGAGATCAAGCATTACTACCAGAAGGGCGTGGCCGCCCGGGTTGGCATTGAGAAATAAAGGGGCCGATTTGAAATCAGCGTATCTGCAGACGCCCAGCCTGGCCGTATTCGGGACCGGGTCGGATGTGGGCAAGAGTGTGGTTGCCACGGCACTCTGCCGGGTTTTTTCCGAGGAGGGGGTCCAGGTGGCGCCCTACAAGGCGCAGAACATGTCGAACAATTCCGGGGTAACACCGGAAGGCCTGGAAATGGGACGAGCCCAGATCGTGCAGGCCGAGGCCGCCGGTATCCCGCCGAGTGTGGATATGAACCCCATCCTGCTCAAACCCACCAGCGATATGGGGGCCCAGGTGGTCCTGCTGGGAGAAGTCCTCAAAAACAGTACTGCCAGCGAATACCACAAGGGGAAAGAATCACTCTTTGCGACGGCCTGCCAGGCGCTCGACCGCCTGAAAGCGGAACATGACCTGGTAGTCATAGAGGGCGCCGGCTCCTGCGCAGAGGTGAATCTTATGCCCCACGACATTGTGAATATGCGCCTGGCGCAGTATGCCGGGGCGCTGGTTGTCCTGGTGGCCGATATTCACAAGGGTGGTGTTTTTGCCCAGATTGTAGGCACCCTCGCATGCCTTCCCGAACACTTTCAGAAGTTGATTGCGGGTTTTATTATCAATCGGTTCAGAGGCGATATTACGCTTTTCAAGGACGGCGTGGATTGGCTGGAAGCCAGGACCGGAAAACCTGTCTTTGGGGTTTTGCCCTGGTTTGAACATATCCGCATCGAGGCCGAGGACTCAGTCGTAATAGAAAAGCCGGGCGCTCTGCCCTCAGACGGATTAGAACTGCCGGCCATTGCCGTGATCAGGATTCCCCACATTTCAAACTTTACTGATTTTGATGCCCTGGGGGCCGTTGAGGGCCTCAACTTGCATTTCATAGAAAAGCCGGTTAATCTTGCGCGCTTTGCGGCGGTGGTCCTGCCGGGATCAAAAAATACCCGGTATGATCTTCAATGGCTGCAGACCACGGGCTGGGCCCGCAGGCTTTTCGAGTATGAACGCCAGGGCGGTTATATCCTGGGTGTGTGCGGCGGATATCAGATGATGGGGGCCATGGTAAAGGATCCCGGGGGGCTTGAAGGTGAACCCGGGGAAACCAAGGGGCTGGATCTGCTGCCGGTGGTCACTGAATTAAGAGCCCCGAAGACTACGACCCTGACCCGCTTTGCCTGGGGCGGCACCGCAGGCAGCGGCTACGAAATTCATATGGGCGCAACGACCCGCCTGGGCGGCCGGGACTTTTTTGACGTACTTTCCAAAAATGGCGTGCCGACCACGGGTAAAGACGGCTGTATATCTGTAAATCAACGGCTGATGGGAACTTATATTCACGGACTGTTCGACTCGGCCGGGATTACCGCAAAATGGCTGGCTGCTATCGGGCTGGGAGATCTGGCGGTCGCAAAAGACGGCGGCCTCACAGCCCGGCGCAGAGAATACGGAAAACTGGCCCGGCATTTCAGGAAGCATGTAGACATGGAAAAATTAAAAGCACTTGTTGCTGGAGAAGAATTGTAATGTCGACAACCTTTATCATCGGCGGCTGCCGTAGCGGAAAAAGCAACCATGCCCAGGTGCTGGCGGAAGAGATCCCCGGGAAAAAGCTTTACCTGGCCACCTGCGTACCCCAGGACACCGAAATGCACGCGCGGGTCAAGCTGCATCAGCAGCAGCGGGGGCCGGAGTGGGAGACCCTGGAAGAGCCGGTACGACTGGCGGCGGCCCTGGAACTGAGAAGCCGTGAGTGCCGGGCAATCCTGTTGGATTGTCTGACTTTATGGACTTCGAATATCCTGCTCTCTCCCGGAGGGTTGCCTGAATTGGAAAAAGAACGCCAGGCACTTGTAGAGTGTCTGGATAAGGTAGACTGCCCGGTGTTCATCGTTTCAAATGAAGTGGGCACGGGCATTGTGCCGGAAAATGAACTGGCCCGACTCTACCGGGATGAGGCCGGGCGGGTCAACCAGATGATTGCCGCGGCCGCTGATCGGGTTGTCTGGATGGTGGCCGGGATACCAGTAAAGATAAAGGGCAGTTGTGATCAGTGAACATTGGATTGAGATCGCGGAAACCAATGGCCTCGCATTTTGCCAAGAACAGCCCAACTGAGTCACTGAAAGATGTGGGAGCGGCATCCTGCCGCGAATGGGATCTCAGACTAACATGCAATTCGCGGCAAGATGCCACTCCCACAATTAAGACCACAGGCGTGATGAGCAAATATGCTAAATTCTGAATCGTTTCATAATTTCAAGGAAAACCTGATTGCCGCCCTGCAGTTCATCACCATTCTGCCGGCAGGCAAAACACCGCGTTTCAGACCCCGGGAGATGATAGCTTACTTCCCGCTCACGGGTCTGCTGATAGGCGTGATCCTGGCCCTGTTTGATACCCTGGCGAGCCTTGCCTGGCAGCCGTCTGCAGTAGCGGTTCTGGACGTAATCCTGCTGGCCGCGTTGACCGGTGCGCTGCATCTCGATGGACTTGGTGATACCGCCGATGGCTTGCTGGGCCATCGCCCCCGGGAAAAGGCGCTGTTGATCATGAAAGACAGCCGGATCGGCGCCATGGGTTTGGTGGCCGTTGTCTGCTGCCTGGCTTTGAAATGGGCCGGACTCAGTGGATTTGAGGAGAACCGGTGGTTGTTTTTGCTACTGGTACCGGCCTGGTCCCGCGCGGGGATGATGTTCGGGGTCAAGTACCTGCCCTACGGCCGACCGGAAGGCGGCACCGGTCATGATTTGTTTTCAGAACCCCTGACCTGGTATGATTTCCGGTGGCTTTTACCCTTGTTGATCCTGACCCTGCTGGCCGGCAGGCAGGGCCTTGGCCTGGTGTTGACGTTTGTCATTCTGACAGCCGTCCTCATCGCCTACTTCGGTAAACGTATGGGCTGCATTACAGGGGATATGCTGGGCTGCATGACAGAGGTGCTGGAAGCCTGTCTCTTTTTAGCGGTTGCGGCCGGGTGACGAAATGATCAGTGGACATGGCGGTAATATATATGAACTGGCCCGGTCCCAGGGCTGTGATCCGTCAGAGATCACGGATATGAGCAGCAACGTCAACCCGTTTGGAGCGCTGCCCGGTGTCAAATCATATTTGAGCGAGCATCTGGCTGTCATTGAGACATTGCCGGAAGTGGATGCGGGGGCCATTACAAGGCTGTTTGCCGAGTACAATGCCGTGAACCCTGCGTGTGTTGCCCCTGGAAACGGCTCTACCCAGCTGCTCTACGCCCTGCCGCGGGCGCTGGGTACCCGCAAGGCACTTATCGTCGGCCCCACCTATGCCGACTACGCCAGTGCCTGCCGACAGCAGGGCGTGACACCGGACTTTCTGGTGAGCACGGCTGAGAACGATTTTAGACCTGATCTCAATTGTCTGGCCACGCTGGCCGCTCAGTTCGATACCGTCTTTATTTGCAACCCGAACAACCCCACCGGTGTCATGGTCCCGCAGGCAGAACTGGCCGGACTGTTTGCGGCCCGACCAGAGACCATGTTCGTTGTGGATGAATCCTACCTGCCCTTTGCCGTTGACCCACAAAGCGCGGCCCCCCTCTACAAAGATCAGCCCAATGTGGTCCGGATGACCTCTTTGTCCAAGATCTTCAAGGTTCCGGGCCTGCGCATTGGTTTTGCCATCGCCAGCCAGGACATCATTGCCCGGCTGCGCGACTATGCCATGCCCTGGAGTGTCAACAGTTTGGCCTGTGCCGCCGTGGCCCACATCCTGGCAAACAACGAGCTGGCAAATCGATTCATCCAAGAGACCCGTGTGTTTCTGGATGATGAACGCCGCGCTTTAACCACCCGGTTTCAGGATCATCCGGGTATCGGCTGGTTTCGGAGTGAAACCTCATTTCTGCTGGCACATCTGACAGGGATTCAAACCGCCGAGAGGGTGTGCGCCGAACTGGCGCAGCAACAAATTTTGATTCGCAACTGTTCAAATTTCGAGGGCCTTTCACGTCAATATATCCGTGTCTCCCTGAAAAGCCGGGCGGAAAACCGGCGGTTGGGTGATTGCCTGGCCGACATCCTGGGCGGATGCTGATGGCGCCTTTCTGGTATACACTGGCAGCGGCCTTCGCCCTGGATCTTGCCATGGGTGACCCGGAGCGACTGCCCCATCCCATTCGCTGGATGGGCTGGGCCATTGGGAGGGGCGAGCCGTTTTTCAGGCGTTTAACCTGGCCCCCGGTATGGTCCGGGGCACTTTTTGCGGTCAGTCTGATTGTGGGTACCTTTCTGCTCACTGCCGGTATTCTCCTGATTGCCCGAATCGTTCATCCGGTTATGGGGGCCCTGGTTGAAATTGGCGTGCTTTTTTACTGTATCAGCCTGCGCTCCCTGGCCAGGGCGGCGGAAGAAGTATACAGGGCCCTGCGCGAGAAAGGATTGGTCGCGGGGCGGGCGGCCGTGGCCATGATTGTGGGCCGTGAAACGGCTGAACTGGATGAGCCGGAAGTGGCCCGGGCCGCCGTGGAAACAGTGGCTGAAAACCTTGTGGATGGTTTCTTTTCGCCCCTGTTTTTTGCGGCCTTGGGCGGTGCACCCCTGGCCCTGGCTTTCAAAATGACCAACACCCTTGATTCCATGGTGGGGTACAAGAACGATACCTACCGGGATTTTGGAAAAGCGGCCGCCCGGATAGATGATGTGGCCAATTATATCCCGGCCCGGGTGGCGGTGTTTTTTATCGCAGCGGCGGCGAACCTGGTTGCACGAAGAGGGCGGGAGACCCTGCGGGTGGGGTTTCGCGACGGCCGCAAGCACACCAGTCCCAACGCCGGTTTTCCCGAGGCAGCTTTTGCAGGCGCCCTGGCCATCCGGCTGGGAGGGGCGGGGACCTATCATGGCCGCCGGGTTGAGAAACCCGGCCTGGGGGCAGAATACGGCCCGGCCACGGCCGAAGACATTCCCCGGGCCTGCGAACTGATGCTGGCTGCCGGTTTACTGTGGATGCCGGTGGCTCTGGTTCTTTACAACATTGTGTAATACTTGGTGTTGGTTGAACCCAAATTGGCTGGCAACTCGTATACCTCAATGCCTGTCACTCTGTGCGCAGCGAAGAGTCTCCCTTGGTTCAGATTGATTTCTTTGTAGACAGCCTGAAAGCAAACTTGTAGGAAAAACGCAGTGATATTTGAAGAGATACTATTCGAAAAGCAGGCCTATCCCTTCAAGCTCTGCACGACCACGTTTATCCACCCGGCCGACTGGCTGACCAACGCCCGGGCCCTGGGCCGCAGTTTTGATGAACTGGAACTGCTGCTTTTCGAAAGTGCCTACCCGGAGAGCCTGCCGGATGAAAAATATATCCAATCACTTGCAGACCTGGCAACCGAGCTTGAATTCTCCTGGAATGTCCACCTGCCCACGGACATATACCCGGGACACCCGGATCCTGAATTAAGAGCCAGGTCTGTGGCTGTGATCAAGAAAGTCGTCACCCTGACGTCACCGCTGAATCCTTCTACCTGTACCCTGCATCTGCCAGGGCTTGAGGGGCGCCCTGAAAAACGGATAGTACAAAAATGGTGCGGCCATTTGAGCGAGACCCTCCAGAATCTCACTGATGCCGGTATCCCCGGTCGCTGTTTTTCAATCGAGAACCTGCCTGAATACCCCCTGGAGACAATTCTGCCCCTGATCGAAGAATTCGATCTTGATGTCTGCCTGGACATTGGTCATCTTATCTTGAGCGGGGGATCACTTGCACCTGCATTTGATTTATTCGGCGACAGAATCTCAATCTTGCACATTCATGGGGTTGCCAACGGCCGGGACCACCGCAGCCTTGATCAGTTGCCGCGTGACAAACGTGCATCTCTTTTTGAGGAACTATGTAGTTTCAAAGGGACTGTTTCCCTGGAAGTTTTCTCGCATTCAGACCTGCTGGCTTCACTTGAATGCTTTAGCAAAGAGTGGGCCTAACTTGAATTATTCCGCAACAACCCGCGAGATTCGAAATGAAAATCATAATTTTTAAGGACTTATTAGTTGATGAATATGTTCCGCCGATTCAACCAGGAGGTATTGGGGCTCACTTGTTAGTGCTTGATCTGTTTTACAATGTATTTTCACATAAAGCTAAAGAGATATCTCTTTTAGCCCTTTTACGTCTGGACCGATCTCTTTTAATTTTGACGGAACTCGTTACTAACTTAACTTCGTCTGATGGAATAAGCGATCTTTGGCGCAAACTGCAATCAAAGGCAAGGATGAGCAAAAGGAAAGCGGATCGAAAGCAAAAAGCGATTGAGACATTTTATAGAATTAATGCGAAGCGGCGAGACTCGTTACCTGTCACGACGATCTGCAAAGTAATCGCAAAGGCAATGCTAAAAGGTGGATATAGCGGACGTAAAGCTGGCGAAACGATACATTGGACAACCATAAGGGGTTATTTAGAGGAAAATGGCGAATTATCGACTTTGAAAAAGTAACCTTCATTGGATGTAGACAATGAGTCTCAAAAACCGATTAGTGAGTATATACTTTTTTTCAATAAGTTAACCGAAATGTTAGGCTATCCTTCTCATAGCACTGGAGCTCTTGATAAAAAAATCAGGAGAACCCTCCCCAAATATGAAGTTGCCCCACAAACCGACCAGGGTAAAGCGGCTGTTCTTTTTGCGACTCTTTTCTAAATTCAATAACGGGTATAAAATCAAGGCTAATTCCATATCTATACCCGAACGGGTGTATTTTGTTTAAATGAGGTCTATATTATGCCATATCGGGTATAGTTAGTTTGGGCAAAATCGGGCCGGGGTCTCCTCAGGGCACTCAATCTTTTCGCCTTCTATTCAACTGCGGGGTGCTGCCGGTTCCAGCCTTTCTTAAAAAGTTGTAAAAATCCTTACGCAGAGGTGTTTTTTCTCTTGACGAACCCTTAAATGGGTGACCCCTTTGTGACCTTAAGGAGGATGACCATGGGAAAGATTGTTCATCAATCACGGATTACCAT
>CAZWPX010000086.1:0-17395 GCA_964636125.1 uncultured Desulfobacterales bacterium | reverse complement strand
GAGCCGATATACGCACTTATAAAGGTGTGCCGGACATGGTTCTGGAAATTGGCATCGGGCGCATTGATGGTTTTATCACCGATAAAATCGTGGGCGCGCTGGCGATTAAAAAGAAAGGGGTGCCGATTGCCCTGGCCGGGGAACTGCTTTATGAGGAAAAGATGGGCATCGCCCTGCGTCAGAACAATCCTGATTTGAAGGCGGCCATGAATGCGGCCCTCGCAGATATGAAAAAAGACGGCACTTACCACTCCATCTCAATGAAATGGCTGGGGATTGACGTTCGTTAATTCGGGTTACAAGCCCCTTTTAGGGGCAACCCAAAGCCTGGTCCTCCGGGCCAGGATGCTTTCGGTTGTCATAATTATGTTCCGTTTAACGGCCCATTGGGCAGTCGTTTGCGCCTCAATGAAACAATTTTTGAAGTGTACTCGAGACAGGCAAGCTTTCAAAGCAGTTCAATTGATACCAATTGTCTTGACCCGGAAAAGGTGCGTTGCCATGGAAGGTGGCTTTCAGGCAACTCAGTAACTGGAACGTTATTCTGACAATTGGTATAAAGGATGGCGATTATGCTAGACTGGAATGTCATATTTCATTATTTTCCCTTCCTGCTCAAGGGTGCGGTGCTGACCCTGCAGATTTCCATTTTATCCTTGCTGCTGGGGATTGCCTCCGGCCTGGTGGCTGCCTTGTGCAAGATCGGTAACAACCCGTTGCTGCGCGGCCTGGCTTCTTTCTACATCTGGCTGATCCGCTCGACACCGCTGCTTGTGCAGCTGTTTATCATCTATTTCGGGCTGCCCCAGTTGGGGATTGATTTGGGGCCTTTTCTCTCCGGTGTCCTGGGGCTGGGGTTGAATGTGGGCGCCTATAATGCTGAAACCATCCGCGGGGGTATCGTTTCCATCCCACCCGGGCAGACCGAAGCGGCCCGTTCGTTGGCCATGAGCAGTGCCCTGACCATGCGCCGCATCATCCTCCCCCAGGCGCTGCGCATCATCATACCGCCCCTGGGCAACAACTTTATTATTCTGATTAAGGACACCTCTCTGGTGTCGACCATTACCCTGGTGGAACTCACCCTGACGGCCCAACGCTTCATCGGTTCCACCTACAAACCGTTTGAAATGTATCTCATGGCCGCCGCATTGTATGCCGTCATGACCACTACCGCCAGCTTGCTGTTGGCAAAACTGGAAAAACGAACCAGTAAGGGACAGCGCTAATCATGGAAACGAACGCACAAGACCTGAAAGACGAACCAATGGTAAAAATTTCCAACCTGCAAAAAAGCTTTGGAGACCTGGTCGTGCTAAAAGACGTCAGCCTGGATGTGCCCGCCAGCCAGGTTATCGTCATCATCGGTCCCAGTGGGTCCGGCAAAAGCACCCTGCTGCGCTGCGTCAACCACCTGGAGGTTCCCACCGGCGGCGAGATAACCATTGAAGGCGTCCTGGTGAACGACAAGAGCCTGTCGCATAAAGCCTTCGAGGCGCACCTGAACCGCATCCGTTGCAAGTTGGGCATGGTTTTCCAGCAGTTCAATCTCTTTCCGCACATGACCGTCATTGAAAACGTGATCGAGGCGCCGATTCATGTCCTCAAGCAGGATCGTGAAACAGCGCTTGGCAAAGCCCGCGAACTGCTCGCCAAAGTCGGCCTAGAAGAAAAAGTGGACACCTATCCGTCCATGCTTTCCGGCGGGCAGCAGCAGCGCGTGGCCATTGCCCGGGCATTGGCCATGGAACCCAAGGTGATGCTGTTTGACGAGGTTACCTCGGCCCTGGATCCTGAACTGGTGGGGGATGTACTGCGCGTGATGGAGGATTTGGCCCATGAGGGGATGACCATGATAGTGGTGACCCATGAAATGGGCTTTGCTGAAAAAGTAGGTGACCGGGTCGTGTTTATGGCTGACGGGGTCGTGGTGGAAGATTCAACACCACAGGATATGTTTCAACAGCCGCAGAGAAAACGAACACGTCAATTCCTGTCCGAAGTTTTAAAATAAGGCTGAACACGGTAAGTAGGAACCCTTCTTTAACCAACGCACTCAGTTCGGATGGCACCCGGGGCGCGCGCCGCGCTATTTTGTAAATCTTTACTGTCTGCCCTTTACCAATCCTGGTAGCATATCATATAATAGACTACTTAGCGATTCTAACCGATGGCCTGCTGGCATGTCGCCAGGGGGTTACGAGTGAGGACATGGCAACCATCCTTGTTGCAGATACAGATGCGCTGAAACAGTTATTGAGGCAGCCCGGGAAATCGGGTATTATCACATGCGGCTGGATACGGTGCCGACGATGAAAAGTGCGAACGAACTGTATGCTTCACTGGGATTCAAGCCCATAGACGCCTATCGCTTCAACCCGGTTGAAGGTGCTATTTACCTGGAGCTGAAATTGAATGCAGACAGACGTAACGATTAGAATCGCTGATGGTCTACTGCTTGACAGGATAATATGGCCAGAATGCTTTTAATTCTTATCTGCCTGGGGCTTACCTTTTCAGGTAAAGCCGGGGCGGAGGAGAAAAATTTGAAGAACGAATGTGTTATCGTCCTGCATGGCATGGGGCGCACAAAATACGCCATGCACAAAGTGGAAGAGACGCTCGTCGCGGATGGCTACACTGTCTGGAACAAAAGTTACCCGTCTACAAGCAAGCCCATAGAGACTCTGGCGGTTGAACACATTTCAAAGGGTCTGGCAATTTGTGGGCAGGAGCAGGCCTCAAAAATCCATTTTGTAACCCACAGCCTCGGGGGTATTCTCGTTCGGTATTACCTGCAGAATGAGACCATCGCAAATTTAGGCAAAATAGTGATGCTGAGCCCCCCCAATAGCGGCAGTGAAATTGCCGATGAACTGAAAGATTTTAAACTGTATCAATGGATGATGGGCCCGGCGGGGCAGCAGCTTGGCACGGGGGCGGGCAGCTTGCCCAAAACACTGGACAAGATCAACGCCACCGTGGGCGTTATAACCGGCAAAAGTACCTCCGACCCCTGGTTCTCCCCCTTTATTCCTGGCGAAGACGACGGTAAAGTATCCGTTGAGAGCGCCCGCCTGGAAGAGATGACGGATTTTCTGGTGGTGGAAGCCGGACACACGTTTATCATGAGCAATCGATCTGTCCTGCAGCAGATCCGCTATTTCCTGAAGCATGGGGCTTTTAAAAAATGAAAAAAACCGGAATTGTCATCGCCTGTGCGGCTGTGGCCCTGGGGCTTTACTGGATGCTGGCGCCGGCCGGCCCTGAAATTAAAAACGTCACCGGTCCCGGGAACGTGATTGTCTGTTTCGGCGACAGCCTCACCTATGGCACCGGTGCGGCCAGGGGGCGGGATTATCCCAGCCAGCTGGCTGCCTTGACCGGCCGCCCGGTCGTGAACCTCGGCGTACCCGGCAACACCACTGCCCAGGCGCTGGCCCGCATTGCCCAGGTACTCGAAAAGACCCCTCGCATGGTGCTGATCACCCTGGGGGGGAACGATCTCAAGAACCGAATGTCCAGGGAAACGGCCTTTAACAATCTCGAAACGATCATTGCCCAAATCCACGCAGTGGGTGCCCTGGTGGTCATCGGCGGTATCGAAATTCCTTTTTACGGGCGCGGTTTCGGAAGCGCCTATGAAGCGCTGGCCGCTAAAACCGGGATTGTCCTGATTCCCAACGTGTATGCCGGGATCATGGGCCATGCGAAGCTGATGAGTGATCCGATTCATCCCAACAGTGACGGATATACCATTCTGGCCGAGCACTTTTATACCGCAATTAAGCCCTATCTCTGAGACGGTTGCAGGTTACGTACTATGGGAAATGAATTTAGAGAAAAACTAACCGCGTGAATTTATGCCCTCACCGCGGATGTGGCTGCTGAAATTGCAAATTTCGACTATAGGCAGCCTCTAAATCCGGCAAATCTCAATGTTACAGGGAGGTTAGGCAAATTGTCTTGACGGAGGTGCATCAGGCGGTTAGGTTTGTTGCGAACTAACAAACAACCCGGGCGGTGCGACAACATGGCGTCGAATACTACAGGTGGCAGGGACCAGGATCAGATGCAGCGGCATATTGATGAGCTGCTCAAATATATCGAACACTCGGATATAGAGAATGACTGCCTGGCTGAAAGCCCGCCGGATTTTGATTCAACCAGCCAGTTGCGCCCTTTGTACGAGGCCATTGCGACCATAAAAAGTGACGCCGGTACACTCATTCGCAAGCAGGCCTACTCGGAAAAAATCAATCGGGCCCTGTTTAAAATTTCCAACGCCATCAATACCACCGTCAACCTCGAAGATCTCTACGCCTCCATCCACACGTCACTTGATGATATCCTGGATGTTACCAATTTTTTTATCGCGCTTTATGAGCGCAAAAATGATTACATCTCTTTTGTGTTCAATACCGATCGGGTCGATGTAGAGATGGCCGGGATTGAAAACGCCAGTCGATCCAGCAGTCTCACCAGTGAAGTAATCCAGACCGGCCAGGCGCTTGTGATGCGGAAAGATGCAATCCTGGCAAGAGTTCGGGAAAAGTTTAAAAATGGCGAAGTTGTTGGCGTAATACCGGAAATCTGGCTGGGGGTGCCGCTGATCCTGCATCAGGAAGTGATCGGGGCCATGGTGGTGCAGAGCTACAGTGATCCCGATCGGTATTCAGATCAGGAATCGGCGATCCTCTCTTCCGTTTCTGATCAGGTTGCCATTGCAATTGAGAGAAAAAGGACCAACGAGGCCCTGCGGCGCAGTGAAAACCGCTTCCGGCAATTGCTGCACAATATCAATGAGGCCATTTTTTCGACCGATGCCGACGGGGTCCTGACCTTTATCAGCCCGGCCGTGCGTACCATTACCGGTTATTCCCGGGCGCGCCTGGAAAATACGGTCATGCATCCGGTCGGAAATATCAACCAGCCGCTGTCCGGAACTGGGGAGTTGTCTTACCACGGCATCCTTTATCCACAGGACCGCCAGAGGGTTAGGGAGGTGATCCTGAATGCGGTTGAAAAATCGGTCCAGTACGGCATCGAATACCGCATCCTGAAAAGCAATGGCAAGCCAACCTGGATCAATGAAAAAGGCTATGTGCGCTTCAACGCAGCGGGTGAAATGCGCATCGAGGGCGTGATTACCGATATCAATGAAAGGCGACATGCCGAGGAGATCAACCGGACCCTCTTCGGCATTTCAAACGCCGTGAACACCACCCGCAACCTGGATGAACTCTACCGGTCAATCCACCTGAACCTGGGCAATATCATCGACAATACCAATTTTTTCATCGGCCTCTACAACGAGGAAAAAGACCGTATCGACTTTCCTTATTTCGTGGACGAGATGGATGATGAATTTTACGATATCAGGAACATACAGGAATCCGGATCATTGACCGCCCAGGTGATCAGGCGCGGCCGGCCCCTGTTCCAGACGCGGTCGCAGATCGTGGCCGAGGTGCGCAAGACCGGCCGGTCGACGGTTGGAACCGTCAGCGAGGTCTGGCTGGGGGTTCCCTTGAGGGTACAGGCCGAAGTGATCGGGGTCATGGCCGTCCAGAGCTACGATGATCCGGACCGCTTTGACCACGGCGATATCGATATCTTGCTGTCTGTTTCGGACCAGATTGCCCTGGCGATCGAAAGGAAACGATCCGAAGAGGCCCTGAGAATCAGCCAGGAACAGATAGAGGCCCTGTCCCGCCAGACGGAGCAATTCAGCCTGGCGGCGGCCTCAATGATTGCCATGAAAGATGAGCAGGCAGTGTTCGATCATATCAGCAAGGCAATCGTGGAACACTCCGATTACAAATGCCTGATCATATCCTATTTCAAGGACGCACCGCCCTATCGGGACATCATCGGCCACGGCGGGCTGGATGAAGGGGTTGTCGAGCAGGTCAAAAAGGTGGATGCGCCCAAGAGCCATTTTGAAGAGATCTTCATGGCAGCTGAGAAACTGGGGCAGTTTTCATACTACCTGCCGCACACAAAAAGCCAGGTTCTTCGCAAGGAAATGGCCGTCTTCGGGCGCGGACCGGCACCGGTTTCAGCGGATGCCTGGCATCCTGAAGACATGCTCTTTATCCGCATGAACGACCACCAGGGCAATCTCACCGGTGTCATCTCGGTCGACAGCGCCAAATCCGGCAAAAAGCCGTCCGATGAGAGCGTCCGGCCCATGGAGATTTTCTCCAGCCTTATTTCCCAGATTATCTTTTATAAAAAGGCCCAGGAAGAGCTGCGACGGGCCAAAGTAGACGCGGAAGCTGCAGCCAGGACCAAAAGTGAATTTCTGGCCAACATGAGTCATGAGATCCGGACACCTATGAATGCCGTGGTCGGCTTCAGTGAGCTGCTCCAGAAGACGGCCCTGAACCTGAAACAGCAAAAGTACCTGGCCACAATTCAGAATGCCAGTCAACTGCTGTTGGGTGTGATCAACAATATCCTTGATTACTCCAAAATCGAATCGGGCAAGCTGCAGATGGAGCAGACCGGCTTTAACCTGATGGATATCATGGACAACCTGTCGGACATGTTTTCAGGAAAAGCGGCCGATAAACGCGTGGAACTGGTGGTCTCTGTCGCCAGGGATGTGCCCTGGCTGCTCCAGGGCGATCCCCTGCGCCTGCGGCAGATTCTGGTCAACCTCACCGGCAATGCACTCAAATTTACAGACAGCGGTGAAGTCATTGTGACCGTGCGCCTGGAAGATGAACGCAAGGGGCGTGTCAAATTGCTATTTACCGTTGCGGATACAGGTATCGGCATACGATCGGAACAACGCTCCCGCCTTTTCGAATCTTTTGTCCAGGCGGATGGTTCCACCACCCGAAAATTTGGCGGGACCGGATTGGGGCTCTCGATCTGCCGGCAGCTGGTAGAGATTATGGGGGGTGAAATCTGGGTGGAGAGCCGGGCGGGTGAAGGCAGCCGGTTTAATTTCAGCATCGAATTCCAGGCCCAGCCCGGTCAGGAGAGGAAACGTCCGGGTATACCCGCAGGCCTCAAAGGTACCCGGGTGCTGGTCGTGGACGACAGTGCGGCCTCCCGCGAACTGTTAACGGCTGTCCTGGAGGCCTTTCGCTTTAAACCCCTGTCAGTGGCCTCAGGCGAAGATGCGCTGGATTTGCTGGCCCGGGGTCCCGATGAACCGTTCGGCCTGATATTGATAGATTGGATGATGCCGGGCCTGGATGGTATTGAAACGACGCGTTCAATAAGGGCATATCCGCAAACACAATCAACCCCGATTGTCATGATGACGGCTTTTGACCGCGAAAGTCTGGTGCGCCAGGCCGAGGAGGCGGGGGTGAATGCAGTGTTAACCAAGCCGGTGAAGCTGTCCGGACTGTTGGATACGATTATGGATCTCTTTGGACACGTCTCCCTGGGGTCTGACAATATCGGTATTGCAGTGGCTGAGAAAAGCGTGGCGGTCAATGAAATTGCCGGAGCACGCCTTCTGCTGATCGAAGACAACCCGATCAACCAGGCTGTGGCGCTGGAAATTCTGGAAGACGCCGGATTTAACGTGACTGTGGCCGACAATGGCGCCGAGGCGGTAACGGCTGTTAAAAAATCAACCTGGGACGCAGTGCTGATGGACATTCAGATGCCCGGGATGGATGGTTATGAAGCGACGCAACGGATCAGAGCCTGGGAGGACGCCGCGGACGGTGACCAGCTGGCGCTGCCAATTATCGCCATGACCGCGCATGCCATGAAAGGCGATCGTGAAAAATGTCTGGCCGCGGGCATGAGCGATTATATTACCAAGCCGATTGTCACCCGGGACCTTTTCAATGTCCTGGCCCGGTGGATCCAGCCGATAAAAGGAAAAGGGGCCTGGTGGGCGCAGGCGGTCTCCGATTATAAGGGCCGGGCCACCCCACCCAAAAAGGAGACGCCCTTGGAGGTTTATCTGCCGGAACACATCGGTGGTGAGGCGACGGCCAGGGGGGTCCGCCAACTAAAAGGCAATAAGACGCTGTATGCGGCGCTTTTAAAAGAGTTTAAAACCCAGTTTGAGAATAGTGTGGCCCGCATTCGGGTATTTTGTGAAAACGGGGATAACCAGCAGGCCCAAATGGTGTTGCATTCACTCAAGGGTATTGCCGGCAACCTTTGCCTGGACAGGATCGCGTACCAGGCGCACGAGCTTGAAAAAGCCATGGGCGCCAATATCCGTCCGGATTCCGGGACCCTGCTGGATCAACTCGATGGGCTTATCTGCGCAGCGGTCAGGGATATTGACAGCCTGGATGTCACGGCGGCGGGCAGCACCCGGGAAGTCCAGGGCCGGGAAACAGACTATGCGGCTGCGGGGGCTTTGTTCAAGCGTCTGGATATTTTGATCGAAGAGAGTGATCTGGAGGCCCAGACCTGTTTTGAAGAACTCCAAATGTGTCTGGGGGGCAGGGCCGCCGGTCCCCACCTGGAAAATCTGGAGGCTGCCCTGGATCGATTTGATTTCGAGGCTGCGGCGCAATGCCTGGAAGGGGTTTCTGGAGAGCTAAGGAAATACGGGGAGGAACCGCGGGATGAATAAGGCCAAATCCAAACAGAGCATATTGGTTGTGGATGATATTCCGACCAACATCAAAGTTCTGGGGGAATCCCTCCGGGAGACCTGTCAGGTTCGCATTGCCACCAATGGCGAAAGGGCGATTGAGATTGCCTGCTCGGCCAATCCTCCGGATCTGATTCTGCTGGACATCATGATGCCGGGAATGGATGGCTATGAAACCTGCAGCCGGCTGAAAGCAGAGAAGCAGGCCCAGAATATACCGGTAATTTTCATTACAGCCAAAGATCAGGAGGAAGACGAAACCCGTGGGCTCGAAGTCGGCGCCGTAGATTACATCGTCAAACCGTTCAGCCTGCCAATCGTGCATGCCCGGATCAGGACCCACCTGGAGCTGAAGCAGCACCGCGACCTGCTTGAAAAACTTTCGGCCCATGACGGCCTGACCGGGATTCCCAATCGACGCCGTTTTGATGAGACCCTGGCCCTGGAATGGCGACGCTCAGGGCGTGAAGCCTATACCATTTCCCTGATCATGATCGATATTGATCATTTTAAGGCCTACAACGATAACTATGGCCATACCACCGGAGATGAATGCTTGCGCCAGGTGGCAGGCTGCCTGTTTTCGATGGTGAACCGGCCGGGCGACCTGATGGCCCGGTATGGCGGAGAAGAGTTTGCCTGCATCCTACCAATTACCGGACTCACGGATGCGGCCCGTTTGGCGGAGAAGATGAAGGCCGCGGTTGAAGCCCTGGATATCCCGCACCTCTATTCACCCACCCGCGACAAGGTGACCATCAGCCTGGGGGTGGCTACTGTTTATCCGGTGGCCGGGATGAAATCCGTGTTCCTCGTGGAAGGTGCCGATGACTGTCTGTATCGGGCCAAGAGCGAAGGCAGAAACCGGGTCATTTCCCGGGACCTCAATCTTGATGTTGATTTTGTTGAGCGTAGCGAAGAGTCTCCCCCAGGCTAAAGCTCCTCTCAACCGGGAGAGATTAATCGTTGCTAATTTCCTGAGAATGACAGATTTGAATCTCGACTTGTTTTTGCCCGCTGCTTTGCCGTGTACCTGCGGCCGCCAAAGGCGTTATCCATTCCCGCCAGTCGGCCGCCTTACGCGTCGGTCGGTTTCATTTCAGAGAACGGTTCCGTTTGGGGCGAACAGCCAGAGCAGTCCTTGCAGTTGTTTTTGCGGGCCCACTGCATAAGGTCGTGGCAGTCGTAGGCGGCTGGCGGTTTCGTGAGTATGGTTTCGAGGGTGGGCTGTTCGAAGGCTATTTTGGAATCGCGACCCAAAGATTCGCGATAGACCGCCAGGCAGTAGTTGATAGCCCCATTCTGGGTGGTACGCTGATATTCCAGTATATTGTTGATGTCGCTGGTGTCAATTTCGTGATCACCATGGACGGCTACATACAACTGGGTGACGATATCCAGAATGTCCGGGTCGAATTTGATCTTATCGGCGGAGCGGTCCGGGTCCGATTCTATGTCCACATACTGCTGCAGGAAATCGTTGACCCGCCAGCCAAGATAAGCCAGCCACTTGGGGGGCAGGTTCTGCGGCATCAGGTCTGCGGGGCTTGCCTGTTCAAATTCTTCTTTTAAGGATAAGGCCATTTTTACTTTTCCCTTCGGGTTTTGCGATTATTTTAGAGCTGAACTATACTAATACAAAATATGGTTTTTTCAAGACTGCCGACAGACAAAATTGCGCGCTCCGGCGCGGCTCGGCACGATTGCCCGGTTTTCATTTTGACACATAAATGTTATGTGAGGGCTGATAACAATCATCGGGAAGCCCCCAGCTTTGCTGAGGAGACTCCCGGCGTTTGACAGTTCCGGGATATAGCGACCGGCTGAGGCGATGATTATTATAAAATTTATAAAAAACAAGATGATTATTAGTGTTGTCTGGTCCAGAAAGCCTGTCGACGGCGTTTTCCATCAACGCTATCAGGCGGGGCCGCTCCGGGAGGGTTCATGCAGAACAAGGTACCTGAGATTGTAGACTGGTTCGGCAGGCTGAATGCAATACCTCGCTGCAGTGGCAGTGAAGCCGCCGTGGCCGATTGGATACGCGCCTGGGCAGATGAGAGTGGATTTGGGCACCGCAGTGATGCTGCCGGGAATCTGATCATCGATATACCGGCCAGCACTGGATATGAAAGTGCCCCGCGGGTGATTTTCCAGGCCCACATGGATATGGTTTGTGAAAAGACCCCTGACTCCGAACATGATTTTTCCAGGGACCCCATTGTGCTGGTGGAAGCCGGCGAGTGGCTGATGGCCGAGGACACTTCCCTAGGGGCTGACAACGGGGCGGCCATTGCAATGGGCATGGTGCTGGTGACCGATCCCACGGTGGCGCATCCACCACTCGAACTGCTGTTTACGGTTGACGAGGAGACCGGCCTGAACGGTGCCAAGCAGCTCCCGGAAAATTTCATCCGGGGCAGTATTCTCTTAAATGTTGATTCTGAGGATGAGGGGGTTTTTACAGTCGGGTGTGCCGGCGGTATAGATACCCTGATGACCTGCGGCTTCAAGCTGGAACGGGTGCCGACGGCTTATAACTTGATTGAAATCAGTGTCGGCGGCATGCGCGGCGGCCACTCCGGGATAGATATTGGCAAGCACAGGGCCAATGCCAACCGGGTCCTGGCCAGGTTGCTGGAGGCTGCGGGGCGTTGCCAAGACCTGCGTCTGGTTGCTCTGGCCGGTGGCAGCAAACACAATGCCATTCCCCGCGAAGCCCGGGCTACCGTGGCCCTGCCTCCCGGCGCTCTTGCGGAAACTGAGGGCCGGCTGCACAAACTGGGCGAAGATATTGTTTCCGAATTCCAGACCACCGAGCGGGAGCTTGCCATTCGGGTTGAAAATTTGCCCGCCAGTGACGCCTGCCAGGGCCTTTCGGTGGCCGATACCTGCACAGCTGTCACCCTGATGCTGATTACGCCCACGGGCGTCATCGAAACGATCCCTGGCCAGGCAGACCGGGTTGAAACGTCCTGCAACCTGGCGATTACCGGCCTGGAAAACGGTCAGTTTTCCCTGTTGGTCAGCCAGCGCAGCCAGATCATGTCGCGCCTGGCCGCGATCAACACCCAGGTTGAAGCCGTTGCCGCCATGGCCGGGGTCCAATTCCAGACGACCAATAAGTACCCGGCCTGGCCTGCGGATGAAACTTCCCCATTGCTCGAAAGATGCCGGCAGACCTATCGGGCGTGTTTTAGCAAAGAGCCGATTGTGGAAACCATCCACGCCGGCCTGGAATGTGCTGTCATCGGGTCGAAGTACCCGGGTATGGACATGATCTCATTTGGCCCGACCATGAAAAATCCACACTCTCCGGGTGAAAAATTGAATGTGCCTTCCATAGGGAAATTGTGGGAGTTTCTGGTGGAGCTGATGGCTTCATTTAAGCCGGAGGCAGCCTGAGTGGAAGATGCGCTTTTAATTTTTGGCTATTAAAAGTACGTCTGCCCTGTCGATTACTTCCGAAATGGCGTCAGGAGAGAAACCACGACTGTAAAGGTACTGGTAAATTTTTGATTTGCGTCTGTGAGGATCCTTCTCGCGATTGAAGGTGGCGTGTTTCTTTTCTACCAGTCTTGCCGCGTTCTCTATCTCCTCAAAATTGGTATAGCCCCCGTCCAGGACATCTTCGATGGTATTGGCGGCCAGGCCTTTTTTGCGCATGGCGTTGCGGACATAGCGTCGCCCATAGCTTTTTCGCTTCAATTCTTCAAGATAGCGGCTGGCCGTATCTGCGTCGTCAATATAGTGCAGGCGTCGGCATTCCGCCACCACCCGCTCCACAACATCCGGTTTGACCCTGCGACTTTTCAACTTGTGTGCCAGTTCACTGGCCGTGTGTCCGCGGCTGGTTAAAATCCGGACCGCTGTATCCATGGTCGATCTGAATTGGATCTCGTGTTTCGTATCTGCAGCCAATATAGTCTCCTATTTGGATTCCCAACGCCGCTCTGGGCCAAAAGATCCGGTATAACCTGTTAAATCCGGAGCGGTACCATAGCAGAATGTATGATTTAATGCAAAAAGGCGTCAGGGCTATTTTCTTTTTATTTGATCGGTGTTATCTGTGGCTCTCTGTTTTTCGGAAAAGGTTAACTGTTTGCATTGTAAAGGTTTCTTTGGCCATCTCAGGAGTTGCCGCATGTTTTCAAAAAAAATAGCCTGGCTGCCGGTTATCAGCCTTCTCATAGCCACAATCTTGTGGGCCAGCTCTTTTATTGCCCTGAAGCTGGCGTTTAGGAGCTATGATCCCATGTTTGTGATTTTTGGACGCATGGTTGTGGCCAGCGCCTGTTTTATTTTTTTCCTGCCGGGGTTTTTAAAAAGAATTGATTACCGGAAAGGTGATATCCGCCGCATTGCTTTCATGGTAATTTGTGAACCGTGTCTCTATTTTATATTGGAGGCCAAAGCCATTCAAAACACAACAGCCTCCCAGGCTGGGATGATCTGTGCAACTCTGCCCCTGATTGTGGCGATGGTCGCGTGGATTTTTTTGAAGGAAACCATTTCCCGGCGCATGGTGGCCGGGTTTTTCATGGCGATTGTCGGGGCGTGCTGGCTGAGCATCAGCGCGGAATCCTCACAGGGCGCACCCAACCCAGCCCTGGGTAATTTTTACGAGTTTGTGGCCATGATCTGTGCGGCCGGTTATATCACCACCTGTAAATACTTGACATCAAGGTATTCCCCCTTTTTTCTAACGGCGCTCCAGGCTTTTATCGGGGCCATTTTTTTTCTGCCACTGGCTTTATTCCCGGAGTCCAGCCTGCCGACCACATTCGAACCAACCGCGACCCTGGCAGTGGTCTACCTGGGCGCCGCAGTGTCCATGGGCGCCTATGCCTGTTACAATTTCGGGGTGAGCAAACTGCCGGCCAGCCAGGCCACCGCGTTTATCAACCTGATCCCGGTCTTTGCCATCTTCATGGGTTGGCAGATACTGGGCGAAACCTTTAACGCCATGCAGTGTCTGGCCGCGGCGATTGTATTTGCGGGTGTTATTGTTAGTCAGGATTCAGCCGGCAGGCGGGCCGCGCCGGTAGAGTCATAGATTCTAAAATTATGAGAGAAACCCATTTGGGAGGGATAATGGATTGCAACAAAGACAGGAACTTGCTCAATTGCAACTGCACCTATGAACCCTGTGCCCGGAAGGGGGCCTGTTGTGAGTGTCTGCGCTACCACTTGAAGATGCGCCAGCTGCCCGGGTGTTGTTTTCCCAGTGAGGCTGAAGCGATCTGGGACCGCTCGTTCGACCATTTTGCACGGCTGGTCCAAAGTGGTGCCGTGTAATCGTCCCAGTTGCAGCAATGTATTTGCTGCCTTTCTGGGTCTGAAATCTTTACGATGCACTTCTATGCATGGGCCAGTTTTGCGGCCACTTTTTCTATATGGCGATTGTCGGTACCACAGCAACCGCCCAGGATGCGGGTGCCGAAGGCCTGATGGATGCCCAGCATTAACTCGGCAAACGCATCGGGTTCGGTTGTATCCAGATAGGGCAGCTTTTCAAGTTCTTCAGGGCTTTTGGCCGAGGTATTGGCCTGAAACCCAAGAACCCGCCGGGTAACCGCGGACGATGCGGTGCGCGCAATGCCCATGGCCTGTCTAAAAACCGTTGGGTGGACGCAATTGACCATGTAAAAAGCCGGGACCGGGTTCACCTCGGTATCAAGTTTGTCGACCGCGACATGCAGCGGTGTACCGTCCAGGACGGTTCCATCCGGCCGGATGACAAAACTCAGCACAGACGGCCGGCCGGTTTTGGCAATTGCCCGGCCGATACCAATGGCTTCGGTAATCGCCGGCAGGGTGGCTGCTTTGATAAAATCTACGCCGCTGGAAGCCAGGGCTTCAACCTGCCGGGTGTGGAATTGCTCGGCAGCATTCACCCCAAGGGCTTCGGCCGGATTATAGGCGTCATTGCGGCAGCCCAGCATACCGGCCACAAAAACCCGGTTTTTATAGTCCCCGTAGTCGTCGCGTATCTCATTTAGAAAGCGGACACAGTCACGGTTGATCTTGGAAACACCCCCTAAGCCGGCCTTTTGCACCCTTTCGGGGTTGGCCCGCCAGGTGGGTGCCAGGGTCAGCATCGGCAGGTTGTATCTTTGACCGATGGACAGGTACTGCCGGTAGATTCTGTTCAGGGCGCTGCGGCCGGTGTTACTGTAGACCAGTCCGGCGTGGGCAAGGTCCGGGTCAAACGTGATCTGTGGATCCCGGCGCAGGCGTTCGACCATGGCGCCTTCGGTGAGGATCGGCTGTTGTGATTGGATGATGTCTGTAAACGTCATTACTCAAAAAGTGTTTGTATTGATGAAGGCGCCCAAAGTCGGATTGACCTGTTTCAGGTGTGCGCAAAATCGAAACTGTATTGATAAGATTGCACGCAGGAAATGTCAACATCGGATTTTCGACTTTTGGAGCGAACATGATGATTGCTTAATCGGGGCGCTTGGTGCTGGCTGGCAGCCCTTTTTCTTCTGAAAATATCGCAAGGCGGTCAGAACGGCGATAAAGTTTAGGGTTGCATAAGCCCGGGCACACCCTGTGCGGCCACCTGGCCGGGATGCGTTGTGATCCGGGTATGACCACGGGATACCCTTGACGGATAAGGGGTTCTGTGAGACTGTTGACAGCGATTTGAGGGTTGTTTTGTATAAACCAGCGGAGCGCATGACGCCATCCAGAAAAGCCGTATAAATATGAGTTTTCAAGTGCTGCTCAAAAAATGGCTGACGGGCAAAGCCGCACCCTGGCTGGCTTACACAGTGGCGCGCTTGTGGTTTGGCACCGTTCGGGTCACAATCCTCAATCCGGATGTCTACCGGAACTATTTTACAAATCCCGCTCCCGGCCGGAATGTGGTGGCCGGTTCCTGGCACCGCCACGCCATTTTTATGTTTTATTTTTTTCGGACCCTGGGACCGCGCGGTATCATGATCAGCCGAAGCAAGGATGGTGAATTCACAGCGAAGATTGCGTCGCACCTGGGCTACACGCCGATCTGCGGTTCCTCTTCCCGGGGCGGCAGCGAGGCGCTGCAGCGCCTGATTGCCTTCATGCAGGTACAGGGCACGACCCGGTTTTGCGGAACAGCCGTGGATGGCCCCGGGGGCCCGGCCCGGGTTATGAAAACCGGCATGCTGGCGGTTGCCAAAGAGAGCGGCTCCTGGTTTATTCCCATGGCCTGTTCCGGGACCCATGTGATTACCTTTCCCAAGGCCTGGGACCGGACCATCATCCCCAAACCTTTCAGCAAGATGGTTATGGAATTCGGGGAGCCATTCATCATTCCGAAAGATATCTCCCTGCTGGATATGGAAGAGATGCGGCGGAATACCGGCGTGCTATTGAACAAACTGACTGATAATGTGGACCGCATCTGCGGCTATACAGGAGGATGACATGACGACAGACAAAGCGCCTTTCAGGGTGGAAATTGACGGCCATATCGCCTGGCTGATACTCAACCGGCCGGACAAGCGCAATGCCATGGGGCTTGATTTTTTTCCGGCGCTTACCGAACACTTCAATGCTTTCGACAATAACCCCGACATACGGGTAGTGGTGGTAAAGGCCGAGGGTAAGTCGTTTACAGCCGGTCTGGACCTGATGGAGGCTGGCGGACTTCTCACCGACGGCACAGCGGCGGGCAGGGAAACGCTCCGGCGCAAAGTCATAGAACTCCAGCAGAGCATGAATGCAATTGAAAAGTGCAGCAAGCCGGTGATCGCGGCCGTGCACAGCCACTGCGTTGGCGGCGGTATCGATATGCTCAGCGCCTGCGATATCCGTATAGCGACCCCGGATACCGTGTTCGGCATCCGGGAAACCCGAATAGCCATTATCGCGGATCTGGGGACGCTCCAGCGCCTGCCGGCCATCATTGGCGACGGCTGGTTTCGGGAACTGGCTCTGACCGGCCGGGATTTTACAGCCGAGGAAGCGCTTCAGATTGGGTTTATCACCCGCATCTGCAAGGACCGTGAAGATCTGTATACCCAAGCACAAGAGCTCGCCGCCCAAATAGCCGGCAACGCGCCGTTGACCGTCCAGGGCGTCAAGGATGTCATCCTTTATAACCGGGACAACGGCGTCTACCCGGGGCTACAGTACGTGGCCCAGAAAAACAGCGCGCAGCTTCCCTCCGACGACCTGATGGAAGCGGTGACGGCGTTTATGGAAAAACGCGAGCCGATTTTCAAGGGGAACTAACACAAAACATTACAGGGTAGAATAGGACATCATGACTACAGACAATTTTACATACACAGTGAAATGCAAAACCTGCCGTACCGGTTTCAAGGTACAGCTTTTTGAAAGCCACGAGAAAAACCTGTTCCTGGTGGATAAACGGGACTGGTATTGCGAGAAGTGTAAAAAGGAGTTTGCGGCCAGCCAGACAGAAAAGCTTACCCGGGCGCACCAGGACATCGGGTTCCCCGAACTGACCGGGACCCGCAAGATGATTACCTGGGCCGAGAAAATCAGGGCGGAGCTGATCAACAAAGTGGACTACCTTCGAAAAAACATGCGTATCGAAGATCTGGACGCGCAAACCCTGAACGAGCAGGCCTTTGAACGTTTCTTCGCGGAATGGCAGGCGGAGTCGACTGCAAAATGGTGGATTGACAATCGCAAAATGACCGTCCGGGATATCTCCACCCGGGTGGCTGAAATCACCCGTTCCCTTGGCACGCCTAAAGCCTGAAGGTAAGGGTTCGCGCAAAAATTAAGAAATCTCGGGCATATTTCGTATTTTTGCAACGCCGCTGATTGAGATGGTTGGGCTTTGAA
>CAZWPX010000085.1:0-18363 GCA_964636125.1 uncultured Desulfobacterales bacterium | reverse complement strand
TGGACAAGGCCGTGGAGGGCGGTTTTAATGTTGCCTATACCAGCGACAGCGGCAGTGCGATTGCGGGCACGGATTTTACGGACAACGACGGCAGCCTGAGTTTTACCGGCACGGTGGGCGAGTCTATTGATATCGACGTGGTAATCACCGACGATGCCATCGTGGAAGGTAGCGAGACGTTTGCGGTAACGCTGGGTACGATTACGCCGGCGGAGGCGCAGGCAAGTGATATCGGTACGGCCGGAACGCCTGCCACGGGTACGATCACGGATACGGACACAGCGACCTTGACGGTCACAGCTGCGGCCAGCCAGAATGAGAGCACGTCACCGTACACGTTCACGGTGACCCTGGATAAGGCTGTGGAGGGCGGTTTTAATGTTGCCTATACCAGCGACAGTGGCAGCGCTATTGCGGGTACGGATTTTACGGACAACGACGGCAGCCTGAGTTTTATCGGCACGGTGGGCGAGTCCAAGGACATCGACGTGGTAATCACCGACGATGCGATCATCGAATCTTCAGAGACATTTACGGTTACTCTGGGTACGATTACACCGGTCGAGGCAGAGGCTGGCGATATCGGCACATCCGGTAATCCGGCCACAGGTACGATTACAGATTCTGACTCGGCGATTCTGACTGTTACGGCTGTGGCCAGTCAGGACGAGAGCACCTCTCCGTATAAATTTACGGTGACCCTGGATAAGGCGGTCGAGGGCGGATTTGGTGTGGCGTACACGAGTGACAGCGGCAGTGCGATTGCGGGCACAGATTTTACAGACAATGACGGCACATTGAACTTTACCGGTACAGTGGGCGAGTCGCATGATATCGATGTGGTGATCAGCGACGATGCCGTTGTAGAGGCCAGTGAAACCTTTAAAGTGACGTTGGGTACGATTACGGCAGCCGAGGCCCAGCCGGGTGATATCAGCACTATTGGAAGCCCGGCCACCGGCACGATCACAGACACGGATACGGCGACACTGACGGTGTCCGCAGCGGTGAGTCAGGATGAAAGCACATCACCGTATACTTTTACCGTGACGTTGGACAAAGCGGTCGAGGGCGGGTTTGGTGTGGCTTATACCAGCAACAGCGGCAGCGCCATAGCGAATACCGATTTTACGGACAATGACAGCACGCTGAACTTTACGGGCGCGGCGGGCGAGTCGTATGATATCGATGTATTGATAACGGATGACGCCATCGTGGAGGCCAGCGAGACCTTCACGGTAGCGCTGGGTGCCATTACACCAGCCGAGGCCCAGGCAAGTGATATCAGCACGTCCGGGAGCCCGGCCACGGGGACAATCACGGATACGGACACCGCGACTTTGACGGTTACAGCTGCGGCCAGCCAGGACGAGAGCACATCACCGTACAAGTTCACGGTGACGCTGGACAATGCGGTTGAGGGCGGGTTCGGTGTGGCGTACACGAGTGACAGCGGCAGTGCGATTGCGGGCACGGATTTTACGGACAACGACGGCACGCTGAACTTTACAGGTGCGGTTGGCGAGTCTATCGATATCGATGTGGTGATAACGGATGACGCGATTGTGGAAAACAGTGAGACTTTTTCGGTCACGCTGGGTACCATCACACCGTCTGAGGCCGATGCTAATGATATCGGAACTTTTGGAAATCCGGCCACAGGGACAATTACAAATAGTGATACGGTCAGCGTGTCCATCAATGACGTTACCAAGGCCGAGGGCAACGCCGGCACGACGGCCTTTGATTTTACGGTAACCCTTTCCGGTGTGGTGGCCGAGGATGTAAGCATAGTGGCCAATACGGCGGCGGGTAGTGCTACGGGTGGCGGAATAGATTATGCGGATGTTACCAATCAAACCGTAACATTCACAGCCGGCGGGGCGTTGACCCAGACCGTCACGGTGAATGTGGTGGGTGAGACGCTGGTGGAGGACGATGAGACCTTTGCGGTGGATTTGACCGATTCCAGATTCGGCGGCAGTACCGATGCCACCCGGGTGACGATTTCTGATGCCCAGGGGGTTGGGATCATCACCAATGATGATAGTGTGACGCTGTCAATTGATGACGTCACAGAAATTGAGGGTGATTCCGGAACGACGGCCTTTGATTTTACGGTGACGCTCTCCGGTGCGGTGGCCGCGGATGTAACCGTTGTGGCTGATACTGCCGCAGGCACTGCCGCGGGCGGTGGTACGGATTATAACGACGTGTCCAGCCAGACGGTGACGTTTACAGCGGGTGGTGCTTTATCCCAGACGGTCACAGTAGCTGCGATTGGTGAACTGGTTGTTGAGTTGGACGAAACGTTTTTCGTGAACCTGACGAATGCACAATATGACGGCAGTGCTGATGTCAGTCGGGTGACGATAGCAGACGCCCAGGGGGCGGGCACCATCACCAACGATGACAGCTATCGAATTTCCATTGCGGATGCTATTTCTGTGGACGAAGATTCGGGGCCGTCCGTATTTAAGGTGACCCTCCACCAGGATGTGCTGGCCGGACAGAGCCTCACGGTGGACTACAAGACCACCGATGGAACCGCTATAGCCGGCAACGACTATACGGCGGTGGCGGCCACCCAGATTACCTTTAATACGGGTGAAGGGACAGCCGGCAAGAATGTCTCCATCGCCCTGGTAGACGATGACCAGGTCGAATTTTCGGAATACTTCTTCGTGGATCTGGAGAACGCGAGCAGCAACGGCCAGATCGTTCTTTTCAGAGGCCGGGGCGAAATTACCAACGAAGATAAATACAAGATCAGTCTCGCCGATACCTCGGTGCCCGAACAATCAGGGCCGGCGACCTTTACGGCCACCTTGCACCAGGCGGTACTGACCGGCGAGTCGGTGACGGTTGATTATTCAACCGCCGACGGCACGGCTAATCAACCGGCGGACTATACGTCCACCACGGGTACCGTGACGTTCAGCGCCGGGGATATCTCCGGAAACTTTGATGTGCCGGTTATTAACGATACCCTGGACGAGACCGATGAAACCTTTACCGCCACACTGGCCAGCCCCAGTTCCAATGGCACTGTCGTGGCGGCTGCGGCAACGGGAACGGCCACCATCGTGGACAATGACCACACGGTAAATTTTGTACCCGACGCCAACGGCTCACCCCTGGTCGGCGCTACCACCCAGGTTGCGAACACCGGCGACGATCTGACGCCGGTGACGGCGGTTGACAATGCCACCCACCATTTCCACGACTGGACCGGCACCGGTAATTTCGGTGCGGCCACCAATGCCAACCCCCTGACGGTCACCAATGTGACCTCGGACATGACGATCACGGCCAACTACGTGATCAGGCCGGCCGCTGATTTCGGTAGTGACAAGATTACGGGAGTTGAGCCGCTGACGGTTACCTTCAGCGACACCTCCACCTCTTTTGACGGCAGCTTCAATGCCTGGGCCTGGGATTTCGACAACGACGGCACGGTGGACAGCACCAGCCAGAATCCGACCTATACGTATCTGACAGACGGCAGCTATACTGTCACGCTGACCGTGACGGATACGGACGGGATCCAGGATTCGGAGACCAAGGTGGCTTATATCGTCGTTACGGATTCCGACCCGGTGGCCAGCTTCACCGCTTCTTCCACCTCAGGGGGGGAGCCGCTGACGGTGACGTTTACTGGCACCACTGTCTCCTATGACGGGGTGGTGACATCGAGCTGGGATCTTGGGGACGGCACCACCAGTACCCAGCAGAATGTTAAAGAACACGTCTACACGCAGCAGGGTACCTACACCGTGACACTGACCGTCACAGAACTGGATTCGGATACCAGTACCGTGACCCAGTCTAACCTTATTACGGTCAGTGACTCCGCACCGGATGCCCAGTTCGTGGTGGATTTCCCCACCGGCCCCGAACCCCATGACATCCAGGTCGGGGAAACATCCACCGGGTATGACCAGCCGCTGACCTACAGCTGGGATTTCGGGGACGGTTCGGCGGTCAGTACGGAAAGTGAGCCCGCTCACACCTATGTCCAGGACGGCAGCTATACCATCACCCTGACGGTGACAGACGCAGACGGCACAACAGATACGGCCACGGCAAGTGTTACGGTGAGCGATGAGACCCCCGTTCCGGATTTTTCAGCTTCGCCCACCACCGGCAGTGTGCCCCTGACCGTGAACTTCACCGACAATAGTTCCATCTCGGGCGATGATGCCGTTAACTTCCCCGGCAATGACACCATCGTCACCTGGGGCTGGTCTTTTGGCGACACCACCACCAGCACCACCCAGCACCCCACGCACATCTACACTGCGGTGGGGGAATATGATGTCGTGTTGACGGTGGCTGACAGTGACGGCAGCCTGGCCTCGGCCACCGTCAAGATCACGGTCACCGCAGTCGGGGTTGACCCTGATGATGACGGCGACGGCTGGACCGTGAGCCAGGGAGATTGCGACGACACCGATGCCGGCATCAATCCCGGGGAGGCTGAGATCTGCGGTGACACCATCGACCAGGATTGCTTTGACGGTGACCTGGCCTGTCCAGTCCAGGGCGAGTGCATCAACCTGGCCGACAAGCCGTTGGATACCCAGCTCCAGGGCGACCCGCCCAATATCATGCTGGTCCTGGACGACTCGGGCAGCATGGATTGGGAGGTGTTGGTCGACCCGGCTTATGCCGCTTCTACAGGCAATAAAACTGACGACGGCCTGTACTGGGTCGGCAGCGACGAATATTACTACCTCAACGAAGGCCTGGACAACCTCTGGCATGACGCCGTTTGGCCGTCGCTTAACGGCGACAGTGACACGACGGTCACGCGGCGGTGGCTGGCGCGGTTTTATAATTACAATGTGATGTACTACAACCCGAACTACGTGTATCTGCCCTGGTACGGTGAAACGGATGCGGACGAGAATTTCCCGCGGGCGCACCCCATGGACGCCTCCGTTACCACGGATCTGAACGATACGCTCTATACGGTAAGCGTCCCTGTCGCAGGCGGATCTGGGGGGGGGATCACCATGATCGTAGACGAGCCGGACATCGCCATCGCCGGCACAGTTGTTTCCGGAACGTGGGGCCACGACCCGAGTTCGACTGATGCCTATAATGGGGACGATAACTATGCTTCCGGTAATGCAAGCGCCAAGATCAAGTACACCTTTACGCCGACACAGTCCGGCGCGTACGACATTTCTGCTTACACGACCAGCAGCTATAGTTACGACACCAAGGCCGTGTACTCGAACAGCGAACTGCCGGGTGGCGGCAATACAGAAATTAACCAGGACACGGGGGGTTGGAAGACCGTCTGGACCGGAGTTAATCTTACCGCCGGGACCTCCATCGATGTATTCATAGAGCGGATCAAGAACAAGAGCACTGGTGATTACACGGCCGCCGACGCCATCAAGTTCGAGACCGGCGGCGGGGCTGGCGCGGCGACCGGTACAGCCAATATTACCAACGCCCACTACCATACCTTCAACGATGCGGACAGTGACGGTGTACTGGATGCCGGTGAGGACCAGTACCTGGTCAATTTTGCTGATACCGACAGCAACAACGCCTTCGATGCCCGGGAGTTTTACCTTTACGTGGACGATGGCGACGATATAGTGGAGGACGGCGAGCTGGTCCTGGTGGCTGAGGCGAGTGTGCCGGCCGCTCTCAAATCCCAATCCTGGGGCACTGATCTGCAGAATTTTGCCAACTGGTTTTCCTTCTACCGCAAACGCTGGCTGACCACCGTGGCGGCTCTGACCCTGGTGCTGCCCGAGTTCCAGGGCGTCAACCTCGGGTACCGGACCATCAACGGTAACGGCGTCCAGCCGGTACTGCCCATGAAGGTGGCCGGCAAAACGGACAATACCGACACGATCCTCAATGCGCTGAAAAATTTCAGGCTGGTGCGAAGCCCGGCGTCCACCCCGCTGCGCGACGGTCTCAACAAGGTGGGGCTCTATTTCCATACCACCGCAACCACGGGCAGCCTGGAAGCCTCCCTGAAAACGTCACCGCTCTCCACGGACTCCGGCGGCGCCTGCCAGCAGAACTTTGCCCTGATGTTCACGGACGGCTCCTGGAACGGCGGTGCTACCCTTGTGCCTTCCGGCATGGTTACCTCGGGCAAGAACCAGGACGGCGACAACGGCGCGCCGTACGCAGACGCCAACGCCGGCACCCTGGCCGACGTGGCCATGACGTGGTATGAAAACGACCTGGCGACGGCCATTGCAGACGAGGTGCCCACGAACTTCTACGACAAGGCCACCTGGCAGCACATGGTGACCTACTCCGTGACCTTTGGGGTCTACGGTAACTTGAACCCGGAGGACTACGACCTGTACAACCTTGATCCGGACCTGCGGGTCTATCCGACCTGGACCGACCCAATATCAGGCTCTGATGAGGACAGAATTGACGATGTGTACCATGCGGCGATCAACGGCCGCGGCCAGTACCTGTCGGCCAAGAACCCGATGGAACTGGTGGAAAAAATCAAAGAGGTGATCCGGGACGTGATCTCCCGCATCGGTTCGGGCTCGGCGGTTACCATCAACGGCGAGGAGCTGGACACCGGTTCGGTGGTGTACCAGTCCATCTACTCCACCGACGGCTGGACCGGAGATGTGAAGGCCTACGAAATCGACCTGGCCACGGGCGAGGTTGAACGCGATAACCCACTCTGGTCTGCCGAGGAAGAACTTCACAGTCAGAATTATGATACCGGCCGGATTATCGCCACCTTCAACGGCACCAGCGGTATCCCCTTCAGGTACACTACGGCTGATGACGCCCTGTTTGACCGGATTGACCCGGACGATGCCAAGGCGGCCGAGATGGTCAATTACCTGCGCGGGGACGACTCCATGGAAGTCAGAAACGGCACCGGTTCTTACCGCAACCGGACTGTGACCCTGCCTGACGGGATTACCATCCGCAGTTCGAAGCTTGGTGACATCGTGCACTCCTCGCCGGTTTACCAGAGTTACATCCACGGCGGGGTGAGGAAGGAAGTTCTCTACGCCGGCGGCAATGACGGCATGCTGCACGCCTTTAACGCTGCCGACGGCACGGAGAAGTTCGCCTACGTTCCCCGGCTGGTGGTTGACAACCTCAAGGAACTCACGCGGGTGGGGTACGACCACCGGTACTATGTGGACTTGTCACCTTACGTGAAAAGTCTGTCGGTGGCGGTGACCATCAGCGGCAGCGGTGACGGGGTTGATAATGACGGCGACGGCACGGTCGACGAACTGGGTGAACTGGAAGCCAAAACCTACCTGGTGGGCGGCCTGGGCAAAGGCGGCCGGGGCTATTATGCCCTGGATGTGACTGATCCGGACAACTTCACCAGTGAGACAGTGCTGGCCAACCATGTCAAGTGGGAATACCCGAGCAGCGACATCGCCATCTCAGACGCCACCAATGCCACCCCCATCGTGGTGACCACGACCACCAACCACGGCCTCAGTGCCGGTGATTTTATCAACATCTGGGGGGTTGAAGGCAACTCGGCGGCCAACGGGGTCTGGAAGATTGACAATGTAACTGCCACAGAGTTCAGCCTGCAGCTGGACGACGGCAGCAACAGTACCGGTAACGGTGTTTTTACCACGGGTGCCGGCTGGGTTACGCCTGATCCGGATATGGGTTACTCCTACAGCCGCGGCTTCCTGATTAATTCCCAGATCGGATACGTGGTGGTCTTCGGCAACGGGTACAACAGCCCGTCCCGCAATGCGGTTCTCTACATCCTGGATGCGGCCACCGGTACCCTGCTCAAAAAGATTGACACCGAGCACGGCATCAATGGCGACGGCACCACGGCCAACGGCAGCTGCAACGGACTGTCGACACCCCAGTTGATTGACGTGGACGCGGATGCCAAGGTGGACTACGCCTATGCCGGTGACCTGAACGGCAACATGTGGAAGTTTGACCTGACCAGCAGCAATATCGCTGATTGGGATGTGGCCTATAAAACGTCCGCCGGCATGCCCAAACCGGTGTTCCAGGCCAAGGACGCCAGCGGGAATGCGCAGCCCATTACCGGGATGGCAGATATCATGCTGCCCTGCGATCCGACCATGCCCGGCTATTTTGTGGTCTTCGGTACCGGGAAATATCTGGGGGCTCTGGATTTCAGCAACCGGCTCACCCAAACCCTCTACGGGATCTGGGACTACGGCGACGATGCGGATAACGATGAATACCTGGGCTCCTTTGAACGCGGGGCCGCGTCAAAACTCAGCAATCTCTCGAGTTTCTCCACCCTGCTCAAGCAGGAGGTCCTGACCGAGGTGGTGGTGAGCGGCAACCGGCTGCGGGTCCTGACAGACAACCCCATCGCTTATGCGGTTACGCCGGATCTGGACGGCGTCGGCACCGATGTGGATCCGTCCAATGCCGCGGCCGGCAACGTGGGCTGGTATTTTGACCTGCCCGAGCGCAAAGAGCGGTCTGTGCGCGATGTGATCCTGCGGTCCAACAAGGCCATTATCATATCGAGCCTGCCCAACACGTCTCCCTGCTCGGCCGGTGGCGAATCCTTCCTGCATGAAGTGGACGCCTGCACCGGCGGCAGGGTGAGCAAGGCCCAGCTGGATATTAACGCGGACAATGTCATTGATGAGAAAGACCTCATCAAGATCAAGAACCCCGACTATGACCCAACGGGCGATCCCAACGATCCTGACAACCAGGAATGGATATTCGTCGCACCTACGGCCATCTGGTACCCGACCATGGTGTACACGCCGACCATCCTGGCCATGGACGAGACCGAATTGAAACTCATGAGCACAGCCGCCGGCGGCATTATCAACCTGATCGAAGAGGGTGAAGAGAAGGGGATGTTCTACTGGCGCATGATAGAGGATTAATTCCGGCCCACCGGACCCGGAGGGTATCCGCCGCCCCGTCCGGTGAACCGGAAAGATCCCGCAAGGAGCAAAAAATGAAAAACAGATTAGCAATCCCACTGAAAGTATGCCGCTCACTGCCGGTTGCAGTGCTGGTGGTGCTGCTGGCCATCGGTTCAGGATACGGCGCGGACAGCATGGATGTGCCATCGATTACGCCGCTGTCAGAAGGATCGAGCGATTGGCTGAACAAAAAACCGGGGATTCCCGGGGAACGCCGCGGGTTTATCGAACGGGTCGACAGCGACAAGGGCATCGTGGTGATCAGTGACGCTACCAAACGACTGGCGCCCAACGCCCGTTACACTCGACGCTACAATGGCACTCCCATTTTCTTGAGTGAATTCCAGCCGGGCACCTACGTCGGGTATATTGTCAACGAAAAGGCTGAAGTGGCCACCATGTGGATAGCAGAATAACTGCCGTCGACATTCTCAAAATTAATACCGGTCTTTCCAGGTTCAAACAGGGTCTGAAGGAGAAACCCAATGCTTTCCCGCTTCCTGCTTGTTGTGATCCTCGGGCTGTTTACGGTTGCATATGCATCGGCTGAATTTTACAAATACCGGGACAAGAACGGGGTCCTGCACTTTACCGATAATCTGGGCGAAGTCCCTGCAGACCAGCGCTCGAAAATAAAACGGTACCAGGAAACGCCGGCCGTAAAACCTAACCCGAAAAAAAAGCACAGTTCCCGGCGCAAGGCGGATAGATCCGGATCGATCCGGCCTGCCAGCAACAAAAACCTGACTCCGTCCCAGCGCTTAATCCAGGAAAAGGACCTCCTTGAGCAATCCTATAAGTCATTGATGAATGAAAAAATGGCGCTGGCCAACCAGTTTCAGCAGTTACAAACCCCCGCGGAAGTTGATCGGCACCTGAAACTTGTTGCCGACCTTAACCGCAGGATTGCAAAATTCGAAAAACGCCGGTATAAGTATCAACAAAGCGCCGGCGCTCTCAGCGCCAAGATAAAATAAGAGAAGGCTCGTTAAAATCAGACCCAAGGGGCTGTCAAGCCAGCTGGACCCTGTAAAAAACAAGCCCTGCGGCCGGTCTCGGCTGCAGGGATAAACAGATGACTCACAATCGCGGAGGATTCAACATGCAACGATACATCTGGATAGTTATGGGCCTCTGGCTGTTTTCCCCTTTGATCTGTTCGGCCGAGTGGTACAAGTACAAGGATAAAAACGGTGTATGGCATTACAGCGACTCCCTGACCACCAGCGTACCATTTGAGCAGCGTACGCAAACCGAAAAGGTTAAGGACGCGGACGATTATCTCAGTGATGAGGAACGCCAGGAGAAGCAGGCCCGTGAGGCTTCTGCAAAGGAAGCCGAGGCCCAGGCTGCGGCTGAAAAAGAAAAAGCGGAAAAGATCCGCAACCAGTACCAGAGCATCGCAAGCTATGAGGCCCTTGAACAGAAGAGAACAGAACTGGCGGACTTGCACAAAAAGATGATGGTGCAAAAAGAGAAACTGGAAACTGAGAAAAAGAAGATCAAAACAGCCGAAGACCATAAAAAGCACCAGGCCCTGGTTGCTGAGTACAACCGGAATGCCAAAGATTACCAGGCCCGCAGGAAGGCATACGAGGGGGCCGTAAAGGCGTACGAACAGAAACAGAAACAGAAAGAGAAGAAATAAACCCTGACGGCCGTCCCGGCGCTTTCTCAAAAACCTGCCAGAGCAAGGGCCACAACGCGATTTTTACTACAGGATTAAACTCAATTGAGGATGCCCGCCGAAAAAAACGATCCAATTGCCGTTAAAGCCATCTGCCAGAGCCTGTTGAAAAAAGGCCTGCTCAAACGGGGGCAGGCCCAGACGGTCATCAGCCAGGAAGATCGGATCCGGAAAAAACTGGAAGCACAGCGTGCCAAACAGAAGGGCGGTGACCGCACCCGTGAAATCGTCAACCCGATCACCAGCATCGATGTGATTGTTTCCATGGACCTGGTGCGGGCAGACCATGAAACCCGGGTGCTGGACGAAGATGTTATCTACCAGACCATGGCTGCCAAATGGGGGTATGGGTACAAGAAGATCGACCCCCTGAAGCTCAACCTGAACCTTGTCACCACAACCATTCCCCGTAATTTTGCCTTAAAGCACCTGGTACTGCCGATTCACATTCAGGATAAGACCCTAACGGTGGCCACACCCGATCCTTTCAACCAGGAGGTTATGGAAGACATCACCCGGGTCACCAATATGCAGATTGACATCGTGGTCAGCTCCAAAGGCGACATTTTAAAGCTGATTGATGAGTTTTTTGGTTTCAAACGTTCCATTGCTGCCGCGGAAGACCTTTTCAGTTCTACGGGGCTTGATCTGGGAAACCTGGAGCAATACGTTAAAATTAAGTCGGACGCGGACCTGACCTCTAATGACCAGCACATTGTCAACGCGGTCAACCATGTTCTTTTGTATGCGTTCGACCAGCGGGCCAGTGACATCCACATTGAACCCAAGCGCGAAGAAACCCGGGTGCGTATGCGCATCGACGGTGTCTTGCACACGGTTTACAAAGTGCCGCGCAAGGTACATAATGCCATGGTCACCCGGATCAAGGCGCTCAGCCGGCTCAATATGGCGGAAAAGCGCAAGCCCCAGGACGGGCGGATTAAAACCGACCGGGGCGATGCGGAAATCGAAATCCGGATTTCCATTGTACCCACCGCTTTCGGTGAGAAAGTGGTCATGCGGGTCATGGACCCCGAGGTGCTGTTCCAGGACCTGACCGGACTGGGCTTTACGGAACACGACAAGGAGCGCTACCACCGTTTCATCAATCTGCCCCATGGGATGGCCCTGATATGCGGCCCCACGGGAAGCGGTAAATCCACCACGCTTTATTCCACCTTGCGCCAGTTGTCGACCCCGCAAAACAATGTAATCACGGTGGAAGATCCCATTGAAATGGTACACGAAGACTTTAACCAGATCGGGATTATGGAATCTGCTGGCGTCACATTCGGCACTATCCTGCGTACGATTCTACGCCAGGACCCCGATATTATCATGGTGGGCGAGATGCGTGACCTGGAGACGGCCCAGAATGCTATCCAGGCTGCCCTGACCGGGCACATGGTGCTTTCCACCCTGCATACCAATGATGCCCCTACGGCCATAACCCGGCTGCTTGACCTGGGGGTGCCGTCGTTTCTGCTCCAGGCAACCCTGGCCGGGATTCAAGCCCAGCGGCTGGTGCGGACCATCTGCAGCTACTGTATGGAGCCTTTTACAATAAAAGGCAGCAAACTCAGGTCCCTGGGTTTGGAAGTGGGCACAGATCACGACCTTGAACTGCACCAGGGTGCCGGTTGTCCGCGCTGCCGGAATACCGGGTACCGCGGCCGCACCGGCATATACGAAATTATTCCGTACACCGAACCCCTGCGCCAGTTGACCACGGCCACGACCGACATAAAACTGATCCGTAATCAGGCTATCAAAGAGGGGATGACAACCCTGCGTGAAAGTGCCCTTGAAAAACTTATGGGGGGGATTACCACTTACCAGGATGTGCTGCGGGTAACCTGGGAAAACGTTTGAACGCGCGTGAAGCGCCCATTGCCGGCGTTAACGGGGGATCGCGGTAAAGTGCTACAGCTTCACCCCCGTCGCCTTGGCACTGGGCCCTTCACGCGCGTTCAAATCGTGGGTTTATTGAAGCGCCCATTTCCGGCGTTAACGGGGGCTTGCGGTAGTGTGAGCTACAGCTTTGCCCCCGTTGCCTTGGCACTGGGCGCTTCATGCGTTTTCAACAAGGGAGTCCGGCATCCTGCCGCGAATAGTTTTTCTCAGGTAAAAGCTGAAACGGCGTTGCACCTGTAGGGGCAGCGCCGTTTTACATTTAAAGTCGAGGCTTTCAATGGGGTGCGCGAAACGCGTCTCCGGGCTTGATATTTGTATGCGTTGACAGGATCAGCGCAGTTGCGGTGGTGTCTTCCACATGCAGCACCAGCAGGCTTCCGAAATCTATGGGTGGCAGGGTGAGGGGTTTTTTACTTTCTGAACTGCTCTTGTAGGGCGGGAGCTCCCGGTAAATCAGGTAGCGCTGGCCCCGGGCAACACCATGCAGGCTGCCTTTGTCTAAAAAGACCAGCATACTATCCCCAATGAGCTGTTCCCCTTCATCAGCTGCGAGGATGCGTCCTTTAAGCCCCTTGACACTCTCGGTCAGGCTGATTTTCGGGTTGCCCGGGACATAGCTCATCAATTGATCCCCGATCTTGATGGCTTCAAATGAGCGGTAGATTTCACCCAGGGCGAACTCATTTTCAATGCCCAGAATTTTAATAATTCCAAGTATGTAGTGCTGAATTCCGATCAGCTTTTTGGTTTGCTTGTCGCGCAGCGGGTCCAATGCTTTGAAAATGAGGTATTTGGATCCTACCTCCAGGGTGCCTTCTCCGAAATGGATATAGGCCAGGTCATCCTGGCTGATCAGGGCCTGGTCATCCTTAACCTTGAAGATGGTGCCGTACGACTTGATTTTTTTTTCGCGAATAAATCCGACACTGTCGATGGCCGCATAGGTGATGGTATCGGTGACCGGTTCTGGTTTCGGTTCCTGAGCTTTGGCCATCACGACCGGTTCGGGTTCCGGCGCCTTCGCTACGGGTTCCTGGCGGATTCTTTCGATCCAGTCCTTGTGATAGATACGGATGCGCTCACCCGGGTAAATGCGGTGCGGGTTGGCAATTTGCCCGTTTTTCTGCCACAGATCAGGCCAGAGCCAGGGATTGTCCGCGAATCGCTGGGAAAGATCCCACAGGGTGTCGTCTTTTTTAATTGTGTAGTAAAAGCCGGCCTCAAGTTCCACGGTTTCATTACCCTGACCGTAAACAGCGGCTGTCGGAAAAAGGGTGGCGGCCAGGAAAACAGTCGCCAGAATGCCCGGTAGCACACCTCGTAAGGCGTGATGGCGCCGGGGGGACAAGCCTTTTTCAGTGGATCTTAAAATAGTCGTCAGCTTCATCATGGGCCCCGATTTGTTTGGTCGTTGATGTAAAAAACGATCATTTCAGAAACTAATACTCCGGATCATAAGGTTTTGTCAAGAGTTTCAATGATTAAGGGGTTGTTTCCGGTGAAGCGTCACCGCCGCACGAACCTTAAAACCAGCGTCTAAGGGGTATCTTGATACGCCGCTCTCTGGGTGCGGTCCACACCACTGGAAAACTCCAGGCACCCTTTACACTGCCGGGTTTGCAGCCTGGCAGGTTGGTGAGGCTTTCCGGCGGACAATGGAACGGTTTGGTCGCGGCTGGTTAAACCTTGACAATCCTACTCGGCCTTTCCTATTCTCGGGGCTGGTTATTTAAGGCCCGCCCATAGATGGCCAATTTCACCAATTCCCTGTCCAATAAGCGCCCAATGGCAAATAAGCTCTCAAACAATAAGCGTAAGTTTATAAAACGCCAGGCATCCAGATTCACCCCTTCCGAGATGGCTGCCAAACTGAAGCTCCCGCTGGCCGACGTCCTGGCTGAACTGGACGGCGGCAGCGGGTCCAGGCAACCCCGGGAAGCGGACGGCAGGGCAGAGCCCGGCTACTATTTATTTCTGGCAATTGTCGTTCTGAGCCCCCTTGTCTTCACAACGCTGTTCTATGATTTTGAGAATATTCCCCGCAGCCTGCTGCTCCAGGCCGGCGCCCTCCTGATCCCTGTCGTATGGCTTTTAAAGCCGCCCCCGGGTGGCGAGAGAACCCTTTACGGGGGACCGCTGGCCCTGCCGCTGCTGCTCTTAACCGCCTGGGCGCTGCTGTCCGTGACCTGGTCCAGATACCAGTTCGGTGCTTTCAGCCAGTGGGTCCACTGGGCTGCCTGCGTGTTGACCTACTTTGTGGCGCTTAACATTCACAGGCAACTAAAGGCTGTTAAACGAACCCTGCAGGGGTTGCTGATTCCGGCTGTTTGCTGTTCTGTCCTGGGGATCCTGCAATTTCTGGTCGGTTTTGACTGGGTACCGCAGCAGGTGTCCCCCGCGGCCACGTTCAACAACAAGAACATGGCCGCTCAGTTTGTTGTCATGACCTTTCCCATCTGTTTCGTGTTTGCGGCCACCTCACAGGACAAATGCCGGACCTGGCTGTACGCACTGGCAACGAGCCTTGTGGCCGTATTCGGGTTTTACGCCCGCAGCCGGGCCGCCTGGCTGGCGCTCCTGGGAGAGCTGCTGCTGATCGGGGTGGGGCTGCTGCTTTTGGGGCGTAGTCCGGATAAGAAAACAATCCTTGATAAAAATCGCGGCCTGGCCTTTGCCGCCGCTCTGGGCATTTTCCTGTTTTTCACACAGCTCGGGCCGTTATCGTCCAGCCCCGCGCCGGGCAGCGCCCAACCCCTGGCAATTCAAAAAATAGGGGCCAGCCTGGACCTGGCCTCCACCCGGCATCGCCTGGTTCTCTGGAAAAACACCCTGTCCATGATCGCGGAACATCCCCTCGTGGGTGTGGGGATCCGCAATGTACAAGTTTACTACCCGGTCTCACCGGACAAACGTTACCATCGGCTCAATCTGCACACCCAGCGGGTGCACAACGACTACCTGCAGATGGTGGCCGAACTGGGCTTGCCGGTTCTACTCTTTCTGGGCTGGGCCCTGTTCCTGATCCTGAAAACCGCGGTGCAAGTGGTTCGGGCCCCGCTATTTAGCGATTACGGACCTTACTTTCTGATCTGCCTGGGGGCCATGCTGGGCCTGGCCATTAATGCCGGCTTCAGTTTTCCCTTCAACCGGGCCCTGCCGCCGTTTCTGCTGGCCGTCTACCTGGGCCTGTATTTCAGGCTGTCCCGAATGGCCCAACCTGCAGATCCTTCGGCTGTGAAACGTCTCAATCAAAAAACTGTCCGATCCGGTGCGGTTGCCTTCGTGATCCTTTTCAGTGCCTGGGCCTGGACCAGTTACCATTGGGCCCGGGCCGATTATTATTACCGCCAGCACCTGGTGGCCTTTCTATCTGGCGATAACAGTACCGCGGCGCATTGCGGCCAAAAAGCACTGGCCGCAAATCCCGGGCGGGGTGCGGTTATGCGCTCATTGAGCCGCGTGTATGTGCGTCAGGAAGATTATGTGAACGCCGAGCGCCTCTTTGGGCGCATAGATCGGGTTTTCCCCCATTCAGCCCTCAATCTTTACCATCAGGCTGTCACCCGCATAAACCGGAAACGTTATAGCGATGCGGAAAACGCCATCCGCAAGGGACTTGTGCTCATCCCCCACAGTGCCAAACTGCATGGTTTACAGGGGGTGGTGTACCAGGCCAGGCAACAGGCCGCGGAGGCCATCCGGGAATATCGGCAGGCCATCGTGCTGGCGCCTGAAGCAGCCATCCACTACGAATGGCTGGGAGGGCTGCTCTATGCAGAGCAGCAGTTGGAAGAGGCCGCCCGTGTCTTTGCCAGATTACGCGAACTGGAGCCGGGCAGGCCGGCGGCCTCCCTGGCGCTCGGGCGCATCAGTATGCTGCAGTTTCAGCGGCAGCCCCGGCACCCATCCGGTGAGCCCGGCAGGCTGCAACTGGACCTGATCCCGGAGGGTGAACCGGTGCCGGATGCGGACCTTGCCAGGGCCAGGGACTATTTTGGCGCCATCCTGGCTGTTGACCCGCAGCATGCGGACGCGAACAATGCCCTGGCGGTTGTCCAACTCTATCAGGGGCGGATAGAGCAGGGCACCGCCCGGTTATGCCAGGTACTGCGCCGCCGGGCGGATCATCGTTTGGCCCGGGACAACCTGCGGATGATGAGTGCCTATCCGGACCCGCAGGTCCAGGCGGCGGCCGTGGCCTGCTATCTCGATTTGGTAGGGCGTCATCCCAGGAACATGGAATTTAATCACCAGTTGGGACTGGTTCTGTTAAGACGGGGAGAGGCGGCCAATGCGGAGGCCCATTTGAGTAGAGCGGTGCAGCTTGCACCGGGTTCCGCGGTCCTGCACCGGAACCTGGGGGTGGCCCTGGCGCACCAGGGGAAACTGGCGGCGGCGGCGGGGTCGTTCCGGACAGCCGTGGATAAGAGCGGGGGGCAAGATGCGCTGGCCCACAACAACCTGGGCAGTGTCCTGGCCCGGCAAAACCAAATGGAGGCGGCGGTTGGGCATTTTCAGAAAGCACTGGATATTGATCCCGGATACCAGGAGGCCCGGGTCAACCTGCAACAGGCGTCAGGGTTGCTTAAGCAGTCCGAGTGATGCGTCTGTAGCAGAACGTAGGCATCAGAAATCACCCTCGCAAGAAAATGAACAGCACTTGGTGTTTTAACGATTGGTTGCAATTACATAGAGCCCCAATACAAAAGCCCCTGCGCGTGAGCACAGGGGCTTTTGGTAATTCTGTGGGTCGCAAGGGGGGGGGTGATTTACATCATGCCGCCCATGCCGCCCATGCCGCCCATGCCGCCTCCCGGAGGCATAGCCGGCATGGCTTCTTTCTCCTCGGGCAGATCGGCGACCATGGCTTCGGTGGTCAGCATCAGGGAAGCAACACTGCCCGCATTCTGGAGGGCAAAACGAACAACCTTGGTCGGGTCGATAACACCGGCTTCAATCAGGTTTTCGTATTTGTTGCTGTCGGCGTTGTAGCCCATGGGGCCTTCGCTGTTTTTCACCTTATCGATGACCACTGAGCCTTCAAAACCTGCGTTGTTGACGATCTGGCGCAGGGGCTCTTCAATGGCGCGCATGACGACCTTGACACCCAGCTTCTGGTCGGCCTTGATCTTGATTTTTTCAAGGGCTGCAAGGCAGCGTACCAGGGCCACACCGCCGCCGGGGACAATACCTTCTTCCACGGCTGCGCGGGTGGCGTTCAGGGCGTCTTCAACCCGGGCTTTTTTCTCTTTCATCTCGGTCTCGGTGGCTGCGCCTACGTTGATAACGGCCACGCCGCCGATCAGTTTGGCCAGTCTTTCCTGCAGTTTTTCACGATCGTAATCGGAAGAGGTCTCGTCAATCTGGGCGCGAATCTGCTTGACGCGGCCTTCCAGAGACGCGCGGGAGCCGGCGCCGTCCACGATGGTGGAGTTGTCTTTGTCGATGCTGATGCGTTTGGCTTTGCCGAGGTCCTGAAGGGTCAGGTTCTCGAGTTTGATGCCCAGGTCTTCAGAAACCACCTGGCCGCCGGTGAGGATGGCGATATCTTCCAGCATTGCTTTGCGCCGGTCGCCGAAACCCGGAGCCTTGACAGCGGCCACGTTCAGGGTGCCGCGCAGTTTGTTGACCACCAGGGTGGCCAGGGCTTCGCCATCTACGTCTTCAGCTACGATCAGCAGGGGTTTGCCCATTTTAGCAACCTGCTCGAGAACCGGCAGCAGGTCTTTCATGTTGCTGATTTTCTTTTCGTTGATGAGAATGTAGGGGTCTTCCAGGGAGACAACCATTTTTTCAGAGTCGGTTACAAAGTAAGGGGAGAGGTAACCGCGGTCG
>CAZWPX010000084.1:0-18596 GCA_964636125.1 uncultured Desulfobacterales bacterium | reverse complement strand
CCATCCCGGCCTTCTGCTGTCCTTCCCTGGTGACCGAGGCCATGGCGGGCCGGATAGAACGGAAAACAGGGGTTCCCATCGTATCCATCACCTACGACGGCACCGGCGGTAACAAGAACGAGGCCATCGTGCCCTATTTGAAATACCCCCGGGCAAAGAAAGGGAAACAGGTGCGACAGGCATCCATTGCATAACCCAAATTATTAGTTCCAGGCAATATCCAGGCTAAAGCCATATAGGATGAATATCATTCACGGTCTCTTTCACATCAAAAACAGCATTGGCTACCCTGAAATACATGAGGGCCAACCCCAGGTTCTGGGTTGTCGCTTTGATAAATAGTTGATCGTTTTCAGATATTGCCCACACATCGTAATGGTATAGGCGCAGTGATCCGACAATTTTGCCCCGCATATTGATCGGATATGAAATAATGGCGCGCACACCCTCTTCCCGTGCTTTTTCCGGATATTGCAGGGCATCGCTGGCCTCTGTATCGCTGATAATCACCGCTTCTCTATTGGCACCGAACTGGATGCTTCTGTCCACCAATATCGGCCCCTTATTTACATACGTCTGGCTTAGTCCAACACTGGAAAACAACTCCAGCTCCTCCAGCTCAGGATTCAGAATATAGATGGCGGCCCCTTTGATGCCCAATGCACTTACCAGCAATTGAACCAGGTTGTTGGCCATGGCTTCGATGGTTTCAGACTCGGTAATTGTCTGGATAAACAGGGCATAAACCTCTACACTGATTTTATTTTTATCATCCATTGGTGATAGTGCCTCCCTTTTTTGCAGATTCAAACCCGCTTAGACCAAAATTGATTATTATGAAAATATGAACCGCTTGTTTTAGGTTAGACTACACGACCATGTGAATACCAACCCCGGGAAGTGACTTCATGATCTTCTTCGATGTGCTCATCGTAAAAAATCCCTTCATTTTACTTGGATTGTGATTCATGACAATGGTAGCAAAGCCTCCCGATTTCACCTGATTAATAATTTCCTGGGACAGGTTGCCCCTTGATGGTTTAAACTCGACGCGAATCTTTTCACCGGCAAACCCGGCCCGCAGCAACCTTTCTCTGACCTTATCAAGCTCAATTTCAAGCTCAGATATCTTTTGGTAAAGATAGGTCAGGTTACTATTGATACGCGTCATAACTGTTTTGTCGCTCACGTCAAGCTTGGGTACCGGTGTATAGGCATGGAAAAGGGTTATCTCAACATTTGTGTCCTGCCCATAGCGTTGAATGACAAAGTCCAGAGCTTTTTGATCGTTTCCGGTGAAATTATATGGCACCAGAATTTTTTTTGCCTGCATGCAGACCTCCTTTCTCAAGGATGTGAAAAGGAAAATATCAAGCTGCTATAGCCGCCTGTGCGAATTTATATTTGGCGCAGTAGATGCGCTGAAATTGGAAATCCCAGCGGGTGCCATGTTTTTGAAACGCATTTCAAAAACATTAAACGCTCAGTTCAGGTTCTGAATATCTGCGAGACAGGAACAATCTTTTCGAAAACCAGTGCTGATTAATTTGGATGGTCTGGTGGAGAAGTGGGCCGAGAGCGAGTGAGGTGCAACTTTTTAAAAGTATGCCAGAGCCGGGTCATCATTGTCAAATCAATAGCCCGGATATTTTTCGAGTCTGAGGTATTCATTGGACCAAAGGCGTCATGAAATGTTCGGACCGGCTTAATTTTTTGACATAGGTCATATCTTGGCCAGCTCAAACTCTTTAAGCTACTTTCTATAAGGATGATGTTTTTGCCACATCATAGGTGCTGCTAAAAATATGTTCTGATTTAGATAAACTAACAGGAGACTTATCATGACGGGATGCGGATGTAATAATGCGTTGGGTGGAACCGGCGGACCTTTTTCCAAGGGCAAAGAGCTGGTTGAATTTGTCTACAATGCCCATGGCGGAATGGTGCGGGACCAACCCATTGCCCAGGGCGCTTTAGGTATCGTGTGTCAAGGATGCAAGGCGTCCTTTATCCTGGAAACCTATGTGGGAAAATGCCCGCAATGCGGTGGTGTTCATGCGGTTGCCCCGATGAATCCTGTTGCGGAGAATGTTCAGTTTGCCGGCAATGATTTTGCACTTCCGTAACTTCTAAGGTTCCGGGCTGCGCAGCACTTCGAGAAGTGCTGCGGGCCGGGGGTGGTCGGCCGGGGTGGCAGCGTGGTGACTGAAGCGGATGCGGCCGGTATCGATGATGAAAACTCCGGGCAGCTGCCGCACGTCTCCCTGGGGTACCCCCAGCCTGTGCCCCCGGGCCATAGCATTCACACCTTTGACAATCATCTTGGCGGAGAACAACGACCCGGCCGAAGCCTGCTTGAGACGAAAAGCCCTGTAGAGATGTTTTTTTGCGTCGGCAACCATGGTGAAGGGAACCTTGAAGCGTTGCTTGAACGCGGCCGTCTCCTCGACGCTGCCCAGTCCGACAAATACCACCCGGACACCCAGTTGATCAAAGGCCTCTTTTTCACGGCGCAACTGCGCCACCTGCTCGCGGCAGAACGGTCAACCGAAATGCCTCAGAAAAACCAGCACCAATGGTCCTTTCTTCCAGAATTGGCGCAGCCGGCAATGTGAGCGATCCCATAACTGAACCTCCTCGTTGCCGATCTTTATCATGTTCAGATCCATGAACGTTTCCTATAAAATATGGGGTGAGTTACCATAAGCGGATATGCACATACCCGCCGCAACCATAACCAAACACGGCCAGTACAGAATGATAATCGCTGGCGAGCCCCTGGTAAAAGGTGCCGAAATCGACTTCATAAGGCAAGCTCTGCCCGGGGTCCACATCCAGCACGGTGACCCGTTCGGCCACCGCATCGTAGGCGCCCACCGGTGAAATATGAGGAATGTTCAAGGTGGGCACCAGGCTGCCCTGGTCAAAATGGGCGATGATCAAACCGTTGCCAGAGCGGTCAAAATTGCGCAGCCGCTTTTTAAGCGTTGCTTTCACATGCGATCGCCGGGATGGATTATGGGGTGTCTGGACGACATCCACACCCTTATACCGGATCCCATAGGCTTTAAAGCTCTCTTTGACCACCCTTCCCAACAGGGGCAGCGGCAGGCCGCGGCTGCCGCGATAACCGCTGTCGCGCATGCGTTCCTTCCAGTGGTCGGTGGTCACCCGATCCAGGATATCCGACTGGGAAACAACGACGGCGGTTTCGCCTGTAAGAGCCCGGGCCGCATTGATGCACGACACGACACTGGCCACGGAACATGTAGAGTCGTGAACCTGTTTGACGTGGGCTTTCCAGATGGCTTGTTTCAGGGCGTTCCACTGCGGTTGCACATCCCCACGGAGGTATTTCACGTGGTAGCTCTTGAAAGCACCGGTGCCGGTCATCCGATGAAAACCATAGCGTGAGTAAAAATAGAGGCGCATCAGATTGAGCAGCAGGCTCATAACGACCCCTCCGATCGATAATTAGGGACTGTTTGTCAATTCGTTCAAGCACTGCGGTTTTCCAACCAGAGTGTAAACCCAGACATCGGTCTGCATTTTTCAAAGTCAAGGTAATTTCTTTAACCCTGTTTTTCTGGCATTTGGGCCATGATGTATTCGGACAGGGCTGTAATGGTCAGGCTTGGATTTACCCCGAGGTTGGCCGGCACCACCGATCCGTCTGCCACAAACAAATTCGGGTAACCGAACATTTCACCTTTAAAATCCACGACTCCCGTCTCGGGAGATTCCCCCATACAGCAGCCGCCGAGGATGTGGGCGGTGGCCGGCGAATTGAAGATAGCCTCAGAAAAGGTACTCAGCGGCACACCATCCATTTTTTCGGCCAGCCGTTCAGCAACCTCATTGGCAATGGGAATATAGGCCGGGGTGCGCCGGCGCCCCTTGGGAACCTTGGAGTTCTGGCTGCGCCCGCCCAAGCGCCACCAGCGGGGTTTGTAATCCAGTATGAGGTAATTTTCATCCGTCTGCATGACCAGGACGATTGAGGTTTGGGCAGCCAGCCCCAGGGGCCACAACAGGGCCAGAAAACGCAGGGGATGCCGGATAATGTTCCCGAGGTACCGGACAAACCGGGGGATTTTGCCCCCGCCGCCGGTCATCAGGGTGAGCAGATTGAAAAGAGAATCAGAGCCTTTGTTGAACCGCACCATCTCGATGTGGGTCGTGTCGTCGGGGTATATGCCGGACGTGATCGCTATCTGGTCGTTCCAGTTGACACTTTTATCCCTCGATTTGACGGCTAAAAGGGCTTCTGAGTTGGTGCGGACATAATGGCCCAGCCGGTCGGAGATATTCGGCAGCAGGCCGTCTTGCTTGCATTGGTTGAGCAGTTTGACCGTACCCAGAACACTGGCGCTGAAAACCACCCCTTTGACCCGGTAGGTTTTCTTTGGATGTAAAAACCCGGTGGATTTTTGGGCATAGACTTCGTAACCCGACGCCCCTGGCCGCACGCCGGTTACCATGGTTTCAGGAAAAATCTCCACCCCCAGTTTTTCGGCCAGGTACAGGTAGTTTTTATCGAGTGTGTTTTTAGCACCGACCGGGCATCCGATCATGCACGCGCCGCAAAAGGTGCACCCGGTTCGGTCAGGTCCTTGGCCGTCAAAATAGGGATCGGGGACGGTTTTTTCCGGGGTTCCGAAATAAATCCCCACATCGTTTTTATGGAAGGTGTCCTTGCCGGTCATCTCGAGGCCCACTTCGCGCAGGCATTTATCCGCCTGACCGACCTGGGGGCTCTGGGTGGCACCCAGCATTCTCTTGGCCCTGGCATACAGGGGCATCAATTTGTCTTTCCAATCACCCGGCCCCCATTCGGGCCGGGTAAACACCTCATCCGGCGGGATGAGCAATTGGTTGGCATACACCAGGCTGCCGCCCCCAACGCCCCCGCCGTGCACGATCAAGACATGTTTTAGCTGAGTCAACATCGTATAACCGTAACAGCCGATCGCCGGGATCCACAAATTTTTGGGTATGTTCCAACTGGTTTTCGGAAAGTCCCGGGTACCCCAGCGCTTGCCTTTCTCCAAAACCGCAACCTTGTAGCCTTTTTCGGCCAGGCGCAGGGCCGATACACTTCCGCCGAATCCGGATCCGACGACAACATAGTCATAGTCAAACGCTTCTGCGTTGCTCATTGATTCCTCCCGGCAACATCTCAATTGGTGTTTAAGCATGAAACTTTTTTGGCCGTTGCAGGTCAGTCTACCAGACAAAGCCGGTATCATCTATAGAAAGATTGCGTTTCTCACGCAAACAATCCTGGTTGGCTGCCCGGGAACACTCGGCCCTTCGCCCCAAGACGCCTGCCCGACCGATTCAGATACATTTCAGCAAATAACAAACAACAGTTTTGCGGACGGGGGTTTTCATTACTTGCAGCCCAAAATGGGAAGTTGTTTTCGCACGAGCCCTGAGCAGAAGGCCTCGATTTTTTTATTGACACGGGGCTGGGGCCACCATAAATTGTCGACAATCGACAATTTATATCCTGGGAGGCGAATCAATGGAGTCAATCCGTCAGGCGGCCTATGACGCCATCGTTGTCGGAACAGGTCCCGGAGGGGCAACCGTTGCCAGGGAGCTTTCTGAACAGAACAAACGTGTCCTGATCCTTGAACGGGGTGACAACTGGGAGATTCGCGGGACAAGCTGGCAGACAGCCCTTGCCGCCGGCATTCCCGGGCGCAGCCTGCTCATGACCCATAACGCCCTGGCCTTGGTCCGGGGAATCACCACCGGGGGAAGTTCCGTGTTCTATTATGCCTCTGCGTTTGACCCACCGGTGGAAATGCTCAAATCCCATGGACTGGATATCACCGCGGAGGTAGCCGAAATCCGGGAGGAGCTTCCCACAGCCCCTCTGAAGGACGAACTGGTGGGGCCGGGCGCAACGCGCATCATGGCCAGTGCCCGGGAACTCGGTTATCAATGGAACAAGCTGCCCAAGTTTGTCTATCAGGAGAAATGCCAGCCGGGGTGTTGGCGGTGTAACTATGGATGTCCATTTGGGGCCAAATGGAATGCCCGGCACTATATCGACCGGGCCGTGAAAAAAGGGGCAGCCTTTATCGCGCGGGCCAGGGTTCACAAGGTGATCGTTGAAAAGAATACCGCCGTGGGGGTGGCCTATAAACGGCGGGGTACTGTTCACAGGGCGTACGCACCTAAAATCATCCTGGCGGCCGGGGGGATCGGGTCACCCGTGATTCTCAGGAAAAGCGGGATCTACAGGGCGGGATACAATTATTTCTTTGATCCCCTCATCACGGTCATGGGCACGGTCAAAAATCTTAAGGGCGGCCGGGAGTTCCCCATGGCAGCCGGGGTCCACATGGAGCAAGAAGGGTATGTGATGACCGATATGACCGTCCCCCGGATACCGTATATGTTGTTTGCCGCCCAGGTGTTCCGACTGCACAAGCTGTTTTCCCACGGCAATACCTTGCAGATCATGATCAAGGCCAAAGATAGCCTGGGCGGGCGGGTCACCTGGAACGAAGGGGTGCGCAAACACCTGCTTGACAGCGATCGGCAAAAACTCCTCAAGGGGTATAGCAGGGCCAAAGAGATCCTGTCCAATGCCGGGGCCCGGGGGATTTTCAAAAGCTGGTACGTTGCGGCCCACCCCGGCGGCACGGTCAAGGTGGGAGATGTGGTGGATGCCAACCTGCAAACCCAATATGACAATCTGTATGTGTGCGATTGTTCGGTCATCCCGGAAGCCTGGGGCCTGCCGCCCACGTTTACCCTGCTGGCATTAGGCAAACGACTGGCCAAACATATCAGCTGAAAGAAAGGAGATTGTTTCCCATGTCCGGCCCCGAGTTTGAAAATGCGTCGTTTGCCGGCTTCGCCGCCGAGGCTGTGAAGACGCCTGAATTCAGGAATCTTCTGAACACCCTCTTGTCGGGCGTGCTACACGGATGGGGCGGCAAAGGTGTCATCCGGCCAGAACTTGCCAGGCAGGCCGGACGGATCCTTGCAAGACAGCGTGTCAATTCACGGGAGGGGGTCGCGCACCCGGATCTGATCGATCTTCTGCAACACCCGGATGTGGTGGCCTATTTCCGCAATCAGCTGCCGGTTTTAACCAGCCGCCTGTTGGAGATGGCAGACCTGGTGGCCGCCTCCATTGAAAACGCGGATCAAACACAGCAAAAGGCGTTGTTCAACCAGTTCCTGGCCGTCTTTGATTCCGATAAGCCCGGCCGTATCCTCACCGCCCTGGCCGGCACCCTCGACCGGCTGCACCGGCAGGACCCGACCTTGTTTGCAGACAAGACGGTTCAGATCCTGAAACAGGTCGCCGCCCAGATTGATTTTGGGGCGCTAAAGAGCGTGTTCGCGAATTCGGAACGCGATCTAAAGGCCCTGGGCACAAAATTCAATGATCTCCTGTTTGAATATCCTGCCAAACTGATTCTGATGTTGTCTTTCATTCCCGGGATATCCAACCATCTGCTGTTTTATGGTGAAGACCTCTTAAAGCGATTTAATGCGCTGCCGGCCGACATATTGGCCGATTTACTGATATCGATCTTTAAAGAAACGGATGCACAGACAGTGGGGAAGTTACTCAACAAGCTGGCGGAATTCATCCGCCAGGTGCATACCGGCAGTGCGTTAACCGGCGATGGGGGGACGCCGCAGTTCTCAGTCGCGTTGGCCCGCAAAACCAGGGCTGCTCTGGAGGAGGTGGACACCGAACTGCTTTTTAAGGCAGCCAATGCCCTCGTGGACGGCCAGGAGGCCCTGATGACATCGCTGTATGCTGCGGCCGGCGAAGATCCTGAATTTCCGGCTTTCGCCCTTAAGCATCGCGTTGCCAGGACAAACACTAAAAACAGGCTGGCACAGCAAAAGATTAATCTTTTCGAGGACCTGAGTGGAAAAGAGGCTGCCGCAGCCATTTCAGCCGGGTTATCCGAGTGGAACGCTTACGAGTTTGCCGAGTTGATCAATTCGGCCTGCGCGGCGGCCAACAACCTGCAGGCGCAGTCACCGGATGTCGTGAAACATATTGTGACTGAATTTGTAAACACATTGGACCTCTATGAAATTGAGGAAACAATGACCTGGCTCTCACGTGATCTCACCCAGACGTTTCAACCGGTTTTACAGACCGTGCTGCCGATTGTCATCCGGGATGTCATCAGCTGCCTGGTAAACGCTAACGGCGATAACAGCCAGCAGATCAACGCGATGCGGACCCAGCTGCGCCGGTTCATTATGAGTGAGGACATAAGCGGATGAAAAAGGTTTTCTGGGAGGCGGCCACCCGTCTGGACATCCCCTCCATTCAAAAATGGAAAGAAACGGGCGGCAAGGTGGTCGGCTATACCTGTTCTTTTGCCCCGGTAGAGCTGTTTTACGCCGCCGGTATACTGCCGGTGCGCCTGCGGGGGATCAATGCCACCGGCATGGAAATCGCCGATGCTTACTACGGTCCCTTTGTGTGCAGTTTTCCCAAAGCCCTGCTCCAGCTGGCCGGCAGCGGGCGGTATGCCTTCCTGGACGGAGTCGTCATCTCCAACGGATGTGATACCATGCGCCGACTGGATGACTGCTGGCGGAAAATGGGGCAGGATATCAAAGGGTCTGCGCCCCCCTGGCTGCATTATGTGGATGTGCCGCATAAACCCGACGGCCATGCCCTGGACTGGTATGTGAATCAGATTAAAAAGATGATTGCCGCGGTTGAAAAACAGTTCAATGTCACCATTTCCAAAAAGGCGCTCCGGCAGGCTGTCAGGAAGCAGAACCAGGTCCGCAGCCTGCTTTGGGAGCTTGAGAAACTACGGCAGGATGATTGCCTGAAAGTGACCGGGGCCGAAGCCTATACGGCCATCGTCGCCGGCACGGTCATGCCCAGGGACAGCTATGCCGGCCATCTTTCCGATCTAATCAGTGATATCCGCTCCCGGACAACGGATCTGGCCGTGAACCGGAAACGGCTCTTTTTAAGCGGCAGTGTGTGCGATGATTTCGAGTTGATCAGTTTGATAGAAGAATCCGATGCGGTCGTTGCCGGTGAAAATGTCTGTTTCGGTGTCCGGACTGAAGATGATTTTGTAGACGAAACCCGTGACCCGGTAACCGCGCTGGCCGCCAAATATCTGTCCGGCTCGGTGTGTCCCCGCATGCTGGGCTGGTACCGGGAAAGGACCGCCCTGCTCATGCACAGAATAAAACACCTGAAAGTCGACGGGGTCATCATGCAGAATATCCGGTTCTGCGATCTGCACGGCTCTGAAAACGGCCTGTTTGAAAGGGATCTTGAGAAAACCGGGCTCCCCTCTTTAAGGATCGAAAGGGAATACGGTCCGCTGGTGGACCGGGGCCGGCTCAAAATGAGGGTGGATGCGTTTATGGAACAATTGGCATTCCAAAACCGTAAGATCACTCCAAACTTTAGCTCACTTTAGTCACTTGCAGAAGGTACACCATGCGACCTGAATTAAAGGAATACAATCTCGACTGGCTTTTTGCGGCGACGTTCAATGTTTCCAAAAACCTGTGTAACGCAACCCCGGGTGAGCTCAAGGCCATGTTCGACTATATCCCTTATGTCAGGCCCCTGCTGGAGCCGCTGCTGGCCACGGGCAAGCCGGCCATGACCTTTCTTGATTTTTTCGGGGATTACTACACCGACATTGTCCATGCCCGGGAAAACAACAAAAAAGTGGTCATGACCACCTTCTGCTTTGACCCCTCTGTGTTTCATGCGATCGAGAATCTGGTGCCGGTTACCCTGGAGATCGGCTCGGCCCTGACATCCATGCTCTGGAAACGCGGGTCAACGGACTTCATGGATTATTGCACGGAAATCGGTTTTTCCGAGACAGGCTGTTCGTCGCAACGAGGTGCCATGGGCGCATATCTGGCCGGCCTGGGTGCCCAGATTGATCTGGTGGCCCTGAACATGGGCGGGGTTTGCGACACCAATGCCAATGCCTATAGTTTTGCCGCCCAATACCTGGATATCCCCTATTACGGGCTGGATTATCCTGCGAACCTGACGTCTGCAGAGGTGCAGGATTACCACCATAAAGATTACCGGGCCTTGATTCAATTCATAGAAGACAATACCGGCTGCAGGTTTGACATCGACCGGCTCAGGGAAGTGCTGGAGGAGAAGAAAAAACAGGATGCGCTGATGAATGCGCTCGAGGAGATGCAGCGTCTGGTTCCCAATCCGGTTCCGGGTATCTACCACGTGATGATATATGCCGGCCGCTATATCTTCTCCGGCAAAAAAAAATACACCCAGATGCTGAGGGAGATGGTTGCGATTGTGCGTGAAAAAGCCGAACAGGGGCGTTCCGGCCTTAAGCACGGCCCTGAGCAGAACCGGTCCTTCCTCGCCTATATCGATAACTATAGCCTGGGCATCGCCATGATCGAGTGGTTTGAAAAAAAGGGGATCTCCCATGTGGGCAGCATTTTATCCAGAACCTTTACGGAAACGGCGCCCTATACCACCGGCGTCCCCGGCACAAGCTATCGTATCGATACCACCAATCTGGATACCATGATCGACTCCATGGCGGATATCAATGCCCGCATGCCCATGACCCGGACCATCCGGGGGCCCTATGACGCCCCCAACATGTGGCTGGAAGACACCATCTCCCTGGCCAAAATGTACCAGGCCGACTGCTGTATCTACTGCGGGACACCCGGCTGCCGGAACACGTGGTCAAACGTCAAGCTGCTGGCCCGGGATCTCGAAAGCGTTGGGTACCCGACCCACATTGTCCATGCCGACAGTTTTGACAGCCGGGTGGAAGCCTGGGAAACAACCCAGATGCGGCTGGAAGAATTTTATAAGATAAGGGAGTTATTATGACCATTGCCGCCGGATGCGATGTGGGTTCGCTGACCAGTAAAGCCGTCGTAATGAAAAACCGGAGAGTCCTGGGCACGGCCATTATCAGGTCCGGTCCAAAGCCCGCTGAATCGGCCGCCCAGGTTATGGATGCGGTTTTTGCGCAGACCGGACTTGTACAAAAAGATATCGCCTGCTGCGTCGGAACCGGGTACGGACGCGAGAAAATCGCCTTTGTGGACCAGGCGGTCTCTGAAATCTCATGCCACGCCAAAGGCGCAAGGTGGCTGGTACCTTCCGCCCGGACCATTTTTGATATCGGCGGCCAGGATTGTAAGGTCATTAAACTCGACCGGCACGGCAATCTCGAGAAATTCGTCACCAATGACAAATGTGCATCCGGTACCGGTCGCTTTCTGGACGTCATGGCCCAGGTGATGAATATGGCGGTGTCTGATCTGGGGACAGTGGCGTCAAAATCAGACGCGCCGGTCACCTTTGCCTCGGTCTGCACGGTCTTTGCCCAGGCCGATGTCATCAAGCATATTAATGCCAGGCGCCCGGTCGCAGATATCTGTGCGGGCATCAATACGGCCATGGCCAACCGGGTTTCCATGCTGGCCAATACGATCAAAATGGAAAAAGATATCTGCATCACCGGCGGGGTCGCCAAAAACGACGGGGTGGTCACGGCGCTGAACAAAATCCTGGGGTGCCGCATAAAGTGGATAAAACGGGTTGATCCCCAATTGACCGGTGCGGTTGGGGCGGCGCTCTTGGCCCTGGAGAAGAGCAAAACTGATAAGTTTGAAGTGCCTGTTGCCTAAAATATGTTCCGATTGATCTATCCTGTCATTCTGAGGAGTGAAACGACGAAGAATCCCTCGCATGGAAGCCTATGCCTTAAATTGCAGGGAACTCTTCGCTCCGCTCAGAGTGACAGGATAACGGAACGCATGCATGACAATCGGTTTAATTATGTGTAAACCGTCATACCGGACTTGATCCGGTATCCAGTAATAACAATCGGAGGAGATACATGCTGACAGCAGGTTGTGATGTGGGCTCCAGAACCGCAAAAGCCGTGATCCTGGAAAACAATACAATCCTTACAACTGCGGTGATCTCAGCCAGGCTGGATCCGGTTGACTCTGCCAAAAGTGTCATGGATATCGCCCTGTCACAGGCCGGGCTGTGCCTGGAGAATATCCACAAAATCATAGGAACCGGCTACGGGCAGCAGCAGATTCCCTTTGCCCACACCTGTGAATCTGAAATCGTCTGCCACGCCAGAGGGGCCTTCTGGAACATTCCCACGGCCAGAACGATTGTGGATATCGGCGGGCAGGATTCAAAGGCCATCAAACTCGACGAGAACGGCCGGGTCATGCGTTATTCCTATAACGACAAATGTGCGGCCGGGACCGGCCGCTTTCTGGAGATCATGGCCGGGGCCCTGCAGGTTGAGCTCGATGAGATGGGGGCCATTGGGCAAGCCTATCAGGAAGAGATCTGCATCTCCAATCAATGCGTAATTTTTGCAGAAACCGAAGTGGTGTCATTGATAAACGAGGAAAAGGAGGTGGCGGATATTTTAAATGCACTGCACTGTTCGCTGGGCAAACGGGTGGCCGCCCAGGTCCGCAGCCTGCTCATTGAAGAAGATGTGATCATGACCGGCGGGGTTGCCAAAAATATCGGTGTGTTCGATGCCCTGGCCCAGGGACTCGGGGTCGGGTTAAAACAACTGGAGGGCATTGATCCCCAGATAAACGGTGCCCTGGGGGCGGCCTTAATTGCGGCCAATGGAAACCCTGCGTGAAAGTTTTCAATGACATTATCAAGTCGTTAGACGGGTATAAAAGCGCCAAACGCAAACCGGGCGGATACCGGGTGTTTCAGGCCGAAAAACGGCCGGCCTGGCCCGGTGCCGGGAACCGGGACATCATCCTGATGCCGGATCTGGCCGTTGAATTCGGCAGCCCGGAAACGGCGTCTGTCTCGTTTGGCGTCTGGACCGGGGATGACGCCCTGGTCCATGATGAGCAGATCACCCTTATCGGCCCGGATGTGACCGAAACTTTAAAAAAGCAGAATCCATTTGGCAAAATTGTGATCGCCGGGGTGAAAGGGTTTGATGAAACCAATGCCTTCTCTCGCAACCGGGAGATCTATCTGAAGAAATTCGATCTGGCGCTCAAAGGCCATATGCTCAGATCCGCATCGCACTATATGGCGGAATGGCACCGCATCAGCACCGCGGCCGTAACCGCCGGTTTTTCGTTTGGTCATCTTGGCAGTGCGCTGATCAGAGAATGCAAGACCCTGGACTATGTTGCGTCAGTGGAAGTTATTTTTGTCACCTCTTCAGATGAGGATGTCACCGAGCTGTATGATTTGGGTAAACGGTCCACTCGCATCATACAAGCCATGTCCAAAATGGTGAATGAGAGGATGTACGACTGCGCGGACTGCGACTACCAGGACCTTTGCCAGGACACCGGTGAGCTTCGCAGACTGAGGAATGAACTGGCCGAAAAAAAAAGGGGCGTTGAGGCTGAACCGGGGGTCGTGCATGGCAATTGAAAATCAAAAGATGGGTTCTATACAGAAAAAACCGGTGACCCTGGCTGTCTGCGGCAAAGGCGGGGTGGGCAAAACAAGTATCAGCGCGCTGATTGTCAGAAGGCTGTCAGAGGATCCCGCCCATAGAATTTTGGCCATTGATGCGGATCCGGCCGTGGGGCTCTCCTTTCCACTGGGTATCACGGTTCAAAAAACGGTGGATGATATCAGAAACGAGTTGATCAACCGTCTTGAGGACGGTGCAACCACCGATAGAAAAGAGCTGCTCCGGTCGCTTGATTATGAGCTTTTCAATGCGCTCGAAGAGAGAGAGAATATCGCCTTTTTGGCTATCGGGCGGCCGGAGGGGGATGGCTGTTATTGCCGGGTAAACGCCCTTTTAAAGGACATTATCCGGGAGATTGCCGTAAATTTCGACTACGTGATTATTGACGCTGAAGCCGGGATAGAGCAGATCAACCGACGGGTCATGGAGATGGTCACTCATCTTCTGCTGGTGTCGGATGCCTCTTTGAAATCCCGTACAATCGTGGAAACCATCCACCGGGTGGCTCAAAAAAAATGCGCCCTTGAAAAAACCGGTGTGATCTTCAACAAAATGCGGGGTCAGCAAGAGATCGATTCACTGGGTTCAAAAACCGGTCTGGTGACCTGGGGGGGGCTTTTTGAAAACGATCGACTGCGTGAGTTTGACCGGGAAGGTCGCAGTTTTTTCCAGTTCCCCGACCAGGATATCCTCAACCAGCTGGATACGGCCATAAAAGCGTTTCTTTAAAGGCAGGACAAAAATGACCCTGGATAAAATAGCCAATCTGTCCGAACAGATAGCCGATCATATTACTGAGAAAATAATTCGCCTGGAAATCCGTCCGGGTGAGCGGATTATGGAAACCAGGATTGCCGCTGAACTGAAAGTCAGCCGCAGCCCCATCCGGGAGGCGCTCCGCATCCTGGAAAAGAATCGGCTGGTGGAACTGATCCCCAGGCGCGGGGCCCGGGTCACTGAGTTGTCGGAAACCTTTATTGTCCAACTCTGTGATGTCCTGACGGCCCTTTTTTGTCTCATGGCCAGGCAGTGTGTCCAAAATGCCACGACCAAAAATCTTGAGACAATCGATACAGCCGCCAAAAGAAGCCGGGACTGCGTGGCCGAAGGGGATGTGTACGGTTACTACACCGCCTTATTCGATTTTGCCGTAGCCGCATTAAAAGCAACCCGTAACCCTCTGCTGGAGCAGGTGATCCACGCGCTTTTGCCCAATGTCCGGCGACTCATCTATGCCTCTTTCTCTATCCAGAAAGAAGCCCTGGAGAGAAACGTGGCCATGGTCCTGACCGGAAACCAATACCTCCAGGAGCGTAACGCAAAGATGGCGGAAGAAACAGTGGCCGATTACATTAAAAAAGCAAAGGCCTTTGCCCTGGAAAATAATATTTTCCCGACGTCGTGATAGTATTGCTGGCATTGGTACAGAACTAAATCAAAGGGGGCACAATTTTCGCTCGGGGCATTCATGGTCAGCTTGAAATCCACCCGGGTGCCGCTCAAGTCGAGATACGCCGGTTTGCAGGTGCGCTGGAGCATGCCCATCAGTTCGTTTTCCAGGTCACCCCCAGGCACGGATGGCAATCCTTATTTCGACACAATCAGCATTTTTGCTGGATAATATTACCAATGAGATGATATCTGTATCCGTACAATCATTGGTTAGTGTCCATCCATAGATGGAAGAATTTCGTCAAGTTCAAGGACGGCGAAAATTTTAACCACAGGAATACATTGAAGTATTTCGAGGATTAAAAATGACGACCTATCTATTGGGATTAATTGGAATAGCTGCTTTTGCCGCAACCGGTGTCATAGCGGCTGGACAAAGGGGGATGGATATATTCAGCATTACCCTGCTTGGAGTGGTTACCGCTCTTGGTGGTGGCACTCTGCGTGACATAATTTTGGATACCAGCCCGATTTTCTGGGTTGCCGATCTTTCTTACCTTTGGGTATCCGTATCCGCATCGATTATAACATTTTTTCTGGTTCGATATGTGAAACATGTTCTGCATTTATTGCTGTTCATTGATGCCTTCGGGTTGTCCCTTTTTACCATCCTCGCCACAGAAAAAACCCTTCTGCTTGGATTTTCGTATCCAGTTGCGGTTTTAATGGGTGTTATTACGGGAATTGTAGGCGGTATGCTCCGAGATATTCTGACCGGAAGAATGCCCCTGCTCCTTGGTAAAGAATTCTATGCGACTCCGTCATTACTCGGAGCAGTTGTATTTACCATATTGTATTATTACTTCCCCATGCACGAGTTTAACAGATTGTATGCCATCGGTGCTATTTTCATCCTCAGAGGATCAGCTATCCAGTGGGGCCTCTATTATCCCAAATGGCTTATTTATAAAGAAAAAAACTAATCAGTCGCAGAACTCAGATACTTGCGGGTATGGAATAGATGGGCAAACCCGCGAGGCTTGTTTCCGTCATCCGGACATATTTATTCGTTATTTTGTCAATGTGTAGGTCTTTGTTCTTCCGGATCTCCAAAGCAAATACAACCAGCCCTAGCTCGTTTCGCCGGTATTCTTCTTTCCCTTTTCGTCACGCATGGTTTTAATTCTTAACAAGCCGGGGCTGTAATGAATATACATTAAGGAAGATTTGCAGCCTTTTTCCATAAAAACCATTTCCAGATATTCAAACAGCACTGGTTTATCCGGCCAGGTATAGTTTTTCTTGATTTCTTTAAATTCGTTCCATTGCTTTAATGCGTTGTGATTAACGCCGAGAGACGTTCGTTCAGCCTCATCACACAAAAACATTTCACAGACAATCGGCTTTATCCGCCATAGGCAGCCGTTTTTAGACAGGAAAATACACTTATGTTCATAATCCGGCCGTCGGATGGTATTCTCCAGATAGTCGAGTTCGTGAGTGTTCGATACCAGGGCATTTATAACAGCATCTGCAAAAAACGTGATAATACCATCCTTGGAGCAGCAGGCACTGAGTTGGCTTTCGTAGCATTTTTCTGTACAGATATCCTTGAAATGATGCTTAAGGAAGCCGTCAATTCTGGATCGAAATGATAGGTACTCCGCAATTTCAACCTGCAGATGCTCAATTTCAGAAGCTGAAAAGCGTGCAAACTGCTTCCGGATCAGCAGCAGGGATTCAAGTTGTTCTTTCTGATATGAATTCATGAGGGTGCTATCATAATTCTAATTCGATTAAAGTCAAACACCGTTTGTTGACTTAAGATGTGTTGATCAACCTGCTTCTTCATCCCGCAGCACACGCCGCAGTACTTTGCCTACATTGGACACGGGCACTTCTTCGCGAAATTCGATGACCTTGGGTCGTTTGTACCCGGCCATGTTCTCCTTGCAGAAGGCCATGAGTTCCTCTTCTGTAGCGGTTTCTCCCGGTTTGAGCTGGATAAACGCCTTGACGATTTCCCCGCTTTTGGCATCGGGAACACCTACCACTGCTGCCAGGGCGACTTTGGGGTGGGTGAAGAGAATATCCTCCACGTCCCGGGGATAGACATTGAACCCGCCTACAATGATCATGTCTTTTTTGCGGTCCGTTATGAGGATATAACCTTCTTCGTCAACATGCCCAATGTCACCGGTCAGGAAAAAACGGTTCCCGTCGATTTCACGGAAAACAGCCTCGTTTTCGTCTGGTTTGTTCCAGTATCCCTGCATCACCTGGGGGCCGCAGATGGCGATTTCCCCGTCTTCTCCCTGGGCCAGTTCCTGGATACCGCTTTCTATGTCTAAGATTTTAATGTCGGTACTGGGGACCGGGAAGCCGATGGAACCGATTTTACGATCTTCCCTATTTGTCGGATTAGCACTGGCAACAGGAGCAGTTTCACTGAGGCCGTAACCCTCGAATATGACCGATCCGGTTTTTTCCTCGAACTGTTTGCAGACTTCCGGCGGCAGGGGGGCGCCTCCTGAAAAACAGCCGATGAGTGATGTCAGGTCATACTGCCCCAGCTGAGCATGGTTCGTAAAGGCCACGAAGATCGTGGGCACTGCCGGCATCAGCGTGGGCCGGTATTTCTGAACAAGCTTTAAGACTTCGGTGAACGGCGGATCTCCAGCGCGAGGGTCCGGGATGCAGATAAGCTTGCTGCCTGACGCGCAAGCGGACAGCATGGCAACGGTCAAACCGAAGCTGTGATACCAGGGGAGTACACCAAGGTAGGTATGGAACCCGCCCTTGCGAATTTTTTCAGGGGGGCTGCCGGGTTCATGAACGAGCCAGCCGTATTCCTCCAGGGCCATCACATTATGAATAAAATTAGCGTGCGTAAGGGCGGCTCCTTTGGGCCGGCCGGTGGTACCGCCGGTATAAATGATCAGCGCCAATTCTTTCAGTGGTTCAATATCAATTTTCGGCACATCCGTTTTAGCCGCAGCAACCACCTCATCGAAAAAAAGATGGCCGGCCTGGTAGTTGTCCGCCTTGGGAATTTTACCCAGGAGCCCGCCCAGAAAACCTTTCATCCAGGGCAGGTAGGATTTCACACTGCAGACAACAACTGTCTCCACATCCGTGCCTTTGATCGCTTCTACTGTTGTAGGATAGAACACAGGGTGATCCATGCAGAAAACTATTTTGGCGCCCGCATCGCCCAATTGATAATTCAGTTCGTTGGCAGTGTAGATGGGGTTGCAGGTGACACAAACAGCCCCCGCTTTCAGGATACCGAAAAAGATGGCTGGGTAATGGGGCAGGTTGGGGAGAAAAATAGCTGCCCGGTCTCCCTTTTTGATACCTCTGGAAATCAGGAAATTAGCGACTCGGTCGGCCGTGTCCTTCACCTGTGCAAAGGTGCGCGTTGCGTCGCTGAATATCGTGTATACATTATCATGATACTTTTCAGCCGACTCATCCAAAAGGGTATAGACGGGTTTGTCATACCCTGATATTTCGAATGGAGTACCTTTGGGCCATTTCTCACCATGCCAGGGTTTTGCTTTCACTTTAGCCTCCTTTCTCTTTCGGACCATCTCTAAAATGGGGGGGGGGGGGGGGGGTAAGGCCCCGTTTGCCTGTGGGGGGGAGCTCTAGGAGGAGAGCCTGGACCTGTTTTCCCGCCAACATCATTATGTCAATGGTTGGGTTTATCCAGTGGAA
>CAZWPX010000083.1:0-20701 GCA_964636125.1 uncultured Desulfobacterales bacterium | reverse complement strand
ATCTGGAAACCGCTGCTTCCTCCGCCAGCTAACTGGGGTTAAAAAGACGCTTACGGAATATCTATCGTTTGCTTGTATAAGAAAAAGCCAACGATAGTCACCAAAACGATGCCAAGACCAGACCAAACAGCGTAGGTTATACCTATCGGAATTGCCCTTAGAACAAGAGTCATGAAATAGAAAGCGACACCATACCCTACAACTACAATTGTGCTTGGGGCTAACCTGGTAAATTCTTCTGACGCTTTTAAAGCACTAGTTGCTACAACTTCTGCAATAATCGCTATGGCTAAATATAAGTATGTCATTTTTTCTCTTTATATGAATCTAACTTGTTATTACATCGATATAATCTGTTGCCACCTGCATACTGCTTCTAAATTGCCTAACACCCTTAACGCATAACTCTATATATCAACTGGTGCACATGAGCCTTCGTTGTCTTCAGAAATCTGGCCAACGCTCCCAAGGCAACCTTTCCGACGCCGAGCCCTGTCAATCTCATCTCTTACTTTTCTGCGAATAACATTTTCTGGCAATCCTTCTGATTCATTTCTAACTTGGTCCCGACCCCTATCAAAACATGTTTAAAACCTGATCAGAAACCTGTTGTTTTAGTAGCAGAGAGCACAAGTCCTGAGTAATGATTTTAGACCATTATCGTAAATAATGTTAGATAGCCTGAATGCTTGATAAAAGCCAGGAGTCAACACTCACCCAATTCGATAAAGTAAACAGGTGTTGATTTTTCAATATAGTAGATACTTTTATGCATCCAGTTCGATGCATGGAAAGCCAGACACAGCGAAAACCAACACAAACAGAAGACCTTAGCACTTGTCTTCAGGATCAAATCGGCAAGGATCTTTTAAGTCAGGATGGATGGCTAAATTGTCTTTCGAGGCAAAGCCACCATCCAGGGCGATTTTAAGAGGGTAACGACCGTAGATTCCTTTTTGTCGTTCGAGCATGGTTTCAGTCAGAGCGGTATCAGCAGGATTACCCTCCGTATAAGTAAAACCAAAAAGCATTTTCACAATGGCGGCGCGCAAGACCTGTTCGGCTGTCATGCCGCGAGCCCCATTTTTACCTGTGGCCGGTCACCCTTTGCAAAGGTCTTGCATCACGCAATCACAGATGGTAGGGCTACTATTAATGATGTGGCTGATAGTTTCCAGTTCGTGGGCTTGGGGGTGATCGATTTCAGCAGGCATCAGTGGCATTTGTTTTTGTCTCTTTTTGCGCATTTTGTTTTGGCTCCTTTTATCTGTTTTGTAATAATATTAGGTGTTTGGAGACTTCTAATATACTACACCTTACAGAAAAGCACCAGGACAAAATGCGCTTTTTTATGCATTACGGGTAGTTACGCCCGCGGATGGACACTAAATTAGAGAAGGAGCGCCTGAAAAACCCACATTTGCGTACGATTACACAAAAAAAATGTAAAGTTAGTGAGCCAAACCTGCCTTTACGTCTCCACAAAACTCGGGGATTTGTTGGATGATCTCGTGGTCGTTGGTGGCTTGGTGCCTTTATTGTGCTTAAAGCCCTGGCATTTCATCAAAGAGGTGAAAATAAAATAAAGACGCGTATGATCTTTATTTTGTGATCCGAAACTATGGTAGTGGTATTGATGCGGTCTCCGAATGCCTCAGCCGATTATTGAAAGAGGCAGAAACAAAAAATGCGCTGCTCACAAACAGGAGGTCTGATGAAGAAAATCCTTTTAGCCGCCCTAACAATGTCCGTTATGCTCTTTGCTGCCAATTCGGCCATTGCAGACCTCTATAAATGGGTGGATGAAAATGGCGTGACCCACTTCAGTGACGTCCGCCCTCCAGACGAGCAGCAGGCGGTTACCATAAAAACACCAAAAAATAAGCCCATAACCCAAAAGCCTGCTTCTGTGAAAACACAGGTAACAGTAAACCCATATGCCCGCACAAATTCCAGGAAGGCGGTTGGCGGGAATAAACCTGAAAAGCAAAACTCTCCTTCCCTGGTTAAGATATTCACCACCAGCTGGTGTAAATATTGTAAGCAAGCGATTGCTTTTTTAAATTCCAATCATATCGAGTTTCAGCAATTTGATATCGAGAAAGAAAGGGGGGCTGCCGCGATGATGTACTCCTTTGGCGGCACCGGGGGGGTACCGTTTGCGCTTATAAAAGGGCAGAAAGTTTACGGATACTCGGCCGAGACATATAAAAAAGCACTTGGTTTGCACTAATGAATAGAAAAAGACAATCACTCACCTTGGAGAAGCATAATGTAACCGAGGTTTTTATATCCAGAGAGTATCTGGATCAGTTAGGCATATGGGAAGTGGTGCAGGCCGCGGCTAAGGCAGATAATTTTTCGGAAGTTTATAAAATTCTGATAGCCGACGCCAAGGAAACCAACGATACCAACTTGTTGAAAGTAGTTTCGGGTGGTCATAATATCAACCTTAGCGACAATGGCATCACATTTATCGCCGATTAGCTTTTTTGTTGACGTCCCCAATGGCATATGGGATGCAATTAGAGTTCCATTTCGAGACTCTTTCGGGGTTTTAATCTATTTGTAAGAACTGTTATGTTGAAAGGAACCTGGCATGGTCGCAAAAGATGCATCTCAAGAACTGGCCGAAAATTTGAAGCGTGAAATCTCTGCTGAAAATATCGATCAACTGGAAACCCGTTTGATGAAAATTGAAGACGAACTACGGGAATATAAGAACCGGTATAAATTCGCCCAGGATGAACATGAATTTGCGGAAAAAGCCCTGCAGGAAGCGGAGGCGGAACTGCTAGATTCTGAGAAAGTTCTAAATACATACAAGGGTAGGCTTTATGATGTTGAAAAAAAGGTTATCGTTGAGCGTATTAATGAATTAAAAAACAGATAGTGCTTAACCACAAGCGGGAAAAATTCAGTAAATCAAATAGCCTTTTGATGTTTGGAACTGTGCTGGGCGTATCAGCGGGGTTTGCGCCCGGACCACTTCTGGCGCTTGTCATAACGGAAACACTCCAGCATGACGTTAAATCGGGGATCAAGGTCGCCATGGCCCCCATCATTACTGATTTACCCATCATCGTTCTGACGTTGTTCCTCTTGTCAAAATTAGCCAGTTTCCATAGTATTCTGGGCGTTATCTCCCTGGTTGGTGGCGGTTTTATTTTGTACCAGGGGGGCGCAGGCCTGCAAGTGAAAGGTTTAGCGTTTGACCCGCAGGCGGAAAGGCCCCGTTCATTGGCAAAGGGGATCCTGGCAAACATTCTGACGTACTTTCCACACCCTATTCCATAGCTTTACAATAATTTATTCACAGTCTCAAGGTGTTACGAACACATCCGGATTTACCTTAAGTGCTTCAAGGTAGGCAAGTTGATTTGCTGTAAATCGATTGGCAAGACGGCGAACTTCCCCGACTGTTATAACAAGAACATCAGTAAAACAAAACACCCGGCTTCGGAACGTAAGATTTTTACTTTTTCAGCATTTTCTTTGATCTCGCTCTTGAGAACATATTCATAGCGCTCAACTTCTCGTGGGCGGCCTTTCGCCGGATGTCCACGTTTATATTTGGCAACCTTTTCAATTGTTGTCAAAATTCGATAGCATTCTGGATTGTGAGCTAATGCACAGAGCTTTTGTTCCGCCACCTGTGCATCGGCCTGACAAAAATATGCAGTAGTCATTTCCTCTTTACAGATTTTCATCAGCTCTTTGCGCTCCTTTTTCAAGCGTCGATCAATTCGTTTATGTCTTCTTTTGTCATGAGCACTTGAATGGACTACAACCGCTCGATAAGTTCTTTCATTTATCTTCACTGTGGTTTCAAAAGTGCGGTAAAATGCTGCCGGTTGCTTTAGGGTCGACGGGGTTTTATTCAGGGTGCCGATATCCTTCCATTGATCCTGGGCCACTGCTTGTTCGATGGTTCGGCTACATGCGTTGAAGTTTGCCGGTAGACGACTAACAAATAATATTTTCCGTAAATCGGTCATCTCCAAATTCTTTGCAGTTACTATACCCGAAAAAATCTCGCGCAGTTGGCAATGCGGCAGGCGATCCGGTTAGCGCTTTTTCAGTAAACCTCCAAAATCAAACGGAATATTTACCCATTCTAAGCAAGCATGCGGACCAACGGGCCAGTCAGCGCAAAATCAGTATGGCTGCTATCAACGCGGCCCTTGATTACGGTACTGTAACCTATCGAACCGGGGCGGTTTTTTCCACATTGCTGAAGAAGGATGTCAGAAAGGCGAAAAAGCCGGGCCTGCAGAAATACATCGGGACAACCGTGCTGGCGTCCAGTCGAGAGAATGTGATCATCACAGTCTACCGGAACCCAAAATCACACGCCAGTATTAAAAAACTGCTCAAGCGAGGGCGTTCATCAAGTTGATATTATAGGTTTTCGTCCATTTTCAGAAGGGCAATTCGGCAGGTCCGGGAAATCCAAAGCAGCTTCAAATGTACATGGCGTAGCATGCGGATTCGGGTTTTAAATTGTATGGTTCATCGTTTTATGAAGCGCCTGAATTCCTGTACTAGCTGATGTCGATCCACGATTGTAAATCATGGATCGAAGGTGTTAGCTTTTAGCTAATTGCTAACCGCCAATAGCGCCATCCTGAAATCTTGGATTGATGGATGGGCATTAGCGAATACCCTATATGATATTTGCCCCGACGATGTTTTAGCCCGTCAGCAAGCCTCAAACCTCTTAATGATATCAGCAAAGAATGCCTGACTCCACAAATCCAATTCCTGGTGGTCTTTAATAAAGGGCCGGACATCGGCCTTAATTATTTCGAAATCTATTTCTTGGAATTTTCTATTGAGTAGCACTATCAGCATATCCCGATCCAAAGAATCTTCCCTCCTCCAGTGGCCTGTCTGTATCATTCTCTGTTTTAAGTGGTCGAGGTGGCAGGGGATTTTTTGACCAAGGAACCAGATGAGATCATAAAAGTCCCTCCCCTTGACCCGGGATTTCCACTGTCTATAGAGAACGGCGTGCATTTTACCGGCAAAAAGGTCCGGTTTTGAAAACACCTTCACTTGAAAAGGGATCGGGACGAGGACGTTTTTGACTTCATACGTGGCCCTTGGCGGAGGGTCTGTATCGACTTCGAATTTGATCTTGATTTTCTGGTCCCGGTGAAATTTACCCACTATCTCTGAGCGGACCTCGATAGTCAGAAGATTGGTGACCGTATTGCCTTTAATGAAAGCCGACTCAATGTTCGTTTGGGTTTGCTTATTTCTGGTCTCAACCGTATATTCAAACCCGAAGGCTTCCAACTCGGTCCTGATCGCTTTTAGATAGGGGCCCAAATCAAATGAGTTGCTCTTTTCCAGCAGGGAAAAATCCATATCTTCAGAGAACCTTCCGGCTCCGTGCAATATTCGTAATGCCGTTCCGCCGTAGAAAGCCGCGTGCTCAAAAAATTTGGAGCGCCATAGCCCGAGCAGCGCTAAATGCTGCCCGACCTCTTTCAATGCATTCTCCGAGTCCTCACGGGTTGTCAGGTCGTAATCGCGAAGAAGAGCGTTGAGTCCGTGGTCCATCGTTGCTCCTTTATTAGAAACACCCTGCAGTTATTTGGTGTTCATTTTCTCCGAAAATGTTTGGACTTTTTTTGCAGCCCAATTAACAAGGGCTGTCACTGACTTTTTTTTGTAAACGGCCCCTATGGTTTTCAAAAGGTGCATATTCAATCCGGAAATCGCTTCAAGATCTATTCTTAAATCGAACCTGAGGTAGTCTGCAATATCGTTTTTTGCTGTGATTTCCCTGACGGTGGCCAATTTGTCGCAAAGCGCCTTTTCCCTGGTGGCGATAAAAAAAGAGATGCTTTGCTTTCCGGAAAGTGAAGATTGTATTTCACTTTGTATCAGGGTTACCCCCGGCGAAAATTTTGCAGTGTTGATATATTTATAAGAGAACGCGCCCAGAGGGGTCCTGAAATATTTATTCCGCTTGTTCGTCATGGCGGTTATTTCATGGACCCTTTCCGGTATCAGGCCCCAGAAGGACAGAGCATATTCTAGGGATACATAGGAGGGACCGTATAAAAGGTTTGAGACTATCCCTGGTTCGTGATTAACACCGTACTTGGGAGAAATGACATAGAGCCCCCTTTTTACTTGCAGGATGTCTTCATTCTTTATCAACCGGGTGATCTTGTCACGGGGTGAACGGTAAGACCGCAGAACCCACATCAAGTAGGTGTAGTCGAATGGATGGACGGGCAGGGTTCGAATCAGGCCCAAGCTGTTTCTGCCAGCATGTCTATTATTTATCGACATGTTGGTTAATATAGTTGGTTTGTAAGTTGAAGTCAAGAAATACCAGCATGTCGATAATCGTTCGACTTATTGGTGAAAGTTGACGGGGTTGCACGGCTGGTTTTTTTACATACCGATTTCACCGGTTTCGACGTCCGACTCAAATATTAATCCCCGAAATTCTTCCATTTATGGGCGGCACTAACTATCCGAAATTGGATGTAAAATTGTACTATGCGGACGAATTTAGGCCATTTATAGGCAGCGGCTATTCTAATTCCCTAAATTATTTACAAAATTCCCCTGAACGTGTATCAAAAATAGGGCTTGCAAATGAAGCGTCTCGTGTTCTAAAATACGGAACGGAACAACTCATGGCACCTATAAAAAAATCTAAAACGCCTAAAGAGTCGGAAGTCTCACTGGAGATAGAGGAGCGGATAACCCTTGGAAAGCTCCGTATTGAAGCGGAGTTGACCTATCGGGACGTGGCGAATCTCTTTGGTAGAGAAGGCATTGCGATTTCCCATAGCGCGATTCATGACTGGGAGCATGGTGACAGACGAATTACCACAAACAACCTTGGTGTCCTATTGGGCTTCTACTCCGTACACCTCCAGGTTGAAGTGAACGAACTGTATAAAAAAATTGGCAGGACACCGCCCAGGGTAAAAGAAGTGATTAAAAATAACCCGGAAACCATGGACGCGATCCTCAAGTTGGATGAACTGCCAGCCCTTTTTCGCAAAGAGGTGTACCGGCAAATTGATCAAGAGTATGATCAGCACAAAAAGGGCAACCGCAAACGGTAAAAATTTTTTGAACATCTTGTTCCGGAATGCAGAACATGGCCGGTCGCACCTGGCTGGCCGTGAAAGTGTTGTCGGAAGGCGTCTCGATATGAATGAAAAGCACTATTTGACCATATTTGTGGGTCTACTCATTTTCATTTGCCATTTCCTATTTACCGTCTTTGGCGACAGGGGCCTGGTGGACCTGTCCAATAAGAGGGCGGTCAGAGATCTTTTACGGATAGAAAACCGGCGAGTCTACTACCAAAACCTGCAGCTCAGGCGAATTATTATACGGTTACGAGATGATGACGATTATATTGAGTGGGTTGCGAGAGCTGAATTGAAAATGGTGCGCAAGGGCGAAATCATTTTGGTGAAACCATAACCTATCAGGCGGTTGGCACCACAGGCGGTGCTAATTGTTCAGAAATCCGGACGATTTGTGTTCCACCCGGGCCCGATTTTTCCTCAGGTGCTGCTGACCGATGAGATCAACCGGGCGACCCCCAAGACCCAGAGCGCCCTGTCTTTCTTAAAACCGTATGGCAAACCGACCTGCTTGACAGCTATCTATCAAATATACCTGTCATCATAGGGGATTTAATCCTGGTAGAGGTTCTCCAGGGTTTCAAATCGAATAAGGATTATGAAACTGCCAGGGAGATGCTCAGTGCCCGTCCATAAACGGCATCTTTGGCCCAGAGCGGCGTTTTTGCTCATTTGAAATTCTCGGATCAAGATTAAGATTAAGATCATGAGCAAGAGGAGAACCTGAAAGCCCATAGGTCGAGTGCCAGGGGGTTCATTGCGTTTACATGAGATGTCGATTTTATCATAGGTGTCATTTTTGTTCTTGTTCCAGCAATCGTTCTATTTCTCCGACAGCGTACAACGGTAAAGAGAGCAGTTCAAAGGATACTTTCCGGATTTTACCTGCAACCGGGACTTGATGGGTAACGAGTTGTCGTCCTGGCGGGTTCGTATCGAACCTGACACACTTTAATGCTTTACCGGCGGCAGTAAATTGCTGCAGAGAACGCAATGTCCCACTTCGACCGGCCTTGACCTCGACTGGAAAGATGTTGGGGCCTGAGGAGACCACGTAGTCAACTTCGGCATTAGCATTGCGTCCTTCTCGCAGCCAATAGACAAGTTGCGGTCTCTCCTTGCCCTGGTTGGGGTAGGTCAGATGCTGCTCTGCAAACCTTTCCATATTGCCCCCATTTTTAGCCAAAAACTATCTGAAAAAGGGGCATTGTCAACATTGAGCATCTCAAAATCGATTTCTCCAAATTTTTTGATGAGGAGTTCTATTAATACATCCCGGTCCAGAGGATCTTTTTTTCTCCTTTCAAAGATCCCCCTGACAAGTTGTTTAAAAGTGATTATAGTACCCGCAACAATCGTATTTTTCTCACAGGGATGAAGGTATGTGCGGCCGATTCGTGGGTTATAGAAATGTCGAGGAACTGTTAAAACATTTTCCAATTGATAAGACTGCAGCCAGGGCCAGTGCGAGCTACAATATAGCACCCTCCCAGGAAGTGCTGGCGATTGTCAGACGCAAGGACGAAAACTGGCTGGACAAGTTTCACTGGGGGCTGGTGCCGTTCTGGGCCAAAGATACATCCATCGGAAACCGGCTCATCAACGCCCGGGCTGAAACCGTGGATAGCAAGCCGAGCTTTCGGGCAGCTTTTAAAAAGCGCCGCTGCCTGATTCCGGCTGACGGTTTTTACGAGTGGAAAGGCGCCCGCGGGAAAAAGCAGCCGTTCTATCTTACCCTGCCGGACAAAGCACCGTTTGCCTTTGCCGGCCTCTGGGAAACCTGGACGCCTGCAGGGCAGCCAGACGAGGTCTATCGGTCTTGCACGATCATCACCACCCGGGCCAGTGCCGCGGTCATGCCTATTCACCACCGGATGCCGGTGATCGTAAGGCCCGAGAAGTACAGCCCATGGCTGGACCCCGGTTACGACGACGTGCATGGGCTCAAGGATATTCTAACCAACTGGAATGTGCCTGGGCTGGTCGGGGCGCCGGTTTCCAGCGATGTGAACGTGGCCGCGAATAATCGTCCGGCCAACATTAAACCGTTGGAGCAGATGCAGATCGAATTTCAATAAATTCGAACGATTTGAAATGTGAGAAATGAACTGAAGTTTGCAACGGTCCCAAGTCGAGGTATTCTGCTGATTGTCAGTGAACTCGCTTCGCTCGCACCTTGACCTACGGTGAACACTGCAAAGGGTATCTTTCTCTGCTGGGGATTCTTCGTCGCTGCGCTACTCAGAATGACAAAACATTTTCAAACGCACCGCCGGTTATTGAATACCGACTCTTGACATTGATTGAGTGTGTATGTACGGTAAGAAATATACACATTCGCTGGAGGTGATATTATGCGAACCAACATTGTCATTGATGATAAACTTATTAATGAAGCTATGACTCTCAGTCAGCTTAAGACCAAAAAGGCTGTTGTTGAAACTGGACTCAGACTCTTGGTCCAAATGAAAAAACAAGAACGGATTAAAAATTTACGTGGCAAACTAAAATGGAATGGCGACCTTGATTCAATGCGGAGAGACCAATGATTTTGGTCGATTCATCTGTATGGATCAATTATTTCAACGGCATTTCCACATGGCAAACCGACTTGCTTGACAGCTACCTTTCAAATATTCCTGTCATCATTGGGGATTTAATCCTTGTTGAGGTTCTCCAGGGTTTCAAATCGAATAAGGATTATGAAATTGCCAGGGAGATGCTCAGTACGCTCCCATTTCGCCAAATCGGTGGATATAATGTGGCCATTCAAAGCGCTCAAAATTACCGAACCCTTCGAAAATCCGGTGTTACGGTTCGCAAAACAATCGATGTTTTGATTGGGACCTTTTGTATCATGGAAGGATTGCCCCTACTCTATGATGATCGCGATTTTGATCCAATGGTATCCCATCTCTCCTTGAGGACACCTTCACCACAGTAGCAATCCACAGAAAGGTAGTATAATGAAGGAACAGTTCGATACCATTGTTGCCCGGATTGGAAAGATCATCCTGGGCAAAGATGAACAGATCCGGCTCGCCCTGACCTGTCTTTTTGCCGGAGGACACCTGCTGATCGAAGATCTGCCCGGCATTGGCAAAACAACCCTGGCCAAGGTGCTGTCCCGGTGTCTGGGGCTAAACTTTCGCCGCATCCAGTTCACCAGCGACATGCTTCCCGGGGATATCCTGGGGACATCGGTGTTCGAGCAGAAAACCGGCCGGTTTGTATTCCACCCGGGGCCGGTATTTACCCAGGTCCTGCTGACAGACGAAGTGAACCGGGCCACCCCCAAGACCCAGAGCGCTTTGCTGGAAGCCATGGAAGAGCGCCAGGTGACCATTGAGGGCAAGACCCGGGTGCTGGAGCGCCCTTTTTTTGTGATTGCCACCCAGAATCCGTTGGAGCAGTCCGGCACATTCCCATTGCCGGAATCACAATTGGATCGTTTCCTGATGAGAATCCGGTTGGGCTATCCGGACAGGGCTTCGGAAAAAATTCTGCTTCAGCAGGGTGATTCAACCCCCCTTTTCGAGGAGATGCGTTCCAGCCTGAATGCAAAAGACGTGCTGAAAATCCAAAAAGCCATTACCGGGGTACATCTGTCAAACGCCCTGTTGGAGTACGCCCAGGACTTGCTGGATTACACCCGGACAGTCCCCCATTTCGCGGTGGGGCTCAGCCCCCGGGCCGGGTTGGCCCTGCTGCGGGCCGCAAAGGCGTGGGCATTTTTAAACGACCGGGACCATGGGCTGCCCGAAGATCTTCAGGTGGTTCTGCCCTGGGTGGTGGGCCACCGGCTGCGATCTGCGGACAACCTGGTGGAATTTCCCGGCGAAACCCTGATGGCATTGTTTCAGGAGGTGCCCGTTCCTTAAAGTGCCTAAAGTGATCTGAAGTTTAAAGTGACCTAAAGTTAAGGCATTCTGACGATTTAAAAGATCTGATAGCACAATGAAACCCCATCCTTCCAATACAGCGCCGGACAACCGGGACCGTGCTGCGGGCGGCACCTGCGAAGCATCTCCGACCGCCAGCCCTGTCAAGGTCCGGCCCACACGCTACGGCCGGATCTTTCTGCTCATCCTGGCCGCCATGCTCGTGGGCTCGATTAATAACAACAATAATCTCGGGTTCCTGTTGACCTTTCTGCTGGGCAGTGTGGCCTTTGTTTCCGTTTTTTATACACGCCGCAATCTTGCCGGAATTGAACTGGCCGGCCTGCGTTGCCAACCGGTCTTTGCAGGTGAAAGGGCCAATTTCGAGATTCAGGTACGAAAGCACGGCGGGGCCGCTCTGGCGGCCCAGGCGCTGTTTGGGGCCCAGGCCAGTCGCGAAAGCGACTTGGCCGCAGGGCTGGTTACCATTCTCCATATCACGGTGGGAACCGAACGGCGCGGTCTGCTGGTCCCAGGGCCACTTGAATTTTCAACCTGTTATCCGTTCGGGCTTTTCCGGGCGCGGGTGATTTTTCAGCCCTGTACGGACTGCCTGGTCTACCCCCGGCCAATTGCCGGGCCGCCGGCGGCCGTTTTCGAGGGACTGGCCAGTGGGGCGGGGGAAAACGGTAATGGGGCCGGGGTGGACGATTTTGCCGGTCTGAAGGCTTATCAACCCGGAGATAATCTGGGTCAGATATCCTGGAAAGCCTATTCAAAAGGGCAGGGTCTGCTGATCAAGGAATTTGCGGGTGGTGCGGGCCGGGTGATGACCCTCGACTGGCAGGCACTCAAGGAAGCGGATCTTGAACGGAAACTCTCCCGGTTGTGCGCCCTGGTTCTGCAGGCCCACCGTTCCAGGGTGCTTTTTGGCCTGCGGCTGCCGACCCGCAGCATCGCCCCGGATCAGGGTGAAAATCATCTCAAAACCTGTTTGTCAGCCCTGGCCCTTTATGGCCTGCCGGGGGATGGTCGTGCGGTCCGGCCAGTGGCCACTGCTGCGGTTGCCCCGGCACCCGCGAGCAGCCGGGCAGAAACGGGGGGGACACTATGAGCGGCAAGCAGTCCCTGGACCGGGGCACCCAATATTTGCCGTACATCCTGGCGTCCCTGGCGGTGGCCCTGGTACCGCATGTCCTGCGTCTGCCCTTTTGGATTGTTGCCTGGGTTTTCGGTTTCTGGGGGTATGCCTGGGGGATCTCGAAAAGAGGCTGGTTGACACCGGGTGACCGGCCGCGTCAAATACTGACCCTGTGCGGTTTCGCCGGTGGCGTGATTACCTTCGGCTTTTCTTTTGATCTCGATGTCGGGGTGGCGTTGCTGGCCCTGATGGTGGGTTTGAAACCTCTGGAAATCCGGAACCACCGCGATCGCATGATGACCCTTTTCCTCAGCTACTTCCTGGTCATTACCAGTCTGTTTTACAGCAGTGCCCTCGGCATGATCCTCTACCTGCTGGCCTCGGTTTTTCTAACCACCGCTGTGCTTATTCGCATCAATCATACCGGCGGTCGGCTGGCACCCAGTCTGGTGACGGCTGCCCGGATTCTGGTCCTGGCACTGCCCCTGACCATCGTCCTGTTTGCGTTTTTTCCGCGACTGCACGGGGGGCTGTGGGGCACCCCGCGGGCTACCGGCACCACCGGGTTCAGCGACCGGTTGAGCCCCGGCAGTATGTCGGAACTGGTTAAAAATCCCGCCATTGCCTTCCGGGTGAAATTTGCGGACAAAGTTCCCCCCAGGGACCAACTCTACTGGCGAGGGATCGTGTTTACTAAATTCGATGGTCAGAACTGGGGGCCTGGTCGGCGTACGATGCGATCGTTGCGCCCCCTGCCCGATGCCAGGCCGATCACTTATGCCGTTACCCTGGAACCCCACCATCAGCGCTGGCTTTTTGCCCTTGATTTACCTTTTAAAACCGGTCGGGGAACCCGTATCTATGCCGACCGGACACTGCGGTCATGGCGCCGGGTACATTCCCTGCTCCGCTATGAAGTGACTTCCTACACACGCTATCATACAGGGCCCATGTATGCGGAGGACTGGCATAACCTGCAGCTGCCGCCGGGTGCCAATCCTAGGGCCAGAACCCTGGCGCAGCAGTGGGCGGATGCGGCGGAAAATCCCGCTGAGATTGTTGATCTGGCGCTAACCTTCTTCAGAGAGAATGCTTTCTTCTACAGCTTGCAGGCGCCGGCCACAGGGGAGGAGATGGTCGACGATTTCCTGTTTAAAACGCGCAAAGGATATTGTGAGTACTACGCGGCGGCTTTTGCTTTTTTAATGCGAGCGGCAGGCGTCCCGGCGAGGGTTGTGGGGGGATATCTGGGGGGTGAGATGAATCCTTATGCCGACTATTTGATTGTCCGCCAGTCAGATGCCCATGTCTGGGTTGAGGTCTGGCTGCCGGAAACCGGCTGGACCCGGGTCGACCCCACCGCTCAAGTGGCGCCGGCACGGGTTGCCCAGGGGCTGGCAGCGGCACTGGCGCCTGAGGAGCGCAACTCGGTCCAGTTGTTTGCATATCTCGGGCCCCTGGCAAAATACTGGAAACAAATTCAATTTGGCTGGGATATGGCCAACAATCGCTGGAACCAGTGGGTGATTGTCTATTCCCGGTCCCAACAGCGCGTCTTCTTTGCAAAGCTCGGGTTACAGGCTTCCGGGTGGAAGACCCCCGCCCTGGGGGTGGCGGTTGCCGCCGGGTTCGTCGGGCTGTACTTTGCCTGGATCGCCTTTTTTCCTGGATTCCTGTTCAGGCGGCGACCGGCCGGTCCGGCGGATGAGGCCCGGCAGGCGTATCTGACTTATTGTCTTCGACTGGCCGGGGCCGGTTTACCCCGGGCGCCTTTTCTGGGTCCGGTGGATTATGCCCGCCGGGTCATTGAGGCGCGCCCGGATCTTGAAGTCCCTGTTCGTCGGATAACAGCGCTCTATGTGGATATCCGCTATGCCCGGGCCAAAGATCGGGAACCGCTGCAGGCCCTGAAAACGCATGTGCGGCTTTTCAGGCCCGGGAAGGGGGGGATTCCAAAGTCTGACGCAGCCTCTGAGGGTCAATCTTAGTTTTGATTTAAACCCTCCGCCTCTGGCGTAGGACCCGGAGAGGTTCAACCGGTCCAGTGTGCAGACCGCGGGTCCAATTTAACCGATAGCCGAATTGGCACCATTTCTTATAATACCAAGTTCTGTTCATTTTCTTTCGCGTGAAAGAAAACGGAACCAAAAGAAAACGCCCGTGTAACGCGGCCCTACGGGCTGCCCTGTGCTTCTCGAAGCGGGCGGGATCTGTGGAACTCGCTGCGCTCAAACAGCCACAGCTCCTTATCGCCCTCTTCTGCGATGCTCGGCGCGTTGCAAAGGGGAGGGCAGGTCAAAACCAATTAGATTGACAGCCCCCTTCAAGGGGGCCACCTGATTCCTCCCGCTCCGCGGGGGGGCAGATAATTGGCTATGCCATATAGACTGATAGAAATGTCTGATGTGAACTGAAATGAAGGCATTCTGCTGATTGTCAGGGAACTCGCTGCGCTCGCACTGACCTACGGTGAATACTGTAACATTTAATGAAAAAGATAAATCCGAAGCCCGAATATCGAAATTCGAAACAAAAGGGCTGCACAAAACCTGTCATCACGACAGGCAAGCGTTTGTTTCTGTCATTTAGGCATTATAATTTTGGATTTGTTTCGTGTTTCGAGCTTTGCATTTCGGTTTTTTATTACTTAGTGTCCCTCCATAAATGGTAGATTTTGGTTCAGGGCGTCGCGAAGCAAGTGCCTTTCGTGGTGCAAGGCTTGAGCACTTTTGAAACCGCAGTAATAGCGGGCTATTTCGAGGATTTCAAAAGAGCGAAAACGCCGCCCTGGGCCGAAAGATGCCGTTTATGGAGGGACACTACTCAGTGAATTCTGGCCCACATCAGCAACAGGAGCAGCAACAGCAGAAGCTGACCGATGATTTTGAGCATGTAATGGCCGCCCCCAAGTGACAGGGTACCGCCCTGGCCGGATGCTTCGCGATACAGGCGGACCTGGGTGTAGAGTAAAAAGACGATGGCTGCGACCATGGCCCAGGTGGCCAGTTTGAACACAAAACGCCAGAGGGGGTTGCCGGTTCTCAGGATCTTGAACTCGGTGAGATAGATGGACTCGCAGGCACCGTCGCCGGTGTCGTTGCGTGTGGTGCTGGTGAAGCGGGTAGGCGGCTGGCCGGTGAACCCGTAACCCACTAGGTATCCCTTGAGGTAGATCTGGTCACCCGGTTTGGCGCGCATGACGGCTTTTTGTACCCTGGGGTTGTCGCTGAGCAGGTGATTGTTCGAAAGGCACTGGCTGAAAAACTGCAGCTGGGCGCGTTCGGTTTTCAACTTTGCGTGGCAGGTGTAAGAGCCGCTTTTAAATCCCATCTCCTTGTAGGCATCGTTACGGACATTCAACCCATATAACACACAAAGGTCTTTGATGTTGATGAAATCGCGCCATAGAAATTTGTGGGTAAAGTCCCACCAGCCGGTGCTGTCGTAATAGCTGACCACCAGGCCCCAGAGCTCATAATCGAAAAGGGGAGTGATATGATAGCTCCGGCCACCCATACGGGTGTCGAAAGCCAGGGCCTGGGACATACTCTGGCGGGGCATTTTATAGAGGGACGGCAGAATTTTATTGGCGTCGGGCAGCCGGGTTTGCATGAAAAGAGCTGCTATAAACAGGATCATGCTCACCAGCAGGGAGAGAAAAGCGATATTCTGCCGACGAATCCAGATCGTGGAATTTGCCGGGTCGGCCTCTTTTACCCTGGAGGCCGGCGCTGCCCCTCCCCTTCTTTCCTGCAAATCTTTATACCTGGCAAAGTAGATGCCGCAGCCGATGCACTCCTGGGTTGGACTTTGGGACAGACCGCATTTCGGGCAGGCGAATTTCGCGGATGCCCCCCCGGAAGCTTGGACGTCCGGTGATGCAGTCTGCGGCAATACTCGGCACTCAGCCCCGCTCCTTCGAAAATAGGCTCGGACCTGTGCGGCCCTGGACCTGTTCAGGCCTTTCTTAAGGGTCACCGGGAGGCCCGCAAACAGCCGCTCCAGCTGGCGGGTCCCGGACGGCCACTGGGATTCAAGATTGGCGCGGACCTGCTGCCGGGTGAAACCGGCGCGAATCTTTCCGGTTAAGACAACTTTAAATAGTTTGGCGGACATCTTTGTATCCTGGATAATAAGCCTTTACACTCTAACATAACCAGGTTTGAAAGGGTAGGTTTCCTGAAAACAGCCGGGTCGGGCCAGATCCGGTACTTCCTTTTTGGCGTTCAATCCAATCAGATCCGGATTGATAACCCGGGGAACGACGTGATTTATGTTGACGTATGGGAATCGAGTTGTTACACTTACTGACTAAGTGCTCAGTCAGTAAATTGAAACCTTAAGAGACTGCTTCGGTAAGTGAATCCTAAGATGTCAAAAAAACAACTTATATTGGATGAAGCAACCCGCTTGTTTGCCCGCAAGGATTTCCGGGAAGCGGCCATGGTTGAGCTTTCGAGGGCGGTCGGTGTCGCAGACAGTACCATTTTTTATCACTTTAAGACCAAAGAAGCGCTTTTCCTGGCGGTCCTGGAAAATGTCAGAACCGGCATGATTGAAAAATTCAATTCCTATATGGCCGGCCGGACTTTTGCCGACGGGTTGAGCGCTGTGGAAGGGGTGCTGGGCTTTTACCTGTACGCCGGGGATATTTGTGAAGATTGGTTTCTGCTGCTCAACCGCAACTATCCTTACCAGCTTGCCGCTGAAAATGCCGAATGCCGGGAACATCTCGAAGTTATTTTCAATAATCATGTCGATCTTTTTGAGAACGCCATTCGCAGGGGACAGGCAGACGGGACCATTGGGGCGCTGCCGCCCAGAAAGACGGCGATCATCCTGTTCTCACTGGTCGACAGTTTTGTCAGGGGCAAAAATCACCACCTCTTTGAGCCCGGTGATTTGTATAACGAACTCATCGCAGCTGGCCGGCGCATGCTGGCCGCTGGGCATTAAAGGCAACGGTATGTCCTTTTTTTCGAAGTTGAAACCCATCTTCTGGGATGAAGATCTTAAGGCGGGCCCGATCAAGAGTCATTTTCATTTCCGGAGGATCTGGGAAATTGCCCTGCTGCTGACCGCCGGTGTGACCCTTGTACCCCTGATTACCATGGGGGTCATTGACTATAACCTGACCCGCAAATCCATTGAATCTGAGGCCCTGCTGGGTATGGACCGGCTGGTTTCCAATACCCGCCGCATCATTTCTTTCTACCTGGACGAGCGCCAAAACGCGCTGGACAACGTGATACGTGAAAATACGTTCCAGGAGCTCTCTACCCAGGTGCAGCTGAAAATGCACCTGACCGATTTGAGAAGAAATTTTCCGGATTTTACCCGCCTGGTGGTTTATGACGCCCAGGGCAAACCAGCCGCATCTATCGGGGCAGCCGATGAGCCCCCGGGCGCAGTGGGCAGCCACAGGCGAACAGCCGGTGATGCCCGGGTGCAGATTACAGAGGCCTTTAAAAATAACAGGCAGGCGATCCGTTTTGGTATTTCCGCCGGCCATGGTCTACCAACCGGCGGATATTTTACGCTGCGGGCAGACCTGGATGCCCGGCATTTTCATGGGATTCTAAAGGAATTGGAAATCGGGACGCGGACAGATGTTTTTGTGGTCAATCGGGACGGAGTGCTGCAGACCCCTTCCCGCTACCATGGGGATGCCCTGTCAGCCCTGCAGCTCCCGCTGCCTGATTTTTCGCATGGCATCCGGGTGATTGAAAGCGAAACCAAACGGGGCGAGCCGCTGATAATAGGGCATGCGGACGTGGCGGGTTCGCCCTTTATGCTGATGATTGTCCAACCTAAGTCCGAGTTGATGAAAGCGTGGTATGACACCCATGTCAAACTCATCTGGCTGCTGGCCCTGAGCTTTTTCATTGTGGCGGTTGTTATTTTCGGGGTGGCCACCTACCTGGTGGACATGATTTTCAAAGCCGACCAGGAACGGGCCATGATTCAGCACCAGGCGGAACATACCAACCGGATGGCTTCCATTGGACGGCTGGCGGCCGGCGTAGCCCACGAGATCAACAATCCGCTGGCCATCATCAACGAAAAAGCCGGCCTGACGAAAGACCTTTTGACCTATAAGGAAGAATACAAGGGCGATGAGCGTCTCATGCAGCAGATGGATCACATCATCGCATCGGTGGAACGGTGTGCCTATATCACCAAGCGGCTGCTAGGATTTGCACGCCATATTGACGATGTGCAAATTCGCGAAGTCAGTTTGCAGGATGTCATTTGCGAGACCCTGGAATTTCTGCACAAGGAAGCGGAATACCGCAGCATCACGGTGGCCGTAGATGTCCCGGATGATATCCCGCAGATAATGAGCGATCGCGGAAAACTGCAGCAGATATTTCTAAATCTGATGAACAATGCATTTGTGGCCATGCGTGATGGCGGCAACCTGGAAATCCAGGCCCAAAAAAGTGGTGCTGACGCTGTAAGCATTCAAGTCGCCGACAACGGTATCGGTATCTCACCGAACAATGTTAAACGGATCTTTGAGCCGTTTTTTTCAACCAAGAAGAAAAAGGGCGGAACGGGCCTCGGCCTGTCCATTACATACGGCCTGGTTCAGGAACTGACCGGCCGGATTAGTGTTGAAAGCGAACTGGGAAAGGGGACGACCTTCCATATAATTTTGCCCCTGACCATGCCTCAAGGAGATAACACATGCGCGTGATTCTGGTTGATGATGAGAAAGAACTGGTAATCGCCCTGGCGGAGCGGCTTGGATTCAGGGGTATCGATGCCCAATGGGCCGACAATGGCGACCAGGCCCTTAAAATGGTGGCGGAAAGCCACTACGACCTGGCTGTTCTGGATGTCAAATTGCCCAAAATCAGCGGGCTGGAACTGAAGAAAAAAATGCAGAAAATTGCACCGGGACTCAAGTATATATTCGTGACCGGCCACGGCTCCCAGCAGGATTACAATACCGGTTCCGCGGAAGCCGGGTATGAATACTATTTGATCAAACCTGTCAAAATTGAAGTGTTGGTTGAAAGAATGCAAGATGCCCTCAAAGGGCATTAAGGAGCGTTGTCATGATCTGCAGACCAGATATTGTAGGCAGAACCGGCCTGGCTTTTTTTGGAGCCATGTCTTCATCAAACTTTCACGAAATTAACAACGCCCTGGCCATCATTAATGAAAACGCGGGACTTCTGGGTGACCTGATCCTTATGGCTGAAGAGGGTTCGGCCATAGATCATGCCAAGCTATACCGGGTATCAGCCCGGATTATCGATCAGGTCGGCAGGGCCAGGGAGATTGTCAGGACGATCAACCGCTTTTCCCGCAGCGTGGAACACCCGGAAAAGCGCGTCGACCTGGGTGAAACCGTGGTGTTCGTCGCGCACCTTGCCCACCGGTTCGCGCATATGAATGGGATCAAGATTGAGACAGCGCTGCCGCCGGACCCTGTGAAAATTACCACATCCCCCTTTTTTCTTGAGAACCTGGTGTGGCTGAGCCTTGACTTTGCCATGAAGGTTTCCGGGGATGAAAAAACAATTACGCTTTTGATTGAAGTATTAGAGGCTGAGGGGCGTTTGCGGTTTTCTAATTTGAAAAGACTGACCCCGGCGGCGTTTGATGCTTTCAGAAAACAGGATGAGTTGGCCATTCTGGATACCCTTGGGGCGCGTATTGTGGCGGACATGGAAAACTGCGAGATCGTGATCACTTTCCCGGAAAATTTCGCCAAGCCCGGCCTGAGCAGCGGCTTTGAAACCCTATAGTTTCATAAAAAACATGCCAAAGAAGGATTAACAACAGGAGATAAAGGCAATGACAGCGACAATCCGATGCTCTCAGGATTAAACAGGCGGTGTTGTTAGAGGATTGGGCCAATTTTGCCATGTTTTTTAGCCTTGCGGGAAAGCCGGAGGACTCCAGATCCCGCATTTTCAAGGGTTCTCGGTAGTGTACTACAGCTTCACCCTTTCAGTATAGGCTCTGAAGCCCTCCGATTTTTGCAACGTTGGGGTAAAGTGTACCTGCCATGGGCGGGTGCAATCGACCCTGCAAGAAATTAATTTGTCTGCCTGCCTGTTTGGATTGAAATATCGGGCGGACACCGATCTGAAAAGGAGAAGACGCATGTCTGAAAAAGTATTACTCGTCGATGACGAAAAAGAGTTCATTGAAACGCTGGCGGAACGTATGCAGACCCGCGGAATGGAGGTTTCCACCACGACTTCGGCTAAAAAAGCCCTGGAAATGGTAGACACTGAAACCTATGATGCGATCGTGTTGGATTTGATGATGCCCGAGATGGACGGGCTTGAGGCGCTTTCCGTATTAAAAGGGAAAAATCCGGACCTGCAGATCATTTTGCTTACCGGCCAGGCCACCGTAGAAAAAGGTATCGAAGCCATGAAACTCGGGGCCATGGATTTTATTGAAAAACCGGCAGATCTGGAAACATTGACCGCGAAGATCAAAAAGGCCAAAGCCAAAAAAATGGTCCTGGTTGAAAAAAAGACCGAGGAGAAGATTAGTAAGATTCTTACGTCTAAGAATTGGTA
>CAZWPX010000082.1:0-22054 GCA_964636125.1 uncultured Desulfobacterales bacterium | reverse complement strand
ATGTTTATCTATTTAATTGCCGGGTTAATATCAGACTTTGATCTATCACCATGGGTCTTTTTATAGCATGTATGTCGAGTATATCGCCTGAAAAACAGTCTGCTGATAATCAATCCTCTTGATATTAGATATAAGCGCTATCGCGAGTCAGGTAGCGGAACACGTCAGCCCCCTGGCCTCTGGTGATATTTCATGCGCCTTTTCTTATTGGATGAAACATTTATTATGACGGTTTATATCTCTGCCCAATCCTATAAGGACCGGTCCATTCTTGCCCTGTCCGACGAAGCAATCCTTGAAAAGGTGTATGCAGACCTTGCGATAGTCCTGCTGGCAAATATCAGCGTCCCTGGAAATTGCATGGAACTTTAATCCCGGCCCTGCCAGACCGTCGTTCACTGGGTTCACGTAACAGTTTGTATTTGCACGTTTTAATACGCAAAATCTCAAATTTTTATAAAAAAAACAAACAATTAGCTTGCCATTATCCAAATAAAGACTACTATACATCTATTCAATCAAGTCCCGTTCAACACCCGGGACGGTTTCTTTCTGCAGGAACAATCCATTTGTTAAAGTGGCACCCTCTAGTTTGCGACGTTGAAAATTTTCATGAAAGGAGGATGTTATTATGACCAATGGAACTGTTAAATGGTTTAGTGACCAAAAGGGGTTCGGATTTATTGAGCAGGAAGACGGACCGGATGTATTTGTGCATCATTCAGCAATTAATGCCACCGGCTTTAAATCCCTCAATGAAGGCGACCAGGTTTCCTTTGACATCGAGCAGGGCCAGAAAGGCCCGTCCGCTGCCAATGTCAATGTGATCTAATCTTGTGTTCTGACTAAAAAGGGCAATCCCTCTTACATTGAGGGACTGCCCTTTTATTTGGTCTAAATTTCTACCTTCCCAGCTCACTATCATCAGACCTTAAGCATCAAAAAAGATCAGATCATAAGCCTTTTTCCTGTAGTAAACATTATAAAAGCGACCAAGGGGGTTACAATTTGGCAAGATCAAACTATTCATTTCAAAAACGTCAAAAGGAATTGGCCCGGAAGAAAAAAAAAGAGTTGAAGAGGCAACGCAAGTTGGAAAAAAACACCATTGCATCAGAAGAGAATCTGGACCAGCCCCAAACTGGAGAAGATACTGATGACGAAATAGAATCCGAATGAAAAGGGTGGAATGAGCGGTATCTGCCCCTGTCGCTCGGCAATCGCATCTCCAGGCACATTGTGCTTCCCAGGCAGATTGGCAATACCAAATAATACTACCCCTGCAGGCTTGCGGCACACTGAACACAGAGGTCGGTCTCGGGCAGGATCATCAACCTGGCCACGGGTATGGGCTCGTCGCATTCACTGCACCGGCCAAAATCGGGGTGCTCACACCGGGCCAGGGCCCGCTCCAATTTGGCCAGGGTATTTTGGGCCTTTACCAGGGCGGCTTCATTAATACTCTTGCTGTTGATGGCCTCCATGCGGGTCAGCCGACCAATGGCGTTATCGGGAGAAATGGGTTGGGTAAGCCGGGCAAAAGCGGTGATATCGTCTGCCACCGCTTTTATTTCCGCCTGGATGTGGGCTTTGAGCTTTTGTCTTAGATGTTTTTCCATACAGTGTTTACAGGGCTTTTGCCGCCGCTGGTCAGGGGGCGCTTGTCCTCTCGGCCGGCAATTGAATGATGAATCGGGCCCCCTGGCCCGGTGCGGAGCGAACCTCCATTGACCCGCCATGATTTTCCGTGATGATGAAATAGGAAACTGAAAGGCCCAAACCGGTCCCCACACCGACATCCTTGGTTGTAAAAAAAGGTTCAAACACCCGCCTGCTGACTGATGCCGCCATACCGGGGCCGTTGTCCTCAATTTCAACCCGGACCATCTCGCCCGCAGGCCTGACCCGGAAAATAAAACGGGGAGGTGCAACCTGCTCTACCGGGTCCCGCTCGGCAATCGCCTGTGAGCTGTTCCTGAGGATGTTCAGGAAGACCTGTTGGATTTTGCTGCCTTCACACTGCACCCGTGGGGTATTCTCCGTGTATTCGCGGACGATCTCTATTTGCCGAAAGTCAAAGCGGGTTTTCAGATCATAGTCATTTTCGGCCAGATCGACGGTTGTGTCCAGCAGTTGATCAAGTCGGTGGTATCCAAAGCGGGATTCACTCTTCCGGCTGAATGAGAGCATGTTTCCCACAATCTTGGCTGCCCGCTTACCCGATTCGATAATCGTGTCAATGGTCGCAAACAATCCCCGGCGGGCGATGTATGTTTCAACCGCGTCCATCGTAACGCCGCACTCGGCCGCCACCCGCCGGTTGGCAGGCAGATCCGGCCGCAGGCGCCTTTCCAGGACCTGGACGTTTTGGAGAATACCCGCCAGGGGATTGTTGATTTCATGCGCCATCCCGGCGGCCAACCCACCTACCGACACCATTTTTTCGGTCTGCATCAACATTTTCTGGGTGCGTTTACGTTCGGTGATATCCGTTATGGCCACAATCTGTCCATGGGACGGCTCCTCCGGGTTCAGAGGATAGGCCCGAATACTGCAGTCAAACAGTGATCCGTCTCCTCGAACCAGGCGCGTCTCCACCTGCTCTATTTGGGATTTGCAGGTGCGGCTGTAAAGCGCCTTGCCCACCCGCGCATACTCTTTGCCGTCCTGATACAGCTTCCGGGTACTGCTGCCGATCAGAGCTTCTCGGGAATAATCCGCAATGCGCAGCAATTCGTCGTTGCACCAGCTCAACTTCCGATCAACCACCAGTCCAATGCCCACGGGTGAAGCCCTGAGAATGGCACGCATCCGCTGCTCACTGCTTCGCCGGGCGCTTTCGGCCAGTTTACGCTCTTCTGCCTCCTGGCGCAGACGCCGGTTTGAAAGGCTCAGCTCGGCGGTGCGTTCTTTGACCCGCTGCTCCAGTTCCTGGTGTGATTTATGCAGTGCGGCTTCAGCCAGTTTGCGTTTGCTGATATCGCGCGCATTCACAACAAAACCCCTCACAGCCGGATGGTCAAGCAGGTTCTCACTGATACTTTCAAATGAACACCAGTACCCGTTGTGGTGCTTAAACCGAAATTCAGCCGGGGTGGCCCGCAATTCGGATTTGACGCCCTCGCTAAAACGTTCAGCCAGACTTTGCTGGTCATCCGCATGAATGTAATCGAAACTGCTTTTGCCCACCAGGCTGTGCGGGTCGTATCCCAGGATTCGTTCTATGGAAGGGCTTACGTATAAAAACATGCCCTCGGCATCCAGGATGGTCACGATATCGGACGCATTTTCAATAATGGCCCGAAAGTGTTCTTCACGGTGCTGCAAGGTGGTCAGGGTTTCCTGGAAGTGCCCTGCCATCCGGTTAAAAACCTCGGCCAACTGGCTGAATTCATCCTGGGTGCGCAGGGCAATGCGTGTATCCAGATGGCCCCGGCCAATCTGGTCGGCCCCGGCCATCAAATAACGCAGCGGTTCTGTCAACCGGCGGGTCAAAAACATCAGGGCCACGGCCAGGGCAAAGGCGCAGGCGATGCCCAGGTAAATTACGTAGGGTTTCATGCGATTGGCCACACCATACACTTCAGCTTCCGGATCGGTGGCAATAACAAACCATTGCCAGGGTCCAAAATAGTCATAGCGCGCCAGATACGGCTCCTCCGCTATGGTATAGGCCAGGCGACCCTGCCCCGACTGCATTGTCTGGAACCAGGCCTGGTTGCTGATGTCGCTGCCGATCAGATCCCGGTCAGGATGCAGGACAATCTTCCCTCCTGAATCCACCGCAAAAATATACCCATGGGTGCCCACCTCAATTGTGGCCATGGTGGTACCCGCGTCCATTTTGGCTTTGGTAATGCTTGCAGGGATCTCCTCCAGACCGTAGGCGTTCAGAATCTCCTGCTGGCCAGAGACTACTTGCATGGCCTCGGCCAGGCGGGTTTCCAGCCAGGTTTCAGCCAGGTCGGTGAGCGCCATCCGGGTAAAATAATAAGTGGTGCCAACCGTCGCCAAAAGGGAGAAAATGACCAGCGGCAATGTTGTGGTCAGAATTTTGGCATAAATATTCATGGATCATCCTTTACGCGCTGCACCCCTCGGGCGGGTCCTACGGCTCCCGGTCCAACCTGGTTTGCTCGGTAAATTGCGGATACAAAGCCATGGTCGAAACCAGCCTGTGACCATAGTTTACATAGGGCCGGCGCAGGAATCCTTGTTTCGTGAAAATCGCAGGGTAAGCCACCATGTCATTCAGGATCCTGATCTGGGCCTGGTTCCAGAGGCTGATCTGTTTGTCCGGGTTTATCTCCAGGCGGGCCGCCTCAATTAACATGTCAACATTGCTGTAACGCGAAAAGTTGGTGTCCGGCCGTGCACCGCTGACCACAATGGAGTCAGAATGGAAAAACCGGGTCAAATAAACATCCGCGTTGGGGCGCCAGGCCACGTATATGACGATGGGAAGGGGTTCTTGACGAATCAGTTTATGCATTTCAGAATGCTTTTTAACCGCTATATTGCAGACGATACCGATGCGGGCAAGCTGAGCCCGCAAGGTTTCATACAGCCGGCGATAGAGTCGTTTTTCAGATGAAACCAGTTCCAGGGAAAAGCCATCGGGATACCCGGCTTCACTGAGCAGCCGGCGAGCCCGGGGCAGGTCTGCGGCATAGGTCAGATCGAGTGTTTCCGCCGTATTTTTTGATAGCCCCCCCGGCAAAAAGTTGTCTGGAACCGGCGAGTAAACCTTGCCGACCAGACTTCGGGCAGTAGTTTCCACAAAAGCTTCCCGGTCCAGTGTATAGGCCATGGCCTGTCGCACCCGCACATCATCCAGAGGCCGGACCCGGGTGTTGAAAAAAATAGTGGATACCTCACCCACGCCGTGGGTGTCAAACACCTGATCCGGGGATTTATCAATTCGGGCTACCCACTTTTTATCACCGGAACCTGTGATAACGTCCAGTTTGCCGGCTGAGAAAGCAGCCTCGCGTTGTTTAATGTCCGGCAAAAAATGCAGTTCAACACCTTCCAGTCGCGGCTGGCCACGAAAATACCGGGCGTGGGCCTTCAATTTAAGCTTTACGCCGACTTGATGGTCCTGGAACATAAAAGGGCCCGTGCCGATGGGATGGGCCTTAAAACCAGCGTAGCCCATTGTTTCGACTGCTCTTTTGCTGACTATAAATCCACCGGAATAATTGGTGATTTTGGGGAAAAACAAGATGGGCGAGAGGGGTTTGGCAAGGGTGATCTGGACCGTGTAAGGCCCCAGTTTGGTGACGGTCATACCGGCGTATTCGCCCGCATACGCACAAAAATCCCGATCAGCCGATTTTCGCAGAGAATAGACCACGTCATCGGCCGTCAACTCATAGGCCGGGGTCTGGGGCCCGGGGTGGAACCAGACGCCCTGGCGCAGTTCAAGCGTCCAGACCTGCTGTCCGCCGATCATTGTAAACTCGGGGATTCTCAACGCCAGGTCGGGTTCGATCTTGGGAGCATTTCCCGGCTGATAGCGCAGCAACCCGTTAAAAAGCATGTCCGCCACGGCCCGATCCTGGGACCCGGCCGCAAAATGCGGGTCCAATTTCCCCATGCCGCTGACATGCACGCCAAACCGCAACATCTGGCTGCCGGCCGCAACGGGTGTGGGGCCCGGCAGCCAGAGTACCGCTATAAAAATTACCAACAGTTTCCACCTGCGCATGATCGGACTCCTTTTCCAACTGACGTAAGAATTGAAGCTGCCCTTTTCCGGACGAATGTCGGGAAAAAGTAACATCCTTGCATGGATGAATCAATAGAAACCGAATCCGATGCGCAAGAAGACTTCGAACCACCCGTCGGGGCGCTTGCCGCACGCCTTCAAAAATAGATTTATTTCTTTACAATTACAGCACGTTAATTCAGCATCTAAGCCGAAGCACGATTTTTCAAATGCCATAGACATACTGCTTGACAAGCGAGAACTGGGGATGTTATTAAGCTTGATTTTATTAAGGACACAGAAACGCCTGTTCCTTGCTCCGGGTAACTGGGGCTTAACATCCATAAGGAGGGTAAATGCGAAGATACGAAACCATTATTATTATTGACCCTGATCTATCTGACGAAACCAGGGCCCCTGTTATCAACCGGGTTACGGAACTGATCCCGCAGTTTGAAGGGACCTTGATTCTGATTGATGAATGGGGCGCAAAAAAGCTGGCCTACGAGATCAAGAAGAAATCCCGTGGGTTTTACGTGCGGGTTGATTATTGCGGAAACGGCGCCCTGGTAAGTGAAATTGAACGGTTTTTCAGAATTGATGACCGGGTACTCAAATTCATGACTGTCCTGCTTGACCAGGATGTGGACCCTGAAAAAATCCTGGCTGACCTCGCCCAGGAAAAAGCCGTGGAGGACGAGCGCAAGCAAGCAGCCGCTGCTAAGATAGCCCCGGCAAAACCCGAGACCGAAGATGAGACCCCGGCAAAACCTGATACCGCAGATACGCCTGCGCCGGAAAAGACCGAGGAAACAAAAGCAACTGACAGCAGCGAGGAGGCGTAAACCATGGCATATTCACCCCAGAAAAAAAGAAGAAAAAAGAGAGTTTTTCACCGCAGGAAAGTATGCCGCTTCTGTGCCGATTCGAGCCTGTCGATTGATTATAAAGCGCCCAAGCAGCTCAGGTACTTTATCACTGAGCGCGGGAAAATTATACCGCGGCGTATTTCCGGTACCTGCGCGAAACATCAGCGGACATTGACCCATGCAATTAAAAGAGCACGGACAATCGCACTACTACCGTATGTCGGCACGAGTGATTTTCGCTAACAACGGATGATCCAGGGGAGTTGAAATCGTGCCGCAGGCAATGGAAGGGCATGTGGTAAAAGATATTGTAACGGGTGTTGTCATCACCAGTCTTGTCTTTACCCTTTCTGTCTTTCTGCCCATTATCGGTTTCTTCAGTGCGATCCTGATGCCGCTGCCCATTTTGTTTTACCGCGCAAAGTTGGGAAGAACCCCGGGCAGCGCGGTCCCGGTTCTGACGGCGTTTGTTATCTGGACGGTCCTGGGCGGGTTTGCCCTTGATTCATTTTTCTTCATCGGGCTGCTGGTGACCGGGTTCATGCTTGGCGAACTGATTGAGATGAACCTGACCATTGAAAAGACAATTGGGTATACCTGTGCAGCGGTTATGGGCGCAGGTTTTCTCCTGCTGTTCTTTTATAGCCAGGCCCGCGGCACAACCGTGCTTGAGATGATTTCCGTTTACGTACTGAAAAACCTGGAAATTACTCTGGCACTCTACAAACAGATGGGTATCCCCACGGAGACCATCCACAAGGTAGAAGACTCGCTGGGGCAGATTCAATATGCCCTGGTACGGTTGGTACCCTCGCTGGTCATGGTTTCCACCCTGTTTGTCAGTTGGACCAGCCTGCTTTTCGCGCGTCCGATATTCAGGAGTTTCGCCCTGTTTTACCCGGACTTTGGGCACCTGACGACGTGGTCGGCACCTGAAAAGCTCGTCTGGGCTGCTATTGGATGCGGCATCGCCATGCTACTGCCCGTTACCGGAGTGAAATTGATCGGGCTGAACGGCATCCTGATCTTTATGATGATCTACTTTCTGCATGGCATTGCCATTGTCGCTTATTTTTTTGATAAAAAGAAGTTCCCCCGAATTGCGAGGACCTTTATATACAGCCTGATCGCCATTCAGCACGTTTTTGCCTTGATGGTCATCGGCTTGGGTTTTTTTGACATGTGGGTGAATTTCAGGAAACTGGAAAAACAGTAGGACACTGTCACGAGACGGAGGATATAATGAGACTTATCTTAAAAGAAACCATAGAATCGCTGGGAATTATCGGCAGCGAAGTTGAAGTCGCCCCCGGTTATGCCCGCAACTACCTTTTACCCCAGGGAAAGGCAGTTACGGCAAACGATGCAAACCGGAAACTACTGGCCCAGCAAAAGGTGAAATTCGACCTGCAGATCGCCAAGGAGAAAGAACAGGCCCAGGAAATGGCTAAAAGACTGGAAGAAGTGAGCTGCACGATTGCCGCTCGGGTCAGTGACGGTGATCATCTGTACGGTTCGATAACATCCCGCGATATTATCAATGCGCTCTCAAAACAGGAAATAAAAGTTGAAAAGCGCATGATTCTGCTTAAAGAACCTATCAAAATGATCGGCACCTTCAAAGTGCCAATCCGGGTCTACAAGGAAGTTGAGCCGGAGATTTCCATAGAAGTTGTCCCTGAGTAACTGCCTCGCCGGCTGCCTGGTACGGGCCCGCCCTTCAAAACACCCCGGTTCTTAAACCGGAAAAGTGAGGCTGCCCTTACCAGGCAAATAGCGGGTCGCTGTTGGCCGGACCCAGGTCCCACCAATCGGTTGCGGCACCGGCGAAGTGTTGACGGTGCTCTAACTGCGCCCCTGTCGGCCGGTGAACAACGGGCAGGCTGTCTTTTGATGCAGGCGGTCCGGTCCGGTTCGCCCGCACAGCAAACCTGTGAGCGCGCACTTTCCAATCCGGTGAGACGTTGCCGGAAACGCGCGGCCAATGCCTCGCAACATGTTTTACCAACAGGAAACCAAAGGGCCAGCAATGCCGGATAGACCCAAGCAATCCAGTCAAGACCCTGCGCTTTACCATGTGCCTCCTCAGAGCCTTGAAGCGGAAGATTCAATTCTCGCAGCCATCCTGATTGACAACGAAACTTTGCTGGATATTGTCGAGATTCTTTCTCCCGAAGACTTCTATAAGACCTCGCACAAAAAAATATTCGGCGCCATCACCGAACTGTTTTCAAAAAATGAGCCCATTGACCTGGTCACCTTGAGCAATCTTTTGAAAGAGCAGCACCAGCTTGAAGCGGTTGGCGGAGCGACCTACCTGGCGACCCTGATGGACTCGGTTCCGGTCGCAGCCAATGCCGAGAACTACGCTAAGATCATTCATGACAAGGCCTGCTTGAGGCGCTTGATAGAGCAATCCAATGCCATTGTTAAAAAATGTTTCGAAGACCGTGGCAATGTGGATGAAGTCCTTGATTTTGCGGAAACATCAATTTTTGAAATCTCTGAAAATAAAATTAAACCGGCCTTCTATCCGCTCGGAAAAATAATCGAAACCAACATCGACACCCTGGAAGAGCGCCAGGGCAACAAGGCCTTGATAACCGGTGTTCCTACCGGATTCACCCTCCTGGATAAAATGACAGCCGGCCTCCAGCCGGCCGACCTGCTGATTCTTGCTGGCCGTCCCAGTATGGGCAAAACGGCCCTGGGACTTAACATTGCCCGGAATGCATCTTTGATGGGCAATATTTCAACAGCTTTTTTCTCCCTGGAGATGTCCAAGGAGCAGCTTTCCATGCGCCTTTTGTGTTCCGAAGCCCGCATTGACTCTTCACGGCTGCGCAGCGGTTTTTTCAGTCGGGATGACTGGGTCAAGATCACCGATGCGGCCGGCGTGCTCAGTGAATCGCCCCTGTATATCGATGATTCGCCGGATGTGACCGCCATGACCATCCGGGCCAAAGCCCGGCGCCTGAAAATGGAAAAAGACCTCGGACTGATTTTCATAGATTATCTTCAGTTGATGCGGGGCCACACCAACACCGAGCGAAGAGACTTGGAAATATCAGACATCTCGCGTTCCCTCAAAGCCCTGGCCAAAGAGCTGGAACTCCCCGTGATCGCCCTTTCCCAGCTCAACCGGAAACTGGAAGAACGCAGTGACAAACGCCCCCAGTTGTCCGATTTGAGAGAGTCCGGAGCCCTTGAGCAGGATGCCGACGTGGTCGCCTTTATCTACCGGGACGAAGTATATAACAAGGATGAAAACAACCCCAACCGGGGCAAAGCGGAACTGATCATCGCCAAACAGAGAAACGGCCCGGTAGGAACCGTACCACTGACATTTCTCAACTCCTATACGCGTTTTGAAAACCCGGCCCCTGACAGTCGGGCGGGGGGCATGTAACCGGCACCCATGAAGCGGATCTACGGACATACCGGCGGGCTTAAATCCAATCACACCCGGAAACTTGAAAATCTCTACCGGCGCCGGGTGCAGCCCGACTTTCTCGTCTCACCCGAACTTGCCCGGGATCTTTGCCTGATATCGAAAGAGACGGGCCGGCAGACAGCACTTTTGATCAACCGGCTGGGGACCATCACCCATGTTTTAATCGGGGACCATCAATCAATCATGATTCCCGGCCTGCAGGAATACCGCAGCGATCCGGGCCGACTGCTCGGACTGCGCTGCATCCACACCCACCTTGGCAGTGAAACCCTGACCCGCGATGACCTGACCGACCTGGCACTGCTGCGCCTGGATATGATGGCGGCCATCACGGTGGGCCCGGGGGGCCAGCCGGGCCCCGTCCATGCAGCCCATATTCTTCCCGGTGCCAGCACGGATCTCCCTTATCATCTGCTAGAACCCCTGCGACCGGACCAGTTGGACATCGACTGCCGGTCACGGATTCGCGCGCTGGAAACTGAAATGGCCCAGGCCCGGCGCAACATTCCGGCCGGGGACAAAAGGGAACGGGCACTGCTGGTCAGCGTCACCACCCGCTCTCGCCGGCAGGCTCTGGAAAGTCTGGACGAGTTGAAAGAACTGGCGCGCACCTGCGGCATTGTCGTCCTGGATACGATCCTACAGCAGCGCAAAAAAGTGGATGCCCGCTTTCTGATAGGCCTTGGCAAACTCCAGGACCTTTCAATTCTGGCCCTACAAAAAGCGGCTACCCTGATTGTCTTTGATCAGGACCTCAACCCTTCCCAGATTCGCTCAATAACCGGAAAACTGGATATCAAAGTCCTGGACCGCACCCAGCTGATCCTTGATATTTTTGCCCAGCGGGCCATCTCCCGTGAGGGGAAGCTCCAGGTTGAGCTGGCCCAGCTAAAATACCTGCTGCCACGTCTGGTGGCAAAAAATACAGCCATGTCGCGACTAACCGGTGGGATCGGGGGACGCGGGCCGGGTGAAACCAAACTGGAAATCAACCGCCGCCGGGTGCGCAACCGGATTACCGGGCTTGAAAAAGCGGTGAAACAGGTTCGCAAACAACGTACTCAGCAAAAGGCCCGCCGGCAAAAGAAGGGCCTGCCGGTCATATCGATTGTGGGTTATACCAATGCGGGTAAATCGACGCTGCTCAACACGCTCACCCACAGCAAGGTTCTGGCCGAAAACCGCCTCTTCGCTACCCTGGATCCCTCCAGTCGGCGACTGCGGTTTCCACGGGATCTGGAAGTGATCATCACCGACACGGTGGGCTTTATACGAAAACTGCCCAAGGATCTGGTCGTGGCCTTTCGGGCCACGCTGGAAGAGCTGGAAAGCGCTGATTTACTGCTGCACGTCGTCGACATCAGCAACCCGCGTTACAAGGACCAGATCAGGTCCGTGGAAAGTATTCTAGCTGATTTGCATTTGGTTCATATTCCATGCATCCCGGTGCTGAACAAGATGGACAAAGTGGCGCCGGACGATCTTGAAACTATCTCCGCGCGCCTGGGCGGCATTGCTGTTTCGGCCCGGAAAAGGGCAAGTTTGAAACCCCTGATTGACCGGGTTGTGCAAATGCTCCCGGCACCGCCCTGACGGACAGGACAGAACCATTCGGTTGGCGGGGCCGGGTTTGCAGAGTTGACAGCCGGGACCAAACCGGGGTAGTAATGGGCAATATGGATTTAGAAAAAATCAAAGCGGTCGGCATCCATGCCGCCCATCGCGGGGCCAAGGTCCTGCTCTCCAAATTGGGCCGCCTGTCGGAAATTAACAAAAAGGGGGCCATCGACCTGGTGACCGATGCGGACATCGCATCGGAAAAAGCAATCATTGAAACCATCCAGGCTGCTTTCCCGCAGCACAGCATCCTGGCCGAAGAGAGCGGCATGAATCAGGGGGTGTCTGCCTGTCAATGGATCATTGACCCACTGGACGGCACCACAAACTTTGCCCACACCCTGGGCCTTTTTTCCGTATCCATTGCCTGCCTGCGAGAGGATGAGGTCATCTGCGGTATTGTTTTCAACCCCGTCACCAGGGAATTGTTTTCAGCCGCAAAGGGGACCGGGGCCGAATTGAACGGAAAACCCATCCTGGTTTCAGACACCACCCAGGTCGCCGACAGCCTCCTGGTAACAGGATTTCCTTACAACACAAGGGATATCATGGACCAGGTCATGAGCCGCCTGTCAAGCTGCCTGGCGGCCTCCCAGGGGGTCCGCCGGCTTGGCTCCGCCGCTCTGGATCTTTGCTATGTGGCGTGTGGACGGTTTGATGGTTTCTGGGAACAGAACCTGAAACCCTGGGACACAGCCGCCGGCTTTTTAATCGCCCGGGAAGCAGGTGCCCGGATCACCGATTTCGGCAACCGCAACTATACCGTTGATAGTCCCCAACTGCTGGCGACAAACGGAAAGATACATGACCAGATGCTTGCATTAATAGACCTTAAGGATAATAGATGAAGACTGCCCATGCAATCAAACCGGACCTTGACCACCACGTCGGCTGTTTTGGTGAGTTTAACCCGGCAGACGGCCTCTGTCGAAAATTCTGCGCGGTATGTATTCGCTGCGCAATTGAGAGTGATCAGGCCACCCGGATGGAAATACTTGAAGATCTTTTTCTGGCAGAGGCCAACAATGTAAAAATGCAGTGATGCTCAACTGGAAACACCTTCGTAGACACCACGCCTAATACTTACCCGCCTCCAGCTTTTTGCTCAGATATGCCACCTGCCGGGACACAGCCCCGTTCTGCCGCATCTCCTTTTCCACCGCTTTGATAGAATGCAGGGCGGTGGCATGATAACGCTTGAAACTGCGCCCAATGGCCTGCAGGGGCGAGTCTGTATATTTGCGGGAGAGATAAATGGCAACCTGCCGCGGTTTCACAAAACACTGTCGGCGCGATTTCGACATCACGTCACTAATGGAAACTTTGTACTCCTTGCAGACAAGTTTTTTAATGCTCTCTATGGTGATGCTTTTCCTGACCCTGGCAATATTCTTTACAACGCTTCCGGCGAGATCGAGGTCAACCGGAATCCCCAGCAAAGATGATTTGGCGGTAACACCTACCAGGCCGCTCTCAAGCTGCCTGATATCATCGGTAAGCTCACCTGCCAGGTACTGGATCACATCGTCCGGCACGGTCTCTCCGTGGGTCTGGGCCTTTTTCCGTAGAATCCGCACGCGGGTTCCGAAACCGGGGGGGGCAATTTCAGAGATGAGGCTGCTGCTCAGCCGAGATCGGAGTTTGTCGTTCAATTTGGGTATGTCGGCAGGCAGGTTGCAACTTGAAAAGATGATCTTCTTGCCCGCTTCCAGCAGGGAGTCCAAAGTCAGGGCAAGTTCTACCTGGGTACGCTCCTTACCGCTCAGGTAATGGATATCCTCAAGCAGGAGCACATCGCAGCCGGTCCGGTATTTATTCTTAAAAGAATTCACCGTATCGTGTCTGAAGGCGTCCACCATCTCATTGGTAAAATCTTCGGCCGTTATATAGTAGACTTGATCGGCCGGGTGTTCCGCCAGGATATAGTGCCCGATGGCCTGGGACAGGTGGCTTTTCCCCATGCCGGTTCCCGACAGGAGGAAGAGTGAACTTTGCTGGCTGACTTTCTTAGAGGCCAGTGAAAGCGACGCAGAGTAGGCAAAATCATTGCTGGACCCCACGACAAACTGGTCGAATGTAAAATCCCGGCGTAAGATTCTGCCGCTGTGGGGGCGCACCTGGATCTTGGGAATCTTGAGCTGGACGCAATTACCGCCAGGCGTCTGTTTGCGCCGGGCACCATTGGTAATATCGACCATCAGTCGGATTTTCTTCCCGGTCAACTCTGCCAGGCTGCTCTCAATGGAGGCCCCATACTGATCAAGCACCCGTTTTCTGGAAAAGAAATTGGGAGCTGTGAGCACAAGCTGAGAACTGCCGGTTGACTTCAATTCCAACGGCTCAATCCACATTCGAAAGCTGTGTTCAGGAATTTGCGATTTCAGGATCGTTTTTACTTTTTGCCAGTTCGATTGCATAAGCTATTCGTTAAACACCGATCAATTTGCTTTCTTTGTTAAAGCAGAGCATTACCTGTTACAATTTAAAATTGGGAGTGAAATTATTGGTTATCCAGAATGTAGGCGCATCCGGATACCTTTGAACAAGGTTGAAGACTTTTTAAGCTATTTCGCTCAAATCTGTCAATCCGGATGAATGGGATTTATTTACCGCCATATGAGTAGTTATTAACAAACTATATCGTCCCGGTATCAAAGAGAATATTCACCGGAATCTTACAAGCCCCAATAAATACACCTTTTTCTGTCAAAACAGTATGTTCAACTATTTTAACCACATCCATCAGATAATTCCCACCGTCTCGAAAACAGTATTCTCTTAAAATCGACGATTATCTCCGATTTACTCCCATTTTCACTTTTCTGATATTTTTCTAACAGGGCCTTGAAATCAGTACAGATTGTGACTGAAAACCCACCGCCGGGCTTGCGCCAACTGCCGGGAATCTGTTTACAAAAACCAGTCATTTGAGTATTGTACTTTAATTTTAAGACTTGGCTCAACAACGTCAGGCGGTTTTCAACACATGACTCCCCAAAAAATTACAGTGCGCGGGGCGCGCCAGCATAACCTGAAGAATGTGGATCTCGACCTGCCGCGCAACAGGCTGGTGGTGATAACCGGTCTTTCCGGATCCGGGAAATCTACCCTGGCCTTTGACACCCTTTATGCCGAGGGCCAACGCCGGTATGTCGAATCACTTTCGACCTACGCCAGACAATTTCTGGAAAGGCTCGAGAAACCTGACGTGGACATGATTGCCGGGCTCTCCCCGGCCATTGCCATCGAACAGAAAACCGCCAGCCACAATCCACGCTCTACCGTTGGCACGGTTACAGAGATCTACGATTTTATGCGTTTGCTGTTCGCCCGGGCCGGCACGCCCCATTGCCACATCTGCAGCCAACCGATAACCGCACGGACCACTGGCCAGATACAGGCTGAAATCCTGGAGTTACCGGCAGGCAGCCGGATCCAGATTCTGGCGCCGCTGTTAAGCGATGTAAAAGGCAACCTCGGCGAACATCTGCAACGCCTCAGAAAGGACGGCTTTTCCAGGGTCAGGATTGATGGCACCATCTATGAAATCGAGTCCACGGGCCGTGTAGACCCACAGGCGCACCACAGCCTGGATGTCGTGGTGGATCGCCTGGTCATCAAAGCAGCCATGCGCAACCGGTTTGCCGATTCACTTGAACTGGCCCTGGCCCTGTCTGACGGCACAGTGATCATCGACGTTGTCGGCCAGGAGCAACTGGTCTTTAGTGAAAAATCGGTCTGCGTGGACTGCGGCACCAGCTACCCGGCCTTTACTCCGGCCAGTTTTTCTTTCAACTCACCCCATGGTGCCTGCCCCCAGTGTGATGGCCTGGGGTCCCAGGCGGAGTTCGATGAGAACCTGATTGTCCCCAACCCAGCCCTGTCACTGCGTGAAGGGGCCATCATCCCCTGGGCCAACAAGAACACGGTCCACTTCACAGAATTCATGGATGCCCTCACCGGCTACTATCAGACCGATATCTATACCCCCTACCAGGCGCTGCCGGATAAACTGCGGCAGTGCCTCATGCAGGGTTCCGGGGAAGAAGAGATTCCCTTTTATTTTGAAAAGAAAAATCGCCGGCACATTTTTAAAAAGACTTTCGAAGGCGTCATTCCCCAGCTGCGGCAGCGTTACCAGGAAACCGATTCCCACCAGGCCCGCAAAGAGATTAAAAGGTTCATGACCTTCAAACCCTGCAGAGGATGCCAGGGGACCCGCCTGAACCCGGCCGCCAGCGCTGTCCAGATAGCCGGTAAAACTATATCCCGCATTACGGGCATGTCCATCGTTGAAGCCCTGCTCTTTTTCAACCAGATGGAACTCAGCGGCCAGAAAGCAGTAATCGCTCAAAAGATCCTCAAAGAAATCGGCGGACGCTTAAAATTTCTGGATGATGTCGGATTGTCCTACCTTACCCTTGACCGGTCAGCCGCGACCCTGTCGGGGGGGGAAAGCCAACGCATACGACTGGCCACCCAGATTGGGTCAAAACTCACCGGTGTGCTCTACGTGCTGGATGAACCCAGTATCGGCCTGCACCAGCGGGACAACCTGAGACTGCTCAAGACCCTTGTGACCATGCGGGACCTGGGCAACACCATTTTGGTGGTGGAGCACGATGAAGAGACCATCAGGGCTGCAGACCATGTGGTTGATATGGGCCCCGGGGCCGGCGTTAATGGGGGGCATGTTGTTTTCAGTGGGCCGCCGGGCGACCTGGAAAATGCTCCCGATTCTTTAACCGGCCAGTATATGTCCGGGAGAAAGAAAATCGAAGTCCCGACCAGCAGGCGGCCGGGCAGCGGCAAATTCCTGTCTGTGAAGGGGGCCTGTGCCAACAACCTGAAGAACATCACAGTAGATTTCCCCCTGGGATGTTTTGTCTGTGTCACGGGTGTGTCCGGCTCTGGGAAATCGACCCTTGTGCTTGAAACCCTGCACGCCCTTCTGGCTCGCCATCTCTACTATGCCCGTATACCCGCCGGGCGCCACATGGGTATTTCCGGCCTGAAATATATTGACACCGTTGTCAACATAGATCAATCGCCCATTGGAAAAACACCCCGGTCCAACCCCGGGACTTACACCGGCCTTTTCAGCCCGATCCGGGAGCTTTTCGCCAAGACTGCCGAGTCACGGGTGCGCGGGTTCAAACCCGGCCGCTTCAGTTTTAATGTCAAGGGCGGAAGATGTGAGGCCTGCCGCGGTGATGGGGTGGTCAAAATAGAAATGCATTTTTTACCGGATGTGTATGTCCGCTGCGATTCCTGCGGCGGAAAAAGGTACAACCGTGAAACTCTGGATATCCGCTACAAAGGTAAAACCATTGTGGATGTGCTTGACATGACAGTCAACCAGGCCAGCGTTTTTTTTAGAAACATTGCCTCCATACGCCCCAAGCTGCAGACCCTGATTGATGTGGGCCTCGGTTATGTGCATCTTGGGCAACCGGCCACGACCCTGTCCGGTGGTGAAGCCCAGAGAGTCAAACTTGCCCGCGAACTGAGTAAGAGAAGCTCGGGCCGTACGATTTATATCCTCGATGAACCCACCACAGGGCTGCATGCAGACGATATCCAGAAATTGCTGGCCGTGCTGGACCGCTTTGTAGAATCGGGTAACACCGTGGTGGTTATCGAGCACAATCTGGATGTCATTAAGACCGCCGACCATGTGATTGACCTGGGGCCTGAAGGCGGCGATATCGGCGGAGAAGTCATTGCCGCCGGCTCCCCCGAAGTGATCGCCGGCATTGACACCTCACATACAGGGCGGTTTTTGAGAAAGGTGCTCCCCTAAGAGGTTCCGGGTGCAAGGCTCAACGCTCATAGCGTTAAGGGCCCCGGAAAAACTGTTTTATCCCACTGGTACAAAAAAGGGCCGTGCCTCGAAAGGCACAGCCCTTTTTACTACTTCAGAAGTCTCGCGCTTATCTTATTTTGCGAACAGAGCAGCGATTGCGCCTGCCTGCGGATGGGCAAAAATAAGGATAAGGGATACAACCAGTGCGTAAATACACAGAGACTCGATCAGAGCAAGACCGATCAGCATGGTTACGGTAACCTTACCTGAGGATTCAGGATTTCTGGCGATACCTTCAACGGCTGATTTCAGACCAAGACCCTGGCCGATACCACAACCAAAAGCTGCGATTGCAATACCAAATCCGGCTGCAGTGGCACATGCGATAAAAAACTGTAATGCTTGAGCTTCCATACTAACTTCTCCTTAATTTGAAAGGTTTTAGTGTGCTTCTTCCATTATCCCATTACGTGTACAATATCCCATTTATTGTACAAAAAACGTCGCGGACCGGTCGACGGCACAGACAGCCGCAACCGGTCCGATGTAAACCCTTAGTGTGCGTGTTCCATCGCACCGGTAAAGTACATGATGGAAAGCAGAAAAAATACAAATGCCTGAACCAGGGCGACAAAAATACCCATGGCCATAATCGGCAGCGGCGCGAAAAACGCCCCGGCCAGCATGAAGAGAATCCCCAGAACCAGTTCGTGCCCCATCATGTTTCCGAAAAGACGGAAAGAGAGGGACATGATACGAGCCAGATGGCCGATGATTTCAATGGGGAAAATGATGGGGACCATCCACCAGATCGGCCCGAGAAAGTGCTTGATATAGGCTGCCCCGTGGTACTTGACCCCGATCATGTGGGTGAATATGACGACTACCAGCGCACAAGAAGCTGTCGTGTTAAGGCTGGCCGTGGGTGGAAAGAACCCGGGAATCAGTCCCGAAAGGTTGCAGACTGCGATATACAAAAATACCGTGGCAACCAGCGGGAAAAACCAACGGCCTTCATCGCCGGTCAGATCCACCATGAACTCTTCCATGCCGCCAATCACGATCTCCCAGAAGTTTTGCCCTTTGGAAGGGATCATGCTGATTCCCTTGGCGGCCAGTCCTCCGACAACAATAAGGAAAACCATCACTACCCAGGAATAGATAACATGGGGGTAATGATGCGCAAAGCTTCCCAGACCGATCAACTCAAACAGTTTTACGAAAAACATATAGGGATGTTCCACCTTAGACCGCCTCCTTGAAAATTAGGTTTGTCACTTCAAAAAGTGTCGCCAGAAGAATGCTGGCCACCACAACCGAAAGGCCGACTATCAACCCCACCGGGTTAACGAAATGCCCTGCAATCAGAATAAATATGATAACGCCGCTGGCCGCAAAACGCATGTAGTACTTGGCCAGGACGATATTGTGCGAGGAGAGGTACGGGGGGGTCAGTGCCTTTTTCAGGGTGCGCGCCAGCAAATGAAAATTGACCGTGACCAGCAGTCCTCCAAAAAGAACACCCCGTGCAAAGCCAGGTGAGGCCAGCAGCCAGGCGCCCAGGCTGAAAACCACAAACAGGATCCAGTTACTGCGGGTTACAAATTTTAACAGCCTCTTCTGTATATCCACGCTACGGTAATTCCCCCTGCTCTGCGGGCCGTTAGAACTCGCGACTCTTTTTAATGGCATAGGCGATATTTCTAAAGCCCGCGGCTATGCCAAAACCCAGAAAAATCAATGTGAGCCACGGTGACATATCGAATTTGCGATCCAGATAGACGCCAGCGGCCAGCCCAATAAATATTGACAGCGCCACCTGGAGCCCCAGGCTGCTGTAATAAGCCAGTTCCTTAAAGGCGCGTACTTTTTCCCTCTTCATGTAAAAGTACACCTTTACGTCCGCGGGCTGTGAAATGCAGCCCATTCAAGGGAAATTCATTTATCACAGCTCGACTACCGAGTCAACGAAAATAACACGCCAAATGGCGCTGCCGCAAGGCCCGGCCCCGGACGGGTCAAACCTTACGATTTCAATAATTTTCTCAATGCTCGAGACTGATCTGGGCGGCCTCAAACACCGGTCCGTCCAGGCAGGCCCGCCGGCATTTTCCATCCGGATCGGCTTTGCTTTTTACCGCACAGCCCATGCAGGCGCCCATGCCGCAGGCCATGATCGTCTCAATGGATACCTGGCAGGCCACCTTGTTTTCGGCCGCCAGGGCCGACACCCCTTGCAACATCCCCATGGGGCCGCAGGCATAAATCAAATCGACGGCCCGGGACTTAACCGAACGTTCAAGGGGCCGGGTAATCAGTCCCTTTTCACCCGCACTGCCGTCCTCTGTGGTGGTGTATACCTGCAGCCCCATCTGTTTGAATTCACCGGCACACAGGAGGTCTTCCAGCAAGCGCCCCCCCAGGAAAATCTTGATGCGTTCCGGGCCGATACCGTTTTTCATCAGGTACGACGCCAAAAACACAAGGGGCGCTATGCCTATCCCGCCGCCGGTCAGGGCCACCGCACCCGATCCGCGCGGGAGGCTAAAACCCCGCCCCAGGGGCCCCAACACACGGATGGTATCACCCGCTGCCAACCGCCCCATCTTGTCGGTTGTCGGCCCGATCATTTTGTACAGCAGTTCGATCCCGGTCACCTCGCCGCCGCGCTCGATTAACCGGTGAATTGAGAACGGCCGCGGCAGAAGCGGGCTAAGGCCGTCGCCAACCTTGACCATGACAAACTGCCCGGGAACCGCAGTGCTGAATGTCGCGGCGGTCCGGATACCCATATGGCGGTAAGCGGCCCCCAGCGACCGGTTCCATTCAACTTTCACATTTTCAAGTATCATCCCCTGTCTCTTTCAGGTCTGTGTTTGCAAAACCCGTATGAATTCAGTCGGTGTCCGGATTGTTTGTCTCCGGGCGGCGCAGACCGATCACCGCGACGAACCGCCCGGTCTTCCGGGCTTCGCCCCGATAGGAGTAAAAATAGTCGGTGCGGCAGCGGGTACACAGGCCGCCAATGTGAATGTTGGCCGGCTGCAGGCCCGCCTTCTCGAGCTGATCTCGACTGATTTGCCAGAAATCAAAATACCGGTCTTTCGTTTGGTAGTGCCAGAATTTATTTGGAAGTTCAGTCCGGTAATTTATGAATTCCGCACAGCAGGGCCCCAGTGACGGTGCGATAGCAGCCACGATGTCCGCGCCCCGGCAACCGAAACGGCTGTGCATGACGGCCACGGTTTTACCCACAATGTTCTGCACACTGCCCCGCCACCCGGCGTGTACGTTGGCCACGACCCGCCGTACGGGGTCATAGAGCAGCAGGGCCTGGCAGTCGGCCACCTGGATGGCCAAGGCCAGCCCCGGTATGTCGCTGACCAGTGCGTCGCCGGTACGGGGGCTGGCGACCGGGATATCAGCACAGTCCCGACCGGAAAAAACCAGCACCCGGGTCCCATGCACCTGGTTGGCATATGCCACCGAAGCGCAATCCAATGCGTCGGCAACCAATTGCCGGTTTTCAAGCACGGCGGTACGCCTGTCACCCACACTAAAGGCCACATTCAAACGGTCAAAGGGTACCTGGCTGATACCGCCTTTTCTTGAAAAGACACGGTGGGTCAACTCGGAAAATCCGGCCAGACGGTCAAACTGAAAAAAAACAAGCCTCCCCCGGGTGGCCTTGGTCATATTTGTCCGGGCCATTTTCAGGGGCTCCCGACGGACTGCATCTGCGGTCATCAAATCGGACGGCTTCACCGCGGCATCACCCATCGGCATAATCCCCACCGGAACCCCGCGCCAATATGCGCCGGATGATCTCGCTGGTCGAAATACCGGGCACGAGCGGCACCCGCACAATGTCACCCCCCATCTGCCTGACTTCAGGGGCACCGACAATCCGGGCTTCCTCCCAATCCGCCCCCTTGACCAGGACATCCGGCCGGATGGCCAGAATCAGTTTTAACGGGTCCGGCTCATCAAACACGGTTATATAATCTACACACTCAAGCGCTTCAAGCACCTGGGCCCGCATCTCCTGGGCAACTATGGGCCGCTGGGCGCCTTTCAGGGCCTGAACCGACTGATCCGAATTGAGCCCGATCACCAGCAGGTCCCCCTGCTGCCGGGCCGCGCGCAGGTAACTCACATGCCCGGCGTGCATCAAGTCAAAACAGCCATTGGTAAAAACCAGCTTCCGGTGAGCCTGACGCTGGAGGGCCAAAGCCTCGAGCAGTGCTGCAAGCGTAAAAATCTTACCCATACTGCAAGTTCCTCACTTATTAATCAGACATAGCTTTTGGTTCTCGTGAGTGTCAGCACATCCACCCGGGCCGCCCCCGCCGCCAACAGAACCCGGGCACACTCGTTCACGGTGGCCCCGGTGGTAAAAACATCATCAATCAACAGCAGGCGCCTCCGGGCAACATCTTTTCCCGGGGATAACGCAAAAGCATTTTTCAAGTTGGCCATCCTTTCCCGCCGCCCCAGGCCGGTTTGTGAGGCCGTCCGGCGCGTTCTTTTTAAAAGCGCCGACTCCACCGGCAACCCCGGCCATCGCACCGGGTGCCTTGCGGGTGCAGCACAGCAAG
>CAZWPX010000081.1:6059-22552 GCA_964636125.1 uncultured Desulfobacterales bacterium | reverse complement strand
CCACGACCCGGTTCAGATTCTTCTGCTTGATAATCTGGGTCATGGTTTCCTGGGTATCCTGGGAGCAGGAATAGAGGTTGTCGGTAAAGTATTCCACGTAGGGCAGGGTACTCGCGTATTGGGCCACCGCGGGCACGTTGACCACGCCGGCGATGTTGATGCCGCAGCGGCAGACGAATACGCCGATGCGCGGGCGATCCCCGATCACGTTGATCTCCGGGACCACCTCAGCCTGCTTGGTGGTGGTGTTGCGGGCCGCGCTGAGGATTTCTCCGGCCGCCGACGCGGCCGCGCTGGCATCCACCACCGACTGGGGGATGTCTTTGGGGCCCTGGAAGGCGCCGCAGACGTAGATCCCTTTGCGGGAAGTTTCCACCGGTTCGAAGGTATCGGTCGTGGCAAAGTTTCCGGCCGTAAGGTCGATGTCCATCTTTTCGGCCAGGGCCTTCACTTCCGGGTGGGTCTGCAGCCCGATGGATAGCACGATCTGGTCGAATTGCTCGATTTTAATTTCGCCGCTTTCAGACACGTAGCGTACGGACAGGTCGTCACTGTCCGGCACCGGGTCTACGCTGTGGACCCGGCTGCGGACAAACCGGACGCCCTGGTCCTGGGCCTTGTTATAGAAGCGTTCGAAATCCTTGCCGTGGGTCCGCATGTCCATGTAGAAAATAGCGCAGTCCAGATCGTAGTCCGCGTGCTCCTTGGCGATGACCGCTTCTTTGATGGCATACATGCAGCAGACTGAAGAGCAGTAGGCATTGTCGCAGCGGTTGAGATCCCGCGAACCGACACACTGGAACCAGGCGATCTTTTTAGGTTCCTTGTTATCCGACAACCGGGTCAGGTGGCCGTCGGTGGGCCCGGAAGCGGACAGGATCCGCTCCATCTCCATGGAGGTGATCACATTGGGATGGTTGGCGTAATTATAGGTGTCGAATTTGGAAGGGTCAAAAGGCTCAAAGCCCGGGGCCAGGATGATGGAGCCCACCTCGAGTTCCACGATTTCATCCTGCATGGAATGGTCTATGGCGTCCACGCCGCAGAACTCGGTACAGATCTGACAGCCGCCGGTTTTAAAATGCACACAGACATCCCGGTCGATGGCGGGCGTGTTGGGTACGGCCTGGGCATAGGGTACGTAAACCGGCTTGCGGCCCTGGAGGCCGCAGTCATACTCACTGGGAATCGGGCCGACGTCCTCTTTCTTGGTAATCAGGCTATTGATCCGGTCCAGGGTGATGTGGCCGGTTGGGCACACCGAGGCGCAGGCCCCGCAAGCCAGGCAGACATCCGTCTGGATCTTGAAAGGCGTATCTACTTTGAGTTCCAGCCCCCGCCCGGTGAGCGTGATGGCATTGTTGCCCATCTTCTCACAGACCCGGGTACACAGGCCGCACAGGATACAGTCGCCGTCTTCGGCTTTAAAACGGGGTTTGTCAATGCCGTAGCTTTTGGCCAGGTCCTGCAGGTAGGGCACTTCCGGGCAGCGGGCCAGGAGCATTTCTGCGATGAGCTTGCGGCCTTCGACCACCATCTCCGTGTCCGTATTGATTTCCATGCCCTCCCAGATGGGATAGTTGCAGGCCGTAACGAAACGGCTGCGGCGGCCATCAAACATTTCGACGGTGCACAGGCGGCACATACCGGCCGGTTCCAGCGCCTTGTGATGGCAGAGCGTCGGGATCTCCACCCCGTATTTTTCAGCAACCTGGAGGACGTACTGCCCCTCCTCGCCCTGTACTTTTTTACCATTTAGTTTAAAAGTGATCATAGTCTATCGTATCCCTTATGATTTATCGGATGGCAATCGCGCCAAATTTACAGCCGTCGTAACAGATGCCGCATTTAATGCAGTTGTCCTGGTCGATGACATGTGGCTCTTTCTTTTTGCCGCTGACTGCATCTTCGGGGCATTTTTTCGCACACAGCGTACAGCCGTTGCAGGCCTCGGCATCAATTTCATAGTGAAACAGGGGCTTGCAGACACCCGCCGGGCACTTTTTGTTCTTGATATGGGCTTCATATTCGTCCCGGAAATAGAGCAGGTTGGTGAGCACCGGGTTGGGGGCCGAGGTGCCCAGGCCGCACAGGGAGAATTTCTGGATCATGCTGCCCAGCTCTTCAAGCAGTTCGATATCACCCTCGCGGCCTTCACCGTTGCAAATACGGGTCAGGATATCCAGCATCTGCTTCAGGCCCTCACGACAGGGGTTGCACTGGCCGCAGGATTCATCTTTCAGAAAATCAACAAAATAGCGGGCCACATCTACCATGCAGGTATCCTGGTCCATGACAATCATGCCGCCGGATCCCATGATGGAGCCGACCTTGGAAAGCTCGTCGAAGTCGACGGGCAGGTCTAGATACATTTCAGGAATGCAGCCCCCCGAGGGGCCGCCGGTCTGGACCGCTTTGAATTTTTTCTTGTTGGGGATGCCGCCGCCGATATCAAAAATAATGGTGCGCAGGCTGGTCCCCATAGGCACTTCCACCAGGCCGGTGTTGACCACCTTGCCGACCAGCGAAAAGATCTTGGTGCCCTTGCTGTGCTCGGTGCCGATGCCGGCATACCAGTCGGCGCCTTTATCGATAATCACCGGCACGTTGGCCCAGGTTTCCACATTGTTCAGCGTGGAGGGCTCGTCTCTAAAACCCCTGGCTACCGTGTGCACGTATTTTGCACGGGGCCGACCAGGCTTACCTTCTAAAGAGGCCATCAGGGCGGTTGATTCGCCGCAGACAAAGGCACCGCCGCCGCGGCTGATGTGAATATCGAAATCGAATCCGGAACCCAGAATATTCTTACCCAGCAGACCGTACTCACGGGCCTGGTCAAGGGCGATGGTCAGGTTGGTGACGGCCAGGGGGTACTCGTGGCGGACATAGACATAGCCCTGCCTGGAGCCGATGGCATACGCCCCGATAATCATTCCTTCGATCACGGCATGGGGGTTGCCTTCCAGGATGCTGCGATCCATATAGGCGCCCGGATCGCCCTCGTCGGCGTTGCAGATGACATAGCGGTCACCTTTATGCTTGCGACAGGTATCCCACTTGATACCAGCGGGGAATCCGCCGCCGCCCCGGCCGCGCAGGCCCGATTTTTTGATCTGGTCAATGACATCGGTATCATCGAGGTCAAACAGACTTTTAGCCAGGGGGGCATAACCGCCCTGGGTCAGGTAGTGATCAATGTTGGTGGGGTCGATCAGCCCGTTGCTGCCGAAAATAATGCGTTCCTGGAGCTTGTAAAACGGGATCTCGTGCTCGTAGACGAGCTTTTTTTTCGTGACCGGATCTTTGAAGATCAGTTTTTTGACAAGTTCGCCATTTTTCAGGGTCTGCTCGACAATGCCAGGTACATGGGCCACCTTTACCTGCGGGTAAAAAATGCCCTCAGGATGGATTACCATGATCGGGCCCTTTTCGCAGAACCCGTGGCAACCGGTTAGGCGGACTTCAACCTCGTCGACCATTCCCTGTGCTTCTAGTTCCGCGACCATTGCCTTGTAGACATCGGCAGTCCCGTAAGCCCCGCATCCTGATCCGGCACAAAGGGAGACCAGCTTTTTATTACCTTGCTTTTCATTGGCCTGGAGTGTGTTGATATAGTCTTCCAGAGCCGCTTTATTTTTAAATTTAGACATGGGCCAGTATAACCTCCGTTACTACCATACCGTTAAGAACGTCCTAGTTATACCCGTCGACAACTTCCAACACAGCAGAGCGATCGAGACCGCCATGGGTATCCTTGTTTACCGTGATGACAGGACCGGACGCGCAGCAGCCGATACAGCGAACCCCTTCAAGCGTGAAAAGGCCGTCTTCACTGGTTTCACCTTCTTTGATTTCGAATCTTTCTTCCAGAGCCCCGGTTATTTTTTCAGCACCGCGCACATGGCAGGCGGTTCCGGTGCAGACGCTGACAATGTATTTACCCCGGGGTTCGAGGCTAATCGTTTTATAGAAGGTTGCCACACTGTAAACCTGGCTCTCTTTCACACCGAGTTTTTCTACCAGCAGAGGAATTACCTCTGGAGGAACGTAATTGTAGATGTCGCTGATGTCCTGCATGATCATCAGCAGAGATTCGGGGTTCCGGTTGTACACCTCAATGATCTCTTTGACTTTTTTCCAGTCGATATCAATTGGATTGTCCATAAAATCAGACCTTTTTCTGTTGACGCCACCCTAAGCCGCAGGTAACGGCCCTGATTGATGGCTACCATTATAATATACTTTAGAGCGTTTGTTTTTCAATCAGTTGGGCAGCGATGTTTGCACCACCGGGCAGTTGTCCACACAGGCACCGCAGCCGGTACAGAGATCTTCAATGATGCTCCGGGCGCGCTTGCGCACCTTTACTTTGAAGTTCCCGGGTTCGCCGCTGACCTCTTCAAGATCCGCGTAGGTAATGAGCTCGATGTTCAGATGCCGGCCGACCTCGACCAGTACAGGTGAAATAATTCACATCGCGCAGTCATTGGTGGGGAATGTTTTGTCCAGTTGCGACATGACCCCGCCAATAGACGGTGATTTTTCAAGCAGGTAAACATAGTAGCCGGAATTGGCCAGGTCCAGGGCGGATTGCATACCGGCAATACCGCCGCCGACCACCAGAACGGACCCAATCGGTTTGTTTGACATGGTGCTGATCTCCCATGGGTAAAATTGACTGAAACAGGTTATCTCTCTCCCCTGAAATAGCAAATCTTTCTACTATTATGGAGGCAGGGGCGCTGTCAATAATTTTTCAGCTAAAATAGCGGTGGAGAGGGACTTTTTTTGGAGAATATACTCATAATCGGTGGGGCTTCAACCAGGCGGTGGTCGAATCGAGGACGCATCATAATTTTAGATTTAGCTTGTAAAAGCAGGGGTATGGATGACCATACCCCTGCTTTAAGGCTGTTTAGGCAGCCAGTTGGAGGGCTCTAACCGTTGCATCCCGGATTTCAGTGGGGGTAAACGGTTTAGGCAGGTAGTCGATGGCGCCCATGCGGGCGGCCTCCACCGCGGTCTCGATGCTTGCGTACCCGGTGATCATGATGACCTTGGTCTCCGGCTGGACAGAGGTTACGGCTTTGAGCAACTCCAGGCCTTTCACCCCGGGAATTTTCAGGTCCAGCAGGATCAGCTGGTATGCCTGGCTCTGGATTTTGTCCAGGGCCTCATCCCGGGTCAGGGCCTGATCGACATTAAAATCCTTTTTTACCAGGCTCCGACGAATATTGTTGTTCACGGCCACTTCGTCATCGATCACCAGGATTTTGGCATCCACCAGTTCGTTCGGAAGTTTGATGATCTCGGCATTCCTGGCATTTCGGGCGGCCAACTGGCGATTGTAGTTTTCCTTAAGCTGTTCATACGGCACCCGCACAACACCATCATAGACCAGGTTCTGGACATATTCCGGGCCGGTAGCGGCGATGACCTCCTCGTAATCAAAGGGCTGGTCAACGGCAATCAACCGGCTGGTATCGGCACCCTTTTTGGCAGCCGCACGCTTCATTTTAGCCAGCTGGGGGCAGATTGCCTTTTTGGTGCCCGCCTTGCAGGTGGCACCTAGTTTCTTAAAGATATCGCAGACCATGTCGCCGACTTCACAAAAACCCTCCAGTGTTTCGGAGGCGATGATCTCGACCACCGGGACATCCGACCGGGAGACCTGCTGCGTATATTTTTTACCGGTGACTTGGCTGACTTCATCCCGATCGAAAGGCATGTCCACATCAATACGGTTGCGGGCCTTCAGGGCCTCGAAATTTTTCTTCAGCTCTTCGTAAGGCGTGTAGGCAACTCCGTCATATCCCAGGTTGCGGACATATTCGGGACCGGTAACTGAAACAACCTCCTCATAGTCGAAAGGCTGGTCGATGCCGATAAGCTTTTTGGAATCGAAACCGGCTTTCTGGGTGCCTTTGCGCTTTTTCCTGGCCAGTTGAGGGCACTTGCTGGTTTTTACGCCGGCCTTGCAGGGGGCCCCGAGTTTCTTGAATATATCACAGACCATGTTGCCTGTTTCGCAAAAATTTTCTAGTGGTTGAGACGTTTTAACCTCAATGATGGGCATGTCGCCGCGGCCCAGTGTTTCAACGTAGTCATCTCCGGTGATTTTGGCCACTTCAGCGGCGTCGAACGGTACATCCACGTCGATGACGTCAATGGCCTCCTTTTCCGCGGGGGATATCCGGGCCTCGATCAACTTGCCTTCCAGGGCCTGTTCCACCACCAGGCGCAGCTCTTTCGGGGTAAAGGGCTTGGGGATATAGTCCAGGGCACCGAGCCGAATCGCCTTTACGGCCGTGTCCGTTGAAGCATAGGCGGTCATCATGACCGCTTTGGTCAAAGGCCACTGCTTTTTGGCGGTTTTGAGCAGTTCGAGTCCATTGGTTTCCGGCATGATGACGTCGGATATCAACAGCTCGTACGACTCCTGCTCCATTTTTTTAAGGGCTTCCCGGGCGCTGACAGCGTGGGTGACTTCGTAATTGGCTTTGGTCAGTATTTTTTCAACATTGCGACAGATCCCGATCTCGTCATCAACGACTATGATTTTAGGTGTCTGTTCCATTTGGGCCTCCCTTGCAGTTTGGAATAGGGGTTTTCGATTTCAATTGATTTGTGATGCAGGAGGCATGCCAAATAGTAAAATACTTATAACACTCTGAATATATAGTGAAAAACAAATTTTCACAAGATTGGTAAAATGGGTGTGTATAAAAATAATATACGTTTTCCCGGGTGTGTGAATGGTTTCAGAACGTCTGTTCAAACCGGGTGGTGGGTCAGCAAAAGAGGAGAGATCCCCGGCGGGGCGGGGCTCAGGGGCGGGCCGCCTTGGATCAGAAGCCGGATTAAAGCGGCCTGACCGGGCGTATAAAAAAATTATACACCGACATATTTTTTTAATCGTCGCCAGGGGCCGTGTTCTGACCCGGGCGCTTGAGCGCATGCTTGCGCATCATGTTCTGAAAATTAGACCGCAGCAGGCCGACTTTTTCAGCGGCCCGGGTCACATTCCAGTCATTTTGGGTAAGGGCCTTGAGTAAAAAGTTTTTCTCAACCTTCCGCACCGCCTTCTGGCGAATTTCCTTCTTGAGCGTTTTGAGCTCTGCATTGGTTTCCGGGATATGCTCCATCAGCTGATCGATATCGCTCTGTTGCCCCAGCATGGGCAGCTCTTTTAAGGTAATGGGCCCGTTTTCTTGCAGGATTACTGCCCGTTCAATCACATTGCGCAGCTGGCGGACATTCCCCGGCCACTCAAATTCGGTCAGGCGTTGGGCGACCACATTGTCAAAACCCTCGATCTTTTTACCCATGCTGGCGCTGAAGCGGTTCATAAAGTGGTAGGCGATGGGCAGGATGTCCTTTTGGCGTTCATTGAGGGGCGGCAGCAAAATCGGGTAGACAAAAATACGATAGTAGAAATCTTCCCGGAAAAGGCCATCGGCCACCATGCTTTCCAGGTTTTTATTGGTGGCCAGGATCAGGCGGATGTCCACTTTGCGGGTGGCGGTGCTGCCCAGGGGGAGAAACTCCCGGCTCTCCAGAAAGCGGAGGAGCTGTCCCTGGACATCCAGGTTGATATTGCTGATCTCGTCCAGAAAGACCGTGCCCTTGTTGGCTTTGGCAAAGATGCCGGCTTTGTTGGTATGGGCACCCGTGAAAGCCCCTTTTTGGTGGCCGAACAATTCGCTGGAGAGCAGGCTGCCGGAAAGCGTACCACAGTCCACCGCGAAAAAGACCCGATCGGCCCGGCGACTGTTGGCGTGGACCGCACGAGCCACCAGCTCTTTACCGGTTCCACTGGCCCCGTGAATCAATACGGTGGAATCGGTGGGGGCCACCTTGTCGATCATCTGGATAACCTTGTTAATCTTTGAACTGCTGCCGATTAACTGGTGGGAGACGGCCCGGCTTCTGTTTTTTACATTTTTCAGCCGGTTGTTCATCAGCCGCATTTCCCGGGCATCCAGCGCCTGGGTGACCACCGCCCTCAGTTCCGCCGGTGTAAAGGGCTTGGGGACGTAGTCAAACGCCCCCATTTTCATCACCTCCACCGCGGAAGAGACAGTGGAATAGCCGGTTATCACGATGACCGCCGTATCGGGCCAGTGTTCTTTGATGCGGTGCAGCACCTCCATGCCGCCCATGAGGTTCATTTTAAGGTCGGTAATCACCAGGTCGTACGCCGCGGCTTCCATCCTGGTCACCGCTGCCGGGCCGTTGAGGGCAAAATCGACCTGGTGGCCGACCTTGCCGAGGGTCTTGACACAGCTGCGGCAGATGTTGGGTTCGTCATCCACCACCAGGATTTTGGCTTCAGTCGCGGCCATGTTGACCCTCATTCAGCGGCAGATTGATCACGAACCGGGTTCCCGCACCAGGTGGGCTCTCCACATCGATGCTGCCGCCATGCTGTTCGATAATGCCGTGGGTGATGGCCAGCCCCAGTCCGGTTCCGCTCTCTTTGGTAGTAAAGAAAGGGTCAAAAATACGGTCCAGATTTTCCGGGTCAATCCCCGGGCCGTTATCGTTGATGGCAATCGTAACCTTTTTGGCGGTTTGATCATAAGCGGTGGCCACCAGGATCCGGTCGCCTTCACCGGTGGACTCGGTGGCATTAATGATCAAGTTGATCAGGGCCTGCTGGATCTGGCCTTTGTCAAGCATGATTGGGGGAATATTATTCCCCGGTTCGTAGTCTATCTGGATATCGTTGAAGGCGGCCTGCTTACGGGTTAGCAGCACGCTCTGATAGATGACTTCGTTCAGAGCATACTCTTTTTTATTGGGCTCATTCTGCCGGGCAAAGTCCAGGAGGCTGGTCACGATCTTGCGGCAGCGCAGGGTTTCATGGGCAATGATCTCCAGATCTTCGTAAATGGGGTCATCCGGTTTGAGATCCTCCTGGAGCAGCATGGCCGTGGTCAGGATAGTGGTGAGCGGGTTGTTGATTTCGTGGGCTACCCCGGCGGAAAGCCGACCCACCGACGCCAGTTTTTCCTGCTGCATCATGGCCTTCTGGAGATTGATGTCCCCGGTAATGTCCCGGGCTATTTCCACGGCCCCGATGATATCGTTCTCTTCAAACAGGGGATAGGTCGAGATGGAGTAATGCATCTGGTTTTTATTTTTATCCAGGTGGACATGGGTTGTCTGGAAGGGTTTTTTGCTGTCCAGGGTCTGGACCAGCGGGCAGGGGTGATGCTCACCGGAGCAGGGTACGTCCTGGTGGTGGGTAATTTCATAGCAGTGGTGCCCGATGACATCCTTGCGTTCCAGGCCCAGCTTGCTCAGCAGGGCCTGGTTGACATCCGTGATGCGATAATCAAAGTTGATGAGCATGACCTCCTCCTGGATGAGGTCATTGAGGGCGGTTTTGTACATGGCCCGGGTTTCCTGCAGCTCCTGGTCGGTTTTTTTCTGCAGGGTGGAAACCCGGGCAATCTCCCAGAAAAGCTGCGCTATCCGGGATGAAATGGCCCGTACATGCTTTTGCTTTCTCTCAATAATATCATTGTAGATCTTATCACTATCAGTCAGCTCAACGATAAGATCGATATTGCCCACGCCCAGGAAATCGCGATAATCAGCAGTGACAAACAGGCCCTGCTGCATCGCTTTAATGATGGCCGGTGCGCGCATATCCTTATCGGCAACCGCTATAATTTGCGGCTTAATTTCGAGGAAACTGTGGCGTTGGATAATTTCCATTAACCTGAGGCTGCGTTTGCCCCCACCGACAATAGCAATATTCATACCCTGCTCCTGTCCAAAGTTCTGTCTCTGTTATTGCCGACCAATATACACGCTTAAGGGGACAATTTCAAATCCGCTTTCAATTAGTCGGTCGAACAGGCCGGGATGTAACCGCAGTATGGATTGAAAAAGACGTGAAACCGTTGTATAAATCAAAAATCATGGTGCCGCTGTCTGAAAAAATTTCGATCGTTGTCATTTGCGGACCCACCGGTATCGGCAAAACATCCACGGCCATCAAAATTGCCGAAACCGAAAGGGGCGAGATCATCGGGGCCGACTCGATGCAGATCTATCGGTATATGGATATCGGCACAGCCAAGCCGACCCCGGCGGAACGGGCCCGGGCCCGGCATCACCTGGTTGATGTGGTCGATCCGGACGAAGATTTCGATGCGGCCAGGTTTGCCAGGCAGGCCGGAGAGGTGGCAGCGGATCTCGCGGGCCGGGGTATTCTGCCGGTGGTGGCCGGCGGGACCGGTTTATACATCAAAGCCCTGACCCAGGGCATTTTCAAGAGTGCGGCCGCGGATCCGGATATAAAAGCGCAACTGCGGCGTGAAGCCGAGACAGCCGGTACAGCTGCTTTGTATCGGGAGCTTGAAAAGGTCGATCCCCGGACAGCGGCGCGGGTACACCGCAATGACACTTACCGGGTATTAAGGGCCCTGGAAGTGTACCGCAGCACCGGCCGGACCCTGGGGGCCCTCCAGGCCGACCACGGATTTGCGGAAGAAAGGTATCGGACTCTCAAGATCGGGCTGACCCTGGAGCGGGATCGACTCTACGGGCGCATCAATCGGCGTGTGGAGGCCATGCTGGACCAGGGGCTGGAAGCGGAAGTGCGCGGCTTGCTGGCAAAGGGCTACACGCCGGAACTCAAGGCCATGCAATCCATTGGTTATCGGCATATGGTGGCCTGCCTAAACGGCCAGACCGATCGGGAAACGATGGTGGCAACCCTTAAAAGGGACACCCGCCGCTACGCCAAACGCCAGTTTACCTGGTTCCGGGCGGATAAAGAGGTGCAGTGGTTTGAACCGGAGCAGATGGACGCGATTCTATCTCTGGTCCGACGTTTTCGGGAGAAATGATGCAGGCTAAATAGCCGGTGCCTGATTGTGAACGCCTAAAACCGAACATCGAACGTTGAGTGAAGATAAAAAAGTCTCCGGTCGCCCTTTGAAAATCAGCACAGCGAAGCTGCACCACAGTTCGAAGTTCAGTGTTCGACGTTGGATGTTCGATGTTCAAAGGGGTGGTTTGCCAGCCAGCCTTCCCTGCCAGGTGTCGCGTTGCTCCAAAATGGCTTTGATCTTATCCATCGTTTGTTTTTTTTCCAGGGCCCACTGGGGTGACACCAGTTCCAGGGGGTGTGGATCCCCGGTCAGGCGCTGGATGAGCATCTCTGCAGGCAGGCGTTCCAGGAAATCACAGATGAGGTCTACATACTCGGCCTGTTCAAGGCATTTGAAATCACCGGCCCGATACAGTGTCTCAAGGGGTGTCCCCCGAATCACATACAGCAGGTGCAGCTTGACCCCATCGATACCGAGTGCGCCTATAAACCTGGCGGTTTCCAGCATCTGCCGGCGGTTTTCACCGGGCAGGCCCAGGATGACGTGGGCGCAGATAGCGATGCCCCGGCCCCGGGTGGCCGCCACCGCTTTTTCAAAACTTGCCACGTCATGCCCCCGGTTTATGCGGGCTAAGGTGCTGTCGTGGGCGGACTGCAGGCCGTACTCGATCCAGATAAGGTGCCGGGCAGCATAGCTTTCCAGCAGCTCAAGGACCGGGGTGTCGATGCAATCCGGGCGTGTGCCGATGGCCAGTCCGGCCACATCTTCGACGGCCAGGGCCTCGTCATATAGTGCTTGCAGCGTTTCAAGGGGGGCATATGTGTTCGTGTAGGCCTGGAAATAAGCGATAAATTTTTTAGCCTTGAAGCGGCGGGCAACCCTGACTTTGGCGGCCTCGATCTGTTCACGGATGGATTTGCCTTCCCGGTGCTGGCCGGTGCCCGAGCCTTTGGCATTGCAATAGATACATCCGCCGGTGGACAGGGTGCCATCCCGGTTGGGGCAGGTCATGCCGGCATCCACGGTAATTTTATGGACCCGGTGCCCGAATAATTCCCGGAAGTAGGTGTTGAGGTCTCGATATCTATTTTTCATCAGATACCTGCACGTTTCAAGTTCTGCTTATTCAGCCCTATAATCCTGACGTATCACATCGGGTTTTCAGGGTTCTACGCCCTATGCCGGGGCAATCAAATCCGGGTCCTTTGAGCTATGGTTCTTTAAAGAACAGTTGCCGGTTGACTTCAAGTCTTGCCATCCTTATATACAGGGTGCTGAAAAAATTGTAAATGCTATGTCAGTCAATACAAAGAATTACGATATTATTGTTGTGGGTGCCGGCCATGCCGGTTGCGAGGCGGCCCTGGCGGCGGCGCGGATGGGCTGCAGCGTGCTGCTGCTGGCCATCGACCTGGACAAGGTGGCCGCTATGCCCTGCAGTCCTTCCATCGGTGGTATGGCCAAAGGGCAGCTGGTTCGTGAGATAGATGCCCTGGGGGGGGAGATGGCCCGGGTGACGGACCAGACGGCCATTCAATACCGGGTGCTCAATACCCGCAAGGGGCCGGCCGTGCAGTCATCCCGGACGCAGAACGACAAGAACCGATATCACCGGGTGATGAAAGCGGTTCTGGAGAAGCAGGCCAATCTGGATCTCAAACAGGCCATGGTGGAACGGCTGGTTAAAGAGGACGGACGCGTGGCCGGAATCGAAGACGCCACCGGGTTTGGGTATCGGGCTCCGGTCGTGATCCTGGCCACCGGGACATTTCTGAGCGGGCTGGTGCACATCGGTTTTACAGCCATTAAAGCCGGGCGTGCCGGTGAATTCGCTTCCTACGGACTTCCGGCGCATCTGGCCGAACTGGGCTTTGCCCTGGGGCGGATGAAGACCGGAACACCGCCCCGGCTGGACAGGGACAGCATTGATTTCTCAAAATTTGAATCCCAGGGCGCCGAAACAGCTCCCCGGCCGTTCTCTGTCTTCACCCGGGAACTGTCCATGCCCCAACTGCCCAGCTACATAGGCCACACCAACCCTGAAGTGCACCGGATCGTGCAGGCCAACCTGCATAAAAGTGCCCTTCACGGGGGGATTATAAAAGGTACGGCTGCACGCTATTGCCCCTCCTTTGAGGACAAGATTGTGCGGTTTCCGGATAAAGACCGCCACCAGATTATCCTGGAGCCGGAAGGGGTGGATACCCGCGAAATATACGCGAGCGGCCTGGGAAACAGCCTTCCTCTGGAAATTCAGCTGGAAGTCGTCCGTGCGGTCGAGGGGCTGGAAGAGGCTCAGATCATGCGGCCGGCTTACGCCATTGAGTATGATTACATCAACCCGGAACAGCTGGGCCCCACCCTGGAGACCAGAAGATTGCCGGGGCTTTTCCTGGCAGGCCAGATCAACGGGACGTCCGGCTATGAAGAGGCTGCGGCCCAGGGGCTCTGGGCGGGGATCAATGCCGCCTGCCGGATACAGGGACGGCCGGCTTTCATCCTGGACCGATCCCAGGCTTACATGGGCGTACTCGTGGATGACCTGGTCACCCGGGGTACCCGTGAGCCGTACCGCATGTTCACCTCGCGTGCCGAGTACCGCCTGATGCTGCGTGAGGACAATGCCGATATCCGGCTTATGGAAATCGGTCATGAACTTGGCCTGATTGACGCAGACCATGCCCGGGACATCCGGGAACGCAAAAAAGAGATCCGTGCTGAAATCAAACGTGTGCGTCAAACCGTCATTCGGCCGACTGCTGAAGTCAACGCCTACCTGGCCGTACAGCAGACCAACCAGATCCAGAGCGGGGTGCATCTCAGTCAACTCGTGAAGCGGGCCGAACTTGGCTATGCGGCGGTAAACGCCCTGGCCCCCCCGGTAAAGCCGGTGGGCCCGGCTGTTGCATGCCAAACGGAAATTGAAATCAAATATGAAGGTTATATCCAGCGCCAGTTAAATGAAATTGAAAAATTCAAGGATCTTGAAAAGATTAAAATTCCAGGGGACTATGATTTCAACCGGACGCACGGACTCTCCAACGAGCTGAAGGAAAAGTTGAGCAGGGTCCGGCCGGTGTCCCTGGGGCAGGCCGCCCGCATCGATGGCATGACGCCGGCGGCGATATCGGTTTTGATGGTTGCCCTGCGGGCTGCGGGGAAGAACACCCGCTAAGGTATTCTTGACACCCGCAAACCCTGGGCTTATTCTACCTGGGTGAGGGTTGAACAGCAAAAAAGAACCTGAATTGAGCGAGACAAAATGTTGTTAATTTATCTGTTTTGAACATAGGCAAGGCTCAACTCGAGAAGAAGATGAAAGGAAGCGTATGTCGGCGTCAGATTACTATAAAGTGCTGGGAGTCAGCAAGAGTGCCTCAGCTGCTGAGATCAAGAAAGCCTACCGGAAACTTGCCCTTAAATATCATCCCGATCAGACCAAGGGCGATAAATCGGCTGAGGTTAAATTCAAGCAGGTGAGTGAGGCCTATGCGGTTCTCAGTGACAAGGAGAAACGGCAGCAGTACGATACGTTTGGATCGGCCGGGTTTCAACAGCGGTATTCCCAGGAAGATATTTTCAGGGGGTTTGATTTCGCTGATATTTTCAAGGAATTTGGTTTTGGCGGTAAAGGCGGCCGGGGTAGTTTTTCTTTTGGCGGGTCGCCTTTTGGCGGCGGATCTCCCTTTGGCGGCAGGGCCCGGCAGCCGGCCCCCAGGGGTTCTGACCTGGTGTATGAATTAGGACTAACCCTCCAGGAGGTTGCCAGCGGGGTGAACAAGACCATATCCTACAGCCACGGGGGGCGGTCCGAGAAGATTACGGTCAAGATTCCCGCGGGCATGACCACCGGGAAAAAACTGCGCCTGGCCGGTAAAGGCGAAGTCAGTCCCTACGGCGGCTCCCCCGGTGACCTCTACATTAAGGCCGCACTGCTGGAGGATAGTGTGTTCACAGTCGAGGGCAACGACCTGCACCTCAACCACGAGATAAAACTAACCGAGGCCATTTTGGGCACCACGATTCCGGCGCCCACCCTATCCGGCAAATCATTGAGCCTTAAAATCCCTCCCGGAACCCGTCACAAGACCAAGATGCGGCTTGCCGGCCATGGCCTGCCTCTGATGAATGGTGGCGGGCAGGGAGACCTTTATGTGACCATCCTCATAAATATACCCAAAGAACTCACCCCCGCACAAAAAAAGCTTATCGATCAGCTGGCGGCTGAAGGACTGTAAAGAACCAAAATCATTGACAACAGACCAAGTTAGATGGTATTTCATAGCAGTTTGGGTCAGGTAATACTGTCGAAATATTTTCAAGATTAACACAAGGTCTGACTGATATCTTATATGCCTGAATTAATACCTGTGCTCAAGAGGGCGGAAATCGAGGCATTGACAGCTTCGGTCGCCCGGCAGATTTCCTCTGATTATAAAGGACGTGATCTCATCCTCATTGGCGTCCTGAAAGGGGCCTTTATTTTTCTGGCAGATCTTGTCCGTCATCTCACAATTTCGGTTAAGGTTGATTTTGTCCGGGCTGCCAGCTATGGCTCGGGGGCAACATCTTCAGGGAAAATTGAACTGACCAAGGAGATCGACCTGGATGTGAGCGGCAAACACCTTTTGGTCGTGGAGGATATTGTGGACAGCGGGCTGACGCTGACGTACCTGATCGATTACCTGAAAAAATTCAAGCCTGCAACTGTCAGGGTTTGCAGCCTGCTGGACAAGCATGAGCGCCGGCAGACAGAGGTAACCGTAGATTATGCCTGCCATGTAGTAGATAAAGGTTTCCTGGTCGGTTATGGTCTGGATTATGATGAAGCCTATCGTGAGTTACCGGAAATATATCATCTGAAATTTTAATCAAGAGGGTATGTTATGATTATTACCTGTGGGGAGTGCAGCACCAGTTACGAATTGGATGGAAGCCTTGTAAAAGAGACCGGCACCCAGGTGCGCTGCACAAGCTGTCAGTCTGTTTTTACGGCCTATCCTGCAGATGAACCGGAACCCCCTCCCGAAGTTGTCGAAGAACCGACTGCGCCGGAAATACCTGCCGGTACCGGTGCTGCAGTTGCGCCAGATGACGGTGACGAAGAATTGGATATGGATCTGGACCTGGATCTTGATGAAGACCTGCCGGAGGAAGCGGCCGACACTGCCGGTGATGTGGACAAGGATGATTTTGAGTTGGATGACCTTGATTTTGAAAACGATCTTGTGCTCGATCCCGATGCCGGGGACCCCGACCCTGATGCTGCTGCCAACCTGGCTGCGGTAGCTGCGGCCGGAGATGATGCAGATGACGAACTGGACCTGGATTTAGGCCTTGATTTTGATGACGAAGATGCCCTGGTGGATGAAAGTGATGCCGATGACCTGGACCTGGGCTTTGAAATCGATGATGCAGACGACGGTGACCTTGAAGATGAACTGGACCTTGATTTCGACGACGAGGACCTTTTTGCGGACGAGGACGATGCGGACGCGGGTGATATGGACCTGGGCCTTGAACTAGACGAACCCGAAGCTGCAGAGGACGAACCGGACAGTGATCTGGAAGATGATCTTGACCTGGATCTGGATCTTGAGCTGGGCGACGATGATGCGGTCATGGATGAACCGGCCGGGGGCG
>CAZWPX010000081.1:0-5959 GCA_964636125.1 uncultured Desulfobacterales bacterium | reverse complement strand
GATCTGGACCTGGATCTGGACCTGGATTTTGGTGAAGAGGAGGTTGCTGCGGATGCCGGCGGCGAAGATGATTTAGACCTGGACCTGGATCTGGATTTCGGCGAAGATGACGCGGTCACAGATGAAGTGGACGATGAAGACTTGGGCCTGGACCTCGATTTTGGTGATGATGCAGATGATGATGATCTGGACCTGGATCTGGATTTCGGCGAAGATGACGCTGCTGCAGATGCCGGCGGCGAGGATGACCTGGTTCTTGATCTTGATCTGGGGGATGACGACATCCTGACAGAAGAACCGGCCGGCGGTGGTGGCGATGACCTCGATCTCGATCTGGATTTTGGAGATGATCTGGTGATGGAAGATGCCGGTGATGATCTTGACCTGGGTGACCTTGAAGATATGGTTGCTGACCAGGATGGCGCCAAGCAGGGCGCCGCGGCCGGGCTCGACCTGGTTCCTGAATCGGATGAGCTTGACCTGTCTGACCTTGAGGATATGCTCGACGAAGATATTCTGGGAGACGATGACGATGCCGACGAGGACCTCGACTTGGATCTCGATCTCGATATGACGGCTGAAGAAGATGATCTTGATATCAGTGACCTTGATGTGGATGAAGACCTGGATCTGTCGGATATCGAGGATATGCTGGAAACGGATGACGCTGACGACGACGGTCTGGACCTTGAAATGGACGACGGGGATATGGACTTCTCCCTGGACGATGATATGGGCCTGGAGATGGAAGATAGTGACCAGGCGGATGACTTTGATGCTCTGGATTTTGGTGCCGAGACCCTGGAGAATGACGCGGATGACGGCTTTGACATGGATTTCGCCGGTACCATTGAAATCCCGCCGCCGACTGCCGCTGATTTCGAAAATATCGAAGATGAAGTAGAGGAGAAAGTTGCTGAAGCAGCCCCGGCTGAGGAGAAAGGTAAAAAGAAGAAGAAAAAGAAGAAAAAGAAGAAAAAGAAGAAAAAGAAAGCGCCCAGTGGGAAGGGCATGAGTGCTCCGGTCAAGTTGCTGCTTGCCCTGCTTGTAATTGTAATAGGCGGTATCGGGGCAATTGTGGGCCTCGATGTGGCCGGTATAAAGGTTCCGGCCCTTGATCCTGTCAAACCCATGATCAAGTCCATCCCGTTCGTGGGCGATTTTATCAAGATCGGACCTGAAGATTTGGCCGGCAATCTTCGGATGAGCACCCATGCCATCAACAGCCGTTTCATTGAAAACAGCAAAACCGGGCGCCTGTTTGTCATCAACGGCAAGGTCAGAAGCGGCTATGAGGAGTCCCGCCAGGCTGTTCGCATGCAGGGCCGCCTGTTCGCCCCGGGTAAGAAACTGGTTCAGAACCAGGTTGTCCTTGCCGGGAATGTGCTTGCAGACCAGGACCTCGCGAGTCTCGATTGGAAAACCATCCAGCAGCGCCTGAAGAACCGGGCCAAGTCAAGGATAGACTCCGGGCAGATGATCCCGTTTATGGTCATTTTTAATAAACTGCCGGATAACCTGGAAGAATTTACGGTTGAGGTGAGTGGGTCTTTGGCCGCCAACTAGTGTCCGCCCAGAAACGGCATCTTTTGTCCCGGAGCGGCGTTTTCGGTCTTTATTTTTATGGTTTTCTGCCGAGTTTTCGGCTTGACATTTACTGCATTGCCTGTTAAAAATCCGGTTCTTAAATGGCGATGTAGCTCAGATGGTTAGAGCATACGGCTCATATCCGTAGTGTCCGGGGTTCAATTCCCTGCATCGCCACCAAAAATCAATCCGGAATAGTCCGGTAAAGTCCTAAACCCCGCGTCTCTAAAGAGATTGCGGGGTTTTTTGGTTCCTGGGCGTTCTTATAATATCTATTGACATCCCGTCAAAATTGGCGGTATTTCTGACGGTACCATCCCATATTGCCAAAGGGGGTACCGTCATATCTCTCACTGATACAGCTATCCGCAACGCTAAGCATCGTGAAAAACAGTATAAATTGTCCGATGAAAAGGGGATGTATATCCTTGTAAAAAAGGCGGGCAAATATTTTAGGCTGGACTACCGTTTTAGGGGGAAACGCAAAACACTTGCCCTGGGTGTTTATCCAGATGTGACCCTAAAAGAGGCCAGAGGAAAACGCGATGAAGCCAGAAAGTTCATTGCTAATGGTGTCGATCCAGGACAAGTTCGCAAAGTAGCCAAGGCGATAAAGGAGGTACAGGCGGCGAATAGTTTTGAAACTGTTGCCCGGGAATGGTTTCAGAAACAATCCTCAAAATGGTCGGCAAGTCATTCTGGCAAAATCATCCGTCGTTTAGAGCTTTATATTTTTCCTTGGATTGGTAGTCTACCGATTAGTCAAGTTACATCACCAGAACTTCTTGCCGTACTTAGGAAGATTGAAAAAAGGGGGATTTTTGAAACCTGCCATAGGGCCAAGCAAAACTGCAGTCAGGTATTTCGGTACGCGATCGCCACTGGCCGGGCTGAGCGCGACCCTGCCGCTGATCTTTCTGGGGCGCTAACGCCTGTTAAGCATGGGCGTATGGCCACCATTACTGAACCAAAGAAAGTCGGAGAACTTCTGCGCGCTATTGACGGATATTCAGGAACTCCCGTCGCACAGTGTGCGCTACGGTTGGCGCCCCTGGTTTTTGTCAGGCCGGGCGAATTGCGCTGTGCAGAGTGGGCGGAAATTGATCTTGATAAAGCAGAATGGCGTATTCCAGCCGATAAAATGAAAATGCGCTCCCCCCATTTTGTACCACTATCTACGCAAGCTATAGAAATACTAATGGAAATTAAACCGTTGACCGATGGTGGGCCCTATGTGTTTCCTTCAATTCGGACTGCGAGGAGGCCGATGAGTAACAATACAATTTTGGCTGCATTGCGGAGGTTGGGATATGCAAAAGAGGAAATGTCAGGCCATGGGTTCCGGGCCATGGCCTCAACTATTTTGCATGAGCAGGGATGGCCTTCAGATGTCATTGAACGACAACTCGCCCATGCTGAGAGGAACAGCATAAAAGCAGCATACAATTATGCCCAGCACCTTCCTGAACGTCGGCAAATGATGCAATCTTGGGCGGACTATTTATATGATTTGAAAATGGCTGCTGGCAGGCAACACACCTTCTAATGGAGGTATCTTTGAGAAATTCTAATCTACCTAAACATGTGCAGGAAGTCGCAGCAAATTTAGAAAAGGATATATCCAATCCGTATATAAGAGTTTCCAAAAAGTTGATCGGAGAAACTCCAGACCATATATCAATGTGGAAATCCCTTGAGCAACGGCATCCCCCTTTTTACGATGATTTATGGGACTGGGGATTCTTGGAATCAGCATCAAATGCGATTGACCTGCCGGCATATCGCTACCGTATTTGGTTTCTCTGTCCACACTGCTCAAAACGGGTCGCAGTCCTATATGGTGTGGGAAAATTCTTTTATTGTCGCAAGTGCCACGGTCTCACCTACGCCAGCCAAAGGGAAACCGAACCATTCCGTTTTATGCGAAAGGCAAGAAAAATTAGAAAGCGTTTAGGTGCAAATATGAACCTTGCGGAGCCCATAATTGATAAGCCAAAAAACATGCATCGAAAAACATTTCAAATTTTAAAACAAAAGGCACAAATTGCAAACTATCTTTCATGGAAAAGTATGGGTGACAGGTTGGGAATTGATATTTGAGTACCATTTAGGGATAGTTATAATTTTCAGGCGAGTTACCAAGACTTGATTATTTTACAACATGTTAAAAAAGATCATATGTGTGCGATGGTAAATAATACCGGAACCATTCTGTTAAGACCTTGCATTTTTTAGAAGTGCGCATAGTTGGCAACAGTTCGCAGTTAGGTAAACCATTCGCAGGGTGGCGATTCTTAATTTTTAGCTTTGACAATCTTTTCTATTAATTCATTCATTTTTTAGGGTTTTCTTTTTGTTGGGATCAGGTGGAATGACGATAAGATCTGCAGAAGGATCCGCATCTTTTTCAGCCTGTTCCATTAACATCATGCCAACCCCTGCTTTTCTATCACCGGAGCCTGGTTTTCTTTCAAGATATTCAGTTGTTAACGAGTGTTTTTTAGGTAGCTGTTCTTTGGCAACACAGCCCACCAGTAAAAGAGTGGCAGAAAAAATAATCAATAGATTCTTCATTTGCGGCATTCGGATAACTAGTTTGCTTTACTCGTGTTTAATGGTTGTTTTTCCCTGGAAACCGATATTCTCTGTTGAGCAAGATAGAGAGCTGAAAGAGGGTTGGAGTGAATGATAACACTTATATCAGCACTCTTGGGCTGCGCCTTGCTGCTGTCTTCAGCTTTGCCTGTTTCTTTCATCATTTCCCGGAAAATCGGTTGGCTGCTGGAAAATTTTACTGTCACCAGCGCCTCCTGACCGCCGGCTCTTTTCGACGCTCGAAATTGCTGTTCTGAAATTTTGCCATCTTCATCATAGGCCCAGTAAACCAGCTTATCGTGTGCCATTAAAGTGGGTTCATGATATTTCATCATCAGTTCGCCGATAATCTTTTTAACATCTTCCTGGCCGGCATTTTTTTTCTCTTTCAGCAAGCCAAGCACGATATCACTTTTCCGGTCGGCAATTACAAAAAAATCGCCATGCTGAAACTTATAGGTTCCTTTGATCGTTTTTTCTGAAATGCTTTGGGCTGCCAGCTTTTTATGCTCATCAGTGAGTTTGCGGCCAATGATAAAATCATCATACCCAATGGACAATTTGCTGACTTGGGCAGCCTTATGCCGGATAGTTTCTTCAATCGTTTCAGCGTTCAGGTTTGGTAATGCAATGATGCTCAGCAGTAGCGCTGCAAAAAAGGTTTTTGTCTTCATCTTCATGGTTCTTTATAAAATCCCTGCTGAAAAAAAGTGCCCCGGCTCTTCTTAAAAGAATCGCCGGGGCGGCAATTACTTAATCAAACATACTGTTGATCTTATTGTTTATAACGCTGCTTCTGCTCTTCTTGAATAGCCTTCATTAGATCAGCATCAAAGCCTTTCTTGTACCATTGATGCTCGGGCCTGCCAAGAATATCATTAACAACTTTGGTGTACTTCTTGGTCATACCTTTCTTCTCAGCAAGGTGCATGAGCTCAGGGATGAACTTGAAGTAGAAGTTATGAGCGATATCATACATTCCATGCCAATGAGAATAATCAGGTCCGCTCATTGATGCGCCGTGACGGGCCCGACGTCCCTCATGGTGCCAGAGCTCCCACCAGTGCCAGCCCAGTTCCGTGTGGAAGGTTGATCCGTGGATCAAGCCGTCTTTATGAGCCATTTTATACATCTTTTGGGCGGGCTTGGCAAATTTATTGTTATAGGTATAAACTAGGGCGTCAAACTGCTTGTAGAAGTTTTCGACCTTCTGAACGCCGTGGCACTGCTTGCAGACCGCCTGCATGTTTTTCCGGCGATCTTCCCAGCTGATAACCTTAACAGCATCTTTCTCCACCGGGACTTTCTTCCATTTACCATCAACCATCTTGAACTCTTTGTACTTGATGGTTGAACCTGGCTGAGGCGGAATCTCGCCCGGGATGTCTTTCTCGGTACCGTCATCGAAAATGGCCCTGTTCAGTTTCGGAGAGACTTTGGCGCGCAGGTTCCAGGAGATCCGGTCACCAACGTTATGGGTACTCTGGGCAACCGAGCCGTCAGACTTCTTGGTAGCGCCCATATGGCAGGTTGAACAGGTAGGAGCATAGTAGTAGTCCTTGCCCAGGATCCACTTGCCGGCCTTCAGGATGTTCATGCCGTTCATGCCATGCTCGCGGGAAGCAGCTCTATAAGCGATCCCGTGTTTTGACTCGTTGTAGATCTCAATCTGAGGATGGTCGGGGCCAATGTGGCACTTACCGCAGTTCTCAGGCTGGCGAGCCATGGAGGCCTTAAAGCTGTGCTTGCTGTGGCAGGAATTACAGGTACCGGCATA
>CAZWPX010000080.1:0-22558 GCA_964636125.1 uncultured Desulfobacterales bacterium | reverse complement strand
CCGCGACTCCACGTTATGGAGCACCCTGCCCTGTGGTGTTCGGACTTTCCTCCGGGGGCAGCTACCCTCCCGGCGATCATCTGGCTGACTCCGACCAGTAAGCAATTCGCCCGCATTTGGGGCAATGCTCCAGGCTGTCTCTGCGCTGCAGCTCATTATATAACTGCGGCGGAACATTGACATTACATCCCTGGCAGACGGCGTCCACAATCCGTGCCAGGGCAATTCTATTGGCCTGTAAATTTTTTGTCTTCTCAAAAATCTCCACCAGTTTCGGTTCGATTCCGGCTACAACCGCCTGGTGCTCTGTTTCCAGCTTTTCGAGCTCACGTTTTGTCTCTTCGATTTCGGCCCCTATGACCCCCCGGCTTTGTTGGATTTCTGCGCTCAGTTCAGCGTACTCACGCTTCAGATCAACAGTTCTCTTATCAGCGGTTTCAATCATGTCCAGGATTTCCAGCATGTTGTCTTCCAGGCTGGAATTCTTTTTTTCCAGTTCTTCGATCTCTTTCAGGGAGGATTGGTACTCTTTGTTGTTTTTGGCCATGCTCAGCTTCCCTTTACTTTTAGCTATCAGGCCGAGGTTGTCCTGAACATCTGCTTCATAATCCCGGTATTCCTTTTTAAGGGCATCCGTCTGCTCAGAATCAAGGGCCATCTGCGCTTCGAAATCTTTCAAGCGTTGATCCAGGGCGTCATACTGCATCGCAATCTCCTGAGCACGTGCCTTAACTGCCTTTGAATCGATTTCTATGCTCTGTAAGCTGGCTAAAAAGTCCAATTGCTGTTTCATGCTTCTCACCTGTCCGGCTGGTTGGTTAAGGATTTCTAAAAAATTGAAATGGATCTGTTTCCACCTCGCAGGTGGAAACAGCACAGTCATACCCGGCTGCAGCCAGCTGCTTGCGAAGTGTCTGAGCCACGGAGGCAACCATTATAATTTCAGAGGCGAAATGGCCGACATCCACCAGGCCCAAACCGCTGGCTTCAATGGATTGGGCCGCGTGATAATGCATATCGCCGCTGACGTATACATCTGCCCCGGATGATAGAAAATCATCCGTCAGGCTTGACCCGCTGCCCGTACAAAGTGCCACCCGGGATACCCGCATCTGCGGGTCACCGACCACTCTGACCGCTCCCTCAATTCCAAGTCCGGCGCAGATATGATCCACAAAAGCGGCCAGAGTCATCTCACTGGCAAGTCTCCCGACTCGCCCGATCCCCTGGACCGATGTCTGGGGATTCAACGGGTACACATCATATGCCATTTGTTCATATGGGTGAACCTCTTCAAGTGCGGCGATGGCCTGGCTGAGTCTGTGCTTACCAACAACTGTCTCGATACGGGATTCGGTCACCATGTTCATCCCGCCAGGCTCTCCCGTATAGGGTCTGGCTTCCGACCCCGGGATAAAGGTCCCATGCCCCTCGGACCTGAATGTGCAGCCGGTATAATTTCCGATTCGACCGGCCCCAGCGGTGGTAAGGGCATCAGTGACAGCCTGTACATGGGTTGCCGGAACAAACACGACCAGTTTGTAGTTCCCTCCCCCTGCAGCCGGCACAAGCGGCCTGGTTTCTTCAAGCCCGATCACAGCAGCCAATATGTCGTTGAGCCCCCCCTGGACGCTGTCCAGGCAAGTATGCGCCGCGTAAATCGCCATGCGACTGACAACCGACCGGTGGATAACGGCCCCCAGGTCGGTGCTGAAATCTATTTGTTTAACTGATTTAAAAATTAGCGGGTGGTGTGTTACCAGAAGGTCTACCCCGGCCTCCGCCGCATCCGCCACCACTTGCGGCAGGGGATCAAGGGCTGTCCGGATGTGCTTTACGGGCCATTGCGCATTACCCACCTGGAGCCCGCAATTATCCCAGCTCTCGGCCAGGTGCAAAGGGGCAATCTCTTCCAGCAGTTTTATGATATCGGCCACATTAGGAGTCATGGTCATAAATTGCATTGCTCACGAGCGCAGGATAAGGAGGTATATAATAAAAAAGGCGCGGTGTGCCAATCACCGCGCCCTTATTATGGTCTTAAAGGCCATAGAATGGTGGGCCCACCTGGATTCGAACCAGGGACCGACCGGTTATGAGCCGGTGGCTCTGCCAGCTGAGCTATGGGCCCCAAGTACAACATGAAGACTGCCTCTAATACCGTTCAATATACTGTTTGTCAAGAAACCTTAGTGATCTATAAAACTTTTAAGTTTTCGGCTTCTCGTTGGATGCCGAAGCTTGCGCAGGGCCTTGGCCTCAATCTGGCGAATACGTTCCCTGGTGACCGCGAAATCCTGTCCGACTTCCTCAAGGGTGTGGTCCGCTTTTTCACCAATACCGAACCGCATGCGGAGAACTTTTTCCTCCCTGGGTGTCAACGTGGCCAGTACCTTGCGGGTCTGCTCTGCAAGATTGAGGCTCACTGCCGCGTCCGAAGGCAGCATGAATTTTTTATCTTCGATGAAATCACCGAGATGGCTGTCTTCCTCTTCGCCAATGGGTGTTTCCAGCGATATGGGTTCACGGGCAATTTTCAGGACCTTTCTGACCTTATCCAGGGGAATCTCCATCTTCTCCGCGATTTCCTCGGGTGAGGGTTCGCGGCCAAGTTCCTGCACCAGGTAACGGGAAGTTCGAATCAGTTTGTTGATGGTTTCAATCATATGAACGGGAATTCGGATGGTCCTCGCCTGGTCGGCAATAGCCCGCGTAATGGCCTGCCGGATCCACCAGGTGGCATAAGTGGAAAACTTGTAACCGCGCCGGTATTCAAATTTATCCACTGCTTTCATCAAACCGATGTTTCCTTCCTGAATGAGATCCAGAAACTGCAGTCCCCGATTGGTGTACTTCTTTGCAATGCTGACCACCAGGCGCAAATTTGCCTTGGTCAGTTCACTTTTCGCTAACTTGGCTCGCTGACGCCCCTCCTCAACACTGGAAATAATTCGTTTCAGTGCCCGCCGGTTGGCCTTTATATTCTGCTCTACATTTTCAATTTCTGACTGAATTGCGATAATTTCAGCGTACAATATGCCGGATTCATTTCTGGTCAAGGAACATTTGTCTTTAATCCAACTATTGAAAGTCGTCTTGTTTTTCAGGTTTTCGCGCAATTCATTCAGTGGCACATCAAGGGTCTCGGCGCACATGGTAACGATCTTGTGTTTTGTATCAAACCAGTCGCCCTGCCTGCGGACAAGCCCCTCGATTTTGTCTATAATGTTACCTTCCAAACGCCACTCTTTAAGAATCTCGAAAATTTTGGTGTTGCGGCGGGCAATACAGCGACGGATACGGCGCTGTTCATCCGATTCAAGATCCTCGGAAAACATGCGTTCCCGGAAATCACGATTTTCATCATTTATCGCTGTTATGGCCACAATCGTCTTCACGAATCTTTCGGTCTGTACCATTTCATCGACATACGTTTCACCTTCGTCTATATCCCGAAGTACATATTTGGGCCTTAACTCACCATCTTTGATAAAACGGCCGATTTCCAGAAGGCAATTCACACCGGTGGTGGTATCAAGCAAGGCGCGTAAGACCTCCTGCTCGCCCGCTTCAATTTTTTTGGCAATCTCGACTTCACCTTCCCTGCTGAGCAGGGTAACCAGGCCCATTTCGCGCAGGTACATTTTTACCGGATCTGTTACGGACCCAAAATCAACAGAAGAAGCCCCTGCTTTGGCGGCAGTTTTTCCTTTAGCCTTCTTTTTTCCGGCCGCAGGTTTAACTTTAGTGCCCTTATTGCCGTCGACAATCTGGATGCCATTGGCCTCAAATAGCATCAGGGTTTCATCTATCTGCTCAGTACCCAGCATGTCCTCGGGCAGCACGGTGTTAATTTCATCATATGTCAAAAACCCCTTGGCTTTCCCCTGGGCGACAAGCACCTTGACCGCCTCAACGCCTTTTTGCGCAGCAGCTTTTTCAGCGGCCTTCTGCTTGGCCTGTTGCGACTTGCTGAGTTTTTTAGGGGCCGTCTTCTTTTTCACAGAGTGTTTTTTAGGGGCACTTTTTTTCGCGGCGGCCTTCTTCGTGGCGACCTTCTTCTTAGCAACGGGCTTGGCCTGGATTTTTTTCTTCTTTGCGGCGACTTTCTTCTTTGCGACGACTTTCTTCTTTGCGACGACTTTCTTTTTGACGGTCGCTTTTTTAGCGGCCTTTTTAGCAACAGCCTTTTTGACAACTTTTTTGGCCGCCTTTTTCTCAGGTGCCTTGCCGGCAGCCTTCTGCCCGGCGGGTTTCGTGCTGGGTTTTACTTTCCGGGCAGTTTTTTTCGCAGCCTTAGCACTTGTCGTTTTATTTTTTGCGGTGCTGACCGGCTTCCTTTTATTCGCCTGTTTCTTTGTTGCAACTGCTTTCTCTTTTTTTGACTTCTGCGCTGATTTCGTTGCCATACGGCTAAACCTCCTGAAAGCTGCAAACCGGTAACAATGGGTCCGGTGCCTTCTTCTGCGGTAATCCGGCTCCGGTCAGACTGTTCAATGTCTGCCTTTGGCCTGTAACTGTTTTTCTTTCAACAACTGTAAGAGCAGGGGCTGATTGTTATCGGCTTCAGCCGCCTTAATCCTCTGCAGCAGCGTATTTTTATTCCTGGTCCGGCTCTTTTCGATCTGGTCAATCAACTGGATGCACTTTTGTTGGTCCCAATGGTTCCAGAGTTCATTGCCAATAGCCAGTTCGGCTGCCAGGGCCTGTTCACTGGCGTCATCTATAATACTCATCAAATCGGGGATGTCCACCTGTCCGTTCTTGCGTCCGGCCAGCACTTTTAACCCGATTGATTTCAAGGGTCCGTCTGAAAAACGGCTCAAAACGTTACGATTTTCTATATCATCAAGTATATTAGGGTATTGCAACATCATTGCCAGGACTTGACGTTCGATTCGAGTTCCCTTGTACACCCCCGTATTTCTCCGCTCACGGTGGTCGGAACGCCCCGTTCCCTGGGCAGGTACCCCGGATGGCGCCCGATCGGGTTTTCGAGGTGCGCCCCTTAACTTGGTAAGAATGGCCCCCTCATCGATATTGAGTCGTTCCGCCAGTTCCTTAACATACAGGGATCTGGCGACCTGGTCGTTTATGGCCGCCAGGGTCCCGGCCAGGCTGGTCACAATTTTGATTTTGCCCTCTGTTGAGAGCCCATGTTTCTTAATGGCCATGTCAAACAGAAACGTCACCAGGCCGGGTGCCTCAGATGCCATTTTCAAGAAAGCGTCCCGGCCTTTTGCGCTGATAAAGGAATCCGGATCCTGCCCCGGAGGCAGAATCAGGATCCTGGTGTCCGCCTTTTTATCTGTAAAGACATCTCCCTTGCTAAAATCCGCGTGTTCTTCCCAAAACAGATCCAGGCTCCGGTAAGCTGCGTTCACACCGGCCTGGTCCGAATCATACACCAAGACCATCCGCCCACTGCCCACACAACCTTTCAAAATCCGCATGTGATCCCGCGTCAGGGCGGTGCCCAGAGTGGCAACCGTATTTTCGATGCCGTTTATATGCAGCTTCAACAGGTCCAGATACCCTTCAACAATATAGACCGATTCCTGTTCCCGGCATTTACCGCGCGCCCAACTGAGACCGTAGAGGGATGCGCGTTTGTTGTATACCGGTGATTCAGGGGAGTTGAGGTATTTGGGCAGAGCATCATCCAGCACCCGCCCCCCCAGACCGACAATTCCTGTCCCGGTATCAAAGATCGGAAAAATAATGCGGTCTCTGAAGCGGTCATAATGACCGGACGAGTTTTTCCGGGACACAATCAGACCGGTTTTTTCCGCAAGCTGGCCGGAGACCCGCTTGCGGTTAAATAATGTGACCAGAGTATCCCAGCCGGCAGGCGCAAAACCAAGGCTGTATTTATCAATGGCCTCCCGGTGAATACCTCTTTTTTCCAGGTAGGCCAGGGCCGCTTTGCCTATCCTGCTTTCCGTCAGGCACCGCTGATAGAACTCGGCAGCCATCCGGTTGATGCGCTTCAAACTGGCCAGTTCATCCAGATGCGCCCGCTGGGTGGGTGTCATTTTCCGCTCAGGGAGGTCAACACCGTAGCGTTCGGCCAGCAGGCGGATCGCCTCAGGAAAAGTAAGCCCCCGATGTTTCATCAAAAATCTAAAAACATTGCCACCAACACCACACCCAAAGCAATGAAAGATCTGCTTTGACGGGCTCACTGTAAATGAGGGGGTTTTTTCAGAGTGGAACGGGCAAAGGCCGAGGTGATTCTGACCGGCTTTCTTCAGAGCCACAGTTTCGGAAATAATGTCAACAATATCCGCGGCATTCTTGATCTCAGAAATTTTATCTTCAGGAATAAGACCCGCCAAAAATGCCATCCCCCTTGTGTTATCCCATATTAGTGCTGAAAAAAGAGCGGAAGGATATCATATGCAGTACTGCTGCAAGCGTATCTTGCTGTTTTTTAAATCTAATACAACCGTCTACGGCCATTTCTTTAAAAATCCTGGCCCAGGGGCCAAGATTTGGGTTGTCCCTGTCGTAGATCCCGGCTTTTCACGGGGAAAGGGGATTACAACCCAAAGCCGATGAGTTTTAAATACTGAATAAAACTCAGCCTAAACATAATAATTTAAATGTAATCTATAAGCTTGTCAAGCCTTTATCATTTGAGGGGCATATCGGCGACAAGGGACTGCAGTTCGTCTTGGGCCATTTCACGAGAGGTCACCCATTTCCCCCCCCGCCTGACAAATTTATCGAGCGTGAACAAGTTGTTGGAAAGCGGCTGCTGGGTCTCGTCTACCCGGCCGGACCACCGAACCCTGCTGTCAGCCACCCGTACCAGGTGCAGGTCAAAAGCAATCGAGGCCGCATCGTCGACCCCGTAGTTACGCCCGGTTCTATTTTTAAAGCGGTAGATAAATCCTCCCAGAACTGCATCGGCCCCAAGTGCCCGCCCCACTTCCACCCAGAGCTCACGTTCCGGAATCGGATTTTTCTGGCTGGAGAAAACCGCAACAATACCGCTTGCCCTTTCAGAAGGGATAACAGTAATAGACTCCTTTTCAAGCATCAGGGTATGAAGTTGTGCATCCATGAAACGGGGTGCCTTGTCATCCACCGGCCCGCTGATAAAAACCCGCCCGTTGATAGGGCTGCGGATGTTTCGCACCGAACCGTAAATGGCCGCCAGATCCTTAAAGGGGAGCAGCAAAATGGTCTGTGGTGTTGCACCTGCAGTCGATGATCCCGGAGTATTGTCGCCGGCCGCGGGTACGGGTAAGCCCAGGCAAACGGATACAATAAAAACCCCCCGGAGACACCCGGCAAACCAGTCAACGACTTTTTGTTTTCTTATCCGCATGCCCCTATAGTCCTATAGCGATCCTTTTGTAGACTGAACCCCCGAAATCCGCCGGTCAAAACCCGCGGCCTGGTCCAGCGCCCTTCCAAGGGCCTTGAATATCCCTTCCAGAATATGATGCTCGTTTTCCCCGTAAGCCACGTTTATGTGCAGATTCATACCCGCCTTATTGGCCAGGGCCCTGAAAAATTCTTTGGCCAGGCTGGCATCAAAAACCCCCTGGGGACCATTCGTTGCAGGCACATTGTAAACAAGATAAGGGCGCTTGGAAAGATCAACGGTCACGGCGGCCAGGGTTTCATCCATGGGGACAACAGCTTGCCCGTAACGCACGATGCCCTGCCGGTCTCCAAGCGCCTGATCAAAAGCTTCTCCCAACACAAGGCCGACGTCCTCCACAGTGTGATGGGCATCCACCTCTAAATCGCCCCTGGCATTTATACGCAGATCAAAAAAACCATGGGCGGAAAAAAGGGCCAACATATGATCCAGAAAGCCAATCCCGGTGGCAATCTCCTGTGTACCTGTTCCGTCAATATCCAGGTGTAGTTGTATCTGGGTCTCGTTAGTCTTTCGTTCAATTTCTGACGTTCTTTGCATCCCCCGACATCCTTTCATCATTGGAAACATACCACAGTTATCCGGTGATTATCCCATCCATCATTCTATAATGGAGCCGGCACCGACACCTATCTGACTGTTTCGAATTTATGTGGTTACCCCGAATTGTGCCATAATGCTTTTGGTTACGCAAGTGTACGCATTGCAACAAATCACCGAGACGTGCCAAAAGTAAAGCAAGATGTGTAATAATTTTCTTCCGTGGCCCTTACTTTCAGTAAACTCGAGCATACGGAACATAATTTAGACAATTGGTATATGCACATCCCCCCCACGCTCTTTCAACCCATGCCGGGTCTCAAAAAAACATTGCCTTTCACTTGAAAAGATGGTCTTGATGCTAAACTTTATTCAGCGGTCTCCGGATATACGGAAAACTGGTGCTGCTGTTTCAAATCAAGTTGGAGCCTATCATGAAAAATTCAAAAATAGTTTTATCAGATGCTTATAAACGTTTCACGCTGGACCAGGACAAAGTCATGGCACCGGCTGAAACAGTCAAACGGGTCAAGGAAAAATTTAAATCGCTCGACCTTGATATTCTGGAATCCACCCAGCGCATAGACAACGGCCGCCTGGACATCCCTGTTTTTTTCAGCCGATGCGGCCGGGATGCCAGGGCCCAGACAGGCACCACCAAGCAGATGGGCAAGGGGGCCACACCGGAACAGGCCGAAGCCAGTGCCGTCATGGAGTTGGTGGAACGCTATAGTTTTTTTTCATTCTGCCACGACCCGGCCAATTTTTTTACGGACACTTACCAGAACCTCAAGGACGACGCCCTGCCCTTCGACATGATAGCCCGATCGGTACACGATACTTCTGAGGAACTGGAAATAACCCAATCCATTTTTGAAAAGCTCCCGCAAAGATGGACCACCGGCTACAACCTCTCCCTGGACCGGCCGGTGCTGATCCCTTTTGACTGGTTCTACATGATCAATGAGTTTAACGGGCCGTCCGCCGGTAATTGTATCGAGGAAGCCGTCAGCCAGGGCATCTGCGAAATAGCTGAAAGGCATGTTTCTTCGCTGATCAGCCGTGGTCACTTGCAAGTTCCGCGAATTCGGCCAGAATCAGCCATCGATCCGGCTGTGGTCGATATGCTGGCCAAGTATGAAAAGGCAGGTATACAACTGTTTATATCCGATTTTTCACTTGATACCGGGATTCCCTCTGTGGGTGTGCTGGCTTATGATCCCACCACGTTTCCTGAAAAAAGTGAGATTGTGTGGACGGCCGGCACGACCCCGGACCCGCAAAAAGCCCTTAGCCGGACACTTACGGAAGTCGCCCAATTGGCCGGGGATTTCAATTCCGGAGCCAATTTCGTGGCCAGCGGGCTACCCAAATTCAACACCATGGAAGCCGCCAGTTTCATTACGGCCCAGGACCGTTTCGTGGACATCAGCACGCTGCCGGACCTGTCGGACAACAATATCAAAACGGAGGTCCACAATCTGCTCGGGGCGTTGTCAAAAATTGACATGCAGGCCATTCTTATCGACACCATGCACGCCCGGCTTGCAATACCAACCTTTTATACCATTATTCCCGGGGCCCATTTCAGGGAGAGGGCACATGGTACCAGTGTGGGTATGTTTTCTGCGAAATTCATCACCGAAAACAATCCTCCGGAAACAGCCCTGGCACTCTTAAGTGAATTTGATCGGAAACTGCCCGGTAAATACTACAACTGTTTTTATATGGGGATGTGTCAACTTGAGACCGGTTCACCCCGGCAAGCCCTGGCCTCTTTTCAAAATGCGCTGGATATGGAGCCCACCCGGCAGGACATTCCCAGCGTTTACTCCTATATGGGCGTCTGCCTGAAGGAGATGGAACAATATGATCAGGCCTTGGAAGTCTTGCGAAAAGGCGCTGCAGCGGACAATGAGCGTACCGACATTTTCAACCTGATGGGATTTTGCCATTTTAAGCGCAAAGACCATGCCGAGGCAATCGCCTGCTTTAAACGGGTCATTGAATTGAACCCCGGATCAGCGATCGACTATGCCAACATTGCATCCAATTACAGGGACATGGGAAACGCGGCCAAGGCCATTGAATACTATGAGACCGCCCTGGCCCTTGATCCGACAATAGACTTTGCCCTGCAAAGCCTGCTGAAGCTCCAGGCCTAAGAAAAGTGAACAGTTCGAGGTTTAACCTCGTACAGGCCGCCTCAACCACCGGCCTCTGCCGTACGATTCAGTGCTGCTATCCTCGGGGCACATCCACTGCTACGCCAGCAGTTCCCGGGCCAGTTGGTCGTAATCCTGGGCGCCGGAACTGTTTTTACGAAAGTGCAGCACTGGCATCCCGGCGTTGGCACTTTCGGCAATGGTGGTATTTATGCGGATGATCGCAGAGCAGATCAAGCTGCTATAGCGCACGTCGGTTTTTAGTTTCTCGAGGATTTCGTGACTGACCCGGGTACGCTGGTCATATAAAGTGGGTAAAATACCCCTGATTTTAAGATCCGGATTAATTTCATCCTGCACCGCCTCAATGGTATCAAACAGATTCTCCAACGCAGCGTATGCGTAGGGATGCGTCTGGCAGGGCACCAGCACTTCGCTCGCAAAGGCAAAGACATTGACGGTAAGCAGTGAGAGGCTGGGAGGCGTATCCAGCAGGATAAAATCATAGCTGTCCCCTATACCTGCCAATGCCCGCTTGAGCCGATTTTCGCGCCCGTATTTATTTACAAGTTCAATGTCTGCCCCGGCAAGTTCAGAATCGGCCGGCAACAGTTCCAGACCATCCCAGGCGGTGGCAACAACAGCCTCTGCGATGACCGGCGACTTGTGATTTTTTATGATGTCATAAGTAGTCAGCATGCCATCAGCGGCTTTGACACCTAATCCCCGGGAAGCATTGGCCTGTGGATCCATGTCTACAATCAGCACTCTTTTGCCCCTGTTTGCCAGGGCTGCGCCCAGATTGATAACAGTTACAGTTTTACCGACACCGCCCTTCTCATTGGCAACCGCCAAACTTCTTGTTTTAACAGATCCCATCACAAGACTCCTTTATTGAGGAAACTAGGGGTTCGCGCAAAAATAAATTCGCAAATTTTCAGGGTTCAAGCGCTCAAGCAGCAAGGCGCAAAAATCAAGAAACATCAGGCATATTTCGTGTTTTTGCAACGCCGCTGATTGAGATGGTTGGGCTCTGAAAATGTGAAGTTATTTATGCGCGAGCCCTGTGCAATTGGCCCAAACAGTCGCTCCAGATGGCCCGCACTCATCCGGGCCGTCAACCTCCGGCCTGCTCCATTTTAGCTCTGGCTGCTTCAATTTTAAGTTTTATTTTCTGTAAATCCGCTGACGTGTTGCCTAAAAGTGTGATCATCTGCTGCCGTTCATCGCCACGGCTTTCCATAACCCGGGTCAGTTCAGAGAGATCCGTATCATAAACCCGCAGTTTTTCCAGAAGAACGCTGTGCAGATGTGTCGAGGCGACATCCACCAGCTTGAATGCATACTGGAATTTATAATTTTCCCGGTAGTTTTTAAAATGGAATCTGATGGATTCTTCGGTTTCTGCCTTCATGCGCCTGACACCATCAGCAAGGGCCCGCAGTTGTTCTTCCTTTTCGTTGGCAAGCGGCTTTTTAAATGCCTTCTTCAACAATTTCAGGACAGCGTAAAACCCCAGGCGCACCACAGCCTCAGTCCTGACTTTGGCCGAGTAGCGCATACTGGTGGCCGCCGACGGCAGTTTCAAACCGGCTGTTATTTTAACCGTTTCCATATCCAGCAGGTCCTGCTGCCGGTTGGCAGCGCCCGTGTCCTCCATTCCGTAGCGGTGCATGGCATTGTGATACTCGTATATAGCGTCCATGGCCATGGATTGGTAAGGTTCGGCCACAGCTTCAAGGCGCTCTTTGATCTTTATTTCGGTTTGAGCCGTGAAACTGACGATTTCTGGATTAATGGTTTCCGCCATATAGGTGTCTATGGCCTGTCGGAACTCCTGGAAAACCTGGTAAAGGGTGCTTGAGAATCCGGACGCCACCAGGTTATCCGTGTAGTTTTCAAACACCACACTGAATTGGCGAATGGTGGCCAGGGTAGACTGGAGCACGCTGCCGGGCCGGGTATTGAAAAAGCGGTCAATATCCGTTCTGATATCTTTTTTTATCTTACCGGTAGCGCCCCCCAGGGTGTTTTTAAGCAGGCCTTTAATCTGGTTCATACGTTTCTGGTGATGTTCAATCTTACTTAGCAGGTCCGCAGCGCCATCCGCATCTTCGGTCATCAATTCCTGATTGGTCCAGATCCAGCGCTCCATACCTGCGGTCATCACAGCCATACGCTCAAGATGATTCTTCAACAGGATGACAAATCGCTCCCGGGTCAACTTCCCATGAAACGCCTTCTCAAAAGCAAGGGTCTCTTTGTCCGACAGGCTGATAAAAGCCTCTTCCCGCTGCCACTGTTCCAGGCGGGCCCTGTCTTTATCCGGCAATTGTACCTGCGGCAGGGCCGTGAAGAGATTATAGAGAGCCGAGAGCGTAAACACCTCCGGTTCGGGTTTGATCAGGGCAAGCTCCTGTCTCACCCGCCCCACCAGGGCCGTCAGGTCCGCAGTGTTTTCATGCTCACTGAAGTCGCAATTGACCACAAAAAGCGTGTTATCGATGATGCCCATCTTTTTTATACTGGATAGAAACCGGATATCCGCCTGGCGCAACCCGGTCCGACTGCTGATCACATAAACCAGCATGTGAATCCGCAACAGGTAGTCCTGAATCATGGCCAGGTGCAGGGGATTGGGTGAATCACTTCCCTGGCAGTCGGCGATTTCAATGGTCCGGTCAATTTTTGCACGGCTGATTTCCAGGGCAACATCTTTCAGGTAGACGGCCAGACAATCGTCGCCGACGTAATCCCGGTGACGGGCAAAATCGTCGTTTTCAAATTCTATGGCATTAGAATCCGGGGAAATAAACTCACTGACGCGGTCATACCCCTCAAGGTAGAGAGCCGGCAAGATGCTGTTTGCATTCCGCATACCATCCGTGATCAGCAGGTCATTGCTGAGTTCAGCCAGGGCTTCGGAAAGGTCATTTCGATCCTTCTCGCGCCGAATGTCAAACGGTTTACCATCATCACGGGATTCCCATGACGGCAGCATGGTGAGCGCCTGTGCAAGGTCTGCGTTGATCTCGTCCCAGTCCTTGAAATAGAGAACCGCCCGGAGAGAATGACCGCTGCGTATCCGGGTGACAATTGAAGTGACAACCCCGGCCCCCCGCTTCAGGAAATCGCCTCCGAAGAGTGAATTGGTAAAGGTACTTTTACCCGATTTGATCGGACCGACCACCGCCACCCGGATATTCTCCTCACTTATCCGCTGATGGATGTCGCTGCAGGCTGTACGCCAAGCAGTAAAGCGCCCATCCGACATGACCGGCTGATCTCGAACACATTCCAGAATCGTTCCCAGGGATGCATTGACTTCCAGTAATTTTTCTTTCAGGTCAGTGTAGATATCATTCATAGTTTTTATACTGATAATTGGGTGGCCCACAAAAAGGTCAGAGCGAAACCTGTCAGGCGCTTTTAATACACCGGGGCTGGAAAATTGTCAAAACCATTCCATGCGGATTAGACCTCAGGACGCTATCTGGGAGGACTGCACATAATCCCTTGTTAAATCTAAGGTTTTATGTTAGTATATTCTTTAATGCGGGTGGCCAGACCTGAAGCAGGCGGCCTGACAAAAATACAATACCGCATTAAAATAGGAAAAAAGTAGCGCTCATGTCCGAAAAGAATCCCGAATGCCCGCTGTATAATCCACTCAACTGCAAGGAATACTACAACCCCAAGTTATGTGCCTTCGCCAAGAAGGACAAGCTCTGCCTCAAGAAAAAAACCAAATCCAAGCCAAAGCCAAAATCCAAGCCACCCGAAGAAAAAAAATAGCCTGGCCGAACATTCCTGATGCCGCTGGCGCACACCCGTCTTGGGTATAAAACAAGGCATTCGTTTCACTCTACCGAAGAAATTTTGGACTGCCCCGGTAATGGGTCCGGGGGTGCGATGTCAGTGTTTGACCCGCCCCAGGCCTCTGGTGGCGACTTTTAGGCGTGGCCGGCCGTGCCCGACAACAGCGCCGGGTCCACACCGATCCCGCGCAGGGCACTTTCCCAACGCCCACCGATTTCTGTATGAAAAATCACGTCATTGTTCACCGCCCCGGTTAGCCAGGCATTTTCGCGCAACTCATCTTCGAGTTGCCCCGGCCCCCAGCCCGCACATCCCAGGGCGATTAAAAAGTCCGCCGGCCCGGCCCCGCGTGCTATGGCGGTCAGCACATCCACCGTGTTGCTGATGGCCAGAGAATCGGTAATCGGCAGGCAGCCCTGCCAACCAAACGGGAGGCCGTGCAGGATGAAAACTTCATCCATGTGCACCGGACCGCCTATGTGAATTGGTATTTTTCCGGCAGCGTCCGAAACCTCTATCTTCAGTTCGCTGAATATCTCTTGGGCTGAAAGCAAAGCATGCTGGCGGTTGATGATAACGCCCAGGGCCCCCTGGGCATTGTGCTCTGAAATGCAGGTAACCGTCTGGGAAAAGTTTGGGTCGGCGAGCGCCGGCATCGCCACCACGAATTGTCCGGCAAGCGATTGAAGGCCATCTATCGTCATAACCATCTCCAACATGTATGAAATCCCGATAGCAACCGGGACTACTGGTAAAAATGAGCGACTTTATCTACGGTATAGGCCAGCTGAGCCTGGGTAAGTTCCGGGAATATCGGCAGGGCCAGCGTATTCAAAGCCGCCCTTTCAGCACCTGGAAAATCACCGGCCTGGTGGCCGAGCCCGGAAAAGCATTTTTGCAGGTGCAGCGGCACCGGGTAATAAACTTCGGTTCCGATGCCTTGCTCCTGAAGGAACCCACGCAGGTCATCTCTTCTCTCCGGCACCTGAATGACAAACTGGTTGTAGATGTGCCGGTTTTCCCTCTCCACGGGTAATTTCACTCTCGTAGCCAATCCTGAAGCCTCAAAGAGTTCCCGGTAAGCGCCGGCATTGGCCTGGCGTCCGGCCGTCCAGGCATCCAGATGCTTGAGCTTTATGGAAACAATCGCCGCCTGCAGGGCATCCAGCCTGAAATTCCCTCCTAACACATGATGGTAGTATTTGGGCTCGGCACCGTGACCTCTCAGGATATTAAGGACCGATCCATCTTGTTTATCACCGGCAGTGACGATCCCGCCGTCCCCGAAGGCGCCAAGATTCTTGGATGGGAAAAAAGAGAAACACCCAAAACGGCCCATGGCACCGGCCCGGGTGCCATTATATTCAGCACCAATAGCCTGGGCCGCATCCTCGACAACCGGCAAGTTGTAGGTCCTGGCAATATCCAGGATCGGGTCCATATCGGCACACTGGCCATAGAGATGAACCGGGATAATCGCCTTCACCTTTGTCCGCCGGTCGGTCGGCATATCGGCCAGGGTCTGAGCGATATGGTCCGGGCTGATGTTGTAGGTATCCGGATCAATATCGACAAAAACAGGCTGCGCACCCACCCGGGCCACAGCGCCGGCTGTTGCAAAAAAGGTGTAAGGTGTGGTGAGAACGAGGTCCCCGGAACCGACTTCCAGGGCCATAAGGGCGATGATGAGAGCGTCTGATCCAGATGACACCCCGGTGGCAAAACCGGTCTGGCAGTAATCGGCGATCTCTTCCTCGAGCTTTTGCACGTGCGGTCCCAGAATAAAATACTGGGACTCATAGATCTTCGCAGTAACCGCAAGCACTTCATCTTTTATGGCCGCATATTGTTGTTTTAAATCCAGCAGTGGTACGTTCATGGGTGTCCTTTCAGTTTCCATTCCCGCCGGGGCGGGGTGACACGGATGCCTGGTTGACCTTAGTGGAAACGGCGCGGTACCCCAGCAGTCCGTTGATTTCCCTTTCCAGCAATCTACCCGGTTTCATGGTAAGCGTATCCGGGAGCGCAAAAACAGCCTCTGCTTTTTTCCCCTCACAAAAATGCAATAGACCTTTGCAGGATCCCGGATGGCGGGTCAAAATGGATCTGATCTGCTCAAGCTGATCCCGGTCGCTTTTTTCAAGATCCACTTTTATGTGAATACTGGCTGCCCAGGTTTCCGCAGCCTTATCCATGGGTATAAGCTTGTCCGCCAGAATCTTGACCCCGCTCTCTTCTTTCTGCACCTGGCCTTCCACTAAAAGCGGTGCATCATTGACAATCAGTTCACTGGAAGCGGCGTAGGCTTCGGGGAAAACCACCACCTCAACCGATCCGTGCATATCCGCCAGGGTCACAAAAGCCATGAGGTCACCCTTCTTGGTCCGCAGCACCCGGCTGCCACTCACCAATCCCCCGATCCTGGCCGGAAATTTATCTTCAACGTCCTTGATGGCAACCGCATCGGAATTGGTGAACTGTGCCAGGGTATTTTCATACCTTGAAAGCGGATGGCCGGTAATGTAAAAACCCAGGGATTCCTTCTCAAACGCGAGCAGCTGTTTCTCCTCCCACTCGGTAATCTCGGGCATGGTGGGCCGGTTAATGGGCTCTTCATCCCCCGCCCCCATATCAAACAGGCCCATCTGTGGATCCAGTCTCTTTTTTTGTACCAGTTGCCCGTAATCAAGTGCATCTTCCAGGGCGGCCATCATCCTGGACCGGGGCGCATGGGTGGAATCAAATGCTCCGCAGCGAATCAGGCTTTCAATAACCCGTTTGTTGACTTTACGCAGGTCGACGCGTTCGCAGAATTCGTAGAGTGATGAGAATTTACCGCCCTCGGTCCGGGCCGCAATGATCGATTCGATAGCGCCCTCACCGACATTTTTGACCGCCACAAGGCCGAACCGTATCTTGCCGGCATGGACAATAAATTCAACGCTGCTGGAATTAATGTCCGGGGGCAAAACTTCAATGGCATGGCTGCGGCATTCGGCAATAAACTTGACGACACCATCAATGGAGTGCATTTCACTGGTGAGCAGCGCGGCCATAAACTCAACCGGAAAGTGGGCCTTCAGGAAGGCCGTCTGGAACGCGATCAGAGCATACGCGGCGCTGTGCGATTTATTGAACCCGTAGCCGCCAAATTTTTCCATGAGGTCAAAAATCATTTTGGCCTTGTCAGCGGCAGCGCCATTGGCCACCGCGCCATCAACAAATCGCTGTCGGTGCTGGGCCATTTTTTCGACAATCTTCTTTCCCATGGCCTTGCGCAGACCATCGGCCTCGGCCATGCTGTAGCTTGCCAGGACACCGGCAATTTTCATCACCTGTTCCTGGTATAGAATGACACCGTAGGTCTCCTTGAGAATGGGCGCAAGATCCGGTAGCAGGTAGGTCACCGCTTTGCGTCCGTGTTTTCGCAAAACAAAGTCATCCACCATGCCGCTCCCCATGGGACCCGGTCGATATAAGGCCACCAGGGCCGTCACATCACCAAAGCTGGTGGGTTTCAGGCGCACCAGCAGGTCTTTCATGCCAGAGCTTTCAAGCTGAAAGACACCCGTGGTATCTCCCGCGCAAAGCAGGTCGTAGGTCTTTTGATCCTCAAAATCGAGGCGGGTAATGTCCGGTGGGGTTTTCCCCTGGCCGGTGATGAGTTTCAGGGCCTTGTCGATCACCGTGAGATTGCGCAGTCCCAAAAAATCGAATTTTACAAGGCCAATCTGCTCCACGCGTTTCATGTCCAGCTGGGTGACCACTTCTCCCTTTTTCCCCCGGTATAGTGGCAGGTATTCCACCAGAGGACGGTCGCCGATCACCACCCCGGCCGCGTGGGTTGAAGCATGTCGCGGCAGGCCTTCCAGCGTACGGCATATTTTGATCAGTTCCCCGACCATGGGTTTTTCCGCGGCCATGCGGGCCAGCTTGGGCTCCTGCTTGAGAGCCGCGTCCAGGCTGATGTTGAGGACGTCAGGGACCAGCTTGGCAATGATGTCCACCTCTGCCAGGGGGATATCCAGGGCCCGGCCCACATCCCGGATCACGGCCCGGGTCTTGAGTTTTCCAAATGTAATAATCTGGGCTACGTAATCACCCCCGCCGTAACGATCAACCACATACTTGAAAACTTTTTCCCGGCCATTGATACAAAAATCCACATCAATATCCGGCATGCTGATACGTGCTGGATTCAAAAACCTTTCGAAAATCAGGCCGTGTTCTATGGGGTCCAGATCGGTAATCCCCAGCGAGTAGGCCACAATACTCCCGGCAGCCGATCCCCGGCCGGGACCGATGGGAACACCATTTTCCTTACCAAATTTGATAAAATCGGCCACGATCAGAAAGTACCCGGGGAATCCCATGTCGTTGATGACCCCGATTTCATAATCCAGGCGTTCTCGATATACCTTTTCGTCAATGGCTGGATTGTTGGCCTTGATCTTCTGTAGAACATTCTCAAAACCGGCCCGGGCGCTCTGTTCGAAGAGTTGATCTGCAGTCTGATCGGATTCAGCTTCAAATTTGGGAAAATGGTAGGTGTTGAAATCGAAATCGACCTGGCACCGCGCGGCAATGTCCACCGTGTTTGCCAGTGCACCAGGGTAATCACCGAAAGAGGCCTGCATCTCCTGGGGAGATTTCAGATAGAGCTGATCTGTCTGGAATTTAAAACGGCCCGGGTCACTCATTGTTCGGCCGGTCTGGACACACAGCAGGACTTCATGGGCCCGGGCATCTTCCCGGTCGAGGTAGTGGCAGTCGTTACTGGCCACCAGGGGTATGGAGAGACGCGTGCTCATCTCCAGGAGCGCCTGGTTCACTTTTTCCTGGATATCGATCCCGTTGTTCTGGACTTCCAGGAAGAAACTGTTTTCACCAAATACCTGCTGGTACCAGCGGGCAGCCTCATCGGCCGCTTCCATTGCATTGTTGAGAATCAGGCGGGGGACTCTGCCATGCAGGCAGGCGGACAGGGCGATCAACCCGCCGCTATGCGCCTCCAGGATCTCTGTGTCTATACGTGGTTTATAATAAAATCCCTCCAACTGGGCCGCTGTGGCCAGTTTACACAGGTTCTGGTAGCCTTCCTGATTTTCAGCCAGCAGCACAAGGTGAGCCAGGCCCCGGGCATCCTGGCTGGTTTTATCCGTCATCTTCCGGGGCGCCACATAACATTCACACCCGATGATGGGTTTAATCCCAGCCTGCCGGGCCTTCTCGTAAAATTCCACGGTACCGAACATGGTCCCGTGATCGGTGACCGCCACTGAATCCATTGCATAATCGCGTACGCGGTTTAACAATGGGTCCAACCGTATGGCACCGTCTAACAGGCTGTACTGGGAGTGGACATGCAGATGCACAAATGGCGGGGCAGAACTTGTCATTGAGTAGATCCGGTGTTTTCAATATATAACAGGTATACTAATTATTCCAGGCGGTAATTCGGCGCCTCCTTGGTGATGATGACGTCATGGACGTGGCTTTCACGCATGCCGGCCGAACTGATCTTGCAGAACCGGGCCTTTTCCCTTAATTCATCCAGGCTCCGGCAGCCGACATAACCCATACCGGCTTTCAGCCCGCCGATAAGCTGGTGGATATTTTCGGAAAGCAACCCCCGGAAGGGAACCCGGCCGACAATGCCCTCGGGCACCAGCTTGTCATCGGATTCCTGTTCAGTCTGGTAATAGCGATCCTTACTGCCTTTTTTCATGGCTTCCAGGGATCCCATTCCCCGGTAGACTTTGTAACTGCGCCCCTGGTAAAGAATCAGTTCGCCAGGGCTCTCCTCTGTGCCTGCAAAAAGTCCGCCGATCATGACGCAGTGCGCCCCGGCCCCGATTGCCTTGGTGATGTCACCAGAAAACTTGATACCGCCATCTGCAATAAGGGGCACCCCGGTCCGCTCAGCAACCGGTCGGCAGCTCATGATGGCGGTTACCTGGGGCACACCTATTCCGGCCACAATACGCGTCGTACAAATAGAGCCAGGGCCGATTCCGATTTTGACCCCGTCCACACCGGCCTTGATAAGGTCTTCGGCTCCCGCGGCTGTGCCTACATTGCCGGCGATAAGCTCAATTTCCGGGAAGTCATGCTTGAGGCTCTTAACCGCGTCCATGACATTTTTTGAGTGTCCATGGGAAGTGTCGATCAACACAACATCGGCTCCTTCGGCCAGGACCGCCTGGGCCCGTTCGCCCATATCAACCCCGACACCGATGGCCGCACCGGCCCGCAATCTACCCCGACTGTCTTTGCAGGCATTGGGGTATTTTTTTATTTTTTCGATATCTTTAATGGTAATCATGCCGGTCAGTTTGCCGGCCGGGTCCACCACGAGAAGTTTTTCAATCCGGTGTTTGTGCAGCATTTTTTTGGATTCTTCAAGCGATATTCCCTTGCTTACCGTCACCAGGTTCTCACTGGTCATCACCTCGGATATGCGTTTATCAAGTTGAGTCTCAAAGCGGAGATCCCGGTTGGTGACAATCCCCGCCAGATGGCCGTCTTTAATAACCGGAACCCCTGAAATCCGGTACTGCTTCATCAGGTTGAGAACTTCATGAATCGGCTGGTCCGGGTGGATAGTGACCGGATCGATGATCATGCCGCTTTCAGACTTTTTCACCTTGCCCACTTCAGATGCCTGGGTTTCGATGTCCATGTTCCGGTGAATGAAGCCAATCCCCCCCTCCCGGGCCATGCTGATGGCCGCCCGGGACTCGGTCACGGTGTCCATAGCGGCACTCACAATGGGGATGCTAAGGGAAATATTTCTGGTCAGGCGTGTGTGTGTTTCCACGTCCTTGGGAAGTACGTCGGAATAGTTCGGTACAAGCAGCACATCGTCAAAAGAGAATGATTCTGCCGGTGGGATTTCATGCATGGGATACCTCCAGGTGGTATTGTTCTCGCGGTGGAAAAAAAGCAACTGATGTCGCTTGCCCGAGCTGATCCAGGCCTTGGCTGAAATCATTTTCCGATTCTGGACCAGGGACTATCATAGCGCCTTGGACCTGCCCCGGATAGTGTCTGTGGTTCCGCCCATACCGCGGGTTCAGGTGATCTCAGGCAAGCAAACTTGCCCGTTGAAATGTTCTAAATAATAACCATTGCAAATAGCAGATGAACCGTGCTTTATCAATCATTTATTTAATTAGAAACACACCGCGGGTAGTCTGATGTTTCTATATCTGCGGGTCTGAGAAAAATTGGTTTCAGCACCTTTATAACCGTTTCTAACGACTATTCGTTTTAACGTCTGATAGTAATCCAGTGTAATCGGCCGCATTGCAATGGAACAATTGTGAAAACTTATTACGCTATTGAAATAAGAAATCAAATAACGTAAGTGTGGCATCTTGGAACTTTTCAATGGCTTTAGGGAAAGCGTTACAACATGCTTCTAAGAATCAACCCGGAGAATCCCCAGGCAAGGCTGATCACCCAGGTTGCCCGGACTTTAAAGCAAGGGGGCGTCATAGCCTACCCGACAGATACCTACTATGGTATTGGCTGTGACATCATGAACAAAAAGGCCATCGAACGGATATACCAGTTGAGACAGCGAGATAAAAAAAAACCCTTCAGCTTTATCTGCTCCAGCCTGAAAAACATCAGTCACTACGCCAAAGTGACCAATTACGCCTACAAAACCATGCGGCGACTGCTTCCCGGACCGTACACGTTTGTTCTGGCCGGTTCCAAGCTTGTTCCGAAAATGATGCTCACCAAACGTAAAACCGCGGGTATCCGGGTCCCGGACAATCAGATCTGCATGGCCCTGATTGAGGCCCTGGGCAATCCGATCCTGTCGGCCAGCGCCAAAGCCTCTGACGGCTCTGACTTTTTCGACCCTTCCCTGATCCACGACTATTTCGGCAACCGGATTGATACCGTCATCGACGGGGGCCGCGTGCCGGGTCAGCCTTCAAGTGTAATTTCAATCATTGATGACTATCCGGAGATTATCCGCGAGGGTGTGGGGGACGTCAGCATCTTTACATAGCTGGTTTCCGGGCAACGCCCAGTCCAATTAAACAAAAAGTGCCGCCGTTGATCTCTCACCGGATCGGTAGAACCTATCCGTGTCTTCCGCCAAAGGCGGAGGGTTTAAATCAAAAACAATCTACGCAGCTTGCCTTGCCATTGATCTGTCGCAACTGTCCGGGTGGGCAGGCTTATTCACCCGGCCGATAGACAGCCTCTGCGGCCAGATCTCCCTGCAGCAGGGTGGCCAGGGCTTTCTTCAGGGAGGTTCCCAACAGGTAATCCAGCAGCGAGAAGGTGTCTTCACCGACATACACAGCGGAAACAGCCCCTTCAATACCGCCCATCCGACCGGCCCATTCGATGGCATCTTCGACGTTGCCAAGACGGTCGATCAGCCCCAGTGCCTTGGACTCCTCACCTGTAAAAATTCTGCCGTCGGCCAGTCCGGCCACCTTTTCAGGGTCCATACGGCGGCCGGCCACAATATCGTTGACAAATTGAGTGTGAATTCGGGCCGTAAAGTCTTCAAGCAGTTTCTTTTCCGCCGCTGTCATCTCCCTGACAGGGGAACCCGTATCCTTATAGGTGCCGCTTTTGACCACCACCTGAACCAGGCCGGTCTTGTCCA
>CAZWPX010000079.1:0-22586 GCA_964636125.1 uncultured Desulfobacterales bacterium | reverse complement strand
CCGGATTCCATATCATGGCCATCGAATGGGAAGAGAAAGTTCCCGAGATTGTAAAGCGGGCCGGCCTTTACCCCCGGCCGGAATAAGTGAAAAAGTTGCAGAGTTAAAAAGTAAAAGCGTAAAGGGCAGAGTCGGTTCTCGCGCAAAGACGCGAAGACGCCAAGAAGGCAGAAGGCGGATGGCAGAGGACAGAGGGCAAAAATCCGAACGTCGAACAGCCAACATCCGACAGCGAACTTTGAAGCAGAATACCTTATAAATAATACGCTTCCCGCAGGCGATTCCTCAGGCGGCAGGCAAACCATTAATGCAAGGAGAAAACAATGAGCGACAAACAATTAATCCTGGTGGTAGACGACGATCCCGATCTGGTAGAATCGGTTTCCATGAAATTGGAAAACGACGGTTTCCGCATCGTCAAAGCCTATGACGGTGTGGAGGCGTGGGACCGGATCAAGGAAGAAAAACCGGACATACTTATCCTGGATGTCATGATGCCGCGCAAGAACGGCTATGAACTTTGTGATGAGATTAAAAAAGACGACCAGTTTAAAGATATCACAGTCTTGCTTTTAACAGCGGTGGCCGATGCGGTCCCGTCCACGACCTATACCCATATGGATGGGAAAACCACCCTGGCGGATGATTTTATCCCCAAACCCATTGATCTGGATAAGCTCATGGAAATTGTCAGGGACAATTTGTAGCGGCATTCGGCTGATGACCGCAGGCCATTGGACTGTAGGAAAACAGCGGGCACCCCAACCTACAATGCCACTTTAACAAAAAAGTCATTGTAGGTCAGGGTGCGAGCAAAGCGAGTTCGCTGACAGAGGGCCTGACGGTAGGATGCTTGAAATGCAGCTACGAAAATCAATTCAACCTTCAGGTTCCAGCATTCACCAGGGCTTTCTTAAGATATGGTTATCTAAATGACAGACATTAGTATTAAGGGGTTGAAAATCAGCGCGGAGCTTTGCCTGATCCGGATGCGAAAGAGCGCCCCGGGAAAGCACCTGCTGCCGACCTTTTGCGCGATACTGGCCGGCAGCAGGATAAATATGCCGTTTCTATCAACTGAAAACCGCTCCGACGGCATCCAGGCCGCCGGCTGTGTGGATGCTGCGCACCTGGCGCTGGTTAAACGGTTGATTGACGCCGAGCCAGCACTGTCGCCGCACGTGAAATATACCCCCGGGGTCGGACTGTTGACGCTTTTTCCGCATCAGTCGAGCCTGAAAATGTTCGGCCTGTCACTGCGTACACTGGCCAGGGCCAACCTGCGGGTTTTCGCACTGGCTTCCTCAATCGGCGCGTTGACGTATGTGCTCGAATATTCCCGGATGGATGAAGCGGCAGCCGTTTTACAGACGTGTTTCAAACTTGCCGGCAACCATGCGCCGTTCAGGGCTGAATTTGCCGTTTCGCCGGCACCGCGGCCCCGATCCGGGCATCAGGAGTAAATGAATGGAAACCGTTGCCATGTATTGGGAATCGCAAATTAAGACCTACGGTTTCCATACTGTAAAAGCGCTGGCCCTTTACAGGTACGCGATTCCCGCCGACCTGTCAGAGCAATGGGGTCGTGCCATCGCACTAGTTGAAGAGAGCCGAAAACGGTTACATCTGTTATGTGCCCAGTTGAATGAAGCCTCCGGACTGGATTTGCTGCTGCTCTGTAAACCGGAGCAGGGCGTGTCCCTGGCCCGCCATTTAGAGGCTGAAATACCGGATGTTGCTGACTGCCGGCGGCGGGCAATTGCCCCTGTGGAGCTGCTTTTTTTCCAGGGGCCCCATTTCGGAGACCGGTTTGGGGTCGCCGACTTTACTTACAAAGCCCTCATGAAGCAAGCGGATTTAATACTGGCAGCAGCCTTTTCATGCGCTTCCATTTACCTGATTTTACCCGAAGGTGCGGCTGACGAGACCAAAACCCTGCTGGCCGCCGCTTTCCGGATACCAGGCTGAACGAAAAATGAACGCAGAAATCTTCAAGGAAATAGATTGGCGGGTAAGCGTTTTTGATTCCCTGTCATACCCTTCACTGGTTATGACCCCCGATAAAATTATTGTGTCCGGCAACCAGGTATTTCTTGATAAATTTGAAACTACCCTCGGGGATATCGTCGGAAAAACCTGTCATGAGGTTTTCTACAGTGCCCGGCAATGCCCGAACGACAAATGCCCGCTGCCCATGGTGATCGCCGAACGAAAAGGGCAGAGCATCCTCCACAGTGTAACCACCAAGTCCCGCAAAAGACTCTGGGAGGATCGGGTTTTTTCGCCGATTCTCGGTAAGAACGGCGAGGTGGCCTACATTCTTGAGAGTGTGCGGGACATCACCCGGGTGAAAAACCTGGAATTTGCCCTCAAGGAGACCGAGGCGTTTTTGGAAAAAATTATTACCGGGTCCCCCATTGCCATTGTCGTAGCAGACCGCTATGGCAACATCCTGCTGATGAACCCCGCCGCCCAGGAACTCTTTGGGTATTCCAACCGGGAAGCTGTTTCAAAGGTCAGTGCGGCCAACCTTTTCCCCGAAGGGATTGCCGCGGACATAGAAAAAAAGATCAAAAACGAAAAGCTCGGTGGCAAAGGCAAACTGCCCGGGATGAATACCACCATTGTAACCTCAGCTGGCGAAGAAATCCCGGTTGAAGTTACGGCTTCCATTATCTATGAAGACGAAGAAGAAATTGCAGTGGTTGGAATCTACACTGATTTGAGGGAAAAGCTGGCCGTGGAAAACAAGTTAGAGGATATCCGGGCAAGGCTGACCCAGTCGGAAAAGATGGCCTCCATCGGCCAGCTCGCTGCCGGTGTTGCTCACGAAATCAACAACCCCCTGACCGGGATTCTCTTTTATGCGGATATGAAACTGTCCGGGCTGGCGGCCGACGACCCGGAGCGGGAAGAAGTCGCGGCGGTAGTCGAAGATGTAAACCGCTGCCGGGACATTGTGAAAAACCTGCTGGCCTACAGCCGCCAGGCAAATTCATCAAAAGAGGTAATCCCGCTCAACATACTTATAGACCAGAGCCTGACGCTTATTCGCGATCCGAAAATGCTCAGGAATATTGAAATCGTCAAGGAAATATATGCAGACAAGATGCTGGTACACGTGGACCGGAACCAGATCTGCCGGGTGGTGATTAATCTGGTAATGAATGCGGTGGCATCCATGGAGGGTTTCGGCAGGCTTATTTTTCGGACATATCGGGATGAGGCCCGGCAGATGGCTTTGCTTGAAATCGAAGACAGCGGGCACGGGATACCCGGGGAGCACCTGCCCCGGATATTCGACCCGTTTTTCACCACCAAAAAACTCGGCGAGGGCACCGGGCTGGGGTTAAGTACGGTGTATGGCCTTATCAAGGAAAACAAGGGGCAGATCGAAGTAAAACAGACCAGTAACAGAGGGACGACCTTCCTGGTGGAACTGCCGCTTTTCCAGTCTTTATAGATAACCGCACTGGCTTTAACGAAAAGAGGTGCCCTGGTGCAGCAAAGGAGTGATATTGTGTCCAGATTGGAACCTGGAATAGCTACCCCGGGTGACGCCCACCCGCCGCTCATTGCCAGGCCGAGCATCCTGGTTGTCGACGATGAAAAACGCATTCGCGATGTCTGTATGCAGATGCTCACCGGTGAAGGTTATGAGGTTGCCGGGGCGGAAACTGCCGAAGCCGGCATGCGGTTGATCAAAAACATGCACTTTGACATAATCCTGCTGGATTTGATGATGCCGGGAATTTCGGGGCTGGATGCGCTGGTTCAGATTCGCTCGGCGCATCCGGATACGGTGGTCATCGTCATTACCGGGTACGCCACCTTGGAGCATTCTGTGGCGGTTATGAAACAAGGGGCCTTTGATTTTATTGCCAAGCCCTTTTCACCCGGTGATTTAAAAATCGTTATTGCCAAAGCGGTCGAACATATCAGCACGCTCCAGGACATTGCCAACGAAAAATCCCGGATGCGGGTAATGATCAATCGCCTGGCAGACGGGGTCATGACCACTGACAACCAGAAACGTATCGCCCAGGTGAATCCGGCCTTTTTAAAGATGGTCGGTTATAGCGGTAAACGGCCAATCGGCCAGTTATTTTCGGAGATTGTGCCCATTGCCAAAATGAATCGCATGGTCAACCAGGTCCTGGCCGGCCCGGAGGATGCGTTCATTGAAGTGTCAAAAGAAATCCACCTGGACACGAAAGCAGAAGAAGAGGGCCTTATTATCGGTGCCCATTGTGTTCCGTTCCGGGATCGCCTCGGACGAAAACTGGGCACCATCACCGTATTGCATGACATCACGGCGCTGAAGAAAATGGATCAGATGAAATCGGATTTTGTCTCCCTGGTCTCCCACGAAATACGCAGCCCAATGAACTCGGTTCTGATGCAGCTGAAAGTGATCCTGGATGGACTGGCCGGCAAAACCACCCCGCAACAACGGGAGATCCTGGGGCGTGCCTCAGAAAAAATCAGCGGCCTGACAAACCTGGCATCTGAACTGCTAGACCTGGCCCGGATTGAATCCGGGCTGATTACCCGAGAACACGAGGAGGTCCAGCTGACAGCCCTGCTACAGGAGCAGGTGGATTTCCATCAGGCCCGGGCCCGGGAAAAATCAATCCGCCTGACACTGGCCCCCCTGCCCCCGCTGCCCGTCCTGACAGCTAACCGGTTCAACCTGGAAGAAGTGTTTTCAAACCTGATCAGCAATGCCATCAGCTATACCCCGGCCAGCGGCCGGATCACGCTTAAGGCTGAAGTGTCAGGAGATTATGTCTGTGTTCGGGTAGCAGATACCGGCATCGGGATTGCCGCAGAAGACCGGGAGCGGATATTTGATCGCTTTTACCGGGTAAAAAACGAAAAGACCCGGTATATCATCGGTACCGGGCTCGGGTTGCCCATCGTTAAAAGTATTGTGGATGCCCACCAGGGCCAGTTGCAAGTAACAAGTCAACCAGGCAAGGGAACAACCTTCACCGTCTGTTTTCCCTATGCCGCCCCGGTCAAGTGCTGCCGTCCTTAGAGTTTGCGCAAAAATAAGTTCACAAATTTTCAGAGTTCAAGGGCTCAATCAGCAAGGCGCACATAAGAGCAGATGGTTAGCTTGGGCGGACACTATCTATCCGCTCTCATCAGTGGGATACAACTTGATATCATCCAGCAGAGGGCCAAGGCCTTCATCCTGTCCGGCTAATTCCGATATGGCAAACGTCATGGGTTCACCGGTACCGACCACTTTAAAAGTATATTGGTTCCACTCGCCCTTTTCGGGTGTGACCTGTTCCACGACCTCCCCGCCCCAGGACAACTCAAAGTCAGAGGTTCCCCAGGTACGCGCCCGGGCATAGAGCGACACCTCGTATACGCGGCCCTTTTCAGTTTCAACCTCCCGGTAGATGCTGTCCAGAAGGTTGCGTTTGGAATCCAGCTCTATGAAATAGTCTCCGCTGGCGGCCTGAACCCCGAGCATCCCGCTGCTCCAGACTTCCATGCTGGATCTGTTGGCCTCCCAGCCCTCCACATCCGCGCTTTTGATATAGGTCCAGCGCCCATCCCGCGGAGTCCGTTTGAGGTCTTCGAATCCGGCATTGGTGATGAGGTTCTGGCCGGCCGGCACCTCGAATTCCGGTGCGGAAGGGGTACTGGCGTAATGCAGGGAACAGGCAACCCGGCCGAAATCGGGATCTGCAACATCCGTCACCTGCCAGGTGTATACCCCATCCCGGGGACAATTGTAGGAGCCAAGGATGCTGAAATCCGGCGCCTTCTGGTCCATCAAGATCGTTTTGGCCTCTGTCTCCAGGTTACGCCTGTTGGAAAGACAACTGGCATGCCAGGCGTCTTCTTTGTAGGCCATATATTTTGGCATGGCGATGGAAGCCAGCGCCATCAGAATGGCCAGGACGACCATCAATTCAATCAGGGTAAACCCGTCGGATCGAATCAGGATCGACTTTTTCATTTAATCAGCTCCGGTATCGGTTTTTGCCTGCTGACCCGGATTGCCCGGAACCCGTATTTTTCGGGATGGGGAGTGCTGACAACGATGTCACTTTCCAGTACTTTCACCGTGAAAGGTTTCCCGCTGGCGGGACACAACAGGGTTTTGTCCGGCGACCGGCCCTGCTGCAGCTGAGCTGAGATTTTCCACAGGTTCTGAATACACGCATCGGTACGCGCGTCGGTGGCAAAGGTGCCGTACCGGTAAGGTTTGTTCTCCTGGGTCAGGGCGGAAATAAGCTGCGGAGTTTGAAACCCGATCACGGTTAGGCATGCCAGCAGCACAATCCACAGGCTGACTGTTTTGAGAATTTTGCGCTTTTCATTTTTTGCATCCCGGGTTTCCCGGTCAGCCTGCCGGTCAGCAGCATCGGATTCAAAGTCCCCCAGTGCTTCCAACGCGGCCTGCTTATAGCCCGTCTCTCTCTCTGAACTGTTTGGCATGGTGTAATCCCTGGCTTAACTACTTGGTTAGTATCTCCCCATAAGTGGCCAATTTCACCATTTTCGGCGTCCGACTCAAATTTTAATCCTCGAAATACGCCTGGCACGGACCAATTATTTCATAGTTTATCTCAGATGGTCAATTCAAATATTAGTCGAATCAGTCTCGACAGGTGATACCGCCCGGTTGAATTCGGTCACGGATGTTAGGCATTCTCTCAAACTGGCACTGGTAGATGAGAATCCGCCCTTATCAGGGTTCGCACAAAAATGGGTTCTAAACCATTAGGCGTTCAAGGGCCTCCTTCAAAGCCTTCATCTGGAAAGGCTTATGTAAAAAGGCCTGGGGCTGCTCCGCCTGAGTCCCGCCCATGGCATAGGATTCATCGTACCCGCTGATCAGGATTACCGGCACGCCGGGCTGGATGGCGCGAGTATTGGATTGCCCTTAAAAGCGGCCTGCAACCTTAAACTTATGAGTTTGAAGCTTCTGTCATGATCTTCGCGACCACCGCGACGATTTTGTCCACATCAGCGGGGACAACTTCGGAAAACCAGATTTTTTGCGGGTAGATCATCACATTGGAACCCTTGGCGCAAAGCCCCATACAACCGGATGTGGAAACCCGGACCTTGCCTTTCCACCCCTTGTCGTTGACGGCGGCTTTAATTTTGACTTTCACCTCGGGGCTGTTGTTATCGGCACACGCTTTGCGCTCACCACCGCGGTCGTTGGTACAGACAAAGATGTGCGCCACATAGGGGGATGTGTGTTGAGTTGGCATTGCAGTAGCACTCCTTTTCCGTTTTAGGCAGCTGTATCTTTAAACTCAACTAAATCTCGATTGTATTTTTTACCAGCTATCAGTCGCTTTAGAAAATCACTAATGGGGGAAAGCGGTTTCACGTCATCAAATCATGGCAAGGGCCCCATATGAGGTCTTATCCACCGCTGTTGATAGTACGATGGACGTTTGTGTTTGCCCGTAAGGGCTCAGGCACTCTACTACCGCTTCCAGTGCGGGCAGATCTTCCACCTGGACATAAATGATAAAAGAACCCTCTCCGCTTATATGGTGGCAGGCGATAATCTGGTGCATTTCGGCAGCCAGTGCTTTTACATCTTTGTATTTCATAGGATCAGTGATCAGTTTGATAAAAGCGGAGACGGAGCGGCCGATTGCCTCGGGAGCGATTCTGGCATGGTATCCTTTGATGACTCCGGTTTCCTCCAGCTTTCTCATCCGTTCGGCTACAGCAGGGGCCGACAAGCCTACTTTCTTACCGATACGACTGAGAGGCATTCTGGCGTCAGCCTGCAGAACGAAAAGTATCTTTAATCCGATCTGATCCAGCAATTTTTCATTTTGAAAGTCCATGCCTGAAAATCCTTTAATTTTTAGGTAAGCCCACCTGAAAACCATGGATTTGCCATGGCATCAATAATGTGAATGATATAGTGTGGATACCCTATATTCAACATTTTTCATAAATGGCTTGTTTCAGGGGTTTCGATTGTCGGTCCACCTCAACGCCAGTCTGCCATCGCAAGCCTGTGTGCCTGATGCTGCCTGTCCATCGATTATAACTAGTGCCCATCCATAAATCAAAGATTTCAGGATGGCGCTATTAGCTCTTAGCGGTTAGCAATTAGGTAATATACTGTATTTTTACAGTTTTATCTAAAAGCTAATGGCTAAAAGCTAACACCTTCTATCCATGATTTCCAATCATGGATGGGCACTAACTAGCAGGCATCCATGAGCCTGCAGGAAAATAAATGGCCGCTATAATTCTCAATGGGTTTCTAACCGGTTTAATGCTCCAGATAGCAATCGGCCCGGTATTCTTTTTTATTCTCAATCTGTCTCTTCAGAGAACAGCAATAGACGGATTATTTGCTGTCATTGCGGTAACACTCGTTGATTACATTTTCATAACATTTGCTGTCCTGGGGGTCGGTAAGCTTTTGGAAAAACCGAAAATCAAACACACTTTAGGGATCGCAAGTTCGCTCGTGCTGATTCTATTCGGAATCATAATGATTGTATCGATTAGCCCCGTCAGCAAGGTCTGCAGCGCTGACAATCTGGTTGAATCAAACTATATCTCCAGTTTTATATCAGCATTTCTATTAACAATTTCCAGCCCGCTTACAATTGTTTTCTGGACAAGTTTGTTTGCTGCAAAGGCAATAGAAAAAGGATATACGCAAAAACAGTTGATATTTTTTGGAATAGCCGCAGGCCTGGCAACGCTTGTATTTCTGGGATCTGCGGTCACCCTGCTTTCGATAATGAGAACTTCGATACCACTAACGCTTTTAAGGGTGTTAAATATAGCCGTAGGTTTGGTGCTGATCTTTTATGGAATGATTCGACTATATGATTGATCTAAAATCTGGCCACCACGCTGGCGGGAAGCAGTTTGAGCATTCGCCCTACTATACACCAGGGCCAGACCGGCACCGTGGACGACGTCACCTTACGTTCGATCATATCGGCGATTAGCGTGGCCCCCTTCTCAACGCTGATAAGAAAGGGTCGCTTCGGCAGCATGTCGTTGAGGGGGGTATCGATATAGCCGGGGTACAACACCGTGACATGGATGTTTTTATGAATCACTTCCGCCCGCAGGGACTCCAAATACAGGGCAAAACCCGCCTTGGAGGCGCCATAGGACGAATTGCGCGGCATGCCCCGGAAGGCGGCCACCGAGGAGGTACCGACGATGTGCCCCTGGCCCTTTTCAAGGAAATACTGGACGGCCGCGTCCACCGTGGCCATTGCGCCCAGGAGATTGGTCTCGATGGTAAGGCGGGCTTCGCTGAAACGCGCCTGTCCTACTTTCTCGCCCCGGCCGATGCCCGCATTGGCAAACAGAATGTCCAGGCCCCCGAGACCATCGGCACAGGCGGATATCACCCCGGGAACCGTATCGAAAGCAACCACATCCAGGGGGTGCGCCACGACTGTGGCAGAAGGGTACTTCGCTTGTACATCATCCCGGATCTCTTCCAGGTTTTCCATTCGCCGGGCCGTCAGGGCAAGGGAGTATCCCCTGCCCGCCAGTTCATAGGCCAGCGCCCGACCAATACCGGACGATGAGCCGGTAATCAGAATTTTTTTAGACATGCGTTTTTCTCCTGTGAAACAAATTTGCTCTTGCCCATGAGGCTTGTGCTATTGAGAATACTTGATGTAAACCATAAAGGTTTAAAAATCAAAGGCTGAACAGCCTCCGGGTGTGAAATTTGTCTTTTTCCGCCCCTGAAAAGGAAATTATCAACCTAACCAACGCTTTTCTTAAATATGAATTTGATTGACCTGAGTGAGGACCTCTGGAAAAAACTTGACATTACCAATGTACCTTGGTACCAAGGTAGCTTTTGTAAACCAGTTTTGTTCCAGGAGAACAATATACAGTATGATAAATAGAAACTTTCTCATGTTGCTATCAGGTCAATTTGTTTCCCAGATAGGAGATAAACTCCATATGATTGCCCTGTCTTTTTGGGTCTTGAAGGCAACAGGGTCATCAGCAAAAATGGGGGCGGTGCTGGCAGCATCATTAATCCCTTCTCTGCTGATTGGATTTTTTTCCGGTGCTTTTATTGACCGGTACAATCGAAAAAATATCATCATTGGCACGGATCTGTTCAGGGGCCTGATTCTTGCTTTGTTCACCGTTCTTTTCTATTTTGAATTGATAAATTTTTATATGATCTTAGCTATGCAGATGCTTTTGAGTGTCAATGCCGCCTTTTTTGATCCAGCGATTCCTGCGGTCATCCCCCAGATCGTGGATCAAAAAGATCTGGCGGCCGCCAATTCAAAACACCAGTTTGTAAACGGTTTTTCGACCATCGCCGGGGCCTTTATGGGTGGGATTTTTATTTCACTGTTTGGCTATTTGTGGGTATTTGTTGTAAATGCCATTTCCTTTCTGCTGTCTGCATTTTTCGAATGTTTTATAAAGATCCCCCCTTTGCAGAGCAATACAACCCAAAAAAAAGGCGCGACCGGAGTACTTTCGGATTTAAAACAAGGGTACCAATATATTCTTTCCGATAAAGCATTATTGATTCTTTTGTTTATGGTAATGGTTATCCACTTTTTTGTCGGTTCTATAGAGATATTCATGCCGGTGATTGCCAATGCCATATCAGACGATGGTGCCAGGAAGCTTGGCTTTTTTCAGGCCGCATTTGGAGTTGGTACAATTATAATGGCCGTAATATTGAGCATTAAGAATATTTCAGGAAAGGAAAAATTCACACTCTTTGGCAGTGTTTTCTTGATCGGAGTACTCTATATTGCCGCTTCATTCTTTAATGGAAATGAAGCTGTTATAACCGGACTTTACCTCATTATGGTCTTTTTCATCGGCTGTTGCATTATTTGTGCTGGCATATCTTTTAAAACTCTTCTGCAGAAAAAAGTTGACAACAGTTTCGCAGGCAGGGTGTTTGCCGTGGTAGGCTCTGTCGGAAATGCATCCATACCCGGAGCTATGATTGCGTATGGATTATTACTGGAAATATATGACTTTCAGGATTTGCTCATGATATCAGGTTTGGTGCTAATACCTTTGAGTATTATTTCATTCACTTTGTATAAGGAGGCAAAACATGGCCGGACAACAGAAGTCCACTCAAAATCTGTCGCATAAAGTGGAAAGAGTGCAGACAGGCGTCCGTATTGAAAAAAGAATTTTAAAAGTCTTAAAAGGTCTGGCTGAATTTCACGATATTACCCTGGGAGATTTACTCGAAGGCATTGTGCTTCACGCCTTTGATGGGAAAGTCCCTTTTGAAGAAAATAGCTTGAAAACCATCCAGCAGCTGCGCAGTCTTTATAGACTGAATTTAACCTATAAAGACAGCCACAAACTCGTTGAGCTTTGACAGCCGCCCATCTTCTGCGTGAAGAACCAGCCGATGGGGCCTGCCTCGACGTTCGTGGCCAGCGCGGGCCCAGGGTAAGCGTTTGCAGGCAGGTTACCAGAGCCGCCTCAAGTTCAGCACCCGATAGATAAAATTCGTTTGGAATTTATATACTTAGCACGATTTAGCCGAACTGGTTACCGCCCAAACATATGCGCCACGAGGCTTGGCCAGTTGGACCGCGGCTGAACCAACACCTCCAGATGCGCCTGTTACTAAGACGCGTTCCCCTGATTTAACATTTGCCCGTGTCAGCAGATTCTCTGCTGTCGAATAGGAGCATGGGAATGAGGCCAGATGAGCGTCGGACAGTTCGCTGTCAATTTTGTGGGCGTGTCGGGCTGCCACAACAGTATATTCAGCAAACCCGCCGTCACATTCCGAGCCAAAATACCATGGTTGATCGAGGATTTTTCCAGTGGCCTCTCTTAGGCAAGGTTCGATCAACACTCTTTCACCAATTCTATCAAAGCTGACATCTCTACCTGCGGCAATGATATAACCGCAAACATCAGCCCCCTGAATGCGTGGGAATTTAAGTGGCTTACCCGACCAGCCGGCATCTTCACTGGCACCTTCTTTTTTTGAATACCATGCCATCCGAGTGTTGATATCAGTATTATTGATGCCTGCAGCCCCAACTCGTACGAGCACGTCACGAGTTCCTGGAACAGGTACTGGTATATCCTCACGGATGTCCAGCATGTCCATATCACCATGACCAGTCAACCATACGCCACGCATTGTCTTGGGCAAATCAGTCATTATCGAACTCCATCATTGGGTTTCAGAGCTCCGGTTTCTAAAGCCTGGATACGTCTCGTTTCAGATATATTGAGGTTGTCAGGCCAAGACACTCTTGTCGATAGTTCTTGGTGGGAGATGGTTTATGTCAACCACGGGATATTTTTGGTTTCATTGGGTATCTTGCCACTCGGCACCAAATTATCACCGTGCGTAGTACACTTCTGAAAAGACTAAGGATCGGGAACGAAATAAATTGAACGAAGATTGCGAAGGATTTTGTTCCATATTCCTGGTAAGCCGGTCACCAACACAATGACCCGTATCACCAGTGAATCCGGAAAGCAGGTGGCCATACGTATATCCACCGCGCTCTTGCTGGATGATGCCGACATCATTGTCGGCGGTGTTGAGACGTTCCAGGACCTGAGCCAGGTCGAACAATTGCAAAAACAGTTGGAGCGACGCTATACCTATGAGGATATTATTGGCCGGAGTCCGTCCATGCGCAGTCTTTTCAGGATCCTCCCGAAGGTCGCTCAGAGTACCAGCACCGTCCTTATCGGGGGAACCAGCGGGACCGGTAAGGAGTTGTTTGCCAGGGCCATCCACAACCTTTCTCCCCGGAAAAACCGGCGGTTTGTGGCCATCAACTGCGCGGCGCTCCCGGACACCCTGCTGGAGTCTGAGTTGTTCGGATATAAAGCCGGCGCCTTTACCGGTGCTGCCAAAGACAAGCCCGGTCGGTTTGCGCTGGCCCAGGGCGGCACGCTTTTCCTGGATGAAATCGGCGATATTTCACCAGCCATGCAGGCAAGGCTACTGCGCGTACTCCAGGAACGTACGATTGAACCACTTGGTGGCCTGGAGCCGCTTAAGGTGGATGTCCGCATCATAGCGGCGACCAATAAAGACCTGGCCAGGTTGATGGACTATGATTATCCGGGGAATGTCCGCGAATTGGAGAATATCCTGGAGCACGCCTTTGTGCTGTGCCGGGGAGGGGTGATTGAATTGTGCCACCTGCCGCCGGAATTGCGGCCGGATGACGTACTGGAGGTTGACGGCTCAAGGAAAGCCTTAACGCTGAAAGCCTTGGAAAAAATTTATATTTCAGGAGCCCTTAGGCGGCACGCCGGAAATCGGACCGCCATTGCAAAAGCAGGCATGCCGACTAATTATTGGGCCTGCGGTCCCTACATTCGCAGGCCCCGAAATTTCTGTTAGTCGTAACTTGCCCGGGTGACCTCATCACTCATGGTTGGCGCAATCCGCAACTGCCACGCAGCACCTTCCCATGTCCCGATCCGGGTATGCATATCAAGGTACTTTTTCGGTATGGGGTGGGTGCCCACAACCACCTGCACCCCATAGCGTTCCTCAAGAAAGTGCTCGAATGTATCGATATGGGGACAAGGGGGATATCCAACTACCATGCCGGTCGCCAAGTGTATAACCTCGGTACCATTTTTAACCATCTCTTCACCCGCATATTCTATGTTGCCGCCGGGACATCCGTCACACGTTGTAAAACCGGCCAGCTCAATTTCAATGCCTGTGTAGATGCTGAAAGCACCTTCCCTGTTCGTCATCGCCCGGAAGCATTTCCCACCCGCACAACGCCGGTAGCGATCACAGATAATTATACCGATCCTCGTTTTTGAATTCATTTGAAGTCCTTTCAGCAGTAGCGTCTTTCTTTACAAAATATGCAGCCAAGCCAGTGGGTGTGCGCCTGCCGCGCCTCACTATTCACTTTCTGCAGAATCAAACAGGACATAGGCCCTATCTTTCTCCGTGGCTACAGGCTCCTTTCTGGAGCAATGAAGTCTATCATGGCAATTGACAGCGCAATAGACAATAGCTTTTTAAGGGCTCGCGCAAAAATAACTTCACATTTTCAAAGCCCAACCATCTCAATCAGCGGCGTTGCAAAAATACGAAATATGCCCGATATTTCTTAATTTTTGCGCCTTGCTGATTGAGCGCTTGAACCCTGAAAATTTGCGAACTTATTTTTGCGCGAACCCTTAGCGTATCATCAGGCACCGCGCTCGACCGGCATGATAAGGCAGTTTGGCCCCCCCATGCCCTTGGCAAATTCACCCAGATCCAGACTGTGAATAATAAATCCTTTGTTTTCCAGGCTCCCGATGACCTCTGTGTTCGATCGATTGATGATCAGTTCCTGATCGCCCAGGCAAATAATGTTAGCGGTTGTATTACCCCCGCAGTGAATACGTGTCCCGTCGAAACCCGTAATGTCATTTCCTGTAACCAGCTCATTGCAGTACAGTACCTGCCGAGGCCCTAAAACCATCAAGACTTTATCAAGGTGCAATATGGTATCGGGCAGTACGATAACCCGCACTTCATATCCCATCTTCACCAGTATTTCGGAAAGTTGCTCCACACCCTCCGCATTGGTCCGCATAGAGCGCCCGATAAAGGCTGTCTTCCCGGCCAGGACCACGTCTCCACCATCAACCGTACCCGGTGCCCGTATCTCACCCACGCACGCTTCTCCAAGCTTATCCAGGACACCTGCCATCCACCGGCCTTCCGCCTGCCGGCTCTCTATGCCGGGTCTGAGTTTTACATATCCCCTGGGTGTGCATAAAGATGTATCTCGCGTAAAAACCGAGTTGGGGTGGTTTTCAAGTTCCGGAACATCGATCACCGCGGCCCCGAACGCTGCAAGGGCTGCTTTCAAGGTATCGTGCTGCTGGACGGCAATTACCGGGTCTCCCAATTCCCCTATATTATGACGTTTTAAATCATTGGCCCCCAGGGCATACTCCTTGTGCGGCGTGCTCACGACTACTTTTTTTAATCTCTTGCCTTCATTTCGTAACATGTAATTTTACCTCTCGCGGCCGCATGCTTACCGACCGGCAAACATAGGTACTGTTTTGCAGGAGTTTACTTGGCATTTTTATTACCTTTAATGATTGACAAGGGGGGACACCAGCAAGATACGGGGCAATCAGTATTATCTATTACAAAAAATGGGCGAGTGTTTTTCCTGTCACCAGAATAGGAGACTGGTGACGGGGGGCATTGCCTCTATCATACATTTTCTGGATTCCGGCCATGCATAACTCCCAATTGGAAAATAAGAAATCAGGACCATTGCTGACCCTGCATAGGGCAGAGAGCTTTTCTGCAGGCCCAATAATTTACGACACTATTCAACAATTTCCAAAATTGTGCGTTTTTTTGCCTTGGCAGAAGCAGCATTTAATATGGTTCGTATCGCTTTAGCATTGCGGCCCTGTTTTCCGATTATCTTCCCAAGATCTTCTTTAGCCGCTTTAACCTCCAAGACCGTGACCTGCTTGCCCTCTATTTCTAAAATAGCAACTTGTTCAGGGTGGTCAACCAATGCCTGAATGATGCGTTTGATGAGTTCTTTCAAAGCTATATATCCCTGGTCAGCAGTCAAGAATTAAGAAACGCTATTGGATCTGGAAAATTCACTATGGAGAGGATGCCCTAAACGAGAATAGAATACCATGAGATATTATAGCATTGCAACTATTCTTATTTATGAAAAGATATTAATCGGCATACTGGACGCAGTTTTACCCTTTCTTAGGGTTCGCGCAAAAATAAGTTCGCAAATTTTCAGAGTTCAAGCGCTCAATCAGCAAGGCGCAAAAATTAAGAAATATCGGGCATATTTCGCATTTTTGCAACGCCGCCGATTGAGATGATTGGGCTTTGAAAATGTGAAGTTATTTTTGCGCGAGCCCTTAGTCTCCGGCTGCACCCCTTTTCGATAGGAAATCAGGTTCCTCTGGATTCCAGCAGGCCTGCGCCTATCAGGCCCCCCAGCCGAACCGCTTCCGCCCAGACCTCTCCCTGAGCCTCAACCCGCGTATACCCGATATCGGCAGTTTTAGCAGCCGGGCCGTACAGCAGTTGGAGGCCGCTCATTTGGCACGCGTCCCCCTCACCGCAGGTCAGGCAAGGCAGGTTTCCCTGGACCGACAACTGCCCCACCAGTTCCATGTGCTCGTAATCCCGGATCTCGGTTGCCAGGGCCAGGTTGATGGCATCCATTACCCGGGGATCAAGGCCGGTCAGCACCGTTGCACACAACTTGCCTTTGAGCAGGTTGTGCACGTGGCGGAAAGACCAGAATCTTTCAAGCAGGGCCTTGGTAAATCCATCGATCTGCCCATAAGGCGTATAGCCACCGATCACCAATGCTTCGGCCGTTTTAATCTTTTCGGCAAGTGCCTGGAAATCGTCCTTGACCTTGCAGATATTGTCGGGAACACATTTTTTGCAGGCAAAACAAGGCCTGACATTGACCCGACTGAGTTTTACGAATTCCGTTTCCAGCCCGGTGGCATCCAGAATGGCATTGACCAGCCGATCTGTGTTGCTGTTTTTTATGGGGCTTCCGGAAATACCCAATACACTGACAGTCATTTTTACATCCTCTGGTTTAAAGATTGAAACCTACGTTTATAAGAATTTAGGCACACCCAGTTGCAGGCCTTTATCCGGCAACACCATCAGGGTGGAGGTACCCTGGGCAATCAGACTTTCCTTATCGTTTTTGGCTTTCACCCTTTGTAACGCACCGAGCATCGCAGAAGGAAAACAAAACGCCCCGGTCCGGTTTGCTGCGGGAAGGTACAAACTCAAAATCATTTTGGTAAGACAAGGCATCATCCTATCCAGGCGAACCACTGCGGGTCCATCTTTCCGGCCAACCAAAAGAGCAGCATCCCCACCACTACCGTGCCGCCTAAAGACCGCGTCCACCAGGCAAAAGCAAATGTCGGCAGGGCCACCCACAGTTCCGGCCGCAGCAGGTCGAGGGTCCGGGGCTCCCCCCCCAGGACGAGGGCCGGCAGCAGCAGGGCGCTGAGTATGGCGGCCGGTATCAGCCCCAGCCACTGGATGAACCACTCGGGCAGGGATCGCCGGGACAGATAGTGCAGGGGCAGCCAGCGAGGCACATAGGTCACCAGGCCCATGCCCAGGAGAAGCAGCAAATATTCAGCCATTGTCGGGATCACTCCGCAGCGTTTTCCGTTGAATGATTACCCCCGCCGTGGCGGCTGCAATGGAAGCTATGACGATATAGGTATTGCCCGGAAGCATCAGGGCCAGGGCCACGGCAATCAGCCCGGCCAGCACCGCAGTCAACAGGTGAATCGGCTTTCTGATCTGGTAAATAAGCAGGCAGATGAACATGGCGATGAGGGCATAATCGATACCCAGTGCACCTTCAGGAATGAAGCGCCCTCCGATGCCGCCTGCCACCGTACTGATAAACCAGGTCAAATTGGCCGCGTGGTTGACCACCAGGGCCCGGGAAAGGCTCCAGGAGCCGGCATTGAACCGCGGCAGATTGACGGCAAAGCTCTCGTCGGTCACACCATAGGCATACAGGGCCAGCAATCCCCGGTGGGCGGAACGCAGGTATACAGCCAGGGCTGAACTCATCAGCAAATGGCGTAAATTGACCACAAAGGTCGTTGTGATGATGGCCGGGGCCGAGGCGCCGGCAGTCAGCATGGCGACCGCAATGAACTGGGCGCTGCCGGCAAACACCATGATGGACATCAATCCGATCTGCAAGGGGGTGAGCCCCGCCTTCTGGGCCAGGACCCCGAAGGCCATGCCGATGGGCAGGTAGCCCAGGCAGATGGGCCAGCCGGCACTCACCCCCTCTTTGAGGGTAGTTGATCGGGCGGCAGTTGTTGGGGATGTCATATTCTCAAACCTCGCACGCAGTTTGATCAAAGGAGTGAACGCCACATGCAGTTCGTTCGTGCTTGAAGAAATAAAATCGATTTACTGATACACCGGCACATGGAGAGTAAAGAATCCTGGCCCGGAGAGGCTGTCCAGGCAAAAACCGTATATTTGTTGCGGGCTTCTGATTCACCCATGAAAGCAGTTTTCAGGTTCTCCAGATTTTTGCTCATAGCAGTTCCCCCTTTTTTGCCGATTTCTTTGCCGTATCCAATATTTGCCTGACTTTCTGGGAGAGTTCGACGAGGTCGAAGGGCTTCTGGATAAATCCATCACAGCCCCTTTGCATGATTTCGTCGGCCTGTCCGTCGATGGCATACCCGCTGGAAAGCATCACCGGCATTTGGGGCTCGATCTCCCGAATGCGGTCAAACACCGCACTACCATCCATGCCCGGCATGATCAGGTCGAGAATAACCATATCGATCGCATTGCGCTGGCTCTGGATCCTGTCAATCGCTTTCTCCCCGCTGGCTGTCACTCCAACACGGTATCCCAGTGATTCCAGCATTGCGGCGGCCACCTCAAGAATCATCTCTTCATCGTCAACCAGAAGAAGGGTTTCCGAGCCTTTCAGCAGCTTACCCCGTTTTGATTCCGCTTCATACGCCATCTGGTCTGACAAGGGCAGATAGATATTGAAAGTGGTTCCCTGGCCGGCCTCACTGCGGGCAATAATGATACCGCCGTGATTCTTGATAATGCCATAAGCCGAGGCCAGCCCCAATCCCGTTCCCCGCTCCTTTTTCTTGGTCGTGAAAAAGGGGTCGAAAATTCGTTGTTTGGTATCTGCGTCCATACCAATACCGGTATCTGTTACCGAAACTCTGGCATATTGGCCCGGTTTGGTCTGGTGGGGCTGGCAATAGTTCTCATCAAGCATCATCGACCGGGTTTCTAAATAGAGATCCCCGCCGCCGGGCATGGCTTGCCAGGCATTGATGTAAAGGTTTAACAGCACTTGTTCGATCTGGCTGCGATCAACCTGCACGACGGGGGCCGGGTCCTGGAACTTTGTGTGAATCCGGATCTCTTTCTTCGTTCGGCCAAACATATTTACGCTGTTGCGTACCAACGCGTTTATATCGGCTGGCCTGACTTCATATTTCCCTCCGCGGGCAAACCCTAACAGCTGCCGGGTCAAATCCGTTGCACTCCGGACATAATCTTCAATTGCCCGGGTGTGTTCCAGGTGCCCGTGGTCGGGATCAAGGTCTGCCGTCATGAGTGAAGCACGGCCCTGGATTCCCATTAAAAGATTGTTAAAATCGTGGGCAATACCACCGGCAAGTGTTCCGATGGCCTCAAACTTCTGGGTCTGCTGGAGGCGGCGATCAATTTCCGATCTTTCGGTCACATCCTCATAGATGACGAAATGGTCTTTGCTTTCCATGGTCACCGGCCTGAAGTGGATCTCTTTTTGCGACCCATCCTTACAGGTTACCGCATAGACAAACGGCCGGGTCGGTTCAGTTTTGGTTGACTGGAGCGTTTTCCTCCAGGCATCCAGAACCTTTTGGCGCTGGGCCTCATCCGGGTAGGCCAAATTAAACCACGCCTGCCCGGTGGGGCAATCATGCAGGGTATATCCGAACATTTCCTGGAAACGGGGGTTCACATATTTATAGCGGCCATCCTTGCCGATCAGGGATATGCCCAGGGGCGATTGTTCCACCAGAGCCCGGAATTTTTGTTCACTTTCTCTGAGCGCTTTTTCCGCCTCTTTCAGGCTGGTCAAGTCAAAGATATAACCGATTAAACCCGGTAAAGCGTCATCCCGGGTTGGGCGGGTATTAATATAGCCATGATAGGTACTGCCATCTTTGCGCTTAATTGCATATTCAGAGCCATCCGCATATTCGCCGGCCAATACCTGGTTGTACAATTTCAACGCCTTCGCATGATCCTGCGGGGCAAGGGCATCAACAATGCTGATACCCGCTGCGACATCACCAGAATTTTGACCCGTCATTTGAAAGGCCGACTGGTTCGCAAATGTTATTTTTCCCTGATCGTCCGTCTCAAAGATACCGATGGGCAACAATTCGGTCAGGGTTTTGTACCTCTCCTCGCTTGCTTGCAGCGAAGTAAGGTATTCACTGTGCAGCTTTGTGTAGAAGATAATAGTGGGCACAGACAGGAATATAAAGAAAAACACCGTGATGATGGATCGTATTAAATTTTTTTGCAGTACGCCTTGCACATAGCTTATATCATAATCGGCGCAGGCAAGAAATTGAATGCCCCCCGGTGATTTTTCAGGCACCATAACAGTTCGCACCGTGCCCCATTGGTCGGACACGGTCTTGTAAGTTGGCTTCGCAGTGTTAAAGGCATCTTTGAAACTCTGATCGGCTTCCTCATAGGGGTAAAAATAAAAAGTGCCCCGGCTGGTTTCAGGATCTGCTGTAATATCAGACGCAATGAAGAAAAGCTGCTCCTCTTGCTTGACGATTGTGTAGGTATATTTAAAGCCGGTTTCTTTGATCAGGCGGGTCAGCTTGTTGGCAATAGCTTTATCTTCTGCAGGTGATATAGCCTGACTGTCAATTGCCCTGTCATGCAGGTCCTCGGGCAATATATACTTAAGTGCAACCGCACTGTTGAAAAGATCAATGTCAATGCTTTCCATCAGTCTGTTTTTGCGGTAAGAATAATCCAAAAACCCGTAGATCAAAAGCGCAAGTATGTATACGCTTAATGAAATCGTGAACATCTTCCGGTTGATCGCTTTTGGTTTATTCATAAATGAATCATTCGCCCAACATGATGCGGATTATCTCTTTATCGGTTTCGCGCATACCGTCACGCCCCAGCCGGCCAACGTTGTCGATCGTATTTTCGACACCTTTTTTTACAATCCCGTCCCCGCCATAAAACTGCTGCCCTTTCTGGTACATGTGGAAACCTAAAATCCCGGCTTCAACAGCGGTGGCAATTTTGGCCGCACATGATGGTTTGGCACCATCGCATATAATCCCGGATACCGTTGCCAGGGCATTGACTATCGTATGGGCAATTTCTTTGAAACGTCCGCCATGCAGCCAGGTAATACCTGCCCCGGCACCGACGCCGGCACTGATAACGCCGCAGTAGGCCGAGAGCCTTCCAATTCCAGTTTTCTGGTGTATGGTCACCAGGTTGGACACGACCAGAGCTCTTAACAGGGTTTCTTGGGCCACACCCAGTTCTTGCGCGTATTCGATAACGGGAACCGAAGCGGTAATCCCCTGGTTGCCGCTTCCCGATACAATCACAACCGGGAGTTCACACCCGCTCATGCGGGCATCTGAACCTGCCGCGGCCAGCGCTTTGGCCCGTACCTTTATGTCATCGCCCCAGGTTTCAAGCAGGACCGAGCCAATATTAGCCCCCCAATTTCCCTTAAGCCCTTCCATCGCGACTTTTGTATTAAAGTCAATCTGCCGCTGCAGCAGGTCCGTGACCTCTGCAAGATCCACGGATTCGGCAAAATTGAGAATACCTTTGACATTCATAAAAGCACGCCCTGTCAGGTTGGACGTGTCGGCCCCATCACAGTCCTGATTCTGATAAACAATTTCATCATCTTTGGTAATCAAGACGACATTGGTATGGAAGTTGGAAATCTGGACAGACGCTTTTGCACCGCCTCCGAATACAGTAACAACCAGATCAAATGTAATGTTGCTTTTTGACTTGCAGACCTTAATCTCTTTGTTTTCAAGGAAAGTATTGATCTCTTGGCGCCCGGCATCATCCACAGATGAGATCACCTCAAGGATTTTGGCGGCATCGCCGGCCACGATCCCGGCCGCAGCGGAGGCTTCTATCCCTCTGAGATTGCCCGTGTTGGGAACAACCACGCTTTTAACATTTTTAAGAATGTTGTCGCTCACTTCAATTGCGACCCGTTCAGGCCGGCAGCCCAGAACTTCCCGGGCCCGTGCAGCCGCATAGGCAATGGCAATAGGTTCCGTGCAGCCCATGGCCGGAATAAGCTCTTCTTTCAAGATAGCCAGGTAGGCTTGATGCCGATTATCGGTAGTATCCATTTTTATTTCCCCTTAATCATCAGTTCATAAAGCACCCTGCAAACCCTTTGATAGTAACAGAAATAAGGGAAAACTCAAGCAATTGGGAATTATCGGATCCGGGTGAGAATAAATTTGCGGCCTTCCAAAATAGAGAAAGCGCGGGTATTTGCCATCAGCCCATGCTTTCTAATCTATAATCTGAGTCATCACTAAAAAACACCTCTGTTATCGCTTAGGGTTTCAGCATGCCCTTGTGACAAAATAATAATATTTATTTTGAGTTCAAACTTTATTTTTACTCTACATCAAATCTATTAATCGGAAACATCCCATAACCCGTAATGTAGTATATTTTCACAACAAAATTTTATTAAACCTGCAAGATGGGTTGAAAATTTTGTTTAGGTCCTGTATTAATACATCTTTGTTTATGATTGCAGGCATGGCGATGCTTAGATATATTTTGTTATCTAAATATATTTTGAAGAATTTATTGTTTTGAACTCTAACAATACAGAGTGCTAACCATTTAGAACACAAATTAAAATGAAGCAGCATTCAACAACGGCAACTGGCCCCATGCGCACCACCAGTGACAGTGTCATGATCGCCCTGCGGAAAATCATCCAGGCGATTGACAT
>CAZWPX010000078.1:0-22811 GCA_964636125.1 uncultured Desulfobacterales bacterium | reverse complement strand
AGTCCTCGAAATAGAACCACTATTACTGTGGCTTTTCGCCCTCAGATCGTCAGAATCCGGCGCAAATCAGGGCGCCTTCTGGAACAAAACATTTTTTCCGCGGCCCTTACCGGCCTTTGAAAGCATAGCCAAATGTTCTCTGCCCTTCGTGTAGCGCGCCGGACTCCGCCCTGCGGACCAGTCGGCCCATATCGCCCACCGCCCGTGTAGGATTTTCCAGCCCCGGTGTAGAAAATTTCCACATTCACCCTAACCTGCTAATATTTAATATATTTTCAAGTATATTTACTAAAAAATACAGCCTTAAAGCTTTCGTGTGTGGAAAATAACGACACAAGGGCGCTGTCACCGCACCAGCGCCCACAACATTCAAAAAACTCCTAAATTCTTTTTAATCAGATAGTTATAAACGTTGCCAGCCTTACCGAAACTATTGGCATGCTGCTTGCTTTATCTTTGGGCATATGCAACTCAATATTCAACAACATCAGCAAAGGAGCTCTCAAAATGGCAAAAAATGCAAAAGACAGCGGACGGAGTAACGTGGGATACGGAGCCACCTATCAGAAAGGTGCTGTGGGTACGATGGACAGCTCTAACTCCATAGCCGCGGTTTTCGGCGGGCAGACCTGGATGGTGAAACCGGATAAAAAGGCCCGGATTGCCAATCCCTGCCTCTGGATGCAGACCGGCGTGGTTGCCAACAAAAGCTGTACTAATTATTATGATTGCGTCTCCTGTAAATACGATCACGGCATGACCCGGCAGGTTGCCAAAGGGAAACAAATCAGCTGGCAGCAAGCCATGCGTACCCGGCCGAATTTAGAGCGAACCTGCCGGCACAGCCTCACCAACCGTATTCCCAAAAGATTGTGCGCTTATGACTACCAGTGCGCGTCCTGCGATTTTGACCAGGTCTTTGAAGACACGCTCTCCCACAGAACCAGAAGCTTTCCGGCTGACGTACAGCAAATCAAAGGATTCGATGTCCCCATGGGGCACTATTTCCACAACGGGCATACCTGGGCCAGAATTGAGAGCGGCGGCCACATTCGCGTTGGCCTTGACGACTTTTCATTGAAGCTTCTGGGAAAGGCAGATGCACTGGACCTGCCCCTCATGGGGAAAGAACTCGACCAGGGTGTTGCCGGGTGGGGCTTAAGACGGGGTGAAAATAACGCGGACGTACTTTCCCCGATTGACGGTGTCATCCTGGAGGTGAACGACAAAGTAAGGGAGAACCCGGCCATCGCCAATGACGAGCCCTATGGAAACGGCTGGCTTTTCACCGTGCATACCCGCGATGTAAAGGGTGCCCTGAAACAACTCATGGTGGATGCTGACAGCCTGGGCTGGATTAATGCTGAAGTTGACACACTGGAAAACATGATTGAAGAGGTGACCGGCCCTCTGGCGGCCGATGGCGGACACCTGGCCACGGATATCTACGGGAACCTTCCGGACCTTGACTGGAACAGCTTGACCAGCACCTTTTTGAAATCATAGGGAGTAGAAGATGGGCGCCACACCTCGCAAAATACCGGCCGCAAAGCCAGACCCGCAATGCTTATGGATGCAAGCCGGCGTTGTTCACCGCAAGCACTGCCGACGCAACTATGAATGCGCAGAATGCCGCTTTGACCGGGCTTTATCGCGATCAGCCAGACAGAACCGGGCACTTTCGACGCAGGGAACCTCCCCGAAGGGGAAAAAGGCCCGGATTGTTTTCTGGAGTGAACGCCTGTGTGAGCGCCCTTTGCAAAAACGCCCCTGTATTCACCATATGAAAGGGCGCATCACCTTCAGGCCCTGTACCAACGAATACCGTTGCGGGAATTGCGAATTTGATCAGTTTTTCTTCGATCAGTACAGCGTGCACGCTGTTGTAAAACCGGTGGATGTCCTCAATGTAGAAGGTTTTAGAATTCCCCAGGGATATTACCTGCATGCCGGCCATGCCTGGGTGAAAGTAGAAGATGAATCTATGGTAAGAGTCGGTATCGATGATTTCGCACTGCGTCTGCTGGGTCCCCTTGACAGGGTGGAGGCACCTCTTTTCGGCAAAACAGTTCGCCAGGGGACTTCCGGCATCGAGCTGATTCGCGGCCAGAAAAGCGCCCGGATTCTTTCGCCGGTCAGCGGGGTCATAACGGACATCAACCCGGCCACCAGGGAGGATGGCAGCATAGCCAACAAAACACCCTATTCCGATGGCTGGATCATGCGCATCCACGCGAATGACTTACGAAAGGATCTGGACACCCTGATGATCGGCAGTGAGACAACGCACTACCTCGGCGCAGCCGTAGACAAGCTTTACCAGGTCATAGAAAAAACCAGCCCGCTGGCCGCTGATGGCGGTCAACTGGGCAACGACATTTACGGCAGCCTGCCGGAAATGGGTTGGCGCACCCTCGTCAAGACCTTTCTGACCTGATTTTTTTTACTTCATCGCCCAGCAGAACCTTGCAATGCCGACAAAGCTGGTCAGACTTGCGATCAACGTCAGCGGTGTTGCGGCAGTAATGCATGATACAGGTCTTTTTCGGGCAGTGGCGCAGGTTAAAGGTATGCCCCAATTCATGGATCGCCTCTTTGGCAACCCGCGTGTCAAGATCCCCGCGCCCTGTCGGGCCCACCGCTTCTTCACCCTGCAGCCTGTGTGTTGAAATAATGCCGGCCCGCCCGCCCAACAGGGCCTCACCATACACGTAGGTCAAAATGGGAATGAACAGGTCCACGTCTGTTAAAGCCAGCACCTTGAGGGCGTCAGCGGGGGCCTTTTCGGCAAGTACGTTGAGGATTGCGGTGGAGTGGTATTGCTCGCGGCGGGCATCGAAGGCAAACTCAACGCTGTCCAAAAGTGGCTGCACCCGGGTTGTCCATCCATATATCCTGGCAATCTCGCTGCCGATATTGTTAAGCAGCGCCGCCGGAAATGTGGTAATGGGGACCAGCACGATCCGGTCATTCTCCACGGGTACTATCAACGTTGCTTCCGGAGATGATATCGCTTTATCTTATTGTAGAGCGTGGAACGGTCAATGCTCAGGATTTTGGCACTTCTGGCAATATTCCAATCATTGGCTTCCAAAATTCTACGGATATGTCCTTTTTCCACTTCCTGCAGGGATTCGCTGGAAGGCTCCCGGCAGGTGTCCGGCCTTACAAATGGCAGATCACCGGCCTGAACGGTTCTGCCTTTACCGATCACCACCGCTCGCTCAATGGCGTTTTCGAGTTCACGCACGTTACCGGGCCACTCATGCAGCATCATCTCATCCAGGGCATTGCGATCAATCCGGTCAATGCTTTTGTTGGTCTCGCGGGTGTAGCGCTGCAGAAAGTGTTCCGCCAGCAGGGGGATATCCTCTTTGCGTTTACGCAGCGGCGGCATGGTGAAGGCCACCACATTCAAGCGATAATAGAGATCCTCCCGAAAGCTGCCGTTTTTGACCTCAGCCTCTACCTGTCTGTTTGTGGCTGCAATAACTCTGAAATCCGCCTCAATTGGCTGGATGCCCCCAACCCTGTAGAAGACCCGGTCCTCCAATACCCGCAACAGGTCAATCTGCATGCGCATACTGATTTCGCCGATTTCGTCCAGGAACAAGGTGCCGCAATGGGCCAGTTCCAGGCGCCCCTTTTTTGTTTCACCGGCATCTGTAAAAGCGCCCTTCTGGTGACCAAAAAGTTCACTCTCCATGAGGTGTTCCGGTATGGCGCCACAGTTGACAACCACAAACGGGCCGTCACAGCGGAGGCTGTTGGTGTGAATTGCTTTGGCGGCCAGCCCCTTGCCCGTACCTGTTTCCCCGGTAATCAAAACCGTCGAATCCATGGGCGCCACATCCATAACGGTCTCAAATATCGCCTGCATGGGCGGCGACTGACCAATCATGCTCTCAAACCGGGTTCTCTCCTTGACATCTTCCCTGAGGAACAGGTTCTCCTTGGCCTGATCCCGGTGGGCAACGATCTTTTCAATCAAAACGCCGAGTTCTTCCGGGTCGAAGGGTTTGAGCAGATAATCAAAAGCCCCGTTTTTCATGGCTTCAATGGCCGTGGATATGGAACCGTAAGCGGTAATCATCACCACCGATACATCCGGATCGTTTTCCTGGACAAGCTGCAGCACTTCGAGCCCGCTCATCCCCTCCATTTTGATATCCATGATCAAAATGTCAAAACGGGTCTTCTCAATCCTTTCCAGCGCTTCTTCACCACTTTCCGCTGTCCTGACGTCATGTCCGTCACGCTGCAGCCAGGCGGCCAGAGATTCACGCATGACCAACTCGTCATCCACAATCAGTATTTTGGTTTCGTCCATTTAGCTCCCCATCTTTACGTATGCTTGATCGTCGGCTAACGGCCCTGCCGGAAACTCCATGATAAACGTGGCGCCCTTTCCGTACTCTGATTCAACCCGGATCAGACTGCCGTGCTCTTCGATGATGCCATAGGCAACCGACAACCCCAGGCCGACTCCCTTGCTCTTCTTTTTGGTCGTAAAAAACGGTTCAAAAACATTGGCGCGGTTCTCTTCTGAAATACCGGCCCCGTTGTCTTTAAACATCAAGGTAACCAGGTTTTTCTCCGGCACATGCGTCGCCCGTATCTCCAACACCCCTTCCGGAACATTTTCCAGCGCCTCAATACTATTGGAGATCAGGTTCATGAATACCTGTTGCAGCTGATCGGCCGCGCCCGTAATTTCCGGCAGGGATGGACTGAATGCCGTAATAACCTTCACCCCATTGAGTTTCAGCAAATTGGAATTCAGGATTAATGTTTTTTCAATCAGCCTGGGCAGGGACAGTGTGACAAATTTCATCTTAGCCTGGCGCGAAAAAGAAAGCAAATTGGAGACTATCCGGCTGACCCGGCGGGTTTCGCCTTCCATGAGTTCCAGGAAATGGCTGAATTGACCGATTTCCTTTTGTGAAAACCCATCCTCTGCGGCAATCCGTTTGATCAGCATGATAAGGTTTAAAATCCCTGCCATGGGATTATTGATCTCATGCACCACTGATGCGGAAAGTTTTCCAAGCGAGGCCATTTTGTCATGATGTAAAAGTTTGTCATGGGTCTCTTTGAGCTGCCGGGTTCGTTCTTTGACCATCTCCTCGAGACGCCTGGTAATTTCTTCTTCTTCCCGCTTGCGCTGGGTAATGTCCCGGCTGATTTCAATAAAACGGGATATACGGCCATCTTCTTCCCAGATGGGATAAACCGTCACCTCAAAAAATTTCTCTTCACCCTGTTGCCGGGTGCGTGAAATGACACACTGAACCATCTCACGGTTTTGAACCACTTTACCCAGGGGGCAATCCATCCCTGGAGTTAGGCAGACGGCCTCACCCAATTGGAAAACCTCGTGGCACTTTTTGCCGATCACTTCTTCACGGGAATACCCCATCTTCTTTAAAAAGGTCTCGTTGACATCCAGAACATCTTTTTCCGGGGATATGACAACGATGAAATCCTCAATCCCGTTGAGGATTGTTTCCACCTCGAGGTTGCGTTCCCGCAGTTTACGCTCTTCGGCGATGATCGCCATCCACAACAGGTTGAACACATTATAGGAGAGGATCCGGATATTGTCCGGCCGGGTGTTGAGGATATCCCTGAACAGCGCATCATCGGGAATCAAAATAATGATCAGGTCAATCGCGCGTTGTGGGGCGTAAAGGTCTTTGAAGTCACCGACGGTGGCAAGCCCGAGTTCCCTTGCCAGAACCATCCCCGGCTTATGAAGGTCGGAATCAGCAAGCGCAGTAATCCTGGCGTTAACCTCTCCTTTAGAATAATCAAAGGTCGTTTTTTGCAAAAACTCGACACAGAGACTGCCGCCCCCAACAACACCTATATTTATCATGGAACTCTTTTTGGAAACCATTTTAGAACCTTCAAGTAGATACCTGGGCCCAAAGAGCCCGACACTGCTATCACCCCAAATAGGCATGGATCTTCGAACTTCGGATTTTATTCGTTTTCAGCAGAGCCCCAGATCTCTGACTTGGTCCTGAAGACTATGTTTTAAAGCCTGAATAAAAACGGAAACCCGGTCGCTACCGCGGACCGGGTTCCCATCCTCTCAATTCAGCTTTGCTTCAGTCTTCAGTCCACCTGGGGCCGTGGCAAAACCTTGGCCAGTTCAGCAATTTCCGGAACCTTGTGTTCCCACTCGATGGCCATAAGATGCACGCCGGCCACCCCTTTCAACTCTTTAAATTCCTCGATCTGCTCACAGGCTATTTTGATGCCTTCGGCTGCCACTTTACCTTTCTCCGCCCCCTGGAGTCTTTTGATGACATCCTCCGGCACGTCCATTCCAGGCACCTTGTTCTTCATGTACCGGGCCATACCCACGCTTTTCATGGGGGTCACCCCGGCCAGGATATACACTTTCTCGGTCAGGCCCATATCATTGGCCTGCCGGACCCATTCCCGGAACTTGTCCATGTTGTAAATACACTGGGTCTGGATAAAATCCACGCCGGCATTTATCTTTTTGGCCAAGCGGTGTACCCGCCATTCAAAGGGATCCGCAAACGGGTTGGCCGCCGCCCCGATAAACATTTGGGGGGGATCTTCAATATCAGCACCGCCCTGGAACTTACCCTCATCGCGCATAGTCTTAACCATGTTGATCAGCTGCATAGAGTCAACGTCGAAGACACCTTTGGCCATGGGATGATCACCGAACTTGCAGTGGTCACCGGACAGGCAGAGCATGTTCTTTATACCGTGGGCGTACGCACCCAGCACGTCGCCCTGCATGGCCAACCGGTTTCTGTCCCGGCACACCATCTGGTAGTTGGGTTCCAGTCCTTCCTGCAGCAGGATCAGGCTGGCCGCCCAGCTGGACATACGGACCATGGCCGTCTGGTTGTCGGTAATATTTACCGCATCCACATTGCCCTTCAGGTGTTCGGCTTTTTCCCTGACCTCCGCAGCATTGGTTCCGCGCGGTGGACCCAGCTCGCCGGTAAACGCAAAGTGTCCCGCCTTCAAGACCTTTTCAAGGTTGCTACCTGATTTTAAACCGTTCTGCTCTGTGCTCATAACATTCACCTTATCCTAAACGATTCAGCATCCAGTTATTTTTATCGTATGATCGACCTGAAGTTACCTGCCGCCCTACTCCTCGTCAGGTTCCGTCAGCTTTTCATAGCCGGGTTGAATCAGGGTCCTGGGTACGGTGTCATTCCAGTCTTTTATGGGATGAAACTCCATAATGCTGTCCAGCCGCCCCTGAGCTGCCAGGCGCTCGTAAATCCGGAACCAGGCGCAGGGTTGGTCGTCACTAATTTCACAGTTGCCATCGTTCGTACCGCCGCAGGGACCGTTGTAAAGCCCCTTGGCACACATGGTCACCGGGCAGATGCCGCCGGTCCATCCCAGCACACAACTCTGGCAGGAGCGGCAGCGTTCCTCGTACCAGCCCACGGCCCGGTTGGCAGACATGCCGGAGGTATCCACCCCGGGGAAGACCGGTGTGTCCGGAAACCTTTCGGCCAGAAACTGGATTCCCACGCCGCAGGCCATGGACAAGATGGCGTCGTACTCACCCACCACGTCATCCAGCGCCTCGAGGTATTCCATGTCGCACTGCCTCTCCACCGTCTTGGCACCCAACTCGATGGGATTGTCATCCAGTTTCCGGGCCATGTCCAGTTCGGCGTTCAAAACATCAACTTCCTTTTCACCACCGGCCAGACAGACAGCGACGCAGGTTCCGCACCCCACATTCAGGACTTTTTTATAGTCCTTGAGCATCGCTTTCAACTCTTCAAAGGGTTTCCTTTTGGCTACTATCATTTCCCCTCCTGTTATACAGATCGGTTACATTTCCGCGTCATGTTCAAACACCGTATTACATGGCCGATTCCGGATGAAAAACATTCACCTCTTTGAGATCATCGCCCAGGTACTCCCTTTCATTGGGTCCCAGGATGCCCAGGGCCAGGCACATCAGGGTCCAGATATGGACAACCGGGTAATTCCCCCCATAGTGCTCACTCAGCTCATGGATCTGAGCATGGCAGTTGTGGCAGCCAGCGATACAATAGTCTGCTCCCGTTGCCTTGATCTGATCGTCTTTCAATTTGCCGTACTGCAGGCGCTGGTCCTTGTAGCCGGCCTGCAGGAACCCGCCCCCGCCCCCGCAGCAGTAGTTGTTCGACCTGTTGGGCTGCATGTCCACGAAGTTTTCCTCACCCACAATCGATTTGACCACCAGACGCAGGTCCTCGGCAATGGGATCGCCGAAAGTCTTGCGCACAATCTGGCAGGGATCCTGGACCGTAAACTTGATCTTCAGATCCTTGTTCCAGTCGGAATTGGGTTTGAGTTTGCCTTCCCGGATCCATTTTGCGTAATACTCGTAAATGTTCTTGACCTGAAACTTGTGATCGATTTTGAATTTTTTCAGTCCTGCCAGGACTGAGAAAGTAACGTGCCCTCACTCAGTATTGAGATACGTCTTGCACCCCAAAGCGTCCGCCTGACCGGCAGTCTGCCGCACCAGGTGCTCCCAGTTCTCGTTGTCGGCCAGAAACAGGCAGTAGTTCTCACCACCCCACCCTTTGCTACCGTAAGTCCAGTCTGCCCCGGCCAGGTGCAGGATTTTCCAGAACGGTACCATCTCATCGGGCTCGGTAACCGGCTCCCGGGAATTTTGGTTGACAAAAAACTCGGCCCCTTCCCTGTCAATGGGGGCCTGCATATCGGCAAACTCGGGCTGGGCCTCCTGGTACTCCTCCAGCACATCCTCCACCACGAATATAAAATCCTCCGGGTCGGTACCCATGGCGCTGCCGCTCTCGTTGCGCAGGGCCATGTCGCAGGAGCCAAGGATCCCCTTAGGTCGTTCCTCGCGCGGTACCTGTGCCCGGGCATTGAACACCAATTGCGGGATGTCGATTTTCATCGGACAGACATAGATGCAGCGCTGGCACATGGTGCACATCCAGATCCATTTAGACGCTATGACCTCTTCGTCCATACCAAGGGCGCACATCCGGAGAAATTTTCGCGGATCCAGGCCTTCAAGTCCCGTGGCCGGACAGCCCGAAGAACAGGCTCCGCACGTCAGGCACAGGTTCAGATTACCGCCATCGGGGATGATCTCCTTGACCTTGTCGATAAACAGGCTTTTCTTTTTACCACCTAATTTAATTGTTTCTTCTGCCATGATAGGCTCCATTTCTTGGCGTTGGTTTATTTGTTCAATGGATTCGGTCCAAGTTCCTTTATATGTGCCGTCATCTCTTTCGCGTAAGCAGCAAATGTGGGGCCCTCACCGGAAGAGAGATTATACATTCTCACCCGCTCGCCTTCAATGCCTATTTCAGCCAGTAGCCGGTTGGCATGGTTGACCCGCTCGCGGGCTCGGAAATTTCCAGAGTTATAATGACATGTCCCCTCAAGACAGCCAACCACATAAACCCCATCGGCCCCTTTCTGGATCGACCTGAGAAGATACATCAGGTCAACCTTGCCGGTGCAGGGGACCCGCACTATTTTTACATTTATGGGATACTCAAGCCTCATGGAACCTGCCAGGTCCGCGGCGGAATACCCTCAGTAGTCACAACAAAACGCTATAATCGTGGGTTCAAAGTCAGCCATCACATTCCTCCTGCCAGCAAGGCATCAATTTTACAAGCAATCTGGTCGTCTTCGTAGAAACCCAGTTGGATCGTCTGCCGCGGGCAGACGCCGGTGCAGGCACCGCATCCGTGGCACAGGGCCTCGTCTATTTGAATTTCTCCCAATTCAGTATTGAAAACAGGCACATCAAAAGGACACGTGCGGACACAGGTCAGACATTTAACACAGTATTCCGTGTCCACTTTGGCCGTGATGGCCGAAAGCTTAATCTCCGGGCGGGCCAGAAAGGTGACCGCCCGTGACGCTGCAGCCTGGGCCTGGGCAATCGTCTCGGTTATCAGCTTGGGGCCATGGGCCGTACCACAGAGGAAAATGCCTTCGCCCGGCATATCCACCGGTCTGAGTTTGACATGGGCCTCCATGAAATAGCCTTCCAGGTTGGCATTGAGTTTCATGATACCACTGAGTTCTTCGGTGTCCGCGGCCCGCAGTCCGGCACTCAGCGCCAGCAGGTCGGCACAGATCTCGACATCCTGTTGGAGGACATGATCCCGGGTTGATACCAGCACACCCTCCGAGGATGCCTTGACCACCGGCGGCTTGTCATCATCAAAGCGCATGAAGATCACGCCCTTCTCCCGGGCCTCGGTGTAGTAGTCTTCCAGGAGACCGTAGGTCCGCAGATCCCGGTAGAGGACAAACACCTGGGTTTCCGGTTTCAGCTTTTTGATATGCAGTGCGTTCTTGACCGCGTTCTGGCAGCAGATCCGGGAGCACTCCTGCATCTCATCACACCGCGAGCCCACGCACTGGATCATCACAACCGTGTCGAGGTCGTCGCCCCCCGTTTTCTCCTCTAACCGATCGGCCAGTTCTACCTGGGTAACGACCCGGTCATCCTCACCATAGAGGTATTCGGTGGGACTGTACTCCACAGCACCGGTGGCCACTACGATTACCCCGTGATCAATATCACGGCTTTCACCGTCAGGACCCTTCGCTATCGTGGTTTTAAAATTACCCTTGTACCCGCCGAACCCTTTCACCACGGCCTCGGTGAGCACCTCGATTTTCGCATGGGCTGTCACCTCGTCAGTCAGCTCTTTGACATAGGCGGTTACGTCGGCGCCTTCGATGGTGTGATGTAGCTTGCGTGCAAAACCACCCAGTACCGGTTCCTTTTCAATAAGAACTGTTTCAAAATCCTGTTTGCCCAGGTTCAGGGCAGCATTCATACCGGCAATGCCACCACCGATGACCAGCGCCTTCTGGTTGACAGGAATAACCTTGGCGGACAACGGTTTCAGGATACCGGCCCGGGCCACGGCCATCCTTACCAGGTCTTTGGCTTTCTGGGTGGCAAGTTCCGGGCTCTTGGAATGGATCCAGGAATTCTGGTTCCGGATATTTGCCATTTCAAAGAGATACTTATTGAGGCCGCACGCCTCCAGGGTTTCCATGAACATCGGTTCGTGGGTCTTGGGGCTGCAGGAAGCAACCACCACGCGATTGAGGTCGTGCTCCTGGATCATCTCCTTCATTTTTTCCTGGGTGTCCTGGCTGCAGGTGAACAGGTTGGAATCACCAAACACCACATTGGGCAGGGTCTCCGCGTAGGCCTGCACGTCGGGGACATCCACGATCCCCCCGATATTGATGCCGCAGTTGCAGACGAATACCCCGATCCGGGGGTCCTCGCAGGTAACATCTTTCTCGTCAGGAACCTGTACCGGTTCGATGTCGCTGCCCCGGGCTTCCGACAGTTCACTGCCTGCCAGACAGGCCGCCGCACTGGCCTCGGTCACCGATCCCGGAATGTCCTTGGGCCCCTGGAACACGCCGCAGGTGTAGATGCCCGGCCGGGAGGTTTCCACCGGCGCAAAGGGCTCGCTTTCGGCAAAATTGTATTTATCCAGCTTGATGTCCAGGCGCCTGGCAAGATCCACGGCCGAATCCGGGATGGTCAGGCCCACAGACAGCACGACCATGGAGAAAATCTGCTCCTCCATTTCACCGGCCTCGTTGGCATACTGGACCCGCAGGTCACCTGTTTCCGGCACCTCCAGGATCGTGTGCACCCGGGCCTTGACAAAGCGGATGCCCTCCTTGTCCCGGGCCCGCAGGAAGTACTTCTCGTAATCCTTGCCGAAGGTCCGCATGTCCATGTTGAAGACCGCGCAATCCAGATCGCCGTGGACGTGCTCCTTGGCGATCATGGCCTCCTTGGTGGCATACATACAGCAGACCGAAGAGCAGTATCCGTTCCCGCACCGGTTGACGTCCCGGCTGCCGACACATTGCAGCCAGGCGATGCTCTTGGGTTCTTCCCGGTCAAGCGGTCGCATGACGTGGCCAAAATAGGGCCCGCCGGCAGACAGAATTCTTTCAAAGCCTTCAGCCGTCACCACATTGGGGTATTTACCGTAGCCCAGGTAATCAAGACTAGAAGGGTCAAACCCCTTGGTGCCAGGTGACAGGATTACCGAGCCAACCGTCACCTGGGTCTCCTTGACCTCGTCGGCGTACCGGATCGCCTTGGCCATGCAGACGTTCTCGCACAGACCGCAACCGATACACGCTCCCAGATCAATAGAAAAGGCCAGCGGAACCGCCTGGGCATACTCGATAGCGGTGGCCCGCTGGTCATTTAGCCCCTTGTTGATCAGATTTACCGCGGAAGCCGGGCAATGCCGGGCGCAATCACCGCAGCCCGTACAGGCGCCAAGGTCAATATAGCGGGGGTTGTTGGTAAGGGTGACTTCAAAGTTACCGGGTTCGCCCGCAATGCTTTCCACCTCACTGCTGGTTACCAGGTTGATATTCGTATGCCGGCCGACCTCGACCAGTTTGGGTGAGATCACTCACATGGTACAGTCATTGGTCGGAAACGTCTTGTCCAGCCGGGCCATCAGACCACCGATGGTCGGCCCCTGTTCCACCAGGTAAACGTTGTAATCCGAATTGGCAAGATCCAGGGAAGCCTGCATCCCCGCGATGCCGGCACCCACAACCATTACTGATCCGCTTTTCTTAGCCATTTTTCCTCCCTATATTAACAGTCATCTGAGGATGACTACAGTACCGCAAATACGGGTTTATGGTCTTTCATTCCCGTGAATTCAACCTGATTTGTTTTTTCCAGATCAGCCAGAAGATAGGAAACCCGCAGGAGGTCAACACCTATTTCAGCACTGATATCCCGAACCGACGTAAAGCCTTTTTTGATGGCCAGCACGATAAGGTTCTTCTGGTATTCCCTTTCAAGCTCCTTGTGCAAAACCGCCTCATAGGATTCCACGTCCCATGGCCGGCCGTAGACATCACCCTGGGTGGTGATCTTGACTTCCTTACCCACCAGCCACCGGATGGTTTCACTGTTAACGGTCATGTCAACCGCCGCCAGCGCCATCTCAAAGGCCGCGCTATCCAGCGCCCCCTGCTGCCTGACCGATTCAACGGTGGCAGTCGCAATCTCGACAAAACGCTGGGCTTCCGCCGAGGAAACCCAGGCCAGGTGCAGGCGCTCAGCGCCGATACCGGCCATGTCCAGCAGTTTCTGGGTCAGGAATATTTTCTTTTCAGCTTGGACATTACCTTCCAGGTAATGGCAGTCGCCGAAATGTCACCCGGACACCAGGACACCGTCACACCCCTGCCTGAAAGCCTTGATGATGAATGCCGGGTCAACCCTGCCGGAGCACATAACCCGTACGGTCCGCAGGTTGGATGGATACTGCAACCGTGAAACACCGGCCAGGTCAGCACCGGCGTAAGCGCACCAGTTGCACAGGAACGATACTATTTTAGGCTCAAAATCACCCATGTTGTCATCCTTTGTCCTGTTGATGAATTCGTAAAAAGTCGAATCCATCAGTTTTATGTGTTAAGTTTTATGTGTTATACAACCGCACAAACCGACGCCGTAATCTGCTCATCCTTAAAATGCAGCATATCAATGGCATGCTGCGGGCAGGAGGAGGCGCACAGACCGCACCCCTTGCAGGAAGCCGGTATATTCTTTGCCCGCTGGCCTTTACCTTCGACTTCTTCGAGTACGATGGCACCAAAAGAACAGACTTCTTCACAGAGACCGCATCCAATACACTTTTCCGGGTCCACCATGGATACCAGCGGGGAAATGCTGATGGACGCTTTTGAAAGGACCGTGGCGGCGCGGCTGGCCGCGGCCATGGCCTGGGCAATACTCTCATCCATCGATTTCGGGTAGTGTGCGAGTCCACACAGGAAAATCCCGTCCGAAGCAAACTCCACCGGCCGCAGTTTGGCATGAGCCTCCATGAAAAAATTCTCGGAGCTCATGGGCAGCTTGTAGAAACCGGCCAGCTGATCGTTCTGGGACGGCTCAATGGCTGTGGCCAGGTTAAGAATATCGGTTTTGATCAACAGGTCTCTTTGCAGGACCGGATCGAACACCCTTACATCCAGGCCGTCGGCCGTTTCAGTAACCTCCGGCTTGCGGTCCCGATTGTACCGTATAAAGATAACGCCCAGTTCCCTTGCTTGCTTGTAAAGCAGTTCCCTTTCACCGTAGGTCCGGATATCCCGGTAAAGAATAAAAACATCTGTTTCCGGGGTGGCCTCTTTGATGGCTATGGCCTGCAGGATTGAAGCCGTACAGCACACCCGCGAGCAGTAGGGCCGCTGGTCATCACGGGACCCCACACACTGGATAAAAACAACACTCTGCGCACCTTTGAGCTTCTCGGGATCATGTTCAAGATCGTGCCAGCGGGTAACCCGATCATTTTTCCCATAAAGGTACTCATCGGTTTCCGTCGCCTGCCCGCCGGTGGCGATAATCACCCCGCCGTGCTGTACAGTCTGCGCCGATCCATCCGTGGTAACCTGGGTCTCAAAGTTGCCCACAAACCCGGAGGCACCCGTCACCTCGGAATTTGTCAGTACGGTTATATCCGGGTGTTTTGCCACCCTGGCCACCATGTCATTGATAACCGGCTGGACATCCTGGCCTTTCCAGGTTTTGGAAAGGTCCCTGGCCATGCCACCGAGTTCGGAAGATCTCTCCACGAGGGTGGCGGGAAAACCCTGATCGGCCAGGCTCAAGGCGGCCGTCATACCGGCCGCTCCGCCGCCGATGACAAGGGCTGTGTTGTTGACATCCACGGTCAAATCACCGATCGGATCCAGCAACGCGGCCCTGGCAATCGCCATCCGGACAAGATCCTTGGACTTATCGGTGGCAACCTGCTTGTCGCTGGCATGGACCCAGGTACACTGGTTCCGGATGTTGGCCATTTCAAAAAGATAAGAGTTGAGTCCGGCTTCGCGGATGGTTTCCTGAAACAGCGGCTCATGGGTACGGGGCGTACAGGCCGCTACGACGATACGGTTGAGATTCTGCTCCTTGATCACTTCCACCATTTTGTCCTGGGTGTCCTGTGAACAGGTAAACAGGTTCTCTTCCACATAAGCCACGTTGGGCAGGTCTTTAGCGTATTTGGCAATGGCGGGTACGTCGGCAATGCCGCCGATGTTAACCCCGCAGTTGCAGACGAACACACCGACCCGCGGTTCCTGCCCGGCCACATCAACCTCATCGGTAAATACCGGATTTTTTATCAGAGTATCCCGGGCCGCCGCGAGCTTTATGCCGGCTTTACAGGCTGCCGAACTGGCTTCCATAACCGACTCGGGGATGTCCTTGGGGCCCTGGAAAGAGCCGCAGACATAAATACCCTCTCGGGAAGTGGAAACCGGATCGACCGCGTCGGTTTTACAGAAATTTCCCGGGGTCAGATCCAGATCCAGCCTTTTGGCCAGATCGAGAATTTCCGGGGTAATCTCCATCCCGACCGACAGAACAATCTGGTCGAAAACCTCAGTTTCTATTTTACCGTCCTCGGTGGCATACCGCACTTCAAGATCATCGGATCCCGGCACCGGATCTACCGTGTGAACCCGGCTGTTGATAAAACGCACACCGTGCTTGTCCTTGGCGGTATTGTAGAATTTTTCAAAGTCCTTGCCGTGGGTCCGCATGTCCATGTAGAAGATGGCGCAATCCAAATCCTCGTCGGAGTGCTCCTTGGCAATGACGGCCTCTTTGATGGCGTACATACAGCAGACCGAAGAACAGTAAGCGTTGTCACAACGGTTCAGGTCCCGGGACCCCACACACTGGAACCAGGCGATCTTCTTGGGTTCCTTGTCGTCCGACCTTCTAATAAGGTGCCCCTCCGTCGGCCCGGTGGCTGACAGGATTCTTTCCATCTCTATGGAAGTGATCACGTTGGGATGCCCGGCATAGCTGTAGTTATCAAACTTCGAGGGGTCAAAGGGTTTAAACCCGGGAGCCAGAATGATGGAACCGGCCTCTATTTCCAATATTTCAGGTTGCTGGGCATGGGTCGCCAGCGTCACCGCCTCGGGACCGCAGACATCCACGCACTGGTAACACTCGCAGCAGTACCCGCAGTTGAGACAACGCGCGGCTTCAGCCTGCCCATCCTCATCACCATATCCCAGTTCCACCTCATTAAAATTCCCCTGCCGCTCTTCGGGGAGCAGTTCGGGCATCTTGGCCCGGGCGGCCTCGGCCGCATCTTTGGGAACCGGCCGGTAGACGGGGTTGTCTTTTATAATGGCCTCCCGGCCGGCGGCCATATCCTGACCGTCCAGGTAGCGCACAATGGACTCAGCGGCTTCCATACCAGCGGCAATGGCCCCGATCGCCACCCAGGGACCGGTTTGCAGATCACCACCGGCAAACACACCCTCACGTCCGGTGGCATAGGTAATTTCATCCACATTCGTGGTGCCCCATTTGGAAAACTCCAGCCCGGCGATGTGCTCCAGGGCAGAGAGATTCGGGCGCTGCCCGATTGCGGGGATCAACTGGTCGATTTCAATTTCATATTCGCTGCCGGGAACCGGGATGGGCCGTCTCCGGCCGGATGAATCCTTTTCACTGAGTTCCATACGGATGCAGCGCAGGCCGACCACTTTCCCATCGGCGGCAAGGATCTCCTGGGGGGCAGCCAGATAGGCGATGTCCACCCCTTCGGTCTCGGCCGCCTGAATCTCCTCTTCCCAGGCGGGCATTTCCGCACGGGTCCGGCGATAAATGATGGTCACCTCTCCGGCACCGAGTCGGACGGCGCTGCGGGCGACATCAATGGCCACATTACCACCGCCAATAATTGCCATTTTACGGCCGACCGCAGTCTGGCCGGTTAGATTGGCTTCTTTCAGGAAATCAACACCCTGGCGGACACCCTGGCTCTTTTCTCCCGGGATACCCAGCCCGATGCCCTGGTGGGCGCCAATTGCCAGGTAAATCGATTGATATCCCTGGTCAAACAGGTCATCAATCGTCAGGTCCGGTCCCAGGGGCGTATTGGTTTTGATCTCAACGCCCAAATTGGTGACCACTTCGATGTCACGGTCCAGGATTTCACGCGGCAACCGGTGGGCGGGGATACCCACCCGCAGCATGCCGCCGGCTTCGGGGAGAGATTCGAAGATGGTGGCTTTGATACCCTTTTTTGCAAGGTGGTAGGCAGCCGCGAGGCCAGCCGGCCCGGAACCGACAATAGCAACCCGCTCATCCCGATCCGGCAGACAGGGGATTTTTACTTCGCGGGGATCAAATTTATCAGACGCCAGCCTTTTCAGATCGCGAATCGCGACCGGTTCATCCACGTCACAGCGACGGCAGCCATCCTCACATCCGTGCGGGCATACACGCCCGAGAACACCGGGCAGGGGCAGCTGCTCCATGATAATGTTCAGGGCCTGTTCATATTTGCCCTGCTTCACCATCTGGGTATATCCCTGGACATTCTGACCGGCCGGACAGGCCATGCGGCAGGGCGCCGGGTCCGCTTTCTGGACGGCAAACGCACCCGGAATGGCCTGGGCGTATTTCTTATAAATCGCAGTTCGCTCGCTAAAAGCCTGGTCGTACTCGCTGGGCAGGGCAACCGGGCAAGCCTCGACACACTCCCCACAGGAGGTGCACTTGTCGAGATCTACGTAACGGGGTTCCTTTTTGACAGTTACCTTAAAGTTGCCTTCAGGACCCTCGACCTTGTCAATTTCTGCACATGTGATCAGGTTGATATTCAGATGCCGGCCGACCTCGACCAGTTTAGGTGAAATAATTCACATGGCACAGTCATTGGTGGGAAACGTTTTATCCAGTTCACTCATCACGCCGCCGATAGCGGTTGATTTCTCCACCAGATGAACCAGATATCCGGAATTTGCAAGATCCAGTGATGCCTGCATACCTGCAATTCCACCTCCGGCAACAACAACCGACCCAATCGGTTTCTCACTCATTTTTCCCATTCCGTTACTCCTGTGTTTCAGAAAAGTAAGGTTTATCTCAAAAACAGAGCACTGCTTCTATCAATTTGTCGATAATATTCACGCACCTGCTATTTCTCCCGGACTGCATTTACCTCTCCCGGTGCCATCCGCGCGTAAATGTGCCTCTGCCGGCATCTATCCCCACACAGGCACAGGATTTAACAATTCGTACACATGGAGTATTTTGCAGGGGAGAATTTAGGCCCGGTGTCAGAACCGGATAAGCAGGAGCATTTCTCAATAGTCTCATAAAACGTCTATCTGGCCTTCACTCACGATGAAAAAGGGTTCCCCCCCGGTCTGATCCGGGGAGTTGAAGCACAAGTCCCAGCGGCCTGACGGTTCACTGAAGCGGGCGGCATCCATTCCGGATGGCCCCAGGTGCGTTATGGCCTTTTGCTCAAAACTGCACCGTTTAATGAACTTCATTCACTGCACAAAGGTCCGTATAATCCACGCCTTCCATTTAGTCAACCCTATTATATGGGGCCAACCCGAGCCGGAAAGCCCTTAACAACCCCCTCTCAGCGAACCCCGAAAATGCAATTCAATCTTTTAACACTCTGTTTTATTTTGATTTATACTGATGCGGCCCGCAAGGCAGGATCGCGGCCTACCCACTGCCCACATCCAAGCCGGTCACCGGCAACCACCGTCGGCGGCAGGCAGGCCGTAGGTTAATGCAACGGCTTTAAAAGCGCAGAAAGATTTCAATTTCTGCCTGATCACGGAGGGTTTTCAGGTAGGTATTGATCTGTTGGGAGGATTTTTCCATCTTGAGATTCAGCAGGAGTCTGGTTTTCACCTCTTCAAAAGACAATTTCGTCTTGGGTTTACGCGCCTCGACCTTGATCAGGTGGTATCCGCGGCCTGTCCTGACAATGTCACTGATCTCACCGGGGTCCAGTGCGAAGGCCGCTTCAGCGAAACCCTTGATCATCTTCTCCTTATCAAAATACCCGAGGTCACCGCCATTATCGCTGCTGGGACACTGGGAATAGTCAAGGGCCATGTCGGAAAAAGGTACCCCCTGGTCGAGCTCTGTCTGAATAGCTTTGATCAGGGCAACCGCCTCTTTGCGCTCCTCCCGGGTGGTATCCGGGCCGGCGGGGATAAATATATGACTCGCTTTTACCAGGGCCGGGGTTTTAAACAGGTTCGGGTGGTTATCGTAAAAATCCCGGAGTGTCTGATCGGTGACTTCGATATTGCTGAGCACCTGCTCCGCGAGCAGCCGCCGGATCGCAAGGTCCTGCTGAAACTGCACCTGCAGGCGGGCCCGGGACAGTTTGTTTTGGGCCAGGATTTCATCCAGAGCAGAAGCATCTGACACCCGGGCCAACACCCGCGCCACCTCACGGTCCACCAGGGCGGCATCAATCAGCAGGCCCTGCTGCTGGCTTTCCTGATAGGCCAGCCGCCGCCCGATGAGATTTTCCAGGACTTTTTTCTTCAGCGCCCGTGTCCGGGAGGCGCTCACCGCCTGGCCATCCCCGGCCGCTTGAGATTGGGCCTGTTGCAGCGCCGCCCTGAACTCGGCCCGGGTAATGCCCTCACCGTTGACAACCGCCACCCGGTCCCCCCCCGGCGGCTGACAGCGGGCTGCCGGGTCAAGCAAGGAGGCCGCCAGGATCAACAGAATCTGTAATAGAAAAACCGTGGCCACACGGCCGACAGCAGCAGATTTATACATTACCGGGCCCCGTTCAAAAGTTCATTTTCAGTATTACCTGACCACCCTGCAAGGTTTTTTGCAGGGCAGATAACCCCGTTGCATATCACTTTAGCCATTGGGCGGCAAATGCTTTATTGGTTGCGCATGGGGCCGCAAGGCACAAAAATGCACCGGTCGCTTGGCATAAAGCCGCCGGCATGCTAATAAGCCGCTTAAACTCATGGCCCGACTCTTAACCACATTCCAATGGCCACACGATGATGCAGACAGATAACAGCGCCAACGTTCAGCTGGTTGCCGACTGGCAGACCCTGATGAGAACCTTCATCCGGCCTGAAAATGAAGCCACCCGGTCAACCCTGGTCAAATACATGGAGCAGATTCTTTTCGGGCTGCATGACTTCCTTGGCGATCATGTGGGCATTACCGAGGAGGCCAGCCTGAAAGACCTTGCCGAGCGTTTTAAAGATACCCGGATAAGCCGCACCCCCGAAAAGAAACTCGCGGAGGTCATTACCGATCTGGTGGAAGATATCGCCCCCCACGCTGTGAATGTGGCATCCCCTTATTTTATCGGCCACATGACCTCGGCCATCCCCTTCTTTATGGTCCACCTGAAGACAATCGTGGCCGCTTTGAACCAGAATGTGGTCAAGTTGGAAACCTCCAAAGTGGTCTCCATTATCGAAAAACAGGTACTGGCCAAAATCCACCGGATGCTGTTTGGGCATGACGCGGCCTTCTATGCGGAGCATGTGCAGCACTCGAAGACCACCCTGGGCAGTTTTGTGGAAGACGGCACCCTGGCCAATATCACCGCCCTCTGGGTTGCCCGCAACAAACTTTTGAAACCCCGGCCCGGATTCGCCGGCGTTGAACAGGAGGGGGTCGCCGCCGGGCTCGCCGCGTATAATCTGGACCGCTGTGTGGTCCTGGTCTCCCGCCTGGGGCATTACTCAATCCAGAAAGCCGGGGGCATCCTCGGTATCGGCAACCGCAATATCATCGCAATGGATGTGGACGCGCACAACCGGATCGATCTCGAAAAGCTCCAACAGACCATCCGGCAGCTACGCCAGCCGGCTGAAAAAACAGGCATCCTGGCCATTGTGGGTATCGCCGGCACCACGGAAACCGGCACCATCGACCCGCTCGTGGAGTTGGGAAAAATCTGTGCGGAGCACCAGATCCACTTCCACGTGGATGCCGCCTGGGGCGGCCCCACACTTATGTCGGACCGTTATCGCCACCTGCTGGATGGAATTTCCCGGGCCGATTCGGTGGTGATCGACGGCCACAAGCAGTTTTATATGCCCATGACCTGCGGGATGGTCTTTTTCCAGGACCCGATTTCAATGGACGCCGTGGTGTACCATGCCAAGTATATCAACCGGCCCGGGTCAGTGGATCTGGGTATAAAATCCCTGCCCGGTTCCCGGGAAGCCAATTCACTGGTTCTGGCCAGTGCCTTGAAAATAATGGGTAGCCAGGGGTATGCGATCCTCATCGAGCACGGCATCGAGATCGCCCAGGAATTTGCCCGGGAAATCGATCACCGACCGGATTTTGAACTGGTCACCGCTCCCCAACTGAACATTCTCACCTATCGTTTCTATCCTGCCGGGCTGCGACAGGCAGCCGCAGGGCAGCCGTCCCCCCTGGCACGCCTCAATGACATTAACAAGCTGATGCAACGGCTACAGAGAGAAGCCGGCAACAGTTTTGTATCCCGGACCACGCTCGATCGGGCGGATGAACCAAATGCGGACATGGTGGTCCTGCGGTGTGTGATCATGAACCCCATGACGACCATTGACATCCTGAAAGAGATTCTGGATGAGCAGGAAAGAATCTACCGCGAGCAAATTGAGCCCGCGGTGCCCTAATACACCAACCAGTAGTAAAACAAGCCGACATATTCGTGCAGATATTTTGAAAAACCTTCATAACTGCCCGGCAGGAAGTGATTCCAGGAATAGGCTTGCCCTTCTACAACCGTCAGGCCGTTAGCAAATGGCAGGCGGGTGAGACCGACCTTCTCAAAACACCACAGGGCCCTTCTCAGATGATAGGCGGAGGTGACCAGGATCGGTTTTTTGAAACCATGCCGGACGCACAGCGCCTTGACCTGCCGGGCGTTCTCAAAGGTATCCCGACTGGTACTCTCCTGGATGACGGCTCTGGCCGGTACGCCCATATCAGTCAAATACCTGGCCGCCACAACCGCCTCGGCCACGCCCTGGACCAGGGGGTCACCGCCGGCGACGATGACGGGCACCTTCAACCGGGTAAACAGCCGGGCAGCGGTTACAACCCGCACCACCATATCTCGACCCAACACCCCCGCCTGCCCGGACATATCCAGACGCCGAGCGTCCACGCCTCCACCAAGCACGACGATCACATCCCCGGTCGGGATCTGGTGGTTGTACCGAAGATCACGGGTTAGGCCGGTCAGCATGACATCGGTCACAGGGCCGATTGCCAGCGCCCACATGACCCATCCGGTGGCCACTGCAGCCAGGCCGGTTTTGCGGTATTTAAATACCAGCAGCACCGTCCCGCAGGTCAGTAGCAGCAGGATGAAGATTCCCGGGGGCAGGATAAAGGGCGTCACCAACTTCTTGACAATAAACATATCAGCCCGTCTTTTCCACAGCTGAATGCCGGGCGGCATTCAGTTTATGCAATGCCCGGTGAAGATGGACGGCGGCCACGGCTGCAACCAGCCGGGGAATCCACAGCCAGAAGGCACCGATACCCAGGGGCAGAAACAGGAGGGGGTCTTCAATCATGGCATGGTTGATTCCAATGGACAGATGCAGGCGTTCCAGTTCCGCTTTCGTGTAGTGCCCCTGGCGGGTCTCCTCCACAATAACAGCCGCGCCGTAAGCAATCCCGAAGATCGCCGCAGCCAGCCAGAGCATTCCCACCTGGCGGTCAAGCCCCAGGATTTTTAAAACCGGATTCAAAGACCGGACAAGTCGGTCAATAATGTTAAACGCCTTCATAAACTCCAGCGCAAGCATCAGGGACATGATAATGCCCAGAATTTTAAGCGCCAGATAGGCCGTTGAAAAACCCCACTGTTTCAAAAGTTCTGCAAACGGCATCGCAGCGGCCGGCAGGGCGGCCGCAGAGCCGCCGGATGCGCGTTCCATGG
>CAZWPX010000077.1:0-22926 GCA_964636125.1 uncultured Desulfobacterales bacterium | reverse complement strand
GGTCGTGAGCCCCTTCAAGGGGCAACCCAAAGCCTGGCCCTCAGGGCCAAGCTTGCCCCGCGTAGCGGCGGCCGGAGATATCTGGGCACTGGAAAGAGATTGCGATGATTCACTACCCCACAAACCGTACTGACCCAGCCCGGGCCAAAAGCATCACCCTGGCTATAATAGTATGCTTGATTATGTTTTGGGCCGGCTGCAGTCCAGCCCTGCTTATTGAAGAGTCGGCTGACCTCGTCGGTCAACCCGTGCAAGCGCCGTGGCCCCGGATTGGCAGTGACCTGACACCCGACCCGGCGCTTTTGTTTGGGCAATTGCCCAATGGCATCCGCTATATCCTCATGGAAAATAGAGAGCCGGTCAACCGGGTGAGTATGCATCTCAATGTCCAGGCCGGGTCGCTGAATGAACTGGCCGGGGAAGAAGGCACCGCGCACTACCTGGAGCATATGCTTTTTAATGGTTCAACCAATTTCAAGCCGGGAGAGCTGGTTAAATATTTCCAGAGAATCGGCATGCAGTTTGGACCGGATGCCAACGCGCATACTGGTTTTGAGGAGACGGTCTACGATGTTCTTCTGGCAGACAACTCTGCGCAAAGTATAGCCGAAGGGTTGATGGTGCTCAGCGACTATGCCCAGGGCGCCCTGCTGCTGGAATCCGAAGTGGACCGGGAACGCGGGATTATCCTGTCCGAAAAACGCACCCGGGATTCGGTTGCCTACCGGACTTGGGTATCAAAGGTGAAATTTGAGATGCCGGCCACGCTTATTCCAGACCGGTTGCCCATTGGCACCCGGGAAGCTATCGTGGCCGCGGACAGCACGAGCCTGCGGAATTTCTACGATGCCTGGTACCGCCCCGAGAATATGGTGGTGGTGATCGTTGGGGATATCCAGCCGGAGGCGGTCGCACAGAAAATCGAGGAAACATTTGCGTCCGTCAAGGCCCGGGGCGAAGAACGCAGGCTCCCTGATTTTGGGAGCATTTACCACGAGGGGGTCAAGAGTTTTTACCATTTCGAAGGTGAAGCAGAAAACACAAGTGTCAGCATTGAAACCCTGCACCGGGCGGAGCCTTTTACCGATACCGTGGCTTACCGGCACAAACGCTTCGTCGATGACCTTGCCAATCGAATGCTTCAAAATCGCCTGGATGCCCGTATTGGAAAACAGGGTACGCCCTATACATCTGGTTCTGCGGGTGCGGGTGTCTTTTTGAAAAAAATTACCTACGCGGACATCTCCGCTCAGTGCAGTCCGGAAAACTGGGACGCGACGCTTGTAGCTCTTGAGACCCTTTTGCGGCAGACCCTGCTTTTCGGGTTTGAAGCCGCGGAGCTGGAAAGAGTCCGGAAAGACTACCAGGCTGAGTTTGATCAGGCCGTCAAAAATGCGCCGACCCGCAGAAGCCCGGCCCTGGCAAGGCATATTATCCGGAAACTAAATGCCAAAGAGGTCGTGCTGGCTCCGCTGCAGAAAAAGCAGTTGTACGCTCCCATTTTAGAAAAAACTACCCTGGCCGAGGTGATCGCTGCGCTACGTGATATCTGGTCTGTTGACCACAGGCTTGTTCTGGTCACAGGCAATGCGGACCTGCGCGCAAACGGCGAAACTCCGACGCAGGCGATAACCGATCTCTACACCCGGAGCCATGCAACGGCCCTGGAAAGGCCACCTCTGGCGGCCAAGGTGATTTTTCCCTACTTTGAAGTACCCGCCGAGCCTGGATCCGTAGAAAAAACAACGGTCATCAAGGACCTTGACCTGCTGCAGACGGACTTTGCCAACGGGGTCCGGGTGAATCTCAAACCGACAGATTTCGAAGCGCATCAAGTGGCTGTTACCGTGAGTTTCGGAAAGGGACGGTCCAGCGAGCCCAGGGAACTGGCCGGACTGGGACCTCTGGCTGAATCAGTTGTCAATGAAAGCGGCCTTGGAGCGCTGGACCGGGATTCCGTTGATCGCGCCCTGGCCGGAAAGAATCTGGGCGTTGGTTTTAATGTCAAAGAGGACCGCTTCACTTTCAGCGGGCATTGTGCCACCGGGGACCTTGAAACCCTGCTGCAGCTTTTGTATGCACACTTGAGCGACCCGGGTTTCAGGCCCGATGCATTTTTGTTCAGCCAGGAGAAATTCAGCCAGCGCTATCTCAAACTGGAAAAATCAGTCAATGGCGCCTTAACCCTGGCCGGTTTGCGGTTTCTGGCTGGAGGAGACGGCCGTTTCGGCTGGCCCGGGAAGCAGGCGCTGGCCAGCCTGACCCTGGAAGATGTCACCCGCTGGATAGCACCCGTGATCCGCACGGCGCCCATTGAGGTTTCAGTAGTCGGTGATTTTGAAATGCAGGCGGTTCAGGCGCTGACAGCCCGCTATTTTGGAAACCTGCCCGCCCGGGCTGGGGACGCCTCGGTTGATCCCACCGGATACGGCGCGCTGCCGGCCTTTCCCCGGGGGCAGACGCTTGATCTCAAAATAGACACCCGTCTTCCGAAAGGGCTGGTCGTGGTGGCTTATCCCACCACCGACATCTGGAACATACAGCGCACGCGCCGCCTGGAAATTCTGGCTGAAATTATCTCCGAAAGGCTCAGGGTGGGTGTCCGGGAGGAACTCGGGGCGGCCTACTCGACAGCCGCCTTCAATCGTCCGGGCCGGGCCTATGAAGGCTATGGGGCGCTGTTGACCTATGTGCAGGTGGCCCCGGATAAGGTGCCGGAAATCCGCACTGCTGTCCGCCAGATCATCACCACCCTGGTGGCCGGGGGCATTACTGCAGATGAACTCAAACGGGCGCTTGATCCCACATTGAGTGGGATCAGGGACAACCGGCGTCGCAATCAATACTGGCTTAATACGGTCCTGGCCGGTTCACGGCAACGTCCCGACCAGCTTCAGTGGAGCCGCGAGATCCTGGAAGACTATGCCGCCATAACGGTTTCTGAAATTGAATCCCTGGCCAGGCTTTACCTGGTTGACACCCATGCGGCGGAAATCCTGATAACCACAGGGGATAATTCCTGATTATCAATACCTCAAAGGGTGTTGCCCAATTCACACTCTTTTGGTATGACTCACAGGCGCGTGATGTTTAAAGATAGCTTTTTGGAGGTAAGTTCTGGAAATTAAAAATAAAATATGGAAATTCTTTTCGTCGGTACAACTAACGGTAGCTGTGTTGCTGACCCTGGCCGGCACTTCGATCATCGGCACCCTGATACCCCAGAATGAGAGTGCGGCTGCTTACACACAGGCCTACGGCTCTTTTCTATACAAACTTTTCAGTGTACTCGATTTGTTCGATATGTATCACTCCTGGTGGTTTTTGCTGTTGCTGCTGGCCCTGACGATTAACATCATTGTCTGTTCCATCGATCGGTTTCCCGCAGCCTGGAAAATTGTCAGCCGCAAAAATAAGGGGATTAAGGCCGGTCGCTTCCGGAAACTGCCCAACCGGAAGGTGTTCACGGACGGGCGTACACCGGCGGATTTGAAACCTGTGGCAGAGAAGCTGTTATCCAAATATTTTAAAAATTTACAGTCCGAATCCACAGATGCCGGGTATCTGCTGTTTGCTGAGAAAAGGCGCTGGACCCGGTTGGGTGTCTATGTCGTGCATACCAGTATTGTCCTGCTGCTGCTGGGCAGCATCATCGGTTCCCTGTATGGTTTTGAAGGGTCAGTTAATATTGCCGAAGGTGAAACGACGGACATCATCCAGTTGAGAAATTCCAACCAGCGCCACAAGCTTGATTTCAGTATCCGTTGCGATGATTTCAATGTGAGTTTTTACGAAAACGGTGCCCCTGAGGAGTTTCGTTCGGATCTGACCCTGCTGGAAAACGGGAAGCCTGTTTATGCCAAGAGTATCGTTGTGAACGATCCGGTTCGCTACCGGGGTATTAATATCTTTCAGTCCAGCTACGGCCGCATTCCCTCTGATGAGGTAACCCTGGGCTTTAAGAGCAAAGAGACCGGGATGGAGTATCGGCAGAAACTGGCGCCTGGCCAGTCTTTTGAAATCCCTGAAAAGCTGGGCACCCTGACGCTGCAGGGCCTCAACAACGCGGCCAGTTTTAAAGGACACGAAATCGGGGCGGCCTACGTGGCCGCACTTGCCGGACCCGGGGGAGCTGTTGAGCAGATATTCCTGCCGGTCAGGTTCCCGAGCTTCGATCGCATGCGCAAGGGCGCTGTGTTTATTGCGGTGGTTGAACAGGAGGAAAAATATTTCACCGGCCTGCAGGTGACCCGGGATCCCGGCGTGTGGGTTGTCTATAGCGGATTTACCCTGATGCTGGCCGGATGTTTCATTACCTTTTTCCTTTCCCACCAGCAGATTCTGGTGGAAACGGTGCGTAACGCCGGGGGGTGCGAGGTGCGTGTATCGGGGACCGCCAATAAGAACAAGCTCGGCATGGAAGGCAAGGTGGCGCAAATTGCCCGGCAGTTGGCCGGGAAGGACTTAAACAGTTAACTTTATCCACGGGCAATCGCTGATTTTTGCGGATTTTCCATTATCCACCCGGCAGACAGCGATTTCACCGGGGGCGTGAGTAGTGAAACAGGGGATCGACCATGAATAACTCCCAGATATTATCAATAGTAACGTTTATTTACGGTGCGGCCGCCTTTTTATATCTCTCCGCCTGGGTATTTAAAAAGGAACTGCCGGGAAAACTGGCCACCGGCACTACCCTGCTGGCGATTGTTGGAAACCTGGCCGGCCTCCTGCTGCGCTGGCAGGAGTCGTATCGGCTCGGTTTCGGGCATGCGCCTTTGTCGAATTTATACGAGTCCCTGACTTTTTTTGCGCTGGTGATTGCGAGTCTCTACCTTGTCATCGAATGGCGTTATAAGAGCAGGATAATCGGCGTATTTTGTGCCCCCCTGGCCTTTCTGGCCATTGCCTATGCCTCTTTGTCGCCTGATATCAGTGATCGCATCCAGCCGCTTATCCCGGCCCTCAAGAGCAACTGGCTGATTGCGCACGTGGTGCTTTGCTTTGTCGGTTACGCGGCCTTTGCGATTGCGTTCGGCGTGAGCGTTATGTACCTGATCCGCCAGCGTGACTCGGCTGAGGACAGTCCGCTCCTGTCCAGGCTGCCCGCTTTGAGAATTCTCGATGAATTAAATTATCAGCTTATCATGTTCGGCTTTCTTTTTCTGTCCGCCGGTATCATCACCGGTGCGGTTTGGGCCAACTCCGCCTGGGGCCGCTACTGGGGGTGGGACCCTAAGGAAACCTGGTCCCTGATCACCTGGTTTGTCTATGCAACTCTGCTGCACGCGAAACTGATGCGCGGCTGGCATGGCCGGCGCGTCGCCTTCCTTTCCATCCTTGGTTTTTTTGCTGTTATGTTCACCTATTTCGGCGTCAATCTACTGCCGGGCCTGCACAGCTACGGCGCCTTCTAAAAAAACGATTTCACTTGACAAAAAAGTGTTCTCAATGTACACAAGCGCAAATTATTTTTCCATCTGAAGGCGCATTTTCAGTGCTTTCAGGGGAATGAGAGCACCTGCTTGCCGGGGCTCGCAAGCCCGACATTCATGGGGCTGTTTTGCGCTGATCCGGTCAGCCCTGGCCGTATGAAAAAGCCGGATGCTTTCGCCAGCAGTCGAACCCACAAACCACAGCTTTACGGAGTTTCCATGAGTAAAATTGATGAAAAAGCTCAAGCAGTTTCAGCAGACTCAGCCAATGGGGCAGACGATGGGCCGGGTGGGCCTATCATCCTGTTTTTTATTGCCGGCCTGGTGGTCAGCCTCATTATCGGATGGGTGATTTTTCCCAAGGTTCTCTATTCTCAAAAGGAGCAGCCCGTTAATTTCAACCATGCCCTGCATGTCGGTGAGGTTGAAGACGGTTGCCAGAGCTGTCACTACTTTCGGGAGGACGGGTCTTTTTCCGGCATCCCCAAACTCGAATCCTGCGTAGAGTGCCACGAGGAAGTTTTGGGTGAAACCGAGGAGGAAGCCAAATTTGTGAACGAGTACGTGGCCAAAGAGCGCGAGGTTCCCTGGCTGGTTTATTCAAGGCAGCCCGACTGTGTCTTTTTTTCCCATGCGGCCCATGTGAAAATGGCCAAGAATGACTGCGTGACCTGCCATGGTCATATCGGCGAATCAGAAAACTCGGCGATTTACGAAGAGAACCGGATTACCGGCTACAGCCGCAATATCTGGGGTTACAATATGGCGGGTCTCAAAAAGAACAGCTGGGACCGGATGAAGATGGACGACTGCGCGGAGTGTCATGCCCGGACGAAATTCGATCCCGCCGGTGAAGGGGGCCTGACCACGGAAGTGGCCCGGCATTTTGAAGAAATTGCGGCCACCGCGTTCCCGGGTACGACGCATAAGGGTATAGGCACCAGTGTCCAGACCCAAAGAGGCGCCTGTTTTGTCTGCCATAAGTAATGAGCGATTGCGCCCGGTGAAAGCCAGTGCCGGGCAGACACGATATACGTTAAGGGGTAGAATTTATGAAAATTGACAGAAGAAGTTTCTTGTCGTTTGTAGTCGGCGGCGCTGCGGGGACGGCCTTGACCCCCATTCCCTGGAAGCTGACGGATGACAGTTCGATCTGGTCGCAGATGTGGCCCTGGACACCGGTACCGGCCGATGGTACCGTAAACTTTGCAGATTCAGTCTGCACCCTCTGCCCGGGCGGTTGTGGTATTACGGTTCGGAAAGTAGACGACCGGGCCATCAAAATAGAGGGCCAGGACGGCCATCCGGTCAATGCCGGCGGTATCTGCAGTCTGGGCCTTTCCGGCTTGCAACTTTTGTATGGCCCCACCCGGGTGAAATCCCCGCTGAAAAGGGTTGGGAAAAGGGGCGCCGGCCAATGGGAAAAAATTTCCTGGGAGGATGCTATTGCGGAAGTGGCCGCGAAATTATCTGAAATCAAGGCCAGCGGCCAGGCCAAAGGGGTGGCTTGCCTGGCGGACAGGGACCAAGGCTCGGTGCCCGGCTTGTTGCAACGCTTCCTGCAGGCTTACGGTTCTCCGAATTTCATCAAGATGCCGGCCAGCGCCGATGCCTATGAAACGGCTATCCGGAAGATGCACGGGGTTGATGCCCTGGCCGGTTTCGATGTCGAGAATGCGGATTTTGTGGTCAGTTTCGGGTCCGGTGTAATTCAGGGCTGGGGTGCGCCGGTCAGGATGATAAAGGCCAACAGTGCCTGGAAAGCATCTGGTGCCAGATTAACCCAGGCTGAAGTCAGAAAATCCATTACCGCGGCCAAGGCCGACCAGTGGCTGGCGATCAAACCTGGTTCGGAGGCCACGCTCGCCCTTGGACTGGCCCACCTGATCATTAAACAATATCCTTACAAATTGTCCGGTGCCGCCGGCTTAGGAGTCCTCCAGGCAGCGTTGGAGAAATACTACCCCCGCAAAGTTGCCGATGAAACCGGCATAGATGAAGATGTGCTGAGTGATCTTGCCGACGCGTTCGTGCAGGCCAAACATCCTCTGGCACTCTACGGACAGGGCCGGGGAAGTACACCGGGCAGCGTCCGGGACGCCATGGCGGTTCATACCCTCAATGCTTTGGTGGGTAATATCAACCGCAAGGGCGGAGTTTGGCTTGTGGATGCTCATGATACCGGCGCCTGGCCGGATTTCACATCCGCCGCCGGCGCAGATACGGAACGCGTAGACGGAGCCGGCCAGGGCGTCTTTAAAGATGCCCGTCATCTTTCCAGCCGCATGGTTGCCGCGATCAAGTCCGACAGTTATCCCCTGCAGGCATTGTTCGTCGCGGGTGCCAACCCTCTCTATTCCCTGCCGGATACCCAATCGGTGCGGCAGGCATTTGAAAAAATTCCTTTCATCGTCAGTCTCTCGTCCTATCAGGATGAAACTGCGGCCTTTGCGGATCTGATTCTGCCGAATCACCATTATCTTGAGCGTCTGGAAGATGTTCCCGCACCCTTGGGCTACCCGGAGAAAATGGTGCTGTTATCCAAACCGGTGGTAGAGCCCCAGTTCAACACCCGGCATACGGGTGATGTCATCCTTGCTCTGGCCGGAGCGGTCGGTGGACCGGTCGCCGCGGCATTTGCCTGGGAAGATTACGCCGCCTGTCTGGAAGAGATACTTGCTGAGCAGTGGGACACACTGCAGGAGCAGGGATACGCGGTGAATTCCGGAGCGGCGTTGGCCGCTGATTTGAGGACATTGAACTTTGCTGGTCTTGATGCCGATGCGGTGGCCTTGGAAGGTGATCAAAATGAATACCCGCTGGTCTTCATGCCCTACGACAGCCTGCGTCTGTCGAGCGACTACATCGGGGGGACACCTTTTATGATTAAGACCGTAGAAGATACGGTTCTCAAGGGCAACGATTCTCTGGTTGAAGTTAACCCCGATACCGCGAGAAAAGCCGGTCTGCAAGAGGGGACAGCGGCGGTGCTTAAGACTCCCCGGGGCAGTGCCAGCGTGTTGGTGCACCTTTCCCACGGCATCCGGCCCGGTGTGATTGCCATGCCCAGGGGGCTCGGGCATACCGCCTTCGATAAGTACCTTGCGGATAAAGGTATCAATGTAAATGAACTCATTGGACCGGTTGAGGATCCTGCTTCCGGCCTTGATGCTGCCTGGGGAATCAGGGCAAAACTGAGTAAAGCCTAATTATTTATAGTAAGGGGTTCTTATGTCACAAGGACACAGCAGTTCCAATTCGAATGAAAAAGTACAAAGCCGGGCCAAGAAGTACGGTATGGTGATCGACCTGGACAAATGTACCGGCTGCGGCAGTTGTATGGTGGCCTGCATGCAGGAAAACAACGTGCCGTTCAAAGCCGACGAGACCGACAAGCTGAAAAGTATTACCTGGATGAGGATCTATAAACTGAGTAACAAGGCGGCCTATCCGGATGCCGATATCTGCTATCTGCCCAGACCCTGCATGCATTGCGAAGGGCACGGCGGGCACTCACCCTGTGTTTCTGTCTGCCCGGCGACTGCCACGGATTACAGCATTGAAACCGGTATTGTCAGCCAGATTTACACCCGTTGTTTCGGCTGCCGCTACTGCATGGGCGCCTGCCCTTATCATGCCCGCTATTTCAACTGGTGGGATCCTGTCTGGCCCGAGGGCATGGAAAAATACCTCAGCCCCAATGTCTCGGCGCGGATGCGTGGCGTGGTGGAAAAGTGCAGTTTCTGCTATCACCGCCGCCAGTTGGCTCTGGACAGAGCCTACGTTGAAGGCCGCCGGGAGCTGAAAGAAGAGGAATACCAGACGTCCTGTACCGAGGCCTGCCCGGCCGGCGCCATTACCTTTGGTGACCTGTTCAATCATAAACATGCTGTCTACAAGCTGGCCCAGCCGGATCACCATCATGGCGGGAGACCGCGGAATCCGGATGTATTCCGGCTTCTGGAGGAACTGGGAACCAATCCCAAAGTCTACTACTTGAGCACCCGCAAATGGGTCCGGAAACTTGGCGACCAGTATTTCGGGAAGAAGGGCGCCCGCGTAGCAGCCAAGCATTAAAAGTCGAACGGGCAACCGTCGATCTTAATAACCGCAACAGTATTTCTGAGGAGTACAGAACTTATGGATTCTGCATTAATACCCAAGGGAGTTAAACGCTGTCCCACCTGGCAGTTCGCCCTGTGGATCAGTGTTGTGAGCGTCCCTCTGCTCGTGGGCGTTTACGCCATGCTACTTTGCTGGTTCAAGGGACTCAACCAGACCAACATGAATGATTCCTATGGGTTCGCTTTATGGATCTGGGCCGACCTGGCTGTAATCGCACTGGGCGGGGGAGCGTTCTTTACCGGTTTGTGCAAGTATATCTTCGGTAAGGACGAGCTCAAGCATATTATCAATTATGCTGTGCTGATCGGTTTTATCTGCTACAGCAGTGCCCTGTTGATTCTGGCCATAGATATTGGCCAGCCGCTGAGAGGCTGGTTTATCTTCTGGCACGCCAACGTCCATTCAATGCTGACCGAAGTGGCTTTTTGCCTGAGCTGTTATTTCGGGGTTCTTACCATTGAATACATACCGCTGATTCTCGAAAACCGGCAACTGGACAAGATTCCATTCGTTCACAACCTCAGCCACAACATGCACGAAGTGATGGCGGTGTTCGCTGCCACTGGTGCGTTTCTCAGCTTTTTCCACCAGGGTTCCCTGGGCGGTGTGGCCGGTGTTATGTACGGGAAGCCCTTCGCCTTCCGGGAAGGAATATTCATCTGGCCCTGGACGTTTTTTCTGTTTACCTGGTCTGCGGCGGCCTACGGCCCCAGCTTCACCGTACTTTTGACCAAGATCATCGAGACGATTACAGGTAAGAAACTCGTTCGCCAGAGCACCATTGAACTGATGGCGAAGATCTCCGGCTGGATGATGATTACCTACATCATTGCCAAGACGGCTGATACCGTCTACTGGGCCAGCATGACCAACATCGCGGACTTTTTTACCAACAACCCCGGATCGAATTACGGTTACTATCTGCTCTTCACAGAGATTGTGCTGTGCGGTTTTGTACCGGCCCTCATCCTGATCACACCCGCCGGCCGGAAAAACCCGATCACGCTTACGGTGGCTATTACGCTGGCCTGTATAGGGGTTTGTCTGAATCGCTGGGTGATGGTACTGCAGGTTATGGCCGTGCCGGTTATGCCGTTCGAGACCTTTGCGCCCTATTGGCCCAGCTGGCAGGAGATTGCCACCACAATTCTACCGGTGGCCTACGGGGTAATTCTCATCTCATTGTCGTATAGATATCTGCCGGTATTTCCGGATGAGGCTGAGCTCAACCCCATTGAGGAAGATGTGGCAGCAGTTGAGGCAGTTGAAGATGAAGAACCGGGCAAAGGACCGGGAGCCGAGCCGGTTCCGGCCCAAGCCTAAATCCGCTAGGGAGGAGGACGTATGTTTCCTTTTAATTTTGAATGGATCTGGGATATGTCCCATATAGTGTTTATGGGCGGACTCTGGTACGCGCTTACCATACTGGGCGTCGGCATGACCTTCTGCATCTTGAAAGCAGCCTATGATACGATGCAGGGTAAAGGCGGCGGCCATCATTAAAAGACCTAATCCGGTTGATTGAACCAACGCTCCCTCCAGTATCGCACCGGGGGGAGCGTTTTTAATTCCCGGGTGACAAACTGATCTACTCAACCTATAAAGAGGCCCATGGATAAAATAATCATAGAAGGCGGCCGGGCTATCCGCGGCAGTGTGAAAATCAGCGGGTCCAAGAATGCGGCCCTGCCCATTCTGGTGTCATCCCTGCTGGCGGACGGTGTGAATGAATACGAGAACGTCCCGCAGCTTATGGACATTCAGAGCACGGTGGACCTGCTCCGGCACCTCGGTGCCCGTATTGAGTGCACGGGCAGCCGGGTTTGCATCGATGCCGCCGGTGTGAATGCACACGAAGCCCCATACGACCTGGTGAGGAAAATGCGGGCTTCCATCCTGGTGCTCGGCCCCTTGCTGGCCCGACTGAAGAAAGCCCGGGTATCCCTGCCGGGAGGGTGTGCCATTGGCGCTCGCCCGATCAACCTGCATCTCAAGGGTCTGGAAAGGCTGGGGGCCGAAATTGAGTTGAAACACGGGTATGTGGAAGCCCGTGCGGACAGGCTCGTCGGGGCCGAAATCTACCTGGATGTGGCCACGGTGGGCGGTACTGAAAATCTGATGATGGCGGCCAGCCTCGCCGAGGGCCGCACCCTGATTCGCAATGCGGCCCGGGAACCGGAAATTACGGCCCTGGCGGAAGTGCTTAACAGCATGGGGGGCAATGTACAGGGGGCCGGTTCCTCGATGATCACCATCCAGGGGGTCGCTGCGCTAAAACCGGCCCAAACTGCCATTATTCCGGACCGCATTGAGGCCGGCACGTTTATGGTTGCCGCAGCACTCACCAATGGTGATGTCCGTGTTGAAAATTGCGAGCCGGAGCATCTGGGCGCGTCCATCAACAAGCTGCGCCTGGCCGGTGCCCAGGTCACGGTGGGTGAGCAGTCCATTCAGGTTCGCGGGGACAACCGCCTCACTGGCATCGATATTAAAACACAGCCTTTTCCAGGGTTCCCAACGGACATGCAGGCCCAGTTCATGGTATTGATGACCACTGCCGCCGGGCAAAGCCTCATTTCGGAGACCATTTTTGAAAATCGGTTTATTCATGTGAGTGAATTGAAGCGGCTCGGCGCGGACATCACCATCAATGGGAATGCCGCCCTGGTTCGGGGGGTCTCCAACCTGTCCGGAGCACCGGTCATGGCCACTGATTTGAGAGCCAGCGCCTCTTTGGTGCTGGCCGGTCTGGTGGCCGAAGGGGTCACCGAAATCAGCCGGATTTATCACCTCGACAGGGGGTATGAGTCCCTGGAAGAGAAATTCTCTAACCTGGGCGCGGCCATTCGGCGCGTCAGGGGCTGAAAATGAAAATTTGAGGCAAGTGCCTTACGCGGTGCATTTTAGATCACTTTAGTCACTTCACACTCAATGCCTTTACTTAACCTTAAGTACCCTAGCGTTTGCTGATACAAGCATTTGACCTCAGGCCCGACCTACCGCCTTCTGCAAGGCTTACAGGGCCGCCGAACCACAGACCGGGTACAACAACCTGCTCACCTGACAACTTGCCCTCTATCCTGGTTATAGAAATTGTGCCAGGCAGCGGCATTCCCTGGAGGCACCTTGCAATTGGAAAACCGGGGCCGGCATTTTCCCCTGGAAAGGCCAGCTGCATTCTTTGTTTTAACCCTGGCTGCGGGGTTAATCAGCGCGGATCATTTTCCCGGACTTCTTAACGCGGTTCTGGCCGGTACTGCTGCGGCCGGCATCCTTGTGGCCCTGTGGTTTTCGGGAGCCCTGCGCCGCCTGGTCTTATCAGCCATGGCGTTTTTCGCACTGGGCTATGGTTCCCTGCAGCCCTGGGTAGCCCCGCTCAGGTCGCCGGACCACATTGTGTATGCAGCCGGTGGCCCTCCGGGTATTATCACCGGACAGGTTGCCTCACTGCCCACCCGTGTGGGTGCGCGCACTCGCTTTGTTCTCGCGGTTAAAACCATTGACCAGCGCAAAGCGAGCGGCAAACTGAGGGTGACCGCAGTGGGCCGTGTCCCAGAATTTCAGCATGGAGACCGCCTCTTGTTCAGGGCCCGGTTGAAGTCCATCCGCAATTTTAACAACCCTGGTGCTTTCGACTACCGCCGCTACCTGGCCTATAAACAGGTCTGGGCTTCTGCCTGGGTACCGGGCAGAGAGGTTCAGGTTCTCGCCAGCGGCCCGGCTGATTATCGTGCCACCCTGGCACGGGTGCGTGCTTCACTTTCGAACTGGATAACCGCTACGGTGGGCAACCGCCAGGGCAGGATTCTGGATGCCCTGGTGACCGGTAACCGCTCTGGTATTTCGCCTGAATTGCGCCGGCAATTTAACCGGCTGGGCATCGGGCACCTGCTGGCGATTTCGGGCTTGCATGTCGGCATTATCGCCACAGTTTCATTCTGGGTGTTTCACCTGCTGGGCAGGTGGTTGAGCTGGGGGCTGGAGGACGGTCGGGTGCGTCCGGCTGCGGCCCTGGCCACTTTACTACCGGTTACTGCCTATGGCCTCATCGCGGGGATGTCTCCCTCTACCCAGCGTGCCGTGATCATGGTTGCAGTTTATCTGTTTACCATCTTGCTGGATCGGGAACAGGATCCGCTCAACACCCTGGCCGCAGCAGCTCTAATTATTATCGTGATACATCCGCCTGCCTTGTTTTCAATTTCCTTTCAGCTTTCGTTCGGGGCGGTATTCAGCATTCTGTACGGGATGCGCTGTCTACCCGCGCGCTGGCGCCAGCCTCTGGGGCCGCCGGTCAGGCCGTGGGGCCTGAAACGGGTTGCGGCAAACCTGGCCGCCTTTTTCTGGGCCTCTTTTTTTGCCATCGCCGGTACCTTGCCGCTCTCCATGCACTATTTCAATCAGGTATCCTATGTCGGCATTCTGACAAATTTTATATATATCCCGGTTGTAGGGTTCGTGACCGTTCCCCTGGCCCTGCTGGCGGCAATGCTCTTCCCGGTTTCAATCCCGATCGCCGACGCGGTCCTTAAGGCAGCGGCCGTTCCTTTGTCCGGGGTAATGGATCTGGCTGACCGGCTTTACAAGCTTGAATGGATTGCAGGGCAGACCGTGACACCCACCTGGCTTGAGATGCTCTGCTTTTTCAGTTTATGGGTCCTGGTCCTGCAGTTGATCAAAGCATCGGGGAGAATCCAGGGCCGGGAACGGGGACCGAATGCGGCTGTTCGGCCGCAAAGTATCCGCAAGGTCACCTGGAAATGGCTGCTTCCCATTGCGCTGCTCCTGGTGCTGGATACAGCCTACTGGATGCACCACCGGTTCTGGCACCGGGACCTGCGGGTCACTTGCCTGGATGTGCGCCAGGGGAGTGCGGCCCTGCTTGAATTTCCGGGGGGCAAGACCATGCTGATTGACGGAGGCGGCTATGCGGACAATTCTGTTTTTGATATGGGGGCCCGGGTGGTGGCCCCCTATCTATGGCGTCAGAAAATCAAAACCGTAGACACGCTCGTCCTGACCCATCCAAATAGTGACCATATGGGCGGGCTTTTGTATATTGCGGAAAACTTTAATGTCAAAGAGATTTGGACCAACGCCGAAACGGCTCCTACGAAAGGTTACAGCCAGTTGATGCGGATTATCAAAGCCCGGGGTATCAGCCACCCGGATTACCGGGTGCTGCCACGGATATCGTCGCAAGGAGGTGTTACGGTGACCGTGCTGTATCCTCCACGGGATTTTCTTACCAGGAGAGAAACTGATTCCTGGCGCAATAGCAATAATAACTCCATTGTGCTCAAGGCAGAATTCGAAGGCGTGGCATTTCTTTTTGCGGGCGACATCATGCAGCCTGCGGAGCGGGAGCTTGCCGGGATGGCGGGGGAAAAACTGCAGAGTACTGTTCTTTTCGTTCCCCACCATGGCAGCCGTTCTTCCAGTTCAGCCCTGTTTTTACACCGGGTTGCGCCGGTGCAGGCGGTCATTTCGGTTGGTTGGCGCAACCGCTATCGGTTTCCGCACAAAAGTGTCCTGGCGCGTTATCGGGCGGCCGGCAGCCGGGTATACAGGACGGATAAACAGGGCGCGATAATTTTTAGAACCAGAGGTGGGCGGCTTCGGATTCAAACCACCCGGCCATCGGCCGACCCGTCCGCCGGCATTTCAATTGACCGCGGCTAAACCACTTGACACCCGGGGGCATATACTTTTAAAGTCCAGCTTTTAGTACACCAAGCGATTGTAGGAACCAGATAACCATGCAAGGAGAAGGAACCATGGGTGATTTTGTATATGAAGCGCTGTTTTCACCGGGTGAAGATACCACGGAATATCGCCAGTTAACCGACCAGTTTGTATCGGAATCAGACTTTAAGGGGAAAAAAATTCTGGTGGTTGAGCCCCAGGCCCTTGAGCTTTTGGCCGAGCAGGCCTTCAAGGATGTGTCTCATTTGCTGCGGCCCTCTCATCTGGCACTCCTGCAGCAAATCTTTACTGATCCGCAGGCATCTGAAAATGACCGCCTGGTAGCCCTCGAGATGATTAAAAATGCCGTGATTGCCGCCGATATGGAATTTCCCCTGTGCCAGGATACCGGTACCGCTATCATCATGGGCAAAAAAGGCCAACAGGTCTGGGCGGATTTTTCAAATGAAGAGATGCTCAGCAAGGGGGTTTATAATGCCTATACGGGCAACAACCTGCGCTACTCACAAAATGCGCCCCTGACCATGTTTGACGAAAAGAACACCGGGTGCAACCTGCCGGCCCAGATTGAGCTCTATGCCACCCAAGGCGATGCCTATAAATTCCTGTTCATGGCCAAAGGGGGCGGATCGGCCAATAAAACCTACCTGTTCCAGGAGACCAAGGCCGTGCTGAACCCGGAGAGTCTCGAAGCCTTCATGGCGGCCAAGATGAAAACCCTGGGGACCGCCGCCTGCCCACCCTACCACCTGGCGTTTGTGGTCGGGGGGACATCAGCGGAAATGACGCTCAAGACGGTGAAGCTGGCCTCGGCCGGATATCTGGACAACCTGCCCACTTCAGGCTCCGAAAACGGACGGGCCTTCCGGGATCTTGAAATGGAGGCTAAAATGCTTGAGATTTCACAGGAGTTGGGGATCGGTGCCCAATTCGGCGGGAAGTATTTCTGCCTGGAAACCCGGGTCATCCGTCTACCGCGGCACGGAGCTTCCTGCCCCATCGGCATCGGCGTGAGCTGTAGTGCCGACCGGAATATTAAGGCAAAAATTACGAGCAAGGGCATTTTCCTGGAGCAGTTGGAGACTGATCCGGCCAGGTATCTTCCTGAAGTGGATGTGGTCGGGAAGGATCCGGTTAAAATTGATCTGAACCAACCGATGGCGGCTATCCGGGAAATATTGACCCAGTACCCGGTGGCCACGCCGCTGGCCCTGACCGGTAAAATCATTGTGGGGCGGGACATCGCCCATGCCAAGCTGAAAGAGCGACTGGACAGCGGTGGGGGCCTGCCCGATTATATCAAGAACCACATCATCTACTACGCCGGTCCCGCCAAGACGCCCGCGGGGTATCCTTCCGGCGCATTTGGACCGACCACCGCCGCCCGCATGGATCCCTATGTTTCAATTTTCCAGGAGCAGGGCGGCAGTATGGTCATGCTGGCCAAGGGCAATCGATCCGCGCAGGTGACGAAAGCCTGTCAGAAATACGGTGGGTTCTATCTGGGCTCCATCGGCGGCCCGGCGGCCCGGCTTGGCAAGGAGTGCATCACCAATGTTGAAGTACTGGAATACCCGGAGCTGGGCATGGAGGCTATTTTCATGATCACGGTTAAGGATTTCCCTGCGTTCATTCTCGTGGATGACAAGGGCAACGACTTCTTTGAGGGCTTATTGTAGTATAACAATCAAGATCCATCCTGTCTAACGATGGTGTGTGTGTCAAAATAAAAATGGCTTCATCAATGACCACCGATACAGAGTGCCAACGCTGCGGGACCTGCTGCAAGGCGGGCGGCCCGGCTCTTCACTTGGAGGACCGGGGGCTGGTAAAGAGTGGTAAGATCCCCCTGAAAGATCTGTATACGATTCGCCGGGGGGAGCTGGCCCGGGACAATGTCCGGGGAACCCTGCAGCCGGTGGTGTCGGAGCTGATTAAAATCAAGGGGGATGGGCACTCCTGGACTTGCCGCTATTACCATGCACAATCAAAAGGCTGCAGCGCTTATAAAGACCGTCCCCTTGAGTGTCGGGTCCTGAATTGCCGGGATACGGCTGCCATCGAAGCGATTTATGACCGGCAGCGTCTGACACGTAAAGACCTTCTGGCCGGGATTCCCCACCTGTGGAGCCTTGTAGAAGAGCACGAGAAAAGATGCGCCTATGGCGTTCTGGCCAGGCTGGCCGTCCAGCTGAAGGAGAACCAGGGCGGGGCTGCTGCCGATAGCCTCCTGGAGATAGTAGGCTACGATTCGCACCTGCGGGCGTTGATTACAGAAAAAGGAAAACCGGATCCAGCCCTGCTCGATTTTCTCTTTGGCAGACCCCTGACAGCGACCCTGCCGGGTTTCGGGCTGCAGGCCCGGCAAAAGGGGGGCAAGCTTATCGTTACTTAGTATAGTTCGGGTCTTCTGTTCGGCAGGAAATAGCGCATCCGGTGTCCCCGGACATGTTCAAGGGCACTGCCGTCCAAGTCTGCTACCAGCAAACCTTCACTATCGTCGAGCTTCTTGGCAAGAATGTTTCCGGAAGGATCAATCACAACGGCATTGCCGGGAAACTGGAGCCCGTTGCCGTTTCGGCCGGTCTGGTTGCAGGCCACGATAAAAAGACCATTGTCGTAAGCCCGCGCAGGCAGATGCCGCATCCAGGATTGATGCTTGTCGCGTGCAGTCATGCCGCGGCTGGGCGAAGCATGCGGAATAAAGACGATGTCGGCACCCCCGAGGGCCATGCGGGTCATCAGTTCCGGAAAATGAGCATCATAACAGAGCTGAATGCCAAAATTCGTTGTGCCCATCTTGAAGAGCGGAATCTTGTCACCGGGTGTAAAACCAGCCTGTTCAGGCGGTGCCAGGTGGAGTTTGCGATATACGGCGATGTCTCCATCGGGAGTGGCTGCCAGGTGAACGATATAAAGCTGTCCGGTTGAATCTTTTTCGGATAGTCCGGCCAGGATGGTGACACCGGTCTCCCTGGCAAGATCTATCAGAGAGTCAGTTACCGGACCTGGAATGGTTTCGGCGAATGCGGCTGCGGTGTTGGTATGGGCATACCCGGTGATATTCATCTCGGGAAAACAGATCAGCCGGGCGCCCCTGTTTCCGGCGATACGGGTCCAGTGCCTGACCTTCTCCAGGTTGTCTCCGGTTGCGCCAAGGGGGGCGCGAACCACTGCGGCCGCAATTCGAAGCGTATCCATCATTTTACTTAAGATTAAACTGTGCTTTTATCTTAAACACACGGGTGGCTGGCAAGTTCAGGATTTCAGTGACCCCGGTCTTTTTGGAGATAACTGCAAGGTTGGCTTCAATTTCAGACATTGACGGGGCAATAAAAGTAAACCAGACATTATAATCGTTTTCCCGCAGATAATTGTGGGTCACCCCCGGGAAGCGGTTGACCGTCTCGGCAAACATGTCAATTTTATCATCCGGCACGACAGCGGCGCACAGGGTGCTGACGAAACCGAGTTTTTCCGGGACAAAATTGCCGCCGATACGCCTGATGATACCTGTCCCTTTCAGGCGGGTCAACCGGTCGAGCACATCCGTTTCCGACAGGTTGAGCTCGTCGGCAATGGTGGCAAACGGGTTCGGAGTGATGGGGAAATCTGACTGTATCCGGTTGAGTATAAGTTTATCAGTCGTATCCAGTTGTTCCATAATGGCTGAGCTTACCCCTTTAATAGTTTAAGATGGACTTTCCGGGTGCGGGGGCCGTCGAACTCACAAAAAAAGATTCCCTGCCAGGTTCCCAGTAGAAGACGACCGTTTTCAACAGCTACCAGCTCAGATGCGCCCACAAGGGTCGATTTCAAGTGGGCCGGTGAATTCCCCTCGCGGTGCCGGTAATCGGCCTCCCAGGGTACGATCCGGTTGAGCACCATGAGGATATCCCGTTTGACGTCCGGGTCGGCACTTTCATTGATGGTAACCGCCGCGGTGGTGTGGGGGATATACACCATGACCAGGCCTGATTGAAAACCCGCTGCTGATATCTCCTGCTGGATTTTTGAGGTGATATCCATAAATTCTGTCCGAGAGCCTGTTTTGACCGTGATGATCATCTTGGTTCACCCCTGAAATTGAAAAAGGCCCTGCGGTAAAGCAGGGCCTCTTTGCTCAGATGTTCGTGAAACCATTTATCGGAGTGGGATTATACACATCCTGTCGGTTTCGGAAGACCAGCCATCTTACAAGCGCCTTTCCCCGGTCCTGACGGGAACAGCTCGTAGATGTGTTTCAGTTTGAACTTGGTAACCTTGGAGAGAACCCGTACCATGGGAGCGATCCCATTTTTCTCATAGTACTCACGCAGGGTATTGATTACAAGACGATGCTCGTCATTAAGCTCATCGATACCTTCTTCGCCTTTGACGAACTGAACCCAATTTTCAGTCCAGGATGTGTAATCATCGATAAAACCGTCTTCATCCACGCCAAAGCTGTCACCACCGAATTCTACTGTTGCCATTTAGCTTTCCTCCTTAAATTAATATTTTTTTGTCCTACCTTTTGGCATTCCGCCGTTATTTTATACATTGAAAAAAGATTTCTATCCGATTGCTTATCCGATGTCAATATGAAAATGCCTCCGGGAATTGTATTTTAAGGTCTGTTAAAATATCATAAAGGTTTCCGGAGAGATAAACCGGTCTCCTTAATATTCCTTCGGCGTTCCATTTAACTGGTCCAGGGTGAATACCGGGCCGTCCTTGCAGACCAGTTCTTTGCCAATACCGCAGCGACCGCACATGCCGAATCCGCATTTCATGCGGTTTTCAAGCGACATTATGATCTGGTCGTGGGTGTAGCCGAGTTTTTCCAGGACCGGCAGCGTAAACTTGATCATCACCGGGGGCCCGCAAATGATGGCATATGTGTCCTTGTCCGCCCGGGGTGCTTTCTCCTCGGTAATCGGCGGCACAAAACCCACATTGTAATCCCAGCCTTCGGCCGGGGCGTCAATGGTCAGGTGCATATTGATGTCATCTCGTTTCTCCCATGCCACCAGTTCATCCTTGTAGAGCAGCATGCCCGGGGTCCGGGCGCCGTAAACCACATCAATGTTGCCAAAACGGCCGCGGTTGGCTGGATCGAGCATGTACACAATGGAAGATCGCAGGGTGGTGAAAGCAAAGCCACCGCCGACGATGAGAACGTTTTTGCCTTCCAGCAAGTCCCAGGGGTACCAGTTGCCCAGCGGTCCCCGGATGCCCATGATGTCGCCGGCTTTCATGGAATGCATATGGCTGGTGACCACGCCGGCCTTGAAGATGGTGAACTTGACAAACCCCTTCTCCACAGGTGACGAGGCGATGCCGATGGGGATTTCCCCGATACCGGGTACAGACAGTTCCGCGAATTGGCCGGCCTGGTAGGCGAACTTTTCTTCATCACCGTCGTTCAAAAAGACAAATTTGAATGTCTTAAGGCTCTTGTCCTCGGTGGCGACTTCAATTTCATCTATGCGCACCGGGTAAGGTAAATATGGATTCTGCACGTCTTAAACCCCCTTTATTATCCCTCTGCAACGCAGGCGTCTGCAGATGCGATGCTGTTCATCAGGTCACAGACCTTTCGAATATCGATATTTACCGGGCACTGGCGAACGCAGCGGCCGCAACCGACACACATGGTCCCCGTATCGTATTTATCGACAAAGTATTTCAATTTGTGCATAAAACGCTGCCGTACCCGCTGGAGTTTGGTGCCCCTGGGGTTGTGACCGGTCGTGTGCATCGTGAAAAGCGGAAACATGCAGCTGTCCCAGTTTTTCAGTCGTTTCCCGGATTTTCCATGAACCTCGTCCTGGATGTCGAAACACCAGCAGGTAGGGCAAAGAAACGTACAGGTGCCACAGTTGATGCAGGCAAAGGAGATATCTTCCCAGAAGGAAGCTTCGTGAAGGGTCAGTGTGTCCGTACTCTTCAGATTCTCTGTATGAATTTCAGAGGCAATTTTGGCCTCGGCGGCCTCCTTTTTAGACTCAAAAATACCCTGTCCATCGGTTTCCGTCTGCCATCCGGCCGTATCCAGGAGCGCCTGACCTTTTGTGGTGAGAGCCTTGGCCAGGTACTGGTCGCCATCGTCGGCCAGCAGGACATCCAGTCCCTGTTCATTGTAGGGGCCGCATCCTGCGGTTGTGCAAAAGCAGGTGCTGTAAGGGCTGTCGCAGCCCAGGCCGATAAAAGTGGTGGCCTGGTACGCTTTAATCCAATAAGGATCCTGGTATTCAGGTGTATCGAAATTGAGGTTGAGCAGCGTCATCGCGCGTGCGTCGCATGGCCGCACCCCAATGATTGCCCGGGGGCTCGGGTCCCCGGCCACGGCCTGCATGATGTGGTGGTCGGCATCGTTTTCATCGAGGGAAAATTCAATGATCTCCTCGGACTGCGGGAAGACAATCGCTTTTGGCGAGAGGCGGGTATTGAGCTGGTTGAAATCCGGGGATTCGCCTTTATCAAGCTCCTTGAATGCATGCCCCTCTTTGGCCTTTACCGGTCCAAAAAGCCGGTAATTTGCGCCGATGGCCTCCAGGCCCGCGTCCCACCGACCTTTTTCAATTTTTATGACCTTCATAGAATTTGCCTTTGTCTGTTTGTTTCATATCCTCGGGCTGCATTCGACTGCCGGGTATACCCTCCGGTCCTGCCGGCGCGCAGCGCGGCTATTTAATGAAATCGTCCGGGTCACCGGGTCGGTAGATGTCCAGAGCCGGGCGTGAGTCCAGCGACATGCCGGCTTCCCAGTCAAAAAGTTCCTTGCAGTCCTTTTCGAGCTTTTTAGTCATCTGCCGCATGGGGATTCCCACCGGGCAGGCCCGTTCACAGGCTCCACAGTCCGTACAGCGGCCGGCACAGTGGTAGGCCCTCAGGAAATGGAAGGTCCGGATATCGGCGGCTTCCTGGCCCTTTTTGACCCACTGCGGTTTGGACTCATCCACAAAGCAGGTCGGGCAGTAGCATAGCGGACAGGCATTCCGGCAGGCGTAGCAGCGGATGCACGGCGACAGCATATCTTCAAAATGCTGCCATTTTTCCGCGGGCGACATGGCTTCCACTTTACGGGTATCCTCGTACCGGTCGACATTCTGGTTTTCTTCAACCGGGTCGGCCAGCATCTCATCGTGGATGACCGGGTTCTTGTGGATGCAGGCCCGGCAGTTGTCCTGCAGGAGCGCTTCCTTTTTGAAAGTCTTCTCGACGCCGCCGGCCGTAACCTGGATGCCGCTGTCATCTTCGGCAACCGCGGTGACTTCTTCGTCGAACATGGCGTTGATCTTGCGCCGGTCGATCATCCCGGTGCAGGGCACGCCGATGATGACCAGTTGCTCTCTTTTAATTTTGTTTTCGATGATGTGAGTGACGATATTGCGGCTGTCACACCCCTTGGCAAAGATCCCGATCTTTTCTTCCTGCCGGTTGGTCAAATAATTGGCCAGGTTGATGCCGCAGTTGCTATCCCAGACCAGCTGGCCCGCGTCCGCCTCCGTTTTGACAAAACACGGTTCGTTCATCATGGGCAGGGACCCCTGGCGGAAACCAATTACCATTTCCACCTTGCACTCCTTGAGGAGCTGCCGGGACATTTCTCTCATCTTTTCAGCATATCCTAACATTTAAGCTACCTTGGCCTTGTCTTTTAAATAGTGAGTAT
>CAZWPX010000076.1:0-23055 GCA_964636125.1 uncultured Desulfobacterales bacterium | reverse complement strand
TGAGATGAACCTTGTCAGCGTGGGTGCCCGGGGCTACAGTGTACTGGCCCGCCTTCCGGCTGAAGGCGTTTCCGGGGCGAATGCCGGTGACCGGCAAAGTTCGTCGCGATTTTTTTACCAGTTTCTTGAAAACGACAAGTGTTCTTCCGGTGCCGGAGAAAACATTCGAAAAATGACGAACCGCTTCGGGCTTAAAATTGAAACCGCCGATGAACTGGCCATGTCTGCCGCAAAGAGCATTCCCATTACTGCCCGGTGTTCGGTTTTTGCAAAAAGCGAGATGACTCATTACGCCAATCAGGGAAAACCGGCCGGCGATTTATTTAAAGGTTTTTTCGGGTCCGTTGCGGGAAATACGGCCGGACTCCTGGCGAAAAACAGCACCAACGGACCGGTATATCTTATCGGCGGGTTGACGCGCATACAATCTTTTGTGGAAGCTTTTTCGGCTGCGGCAGGCGGGAACGTGATGCTTCCTGAAAATCGCCTCACCTTTGAGGCGGAAGGTGCGGCCCGAATCGCGGCGGCTCATATTGTGGAAAATGCGGCAGTGGATCTTCCCAACGATCCGGAATCGCTTATTAATATCCAGGCAAAGCGGTTTACAGTATTGTCCCCTGCTGCGATGTTTAGAGACAAAGTGACGGTAATGCCGGACATTGCTGCCGCCGCTGACTGGGAAAAGCAGCCGACGGTCCTGGGAATGGACCTTGGATCCACCGGTGCCAAGGCGGTCTTGACATCCATCGACACCGGCGAGCCACTCATGAACTGGTATGATCGTACCCGGGGCAATCCGCTTGACGCTGCCCGGCGGCTGGTCGCGGCCATACTGAAAGCCGGCCGGCCTGATGTGCGGGCTGTGGGCCTCACCGGTTCGGGACGTGAAGCCGTGGCAACCCTTTCGCGGACCGTATTTCATGATGAAAACAGCGATGCGGATCGGATCAGCGTGTTAAACGAAATCGTCGCCCATGCCACGGCGGCCATCACCTGTGACCCGGACAGAGGAAAGGATATGTCCATCATCGAGATCGGCGGCCAGGATGCCAAGTATATTCGAATCAATGGCGGCCGCATTATTGAAAGTGATATGAACAAAGCGTGCAGTGCCGGCACCGGTTCTTTCCTGGAAGAACAGGCCAACTGTTACGATGTAAATGATATTACGCGGTTTGCAAAGATGGCGGCGGCGGCTAAAAGACCGCCGGATCTGGGGCAGATGTGTACGGTCTATATTGCCGAAGCCGGTGCCGATGCATTCAAAGAAGGTTTTTCAGTGGGGGATATTTTTGCGGGGTTCCAGTATTCAGTTATTTACAACTATTTAAACCGGGTGATGGGCCAGCGCCAGCTGGGGGAAAAGATTTTTTTCCAGGGGAAACCTGCGTCCAATGAGTGCCTGGCATGGACCCTGGCCTCGGTCACCGGGCGTGACATCGTTGTGCCGCCAAACCCTGGTGCCATGGGGGCCTGGGGCATCGGACTGTGCGCTGTTGAGAAGACAGGCAAAGAGACCCTGCTCTCATCGCCCGGTTTGACATTGGATGATTTTCTGGCCGCCGAAATTGTCGAACGCTCCGAGTTTACCTGCAAGGATGCAACCTGCCGGACCCTGTGTCCCATCGAACGCACAACCATCAGGTTTGGGGATATCACCAGGAAAGCCACTTCGGGCGGGGTCTGCCCCAAGTATGAAATTGTTTCCGCAGCCATGCCGAAACTGGCAAAAGACGCCCCCAATCCCTTTGAAGCACGAGCTGAGCTTTTAACCGCATGTGAAACTCGAAATGAAGAAAATAGAAATAAACCGGCCGTGGCCATCCCTATGACAGGTCCCATTGGCGGATTTTTGCCGTTTTTATCAACCGTGGTGCGGGAACTGGGATTTTCGGTTGAAGTGTTAAAGTCAAACGCAAAATCATTGGCCCGGGGCGAGCACCTGTGCAACAGTTTTGATTCCTGCGGACCGGTTAAAATCGCTTATTCCATCTGCGATACCGACACTGCCCACCTGTTTTTTCCCAAAATCATGAAATTTTCCGACCGGGAAGGCCCGGGCGGTATTGCCTGTGTCACTGAACAGGCAATGCCGGAGGTAATTGAACAGTCGCTAAAGGCCCGCGGCAAAACGGTTTCCGTAATTCGCCCCAGGCTCTATCTGGAAAATGGGCTGACCGAATCGAAAGTAATTGAGAGTTTCACTGGATTGGCGACTGCGCTGGGAGCGGACACGTCTAAAGTGGCCAAAGCGGTGGAAAAAGGAGCCGAAGTCCAAAAAGCCTTTGAAGTGTCCTTAGGGGATATTGGTCAACAGGCCATCGATTATGCCGCGGCCAACAATATTCCCGCGGTGGTGGTCTGCGGGTCGCAGCATGTGATCCACGATAAGGCGGCAAACTCTAAAATCCCGGATATACTGCGCCAGAACGGGGCTATGGCTATTCCGATGGACTGTTTTCCCATTGCCAAAGACACGCCGGAAATGAAGCGGATTTACTGGGGAGATGCCAACCGTTACCTGCGGGCGGCCCTGTCGGCCAAGGAAACCCAAACCGCTTTTCCCCTGATGCTGGCGTCGTTTGGCTGCGGACCGGCATCTTTTACCGAGCAGGTTTTTCAATCCTTGCTTGCGGAATACCCGCACACGATTCTGGAAAGTGACGGCCACGGCGGGGCCGCCGGGTTTGTTACGCGAATCCAGGCTTTTTTACAGTCCGTGAAACAATATATGGGCGCAGACAGCCAAACAACGCCACTGAATCATGACCGGATTGTTTCCTATGTGGAATCCGGGGTGTACCGGGGAAAATATCTGGATAAAAAAATCCGGTACGTGTTTTTCAGCAGCCTGGATTACCTTGGGGATCTGTTTGCCGCGGTGTACCGGTCCTACGGGTATGAAGCGGTATCCGCCCCGCCGGTTTCCATAGAAAATTGCAACCTGGGCAAATCGGACTGCTCTGGAAAGGAATGCATGTCCTACCAGCTCATCTGGGGCGCGTTTCGGGAGTATCTGGAATCCGTTAAAAATGAAATGGCGGCCGAAGGGCAGGGTTCCCTACAGCATATCCGGCTGGTGCAGTTGTCCGGACAGATCTGCCGGGCGGGGATGTACGGGATAAAAGACCGGCTGTCGGTCAATCGTATGGGGCTGCATGACCGAATTTCGGTAGCGTCTCTCATGATAGCAGGCGGTCCGGGCATGGCGGCCCGCCTGGTGGCCGGACTTACCGGTATGGATATTTTACGACAGTTTTTTCTTTACCATCAGGCGGTTGAGCCTGTGTTGGGCGAGGCACGGGAAATATACCACCGGTACGCTAAAGCCATTGTGGAACTTGTTGAACGGCCTTCAGCGGTCGGTTTTAAGGGTACGGCCCAGAAAGGGTATCACTGGACTCGGCTCCGGAGTATCATCATGCAGGCTGCCCGGGCATATTACCGTATGGAGCTTAAGGCCGGGGATACATCCGAATTCAGGAGCATTTTTGTTTCAGGTGACCCCATGGCAAAAGGCAATGATGTGGCCAATTGCGGTCTTTTCGACCGTTTAAGCGAGCAAAAAATCCGGTCCGTAGCCGAACCCATGTGTGATTTTTTAGAATTTTTAGCCCGTATGCATCCCCAACTGATCTTTGGCCGAAAAGCCACCAAACGCCAACAGACGGCGTACTTAAAGGTCATGGTGATGATCCGGGAAAGCCTTTACAAAATGGCCGGCAGACTCCACCCCTGGCTGCCCAGGCCGGATATGCCGGCGGTGCTGAGACGCTCTTTGGGCATCATTGATCCCAACACCCTGGGCGGCGTGGGCCAGGTCGTTGGAAGTGTTCTGCATTACTGGGAAACCGGGGCATATGACGGTGTTCTCATGACCAGCTGCTGGGGGTGTGACAATTCTCTCATAGAAGAAAGCCTGCTGCGCCATCACCGGGATATCCCGTTTTATTTCTTCTATGATGACGGAACGCCCCTGGATACCCGCCGGGTAAACCGGTTCGCCTTTCAGCTCCAACGGCAGCCAAAACTCGGCGCCACGCCGGGGGCGGTCCGTTCCTGGGAAAAACTGTGGGCGTAAAGATCCAGGATAAGCGTTTTCTTCCCAAGAGTATGTTTAATCACGGTTATATACAAGCGACATCAGATATCTTTGACCGATTCGGATTGTCTTAACATCCAGGCCGTTTAATACGACCCCCCCGTGGACGATGGCAGCACCGGATACATCCACCCGTTTCAAGTTTTCCCTGAAACCGGTTTTCACAAACTTCAGGTAGGCTTCTTTTGCCGTCCAGATACGAAAGGCTGCTTTCAGCGAATTGCCTGCCAGCGCTATCTCCCTGCCGGTAAAGGCAACCTTCTTCACAGCCTCAAGTCCCTGCCGGTTCATTTGTTCAATGTCCAGCCCAATCCGGGTACCGGCGGTGTTACTGATACCTGCCAGGGCATACGCTCCCGAGTGGGAGATCGAAATGGAGATTGCGGGTTTTGTTACCAGGCAGGGTGCCCCGCGGGACTCATAGGCCACCGCAATCTCGCTCGGGTCGGCAGCGGCCGGTATTGTTGCGGACACCAGTGTTTTAAGCGCGAACCGCCCGCCAGCCCATTCAACCTGTTTCTTAAGTGTCTTAAATCGGTTGACCTGGTCAATTTCATCTTCTCCAAGAAAATGCCCATAAAATGAAGCCGAATCAAACACGATGGGCCTGGCGGTATTGCATCGGCCCGGTGCCACGGATGGCAGGTACCGGGTCAACATTTCCGGTATGGCTACCAGGCAGAGGCGAACATCGGGCCCGAGATCTGCGCAGCGGTATAAACCAGGCCCGGGCAGGGGCTGCTCACAGTCATGCCTTTTAAATAACGGCACGGATCAGGATGCCTTTTCAAGTTCCGCAGGCCGGAGTCGGTCAAGGATGCGGTCTTTCGCGGGCAGCCGGTCCACCTTTACCATTTCAAAATTTGCCACTTTGATGAACAGGTTGCCATCTTCATCGACAAGTTCCAGTTGATACTCATTTGTCTTTTCGTATGTCCCGGTCTTTTTTGTAATGCACAGATACTCGCCGCCTCTTTCGACCGGCCTGAAGAAGGTCATCTCGCCGATCCGGTACGGTAGAACAATCATGCTGGTGCTCATCACTTCCAGCATGCCTCCGGTTTGAAACATGGCATCCACCACGGCGACATCCGTCATGAATTCGGGAAATGCCTGCCCTTTGAAAAAGGGCCTTGTGCCGGCATTTTGAATCCGGGTGACCAGTTCATCCGGTTTAAAACTGGGAATCGCTGTCACGGTTCTGAAAAGGCCGTCCATGAACAGGCGCGCCGGATGATACAAAAGCGCCTGTATATCCCCGTCATGGCTCACGGGATAAAAAGCCGGCAGGTTGATGTTGACGGCCGCGGGCTGGCTATCGGCAAAATGATATACCCCTTTGTAATGCAAGGTTTCATCCCCGACGACCACGCCACCCTGGTTTTTAAACCGGGAGGTAATTTTACAGTCGACCCGGTTCTGGTCTGTTTTGGATGCAGCGGCGGAGACAACAATCTCCTTGGGTCTGCCCTTGAGGATTTTTATCCCGTACGGTATGGAAAAATTGCGCAGCCCAACCAGGTGCCTGCCTGCCGCCACCAGCGTCTGGGCAGCTTCGGCCATTGCTTCGATACCCGTGGCGCCCAGGAAAATGGGTACGTCCAACCGGCTGTGATCCAATAAAAACAGATCCCGCGTCAAATCCAGTCGGCGGCGGTAGGCAACCGTTGCGTTTTCTGCGCTGCTCTTTTGGTCCAGAAAAGGTGCCATCGTATCCGGGGCGGGCTGCCCTTCTTCCGGCATCAGTCCATCCGGATCAAACATGTGATCCCGGCCGGAAAAAACGACCTCGAGGGTGCTGTCATCGGTTAACTCCGCCATAAAATGCTCAAGCCCCTGTTCCAGGGGCAAAAATTCCAGCCCCCGATCAGTCAGGACTGTCCTGACCGTCTCATCTGTGGCCATACCGGCCCCAGTCCAGGCGGTCCAGGCCATCACCTTGAAAACCTTCTCCGGGTGCCGGCTCTGTTCACGCTGAACGATCTTCCCCAGCATGTCATTGGCACCCGTATAATCAATCTGCCCCTCGTTGCCAAACCTGGCGGTTACCGACGAGAAAGCAATAAAATAGCGGTAATCAACTCGTTTCAGGGCCGCCAGGAGATTCAGGGCACCCTTGATCTTGGTATTGAAAACAACCTCAAAAGAAGCCTGGGTCTTTTTTGGAACAAACTGGCTTTGCTCAACCCCGGCAGCGTGGATGATACCAGCGATATTCGGGTAATGGGCGATCACCTGCACCACGGCCGCCTGGTCGCTCACATCCACCGCGTGGTAATCAACCTTGATACCGCCGGCCCGCAACTGCTCCAGGTTCGCAATCGTCGCCTTCAAACCGGTTATCCGGTCCACTGCGTTGCGAATCTCAATGGGTTTTGCACCCTGCATGTCCTTTTTCAGGGTCTCCATGATAAATCCCTCATCAACCGACTCGGCCAAAAAGAGCGGGTCGAGGGCCTGGATATCACTACGCCCCAGGATAACCAGATGAACCGGTTGCCGGGTAACCAGGTGCCTGAGTATCTCGCAGGTAATACCGCTGGCGCCGCCGGTCACAACAATGGTGTCACCGGACCGGATGCAGCTCGCATCGTTTTCAGGCTGCTGCGGCCTCAGGGACAGTGCAAATCTGTCCGGCCCCAACCGCCCTGTCTCCACCCGGGTATCGGACCCCATCAGTTCCCCAAGAAAACTGTCTGCAGTGGACTGCCGGGCGGCGGCCAGATCCTGTCCGGAGAAATCAATCACTTTCACCCGGGCAGCGGGCATCTCCTTGGCAGCGGTCTTCAGCATCCCGGCAATGCCAGCCATGGCAGGTACGATCTTCCCGGGGGTCTCCCCATAGGGCCAGACAACACTGTCAACGCTCATGGCGGCCAGAAAACCTCCGGGGCGATTGAGTCGGGGATACAATTTTTTAATAACAGCGAAAAAGGCCGCGGGAATCCCAGCCGCCGCCAGGTCATCAATCGTTTCATCAAAATAGAGATCAAGCGGTGCCAGGTGGATAAACCCGTGAATGTCGGCCTGGCTGTCCATCCGGCGGCTGACCCGGAAGACCGCCTGTTCCGGGCTTATATCCACCGGCAGATCGAGTCTCACGACCCGGCCACCCAATTTTTCGATCCCGGTTTTCACAGCCTCAAAATACCCGAATCGATCCGGTGAAACCAGGACTGTCCGCTGTTTAAACAGGTTGTACGACCCATTCATGAGCGCAAGTTTCTGAAGTGTAATTCCCATCCTGACAACACCGCAGGCCTGGGGTTCACCAACAGGTGCCCGATCGGCTGTGACTTCACCTGCAACGGCGTTCTGCCCGGTTTTTCCGGTCTGTCTCTGGACATAATCTGCCAGCAAAGCAATCGTGTTCAAATCGCTCAGTTTCAGGTCTTCGGGCACCGCCAGGTTAAAATGGGTCGAGATTTTACTGAACACCTCCACCTGCTTGACCGTATCGATCCCCAGATCCGCCTCAAGGTCCAGTTCGGGTTCCAGCATATCCACCGTATAACCGGTGTGCTCGGCAACGATTCCCCGAATCGTGTCTAAAATCGGCCCTTTATCCGGGCCGGGTTTCCCGCGACCCTCGGGGACCACAGCCGCTCCAGACGAATCGTCCTGCGCAGGTGGTTTCTTTTCAGCGTCGGCCGCCTTTTGCCGCCCGGCACTGTTGTTGGCGCTTTCCACACACAGGGTATTGTTAATCATCTTAAGTTCCGGATCCCGTGTGCCGGACACCCTCTGCAGCCATTGGTTATAAACCGGGTTGTCCTTGGCCATATTTTCCTCAACCCGCTTTAGAAAGAGAAAAGCAAAATGTGAACCGAACCCGGCGGAATAGTGGAGCCCGTATGAAAAATCGCCGCTGGCCTGTTTGCTGAAATTGAGCTCGCTGAACTCAGCCGGGACTTTGACCAGGTTGGCGATGGGCGGTGCCATTCCGTTTTGCAGAACCTTCACCAGCACAGCATCTTCAATGGCAGCCCCCAGGGTGTGTCCGGTAAAGCCTTTTGTATTGGTAATGGTTATCTTCCCAAAATGTTCGGGGTAAGCCTGTTTCAGCGCTGTGATTTCCGCGTCGGCACTGCCGCCCCTGGCCGGCGTAAAGGTTTCATGGCTCATAAACACCATGGATTGTGCATACGTGTCAGGGCTCAGGTCGTGCCGGTTTTCGACGCTGCGCACAAACCGCTTCATTTCTGATCCCAGATGATCAACGTCGATCTTGGTGGCATGAAACGCACTGTTGCCGATGTAAGTACCCAAGATCTCCGCCTGTCCCCGCAACCCGCGCTCACGAGTCCGGTCATCTCTTTCGATGACCATGGAAACCGCTCCGCTGCCCAGGATGGTACCGTTGCGGTTGGCATCAAACGGCTTGGCGGCCTCCGACACCACATTTTTCACCGTAGCGGCACCCAGCGCCAGAAACCCGGAAGCAATCCAGGGACTTTGCACCTTGGACGTTGCCGCCTCGCCCCCGATAATGATAACCCGGTCACACCGGCCGGTCCGGATCCAATCCTGGGCGACACCCACTGCCTGGGTCGTTGACGCGCAGGCACCGCTCATCTGGATGTTCGGCCCTTTGGCTTTGATAAGCTGGGCAAAATGCGCCGACCCCAGCGGCACCAGGTCAAACAGAATGTTCCGGTCGAATTTATAGGTTCCGTATTCTTTCCGTCTCTCCCGGATCTTGAAGAACCAGTCAGTGATCTGCTCTTTTATTTCGGAGTCACGGACACTTTCCATGAGATGGTAGTAGATGTTCTCAAGTTCTCGATAGGGCCGAACGTAAAACTTATTGTAGTAATAGTTATTCATCTGGTCGATAAGGGTCTCAAAACCGGGGAACAGCGACGTCAGAATCACGCCGGTGGTCGCCTGCATCTCTTTCGGAAGCGTGAACCCTTCAGGCAGCCGGGTCCCGGTTGAAGTCTCACGGTAATGCATCACCAGGGGAATCCGGGCATCCTTCAAAGCTTCAATCCCGGCCGCAATGGCCAGTGAGATGGTCACATCGTAGTCAAAATCGATGCCATATTCATTTTTCAAATTAAAATAGCCCAATTTGCCGGCCAGTTGGATGACATCTTCGGTACGGGTAATCTTCACCAGCCGTGCGTTGCCGTCCGGCTCCTTGAAGACCCGGGTGATGTTCATATCGACAATTTTCTCTTTTTCATCCATCGTCAGCGGCTCTATAAAGTTGTTCCCGCGTAGAATGCGGTCAAAGTTATTGTCGTTGAACACCTTGTTGCCCATGCCGGGCAGGCCGATGGAAACACCTGTGATGACAATCTTTTCCATGCAGAAATTAAACTTTTTAATCTCTTCCAGCGTGGCGGCATGCTTCTGCTTCAAAAATTCCCGGTAGGCCATCTGCTCCAAGGCAGTCTTGTTTTCAAGCATATAGGTTTGAAATTCGGGATCAGCTGGCAGCGGATCCCGGGCGCCTGGGGCTGCAACACCGGCCTGTGCCGGGGGAGCCGGTTCAACGGGCGCCGTGCCACCGCGGGGTTCTGCAATATAGTTATTTAACCGTTCCATGGTTTTTAACTCTCCTTTTTTCGGGTCGATGGCGCAGATACTGTCGTATGGATCCATTGATATTTTTTTGAGCAGGTTGACCAGCAGTTTTCCCGGGCCGATTTCCACAAAGCGGGAAATACCCGTGCCACGGACGCCCTGGACAGCGTGGATAAACTCCACCGGTGAGACGATCTGGCGCACCAGCAAGGTTTTGACCCGCTCGGCGTCCTCAGGGTATGGACGGGCGGTGACATTCGAAATGACCCGGCCAAACGGCACGTCATTGAAGTCCAGGGTCTTCAGGTAGGCGGCCATACCTTCGGCCGCCGTTTGAAACAGCGGGGTATGGAAAGCACCGGACAGGGCCAGCTTGCGGCAGGTGACCGCCTGGGATTTCAGGTAGGCGCAGAAGCGATCAATCGCACCGGATCGCCCGGATACGGCCGTCTGGTTATCGCTGTTCTTATTGGCCACCCAGAGATCGGTAAGCCCTGAGGTTTCAATCAGGTTACCGGTTTCAGAGCTATTTTTGAACACCACCATAATCCGTCCGTCTGAGTCTTGCGCGGCCGCACGCATCAGGTCGCCCCGTTTGATGATAAGCTGCATGGATGCTTCGAAATCCAACATCCCCGCACAAAAAAGAGCCGTATATTCCCCCACGCTGTGACCGATAAAACAGGCCGGAGAAAAGCCCCTGGCGCTGAGCCATTCATAAATGGCGGCGGAAGAGAGAAATACCGCCGGCTGGGTATTTTCGGTCAGGTTAAGCTGCCCATTTTTGGTGAACATGATCTCGAGCAGGTCATAACCCCTTTGCTGTTGAAAAATGCGGTTGCCGACGTCCAGCCGCGCGCGGATAGAAGGTTCGGACTGATAGAGTTCCTGCAGCATGCCGGGGAACTGGGCCCCCTGACCGGAAAGCAATCCGGCTACGGGCTGTCGACCGGTTTCCGCCGGAGGCGTATAGTGACCACAATAGTCCGCAGGCAAAACCTCAGCGGCAGCTATCTTCACGGTCGGCTGCATCAGCCGGACGGCATCCTTGCCAACCGGAACCCTGGCAGACACCCCGGCCGGCATCAATCTGGCCGGCAGGGTACCCACGACCATATGGCCGTGGTTGCCCCCGATGCCGTTCACGTTCGAGGCCAGGTGCACACACCGGCTTTCATCCAGGGTCCGAATCTGGGTTCGGGCCCTTAGAACCGGGCCATCACCCGTTATTGCAGTGGCGCTGTCAAAGCTGTGGTGCGGCAAAAGGGTGCGATGATGGGCCATCAGAATCAGTTTTGAAAAAACAACCGCCGGATTGGCCGCCTTGAAATATCCGAATTCCGGCTTGCTGTTGCCGAAAGAGAGGGTGTGGGGAAAACTCTTTTCGATGGCCTGTTTTTCAACGGCGTCCAGAAACAGGTTTGAACCCGCAAAAACATCCAGATGCCGAATCTGCCGCTTGTCCACTGACAAACGGTCATAGCTATTGTGAATTGCCCGGGCATAGGCCCCGTCCGCAGGCGACAACAGGTGTTCCGGCACGCTGGAGGCGAAACTGATCCCGGTCAGCTCCCCCAGGATGGGCATCCGCGCCTCCACGGCTTTGCGGTAAGTGGTCAGGACCTGGAGGGCCGCGCCTTCCCCCATCACGTAACCACCGGCGTGCTTGTCAAAAAAACGACCCGGCCCCTCGGCCAGCAGTCCCAGCCTTTTAAAGGCCAGCATCACAGTGGGGTACAAGTTGGCGTCCACACCGCCGGTAATGACATAGTCGCAATCACCAGCCTGCAGCCCTTTGGCCGCCAGATCAATTGCGACCGTGGAGGATGCGCACGACGAATCCACCACAAAATTGGCCCCGTTGCACCCGAAGCTGTTGGCAATCCGGCCGGTGACGATATTCGATAACAGGCCCGGAATGGTGTCCTCAGTGTTCTTCCGGTAGCGATTTTTAAGGCCGACCGTCAGTTCAGCGGCAATCTGTTCGCGCGCCGCAGGTTTGATGTCCGCCACCTGGCGGATAACGCTTGCCACCAGACCAATCCGAATTCGCAGTACATTTTCAACCTGGAGTTCACCCGGGATGGTGCCGAGGATCACCGCCGTCTTATTGCCTTCCACCAGTTGGGCGCTCAACCCCGCCTGCTCAATGGCCTGAGCGGCCGCGTCCAGGCTGAAGAGTTGGGCCCGGTCCAGGTGCCGGGCTGTCAGCGGCGGAATCCGAAATTGCTTGCAATCAAATTCCCAACCATCCACCATGCCCGCCTGGACAGCCGGTATCCGGTAGCCCGAAGCTTCCTCTTCGGCCGCATAGGCCCCATTGTGAAAACGTTCTGCCGGAATTCGGCCCAGGGCCGGCTTTCCGCTTACCAGACGTTCCCAAAAACGGCCTGTGTCCTGCGCACCGGGCAGCACCACCCCCATACCGGCCACGACAATCCGGTCATCATTGAAATCATACGCCGGATCTGCAAAAATTGTTCGTGGCAGGGGACGATAGGCACCTGAAAACTCTTCCACCACACAGTGGTAATTAATGCCGCCGAAACCGTAAGAACTGACCCCCGCACGCCGCGGGCAGCCTTTCTCCACCGGCCAACCGGCCGCCTCCGCAATGATGTAGAGCGCCGAGTCCCCCAGGTCATGCCGGTCGGCAGCCGTTTTGAAACCGCCATTGGGCGGCAGTGTTTTGTGTCGCAGGGCCAGCAGGGCCTTGATCATGCCGGCCATACCGGCGCCACCCAGCAGGTGCCCGATCTGGGATTTGACCGAACTGACCCCTGTAGCCGGTCCACTGCCGTATACGGCCTGCAAGGTTTGAATCTCTACCTGGTCTCCAGTGATGGTAGAGGTTCCATGGGCCTCAACGTAACCAATATCCTTCGGACTGATCTTAGTGTGAATGCTTTCGAAACAGCGCTGCAGCGCCAGGGCCTGCCCTTTGGGGTTCGGGGCCGCAATGGCTTTGCCCTTTCCGTCGGAACTGGCGCCCATGCCTTTGATGACGCCAAGAATCTCATCCTGGTCCCGCAGCGCGTCCTTCATTCTTTTGAGAATCAGAATGCCCGCACCTTCGCCCAGGACAAAACCGTCCGCACGGGCATCAAACGGCCAGGATCCCCGGGCCGACAGGGCGCCCATTTTGGAGAAGCCCACAAATGGTTCGGGGGCCAGGTTGGTGTTCAATCCGCCCACAACGACGGTATCATGAGCCCCGGATAAAAGTTCCTTCAGGGCACAGTCAATGGCGGTAAAAGAGGTGGCACAGGCCGCATCCACCACATAGTTGGCGCCCCGCGCACCCATGTGATGGGCAATCCGGGCAGCCTCCATATTCAAAACCACACCATGCACAGGTTCATAGGTGTAATCCCCACTCAGTCCCTTGCGCAGTCTGTCGAGCAGGGCCTGACGTTCGCCAGCCGTTAAAGCCTGGTATGCCGGGCTCTGTTCCAGATGCCACTTTATCTCGGGGTAGTAATACTTCAGATGCAGGTCGTTGCCCATCTCGTTGCCCAGGCAGGTGGCCACGATAACGGCCGTCTTCGCCTGGAGGCGGGCCTTGATCTGTAGCCCCTCTTCCAATAGCCCGGCGCCGGCTGCAGCCTGGTAAGCGACCTCCAGGATCATCTGCTGGCTGCGGGACAGCTTGCGGGCCTTTTCGGCGCTGTAGCCAAACTTCGCATGGTCAAACTGAAAATCCTCTATGGTCCCGGCCAGCCGGGTGTAAGACTTGTCTTCCGCCTTTTTATCGGGGTCGAAGTAGAGTTCCGGGTCAAGCCGGTCGGCCGGCATGGTCCGAATGGAATATTTTTTAGACAGGATGTTTTCCCAAAACGCTTTCGGAGAAGCGGCGTCGGGGTAGAGGCAGCCCATGCCGATAACCGCAATTTCATCATTGATCTGGTTTTTCCGACTGGAAAGGATTTCCAGCGCATTGAGGTTCTCTCCCAGCCCCTCTTTTGCATGAAAATAACTGGCATGTATGGCGTCCAGGGTCGTCTGCTCCGACCAGAACGTCAGGCAGTCCCCCACCATGAAATTGCCCAGCTCATACTGCTGGGTGTCGTCGTACTCAAGAAAACAGATGTCACCCCCCTGGGTGGACAGCTTTTCAAAATCCGGGCAAAATCCCTTGGCGCCGATCAGCAGGGAGCCGATATTCTCTTTTTCAAATGTATCCTTGCGGGCGGACAGGGGGATTTTTTTACCCAGCTGGTCATATTCAATCTCCAGCATCTTCTTCGAAAAAGGCGTCGGCACAGTTCTGGAGGTCAGGCCCACGGTTTCACCCGTGAGGATGGTGGTATCACTGCCGCAAACCACATCCTGGTAGACCTTCTGCATGGCGCCGCTCTCTCTGATTTCCCGTGTAAACAGGTAGGCACTACCCACCTGGATCCCGACCTTCACCCCTTTGGCCGCCAGCACCGCCCCAAGGCCGGAAATAAAATAGGACCCAAAACGTGTCCCGATCCCCCCGGCAAATACAGCTGTGAGAGCCTGCCGGCGCTTGTCCGGAAGTGCCAGAATTTTCTCCAGGGCCATTTCCCACAGCACCAGGCTGGAAAGGGTACCCACGTGGCCGCCGGCTTCACTGCCCTCGAAGATGAAACGGCTGCAGCCGCTGCTGATGGCATTTTCCAGCATCATCATCGAAGGTGTATGCAGGTAGGCCAGGGTACCCGCCTTTTCCAGCTCCAGGATCTGGGCCGGAACCCCCCCGGCAAAAAGCGCAAACGGCACCCGGTGCTTTTTCACCTGCGCCAGGTGGCTGTCGATGGTTTTATTAAAGGTCTCTATCCCGATCAAACCCGCTCCGAACCGGTCCACGGATTTTTTTCCCTCGGCCAGAATTTTCTCGGTAAGGTCATCCGGCAGGCTGGCCAGGGCAAAAAAAGGCAGTGCCCCGGCATCCAGAACCCGGCGGGCGAATTCAGGGGTGTCACTGATATTGGCCATGGGGCCCTGCATGATGGGATAGCGGGTGCCGTGTTCACGGGCCAGGGGCGCGTCTGCTTGCATGGGATCGTGGTCATCGATCAGCGCCAGGCGCCGGCCTATGGTTTCAAAAAAATGCTGCACAACCGCCCCGACATCTTCAGAGGCGTGCACAAAGTGCCGGGCAAACACCGCATCCTGGCCCAGGTAAAAAAGGCTCTGCAGCGGCTCGGCTGCTGAGTCGTTCAAGGCCGTTATGCGGCTGGCAATTTCAGCGTAAAGGCTTTCATCCGGATTCTCCCCGGCCTTAATGCCGGCTTCCCTGCTTTTGAGATCTTTTACAATGCGGGTGCCCAGTTTGGAGAAAAACCGGTACTGGCAGCCGAGGGTGCGCCCAAGGACCGTGGAATCATTCTCTTCAATCTTTGCAAGCATCTCTTTGAAACGCCTGCCAACCGGCGCCTGGGAGGTCAGGTAGAGCTGGTTGTCCAGGACCACACCGTTTGCGCCGGCTGCGAACAGGCCGGCTGCGGTATGCCAACCCACACCTCCGTGTATAAACAGGGGCAAGGCAGTGTTTTCCAGGTACCACTGCATCAAAATAAAGGTCGCATAGCAAGAGCCCCGGCCCGGTGCCTCGCTCCCCCGGATCACCAGACCGTGTGGGGAGAGGGTCTCGAGCGCCCGGGCACACCGGATATCCGTCGTCTCAATAAAAAATTTGCAGCGGGTATGATCAAATGAAAACCCGTTCAAGTCCTCCGGCTGACGGTACCCCAGCACAACCAGATCCAGGTGCCGGAAATTCCGGGTTTGGATAAACTCGAGCAAATCGGCGTCCATCAGCATCATTCTAACACCGAAAAGGACCTCCCGGCGTTCAAGGTTTGCCATGGCCTGCTTGATTGTTTCCAGAGGCATAAATTCGGTGTCAAGCACCGGAAGTCCGCCGGCCCTGTGAATGCTTTCAAAATAGTCGGCATCGACAGCCAGGGGCGGATTGTAAACCATAAGCGGCAGCCGTGAATCGAGTATGCGTTTAATCATGAATCGTCTCCGTTGAATGTATAGCTTTAAAATGCGCCTTGCCTGCCCGCCACAGCGTTCTGTCTGAACACCTGAGAAGCTACAGCGAACCAGCGTCATAGCTGATCATAGCCGTGCCGATTCAAGCATCGTGCCACCCTCGGAAATGTGTTGTTTCGTACTGAAATTACAGTCAAAAATAATTACTTATTTTTTCCAGCGCTTTGTGTTAAAATCCAACCGCTTTACACGGAAGGTACATGCCACCGACATAAAGTGTCGATGCGCACGTAAATTGGGGGCTTTACATGAAATCCGCAAAACACTTGACCGCCCAGGAACGTGATTTTTTTTCCCTTGTGTTCCAGGCCGGGATTACCAATCCTTTCAGTAGCGAACGGGTGGAAATCGACCTGAAGATCGGGGGCCTGTTCCCGGAAGTATCCCAACCCGACCGGATCGAGAAAACCATCAACGAAGTCCAGCGCCGGATCACGATTCTGGAAAAAAACCGCAGCGCCGACGTCTCCGGGTACTCGGGAGACGACCGGCGCCTGGTCCGGGCCGCGTTTTTGTTTGAGTTCTTTTATAAATTCCGACGCAAATTCGACCAGCTGATCCAGGACCAGATCAAGGCCGGCGACTCACTGGTAAAAGTTACCTTTGCGGCAGATGCATTCACCCTGATGCTGAGCAGGGGTTTCTCGATGGTCGACGTGCAGCGCTATTTTGCCCTGTGCTATCAGCTGCGTAGGGGATTTTTTTTCATCAAGCGCAGCCTGGTCGGAAAAAGCGCTGCCATGAAGCGGCTGCGCCGGAACCTGTGGCAGAATGTTTTTACGCACAACCTCGACCTTTACAACCGGTACCTGTGGAACCGCCTGGAAGACTTTTCCACCCTGATCCTGGGTGAAACCGGCACCGGTAAAGGTACAGCGGCCATGGCCATCGGACGCTCCGGTTTCATACCTTTCAATGAACGCAAAAAAACTTTTGTAGAGAGCTTCACCCGCTCTTTTGTCTCCCTGAATTTGTCCCAATTTCCCGAAACACTCATCGAATCTGAACTGTTCGGGCATAAAAAGGGAGCTTTTACCGGGGCGGTCAAAGATCACAAGGGCGTTTTCAGCCGCTGCAGCCCCTATGGCTCCATCCTGCTGGACGAGATCGGCGAAGTCTCGATACCCGTACAGATCAAATTGCTGGAGGTTCTCCAGGAGCGCAAATTCTCTCCGGTGGGCAGCCACGCGGCCGGCCGCTTCCAGGGACGGGTTATCGCGGCCACCAACCGCTCTTTAAGTAATATCCGCTGCAAAGGGATTTTCAGGGATGATTTCTTCTATCGCCTGAGTTCCGATGTCATTACCGTCCCACCGCTGCGCCAGCGGGTGGAAGAAGATCCCGGGGAGTTAAAAGACCTGGTGGTGTTTACCGTAAAAAAAATGGTGGGCAAACCTTACCCGGAGCTGGTTGAACTGGTTCTGGAGGTCATCGAAAAACAGCTTGGCCGCAATTACCCCTGGCCGGGCAACGTCCGGGAACTGGAGCAATGTATCCGCCGGGTCATGCTGAAAAGAGATTACCGGGGAGATCACAAAACCGACGCCGGGAATCTGAGCTCCATTTTGACTGACGGCCTCACCCGGGGAGAACTGAATGCCCAGAAACTGTTGTCCGGCTATTGTAAACTGCTCTATGGGCGGCACGGCACGTTTGAGGAAGTCGCCCGCCGCACCCACCTGGATCGACGCACGGTCAAAAAATATATCAATGAGTGGCCCGGCACGGAAGATGAAGGATGAAGGCGATTATCGTGGCCAACGGCTGCCCCGCGGACCCCGCGGGTGATCGCCGCCACCTGGACCCGAAAGCCCTGGTCATTGCCGCGGATGGCGGGGCCGGCTACTGCCGCAGTCTGGGCGTCCGGCCGGATATCATCATCGGTGATATGGATTCGATTGACAGTGATTTGATAAAACCGGCGCCGGTCGGTACCGGAGACACGGAAATCATCCGACACCCGGTTCGCAAGGACGCCACGGACCTTGAACTGGCCATCCGGCTGGCCCTGGAGAGAGGTGCCCGGCACCTGACCCTCCTGGGGGCTCTCGGGGGACGCTGGGATATGTCCCTGGGCAGCCTATTTCTCCTGGCTTTGCCGGAACTCCAGAACATCACCATTCGGATCATAGACGGCCGCCAGGAAATCTGCTTACTGTCCGGCAGCGATACGATGGTCTTTGATGGAAAGCCAGGTGATACCCTCTCCCTGATACCAGCCAGCGGTCCGGCCGCGGGTGTCAGCCTGGATGGGCTGGAATACCCCCTCAGCGGAGCCACACTTCCCCTGGGCACCTCAAGGGGTATCAGCAATGTCTTTAGAAGAACCCGGGCCCGGGTCACGCTGGAAAGTGGAACCTTGATTTGCGTTCTGATTCGCAAAACGTAAAAAATCTGACAAGTTTGAAATGAGCAAAATGATCTAAAGTGCCTGAAGTGCCTGAAGTTATGGAGTCGCTGCGCTCCACTGATTTTTTCTAATTGGCAGGATACCTTAACTTTAGATCACTCCAAACTTTAGTTCACTTTAGGCACTCGCCGCATATTTTCACGACATAGCCAATCATCTCTGACTTGGCCCTGAGGATCAGGTTTTTAAGATCGAAATAAGAATTTTTGCTTGACACCAATCCCTGCTAAATGGCAACCTCATAATTAATACTCGTTCTTAATAAAGAATGTGTGTCCGCACCAGAAAAGTTTCAACAGGGATCGCGCCACATGCCAAAATGGACAACGCGAGTGGACCAACTCGCAGTAAAAATGAAAGCACAGGGGCACCGGGTCACGCCCCAGCGTATTGCGGTTTTAAACGCACTTTGCGCGGATGCGGCGCACCCATCGGCCGAAGCAATCCACAATAAGGTAAAAGCCGACTTCCCGATGACAAGCCTCGCGACGGTCTATAAAACCATCGGGGTATTGAAGGCAATGGGCGAAGTGATGGAACTGGAATTCAGCCAGAACGCCAATCGTTACGATGGCCAGCGCCCCTACCCGCATCCGCACCTGGTCTGTACGGGATGTGATCGGATCATGGACCCGGAGGTGGCCGGTATCGATGATCTTACCGGCCGGATCGCGGCGGCCACCGGTTTCCAGATTAACACCCATCGCCTCGATTTTTTCGGGCTGTGCCCGCAATGCCAATCTGCAGCAGACAGCCTGGCGCCGGAAGCCTCATCAGGACGTAGCAGTTAACCGGGGTCCCCGGTTAAAAATGTAACCCCATGCCCGCCCGTCACAGGGTGGATCCAAACATAGATCAAGCCAAAAAAGGAGAGAAAACATGCCCACTTTGAAAGGCAGCCAGACAGAAAAAAATCTATTGGGATCTTTTGCCGGTGAATCACAGGCCCGCAACCGTTACACCTATTTCGCGAGCCAGGCCAAAAAAGACGGTTATGTCCAGATTGCCGACATTTTTGCCGAGACAGCCAACCAGGAAAAAGAACACGCCAAACGCTTTTTCAGCCTCCTGGAAGGCGGCGAAGTAGAGATCACAGCAGCCTTTCCGGCCGGTGTTGTCGGGTCCACCCTGGAAAACTTGAAGGCTTCCGCAGCCGGGGAACGCTTCGAGCACACCGAACTGTACCCCGGTTTCGCCCAGGTTGCCCGGGATGAAGGGTTCGCAGCCGCAGCCATGATCTGGGAGATGATTTCGGTGGCCGAAAAGCAGCATGAAAAACGGTATGTGGAACTGGCCGGCAACATCGAGGCCAACAGCGTCTTCAAAAGAGAACAGAGCGTCGTCTGGCGCTGCCGCAACTGTGGCTACCTGCATGAAGGTATGGCCGCACCGGAAATGTGCCCGGCCTGTGCCCATCCCCAGGCTCATTTTGAGCTGCTCGGGGAAAACTGGTAAGTATTGTGCCGCCCACAGCCACCCGCAAATCGGGTGGCTTTGTTCAGGCCGATAGGCTGGAGACAGAATCGCACACCGCCCCAGCGGTGCCAGGGGAGGTGAGTATAATGCGTATATTTACAAAGCCCTGGAAAAAGAAACCCGCAACATTAAACATCAGGGCGATACTTAAGCTGCACACCTTTTAAAAAATTGCGCAAAACCTGATCCTTACAGTCGCGATGGTGCTTGTGGCCCGGCCTGCGAAAAAACGCACTCAACTCGTGTTTACTGAGTTGGAATTTTGCCAGGCCCAGAATCTCCAGTATGTCTTCCGCCTTTAAATTCAGTGCGATTTTCAATTTCATGAAAATCATATTGTTCGTCAAACGCTTCTCTGTCGCCGGCTGGGCCCCCTCTTTCTTACCGCGTTTCGCATTGATCAATCCGTTAAGAAAGATCGCCAACTGGGCGTCGCCGCATTTTTGATAGGCAGGGTCGTCCTCTTTTTTCAACCAGTTGCGAACCTGCCCCTCCGTAACCGTATAATCAGCCAGACTAAAAATATCCGTCATTTCTGAATCGTCATAAATAAAAGTGTAGCGAATTCGCCGCAGGATATCGTTATTGGTCACCAGGATTTCCTTTCAATTTGAAATTCATTTTAGACAGGCCCTTTTCTACGAATTGGTGTACTTTTGAAAACTTGAGCGCAACTTCCAATTTTTCCCCGTGTAACTGGTCGTATACACACTCCCGGTATTATACCAGAAATGTTCACGGTTAAACTTATCGAGAAATTCCCAGGTTCCATGTCATTCCCCTGCTGAATTTGGATGTCCTATTATAGCGGCTTTATTTACCGGCCGCAAAATCTATTTCGCCGGCCGCAAACAGATGCTCTCCATCAAAGAGTTTAAAACAGCATCCGGCCGCAGTCTGTGCCAGGCCCGCATGCACCAGGGGCACCTCCCTGCCGATTTCTTTCTTATATTGGATTTTTATACCCGTAATTGTTTTCTTGCTTTCAAAAAATCGGGCTGTAAGGGTTTCCAGATAGTCTAAATAGACCGCATTGTTCACATGATTGAGGGGATCGAAATCGCTGTCGCGTATGGTAATGCCGGTTTCAAATTCAGGCGTGAATTGTTCATCCGGATTCCAGGTCTCCACAACGCCCGCGATGGCATCTCCCGCCTCGGTCGTGTAGAGGCGGCCGGTCTCTACCGGTACGCGCAGGAGCCTTTTCCTGTTGATATCGAAGTAGAGCCAAAGGCTCGTGGCGGCCGCCAGTTTCTCACTGCCCGCATAGATGAAAAAATCTCGAAAAGCCTTAAACCCTTTGCTTTTTTTGTGCCAGGTCACCACCCGGACCTCTTCACCCAGCTCCGGGTAGCGGTAGATCTCGGCCGCCATGGCATTCAGGACCCAGACTTCACCCCGGTCCAGCAGGGTCTGCGTGTCAAAACCCACCTGTTCCGAATGGCGGACGGCCGCTTCCTGGATAAGCTTAAAAACTGAACCCAGTTTCTGATTAAGGTGTGTATCAACATCCGCGTATTTGATTTTCTGTGTGTATGATACCTTCATTGAAGACAACCCCTATCCTTGGTGATGTTGATTTACAGGCCAGGGTAAAAGTTCCCGGCCGAAAGAAATTTGTTTCTATTACTGAACACAGTAATGCCCCTCCTGCGGAGCTGGCGGGCTAAGGGTTCGCGCAAAAATAAGTTCGCAAATTTTCAGGGTTCAAGCGCTCAATCAGCAAGGCGCAAAAATTAAGAAATATCGGGCATATTTCGCATTTTTGCAACACCGCCGATTGAGATGGTTGGGCTTTGAAAATGTGAAGTTATTTTTGCGCGAGCCCTTAGATCAGGGCGTTCTAACCGCCAGGCTCAGGTACCGACCGGCGTCTGAAAACATGAGTTTCTTGGCCACCATCTCCACCAGGAATCCTTTGATCTGGACGCGGGTGAACCCCGGAAATTTATTTTCTATAGCTTTTATACCACGGTGATGCCGGCAAAACAGGTAGATCTCCCGGGATGACCCGGTCAACCGGTGGTGGTTGGGGCGACCGTCGGCGCGCAGCTGCCGGATAAGGATGAAATCCCCGCCATCCTGGTAGCTCAATAGCGGTTGTCCGCCGCTCCGGGCCTTCAACCGGGCATAAGCCGCATCCCAGGCCTTGATCCGCTGCAGGACAGGCGCCCAGAGTTTTGCTTGCCGCCCCTGGCCGCCGCGGTAAGCCCGGATAATAAAAGGTACCTGATCACAAATTTCACGCGGGAACAACGCCGCGTAATGGGGATGGTTAAAATGCGACGTTATGCCGTAGGCCGTCGGATCACTGCAGACCGGACTGCCGAGCCCCAGCCAGAACCGCACCGGTTTAAGCGGCCTGAAAATCTGGGCGAACTCGATGGCCCGGAGGGTCTGAGCCACATCGTCATCATCTGCGCCGGGAAACCGGATAATCAGGTTCGACCGGTTCTCAATCCCCAGCTCCTCGCAGTGCTTCATAATTTCAATATTCTCAATGGCGGTAGTGCCTTTGTTCAACTTGTGCAGCAGACGGGTGCTGAGCGCCTCGATCCCGATCTGCACGGTATCGAGCCCGGCCTGGCGCATGGCCGCCAGGGTTTTAAAATCCGTTGAGGCCCTGATCTCTCCGAAGAAAGAATAGTCGTGACCGGCGGCCGCCAGGGTTGTGAACAGCTGCCTTGCTGTTTTTGCAGGGAGGGCGTTGTCCGTAAAACTGAAATTCAGGAGTTGATGCCTGTGCTTGAGGGTATCCAGTTCCGCGATAAAATGGGCGGCCTTTTTGGTTCGATAACCGGCCCACTGGGTGTTCAGGTTGCAAAACGCACAGCCCCTGTGCCCACAGCTGAGTTTCTTTTGCCACCAGCAACCCCGGGAGGTCTCCACCGGGACCACCGGGAAAAACCGCTTATCCACCGCAAACCCTTTCAACAACTTGAAATAGTCTGCATAATCGGGGGGCGGAAGAGCGTGAAGCGTTTCCAGCTGGTCGAATTTTGGAAATCGGCGGGTCTCTTCATTCCCGCGAAAGAAGATGGCCGGGGCATCGGAAATCGAGGCAAGGGCCCCTGACCGGGCGGCCTGGACCAGCTGCAGCAGGGGTTGTTCACCCTCACCTTGTACCGCGAAATCAATCCAGCTGAAAGCGCTGACCAGCCCCCGGCCAGATGCTCCGGCCGCGCTGGAACCCCCGACAACAATCGGTACACCCGGAAAGCGTCTTTTGATTTCCCGCGTAAGGTACAGGGTCGCCGTCAACTGACACAGGGAAACGGTCACCCCCACGAGCAGATACTGATCCCATTGGATGGCCGCAACAAATCGGTCCGTCGCGGCTCCGACTTTTTCAATGAGCCGGTTGAAATTCATCGTCTTAGCCGGTGAGGTCCGGCGAAGCTCTTTCAGGAATACCTGTCGGGAGGTGTCCGTTTTTTCGGGATAGAGCAGTGCCGCGTAGACCGGCTCAGCCAGCCAGCTTCTCTCCGAGACAGCCGCATAGTCACGG